>NZ_JAUQOL010000018.1:0-168589 GCF_047689505.1 Saccharothrix sp. BKS2 | reverse complement strand
GGAATCCTCTTGACGAGGATCATAAATTTACTGGCTATTCGGCACGCTGTTGAGTTCTCAAAGAACACGCGCTCACCATCTTGTCCCGCATCTTACTGCGGTTCATTCCGGGGCTTTGTGTTTCCGGTGTTTCGCTTGTGTTTGAAGCTTAGCCGGTTCGTTTTCGCGGTGTCAAATCGGCCGGTTCCGGCTTCTTCGCTCCGCGTTGATCCCGCTTCGCATTCAATTTGCTTTGTCTTCCAGACCCGAGGCAGCACCTTGGTGCTACTTATTCGCTTCTGGGAGCTTGCCGCCGCAGAATCCTACCCGGCCCGATTCGCGGTGTCAACCGCTCGTTCCGGGGTCTTGCTGGCGACTCGACAAAAGTTACTCATGACCTTGGCACAAGTCAAATCGCCTGGTCAGCGGTCTGCCGGAGCGGTCGGGCCACCTGCTGGGCGGGACTCTTGGGCGCCACCGGGCGGGGGCGCAGCCACAGCGGGATGGTCCGCAGGCCCTCCATCGCGGCCACGATCTGCTCCGGCGACGCCGCCTCGCGGGTGGCGACGGGCACCAGGTCGTAGCCCCAGATCCGGAACTCCTTGAGAACCGTGACCGGATCGTCTCCGAAGCCCTGCGTCGCCGAGGCCGAGAACTCGATGAACACGTGCGGGCGGTCCCGGCGCAGCAGGCGCACGAGCCCGGCCAGCGCGCGGTGACCGCGACCCGGCGCGTCGACCCGGACGACCGAGAGCTTGCGGCCCTGGAGGCTCGGCACCGCCTCCAGCTCCTTGTCGAGCCGGGTGGCGCGGACCTTCGCGACGTCCTCCGGCGCGCCCTCGGGCAGCGGGGCCACCGACACCCCGCCGGTGAGGGCGGGGTTGGTGACCAGTTCGCCGCTGCTCTCCCACGCGGCCGCGTCCACCAGGACCAGTTGCTGCGCGGTGCGCTCGGGCAGGTTGACCTCGACGTTGTGCTTGAGCAGCGCCCGCGCGGACGGGCAGGGCTCGACCGCGACCACCGCGCCGCCCGTGCCGAACCGGCTGAGCATCCGCACGGTCTGGTAACCGACGTAGGCGCCGATGTCGAGGAAGATCCCGTCCGGCTCGACCACCTCGTCGATCAGCTGCGACAGCCCCGGTTCCCACACCCCGTTGCTCGACAGCAGCGGCAGCATGAACGCGTCGTCGGACGGCAGGCGCAGCAGGCCCACGTCGGTGAGCACCAGGGAGCTGCGCGGCACCGCGTCGCTGTGCCGCTCGTGCTCGCGGACGACCACCCGGCGCAGGGCGTCGGCGGTCTGCTGGGCCTGGTTGGCGGCGCGCAGGCCGGCGTCCATCCGGTGGTCGCGCTCGCGCAGCACGTCCACGACCTTCGACTCCAGCGAGTCGATGCGGTCGAGGGTGCGTTCGAGGGCGCCGGTGAGCTTGTCGATGCGGTGGGCGAGCGCGTCGCCCTGCTTGGCGCGCTTGCCGGCCTCCGCGACCAGCGCGTCCTCGATCTCGCGCAGCCTGCGGCCCTGACCGGCCATGTCCGCGCGGACCCGGACCACGCCGTCGTCGACGCCGACGAGCTGGTCGGCGAGGTGGCCCTGGTTCTCGGCGTGCTGCTCCAGCTCGGCGCGCAGCACCTCCAGCTCGCCCAGGCCGATGCCGGTGGAGAGGTCGTCCTGGCGGCGGACCAGCTCGGACACCGTGCGCTCGACCCCGTCGACCAGGGAGCCGAGCACGTCGCGCATGTGGTTGTCGTAGTGGTCGAGCACCCGCAGGACGACCTTGCGCAGCTGCGGCGCCATGGGCGTGCGGCTGGCGACGCCCACGTCGGGCTGGCGGAGCAGGGCGTGCTTGGCCGAGTGCAGCGCCGTCATCGGGTCCACGGTCGGCACGGGCTTGGGCCGGCGGGCGCGCCAGGTCCGATAGGCGTGCTCGACGCGCTCGCGCAGGACGTCGCCGACCGCGGCGGTGCTGCGGGTGGCGCGGACGCGCTCGCGGCCCTTGAGCCCGATGGCGGCGGCGGTCGACCGGTCGTCGGCGATGGCGCGCATCAGCTTGGCGGCGGCCTGCACGTCGGGCTCGACGCCCTGGCGGCACGGCACGAAGATCACCGAGTTCTTGTCGAACAGCTCCGCGACCGCGCCGTGGTCGGAGGTCAGGACCGGCGTGCCGACGGCCGCGTGCCCGCCGAGGGCGTGGACGATCCGGTCGTCCGCGCCACCCCGGTGGAGCTGGACCAGGCAGTCGACGCGACCGAGGTCGTCGACCAGCTCGATGCGCGGGTCGGCGGCGGTGGCCAGGCGCAGGCGCTCGGCGGCCTCCGGGTGGGTCCTGGCGTTGGTGACCTCGATCCGCAGGGTGAGGTCCGAGCGGTCGGGGAACGCGGACAGGAACGCGGAGACCGCGCCGAGGACGTTGCCCTCGCGGTCGATCGCGTGGTCGGCCAGGGCCCCGAAGATCACGCGATCGGGGAATTCGGGTTCGCGCGTGTCGGCCTCGGCCACGGGCAGCGGGAGGACGCGGGCGACCGGGCCGCCCTGGCGCTCGCGCGCGGCGCGGGTGGTCTCGGAGGGGACCCAGACCTCGCTCGCGCCGCCGGGCTGCTCGTCGTCGAGGAGGTAGTCGACGACGAAGCGGCTGTCCGGGACGGGCTGCCTGGTGCCGACCCGCACCACCACGGGGTAGCCGGCGGTGGTGGAGGTGGGCAGGCCGGAGGCGCGGGCGGCGGCGTGGACGAGCCGCGCGACCGGGCCGGTGCCGAGGACGGTGACGCCGAGCTGGTCGTGCAGGACGGGCGATTCGGCGCGCGACCTGGGCACGGCGGACGCGGGCAGGCGGCCGGACGCCACGCCGATCCCGGCGCACCAGTCGCGGAAGGCCGCGCCGTCCGCGCCGAAGGGGTCGGGGAACTGGGTGCGGAGCGCGGGGTCGGAGCGCCAGAGCGCGGCGGCCCAGCGGGTGCTGCCCGGCAGGTCGGGGACCGGTTCGCAGGCCCAGGCCACGAACGCCGCGCCGCCGTCCGGGCCGAAGGCCGGGGGTGGGGTGGGGGTTCGGTCGGCCTGCGGTGGGGTGGTGCTGGGAGGGGTGTCGGCGGGGGTGGTGCTGGCGGTGGTGCTGCCGGTGGCGGTGGCGCTGGTGGTCGGGGGTGCCGGCGGCGCGGAGGGCTCCGGCGAGGTGGCGGCGGTCGGGCTCTCGGGAGCCGGGTCCTCGTGCGACTGGACCTCGGTGGCCTGAACCTCGGTGGCCGAATACTCGGCAGCCGGGGCCTCGGGGACCGGAACATCCGCAGCCGACGCCCCGGTGGCCGGGCCTTCGCTGGTCGGGTTCTCGGCGGCCGGGTCCTCGCTGGCCGGGTCCTCGACGGCCGGCGCCTCAGGGGCCGGCGACCGGGAGGGCTCCGGCCGGGAGGGCTGCGGCCGGCCGTTGACGTGCCCGTTCACCCGGCCGTTGACCTGCCCGTTGACCGGGCCCCAGGCAGCGTCGGGGGTCTCGGCGGGCAACTCCTCAGGGGCCGACTCCTCAGCGGCAGGCTCCTCGGGAGCCGGCGCCGGCCTCCGCCCCTCGGCGCTGAACGCCGAACCGGCCCTCGCGCGGGCCGCTTCGCGGTAGTCCGCGCGCAGCTCGTCCGGGATGAGGGTGCCGTCCGCGAGCTGCCCGAAGCCGTAGCGGACCTTCTGCGGCGCGTGCCCCTTGCGGAGCAGGTCGGCGCGGTACTCGGTGCACAGCTCGGCCAGGTGCGGGTGCTCGGACAGGAGCACGCGCGGCCGGTCGGCGAACTCCGCCGACAGCAGCCACGGGCGCTGGGGGTCGAAGCCCGCGAAGTGGACGCTGCGCAGCGGTTCGCCCAGCGTGGTCAGGGTGCCGTCGTCCCGGCGGTGCAGGTCGCGCTGCCCCGCGTTCCACGCCGACAACCCCACCGTCGCGTTGCGCAGGACGTGGATGTTGACCAGGGCCGGGGCCATGTCCAGCACGGCCTTGGTGGCGTCCGGGGCGCGGCGCAGCTGCTCGGCCAGCGAGTGGAGGAACGGCTCGGCCCCCGGCGCCACCAGCAGGAAGCCCGGGTCGAAGACGCCGGTCTCCAGCAGCTCGGCGGGCGTGGGCCGCAGGCCGTCGTCCGGGAGGGGGCGCAGGGACCTGGGCAGCAGGACCAGGGGCCCGCGCCCGACCGCGCCCAGGACGAGGTCGGTCAGCGAGCCCAGCACCTTCACCCACGGGTCCAGGTAGAGCACCGGCACGCCCTGGCCCAGCAGCTGCTCCAGCAGCACGGGCCGCAGCAGGCCGCACAGCTGGTCGGCGGTGCAGCCGGTGGCCAGCTCGGCCAGCTCCTCGGCGGGCACGCCCAGGTCGGCCGGGGTGACCAGGCCGGGGCCCGAGTGCTCGGGCAGGGCGTCGACCACCAGGGCCAGGAACCTGGCCTCCGGGTGGGTCGCCAGGAACGAGCCGGACAGCACCTTCACCGCGGGCAGCTCGGCGGCCCTGGCCACCGTGCACGCGATGAAGGCAGGACGGGTTTCCGAACGCGCGGGCACCTCGGTCACGGTCGGCAAACCTAGCTTCTCCGAGTGCTCGGTGCGTACGACCCGCACGGAAGCTCCCCTCACAGGACCGGCAACAGGGTGCGCAACTCGTACGGCGTCACGCTGCGCCGGTACGCGTCCCACTCGGTGCGCTTGTTGCGCAGGAAGAAGTCGTACACGTGCTCGCCGAGCGCCTCGGGCAGCAGCTCGGAGTTCTCCATCTCGACCAGCGCCTCGCCCAGGTTCTGCGGCAGGTTGTCGTAGCCGGCCGCGCGGCGCTCGCGGTCGGTCAGCGACCACACGTCGTCCTCGGCGGCCGGCGGCAGCTCGTAGCCCTTCTCGATGCCCTTCAGGCCCGCGGCCAGGATCACCGCGTACGCCAGGTACGGGTTGCAGGCCGAGTCCAGGCTCCGGATCTCCACCCGGCGCGACGAGGACTTGCCCGGCGAGTACATCGGCACGCGCACCAGCGCGGACCGGTTGGCGTGGCCCCAGCACACCGCGGTGGGCGCCTCGCCCCCCACGATCAGGCGCTTGTAGGAGTTCACCCATTGGTTGGTCACACCGGAGATCTCGCGGGCGTGCCTGAGCAGGCCGGCGACGAACATCTTCCCGGTGTCCGACAGCTGGTAGGGGTCCTCGGCGTCGTAGAACGCGTTGCGGTCGCCCTCGAACAGCGACACGTGCGTGTGCATCCCGCTGCCGGGCTGGTCGGTGAACGGCTTGGGCATGAACGAGGCGCGCACCCCCTGGGTGATCGCGACCTCCTTGATGACGTAGCGGAACGTCATCACGTTGTCGGCCATGGTGAGGGCGTCGGCGTAGCGCAGGTCGATCTCCTGCTGGCCGGGCGCGCCCTCGTGGTGGCTGAACTCGACCGAGATGCCCATGGCCTCCAGCGCCTCGATGGCGTGGCGGCGGAAGTGGGTCGCGGTCTCGTGGCTGGTCTGGTCGAAGAAGCCGCCGTTGTCGGCCGGGATCGGCTCGCCCCCGTCGTCGGGCAGGCTCTTGAGCAGGAAGAACTCCATCTCCGGGTGCACGTAGCAGGTGAACCCGGCCTCGCTGGCCCTGGCCAGCGCGCGGCGCAGCACGTGCCTCGGGTCGGCCCACGACGGCGAGCCGTCCGGCATGGCGATGTCGCAGAACATGCGGGCGGAGTAGTGGTTGTTCTCCGCCGTGCGCCAGGGCAGCACCTGGAACGTCGACGGGTCGGGCTTGGCCACCATGTCGGACTCGTACACGCGGGCGAAGCCCTCGATCGCGGACCCGTCGAAGCCGATGCCCTCGTTGAAGGCGCCTTCGAGCTCCGCGGGGGCGATCGCGACGGACTTGAGGAAGCCCAGGACGTCCGTGAACCAGAGCCGGACGAACCGGATGTCGCGTTCCTCTAGGGTGCGGAGCACGAACTCCTGCTGGCGGTTCATGGGGCGAAGCCTAGGTAAGGACCACCGGCCCTGCGTGGCCGCCTCGCCGGTACGCGCCTGCGCAGTCGCACGCGGTGAGCTTACCCGCAGGTCAAGGGCCGGCGTCGGCGAGCGACCCGGCGCGGGCGGGCGGGAGCTCTACGATCTGCCCCATGTTCCCTCGTCGCGCCCTGGTCGGGTCGCTCCTGCTCGCCCTCGTGGCCGGCTGCACGTCCTCCGGGGACGGCGGTGGGCTGCCCGCCGGTCCGGAGGTGCTGGACCGGGCCGCCGCGGGCATGAGGGCGGTGACCAGCACGCACTTCGTGATCGAGGTGGACGGCGAGCTGCCGGACGTGACGGTCAAGGGCGCCGAGGGCGACCTCGACTCGGCCGGTCGGTCGCGGGGGCGGGCGAAGGTCGAGCAGTTCGGCCAGCTGATCGAGGTCGAGTACGTCCTGGTCGACCAGGACCTGTACTTCAAGGGCCCGACCGGCGGGTTCACGAAACTGCCGGCGGCGCTGGCCGGCCAGGTGTACGACCCGACCGCGATCCTCGACCCGGAGCGGGGCGTGGCGAAGGTGCTGGGCGACGCGCGCGACGAGAAGACCGTCAGCTCGGACGACGGCGTCACGGTGGTCGAGGCGACCGTGCCGCGGGACGTGGTGGCGGGCCTGGTGCCCGGGATCGACGCGGACGTGGCGTCCCGGTTCTCGGTGCGCGAGGACAGGCTGGTGAACGCGGTGTTCACGCTGCCGGGCGGGGCGGCGGTCACCATCGACCTGTCCGACTTCGACAAGCCCTTCTCCGTCACCGCGCCCGCGTGAGCGCGGTGGCGTCCCCGGCGTCCCCCGCGTCGCGCCGGCTGGCGATCGGCGCCGGGGCGGGCGCGGTGCTGCTGGGCGCGCTGGACGCCTACGTGGTCGTCGGCGTGCTCGTGGACATGGTGCGGGACCTGGGCATCCCGGTGAACAAGCTGGAGCGGGCCACCCCGGTGGTGACCGGGTACCTGCTCGGCTACGTGGCGGGGATGCCGCTGCTGGGGCAGCTGTCCGACCGGTTCGGGCGGCGGCTGGTGCTGCACGCCTGCCTGGTCGGGTTCGCGCTGGGCTCCGCGGTGACCGCGCTGGCGGGCGACCTGCCGCTGCTGGTGGCCGGGCGGGTGGTGCAGGGCCTGGCCGGCGGCGCGCTGCTGCCGGTGACGATGGCGCTGGTGGCGGACCTGTGGTCGGCGGAGCGGCGGGCCTCCGCGCTGGGCGTGGTGGGCGCGGCGCAGGAGCTGGGCAGCGTGCTGGGCACGCTGTACGGGGTCGGCGTGGCGTCGCTGTTCAACGCGTGGTCGGTGTTCGAGTCGCTGGAACCGCAGAGCTGGCGGTGGGTGTTCTGGGTGAACCTGCCGCTGGCCGCGGTGGCGGCGGTGGTGGTGCAGCGGACCGTGCCCCGGTCGGCGCGGACGGGCGTGCGGGTCGACTTCGTCGGCGGGGCGCTGCTGGCGCTGTCGCTGGGCCTGGTGGTCGTCGGGCTCTACAACCCGGACCCGTCGCGGGCGGTGCTGCCGCCGTGGGGTTGGCCGGTGCTGGGCGCGTCGGTGGTGGTGCTCGCCGCGTTCCTGTGGTGGGAGCGGCGGTCGCCGGTGCGGCTGCTGGACCCGGCGGGGGTGCAGTGGCGGCCGTTCCTGGCCTCGCTGGGCGTGTCCCTGGCGGCGGGCGCGGCGCTGATGGTGACGCTGGTGGACGTGGAGCTGTTCGCGCAGACGGTGCTGCGGCGGGACTCGGCGGCCGCAGCGGCGATGCTGGCCCGGTTCCTGGTGGCGCTGCCGGTGGGCGCGCTGGTCGGCGGTTGGCTGGCCGGGCGGATCGGCGACCGGTGGGTGTCGTTCGCCGGGCTGCTGATCGCCGGCGCGGCGTACCTGGTCATCGCGCGGTGGCCCGCCGACGTGGCCTCGTCCGTGGTCGGGCGGGACCTGGCGGTGGCCGGGTTCGGGCTGGGGCTGGTGATCGCGCCGGTGTCGGCGTCGGTGCTGCGGGTGGTGCCGGAGGCCCGGCACGGCGTGGCGTCGGCGGCGGTCGTGGTGGCGCGGATGACCGGGATGCTGGTCGGCGTGGCCGGGCTGTCGGCGTGGGGCCTGCACCGGTTCCGGGAGCTGACCGCCGACCTGGACACGCCGCTGCCGTTCGGCCGGTCGGCCGAGGAGTTCGCCGCCGCGGCGGCGGCCTACGAGCGGGCGCTGACCGGGGCCCTGCTGACCGAGTACCACGAGATCTTCCTGATCACGGCGGTCATCTGCGGGGTCGGGGCGCTGGTGTCGCTGCTGCTGCCGCGGGCGGCGCGCCGGGGCGGTGTCACTCCTCGCCGGTGACGACCGCGATGTCGCCCGCGGTGATGACCTGGCCCTTCATGTCCTCGTCGGGCTTGTCGCACTTGTCGGGCGACTCGTTGGACGGGACGCCGTAGGCGTTGAGCTCGTCGGTCGGCTCGCCCTCGCCGGTCGGGCCGTTGTCGCGGACGAAGAACTGGCGGTGCGTGCCGCCCTCGCTGCCGACGTCCTTGATCTTGAAGATGGCGGCGTTGCCGACGATGTTCACGCAGGTGATGCCGCCCAGGCGCTCCTCGACGCCCTCCGCGGTGTTGCGGAACAGGGCGAACCCGGTCGCCTCCTCCCCCTCGCCGCCGAAGACCCCGAAGGCGAAGCGCGTGTCCACGGCGCTGGTGCCGCTGCCGCCGACGAACGCCTCCTCCTGCGCCCGCGCGGGGGACGCGTGGCCGTCGGCCTGCACCAGGACCGTGGCGAGGGTGGTGGCGGCGGCGATCGAGGCGGCCTTCTTCAGCATGTCGTCCTCCCGAGGGGTCTCAACCGGTCGCGAACCCCGTTCTCCGAGGTCAGGGGCTCGTGGGAACGACACTGTCAGAGCCCGCGGGAGCGGTGTCGCGGCGCGGGCGGCAAACCACACGAACGTGTGTCGGCCCTCCTGCCGTCCCCACCCGCTTTTGAAGAGTGAAGAAGCAGGGACGGAAGAAGGAGGTCGGGAGATGCGGAGCTCAGCCCTCGCGCCAGCCGCTCGTGATCGGCAGCCGGCGGTCGCGGCCGAACGCCTTGAAGGTGATCTTCGTGCCCGGCGGGTACTGGCGGCGCTTGTACTCGGCCCTGTCCACCATCCGGAGGACCTTGTCCACCAGTTTGTGGGAGAAGCCCATGGCGATCAGGTCGCGGTAGCCCTTGTCGCCCTCGACGTAGTCGTCCAGCACCGAGTCCAGCAGCTCGTAGTCCGGCAGCGAGTCGGTGTCGACCTGCCCCGGCCGCAGCTCCGCCGACGGCGGCTTGCTGATCGAGTTCTCCGGGATCGGCGGCAGCTCGCCCAGCTTCTCGGCCTCCGCGTTGCGCCACCGCGCCAGCGACCAGACCAGGGTCTTCAGCACGTCCTTGATGGGCGCGAACCCGCCGACCGCGTCGCCGTAGATGGTCGAGTAGCCCACCGCCAGCTCGGTCTTGTTGCCGGTCGCCAGCACCAGGTGCCCGTGCTGGTTGGACAGCCCCATCAGGGTCACGCCGCGGCACCGGGCCTGGACGTTCTCCTCGGCCAGGTCGGTCAGGCCCAGCTGGTCGACGAAGACCCGCACCATGTCCGCGATCGGCTGCGCCGAGTAGTGCAGGCCGGTGCGCTGCGCCAGGTCGTGGGCGTCGGACCGGGAGTGCTCCGACGAGTAGTCCGACGGCATCGACACGCCGTACACGTGGTCGGCGCCCAGGGCGTCCACCGCCAGCGCGGCCACCACGGCCGAGTCGATGCCGCCCGACAGGCCGAGCACCACCGACCGGAACCCGTTCTTGTGCGCGTAGTCGCGCAGGCCGGTGACCAGCGCGTGCCACACCTCGGCCTCGTCGGACAGCGGCTCGGCGACCTGCGGCGCGGGCAGCGGCTCGTAGGCGGGCAGCGGCTCGTCGGACAGGGTGCGGCGGTGCACGGCGAACCCGCCGTGGTCGCCCTCGGCGCGCGACGCGCCGCCCGGCAGGTCCAGGTCCAGCACCACCAGGTGCTCCACGAACCGCGGCGCGCGGGTGACCAGCGTCCCGTCCGCGGTGACCACCATGGTGTCGCCGTCGAACACCAGCTCGTCCTGGCCGCCGACCAGGTTCACGTAGGCCAGCGGCGCGCCGGCCTCGGCGGCGCGCCGGGCCACCAGCGGCAGGCGGGCGTCGTCCTTCTCCCGCTCGTAGGGCGAGGCGTTGGGCGAGACCACCAGGTCCACCCCGGCCCGCCCGAGCGCGGCGACCGGGCCGCCGTCCTGCCACAGGTCCTCGCAGATGACCATGCCCACTTCGAGGCCGTGGACGCGCACCACGTCCAGCGAGTCGCCCGGCGTGAAGTACCGGCGCTCGTCGAACACGCCGTAGTTGGGCAGGTGGTGCTTGTGCTGCCGGGCGACGACCCGGCCGCGGTGCAGCACGGCGGCGGAGTTGCGCATCCCGGCGGCGTCGCGGTCCAGGTAGCCGACGAACACGGCCAGCTCGCCGCACCCGGACTCGTCCAGCGCCGCGGCCAGGCCGAGCAGGGCTTCCTTGGACGCCTCCGCGAAGGACACGCGCAGCGCCAGGTCCTCCACCGGGTACCCGGTCAGCGCCATCTCGGGGAAGACGGCCAGGTGGGCACCTGCCTCCACGGCCTTGCGGGACCACTCGACGACGAGTTCGGCGTTGCCGGCCAGGTCGCCGACACAGGCGTTGACCTGGGCGAGGGCGAGTCGGAGCTGTGGCATGGGGGCATTCTCGCTCACCGGACGCGCCCGCGGCGGACGTTGTGGCCGACGAGTCACACCTACGATCGACGTGTGCGCCGATCGCTCCTGCTGCTCCTGGCCCTGCCGGTCCTCGCCTCCTGCACGTCCGTGGTGGCCGGTTCCCCCGGCGCTGGGACGGTGCTGGAGCGGAGAGGGCCCGCCGGGGCCGTGCCCGCCGGGCTGGAGCGGTTCTACGGGCAGCAGCTGGGCTGGGAGGACTGCGACGGCTACGCCACCACGGGCGCCTCGGCCTCCCTGCTGAAGAACCGGCGGAACCTGGAGTGCGCCCGCCTGGAGGTGCCGCTCGACTACGCGGAGCCCGACGGCCGGACGATCAGGGTCGGCCTGCTGCGGCAGACCGCGACCGGGGAGCGCATCGGGTCGCTGCTGGTCAACCCCGGTGGTCCCGGCGGGTCCGGCATGACCTCCGCCGCGAGCCTGGCCACCACCGTGCGGTCGTCACCGCTGGGCGAGCGGTTCGACCTGGTCGGCTTCGACCCACGCGGCATCGGGGCGAGCGAACCGCGGATCCGCTGCCTCACCGACGCCGAGCGCGACGCCGAGCGGCTCGACGTCGACGTGGACACCTCGCCGGAGGGCATCGCCCAGACCGAGGCGGAGAACCGGCAGTACGCCGAGAAGTGCGCGCGGACCAGCGGCGAGGACCTGCTGGCCAACGTCGGCACCCGCGACGTGGTGCGCGACCTGGACGTGATGCGATCGGCGCTGGGCGACGAGAAGCTGACCTACCTGGGCTACTCCTACGGCACCCACATCGGCGCCGAGTACGCGCAGGACTTCCCCGGCAACGTGCGGGCACTGGTGCTCGACGGGGCGGTGGACCCGACCCAGAGCCAGGTGGAGTCGCTGATCGCGCAGGGCGCCGGGTTCCAGAAGTCGTTCGACGCGTTCGCCGCGTGGTGCGCGCGGCAGGCGGACTGCGCGCTGGGCAGCGATCCGGCCGGGGCCAACCGGGCGTTCCGGGACCTGACGCTGCCGCTGGTCCAGCGGCCGGTCCCGGTCGGCGACCGGCAGCTGGCCTACAACGACGCCATCACCGGGGCCATCCAGGCGATGTACTCCGAGGAGCTGTGGACGGCGCTGAACAGCGGGCTCACCGAGCTGCGCGGCGGTGGCGGCGAGGTGCTGATGCTGCTGGCGGACAGCTACTTCGACCGCGACGCGGAGGGCCGGTACGGCTCGGTCACCGACGCGTTCACCGCCATCAACTGCGTGGACAAGCCGGCCGTGACGGACCGGGCCGTGCTGGACGACCTGGCCCGCCGGTACAAGGAGGCCGCGCCCTTCCTCGACGACGGGCAGCCGGCCGCGGCGGCGCTGGACGTGTGCGCGTTCTGGCCCGTGCCGCCGACGGCCGAGGCGCCCGAGCCGGTGTCCGGGCTGCCCCCGGTGCTGGTGGTCTCCACCACCGGCGACCCGGCCACGCCGTACGACGCGGGCGTGAGCCTGGCCCGGGAGCTGGGTGGCGGGCTGCTGACGTTCGAGGGCAACCAGCACACCGTCTACCTCCAGGGCAACGGGTGCGTGGACACCGCCGGGCACGAGTACCTGATCAGCCTCACGCTGCCCGCCGAGGGCACGCGCTGCTCCTAGGGCGTGTCCTCAAAGCCAGATGAGCAGGGTGGCCAGGTCGAGGATGCCTCGGTAGGAGGTGGCGGTCTTGTCGAAGCGGGTGGCGATGGCGCGGAACTGCTTGAGCCGGTTGAAGCAGCGTTCGACCACGTTGCGGCGTTTGTAGGCGGTGCGGTCGAAGGCTGGCGGTCGTCCACCGACCCGGCCGCGTCGCCGCCGGTTGGCCTGCTGGTCACGGCGCTCTGGGATTGCGGCCGGGATACCCCGTGTGCGCAGGTGGGAGCGTATCGCTTTGGTCGAGTAACCCTTGTCGGCGATGACCCGTGCGGGCCTGGTCGCCGGGCGGCCCGGTCCCGGTCGGCGGAACTCGATGCCGGCCATGACGCGGGTGAACTGGGTGCAGTCGTTGACGTTGCCGCCGGTCAGGACGATCGACAGGTGCCGTCTGTGACCGTCGCAGGCCAGGTGGATCTTGGTGGTGGGTCCGCCGCGGGAGCGGCCGATGGCATGATCACCTGGTTCGCTGTGCCCGCCGCACGACCCGACCGCCCCCTGTGTGGGACGCGGTGATGCGGCGGGCGCCGGCGGCGTGCCGGTGGGCGCGCACGATGCCGGAGTCCACCGAGACCTCGCGGTCGAGTTCGTCGATCGCCTCGGCGATGACGCGGACCTTCGTCACGAGTGCGGTGAGGGTGCCGGTGCGCGACCAGCACCAGAACCGGTTGTAGACCGTCTTCCACGGTCCATAGCGCTCGGGCAGGTCACGCCAGGCGACCCCGGTCCTGGCCTTGAACAGCATCCCGTTGATCACCCGACGGTCGTCCACCAGCGGGCGCCCCTTCGCCCCCGAAACGGGCAGCAGGGGCTCGATCGCCTGCCACTGCTCATCGGTCAACTCGTGCCTACGCACCACAACCCAAGATCAAAGCAGATCACCACCACCCGCTTTGAGGACAGGCTCTAGGGCCAATACCAGTGACTTAAGGGTTCATCCGGTAGGTTGTGCGTCCTGGAGGTGCTGGATGCCACGGCCTGGGCAGGCCAAGCCTGAGACGGATGCGCGGTTGTCGGATCGGATCGCGATCGGGTTGTTGACCAGGTCGTTTCCGCCTGAATTGGTGGATCGGATGATCGCCGAGACCGGTCGGGAAGGGCAGCGTGACCGGTTGCTGCCGCCGCGGGTGGTGGTCTACTTCGTGCTGGCGATGTGCCTGTTCTCCGGTCAGGGTTATGAAGAGGTGGCCCGGTTGTTGACCGAGGGCCTGTCGTGGGCGACGCGGTGGTCCAAGCCGTGGCGGGTGCCCACGACGGCGGCGATCTCACGGGCCCGGGTCAAGCTCGGTCCGGTGCCGTTGAAGGCGTTGTTCGAGCAGGTCGCGAAGCCGTTGGCCGAGCCGACGACGCGGGGTTCCTGGTATCGGTCCTGGCGGGTGTTGGCGGTGGACGGCACGACCTTCGACGCGCCGGACACGCCGGAGAACGTGGAGCGGTTCGGCCGGCCGGGTAGTGGTCGGGCGGCGGCGCGGGGTGATCGGGCGGCGTTTCCGCAGGTGCGGGTGGTGGCGGTGGCCGAGTGCGGCACGCACGCGATCACCGCGGCCACGCTGGGCCCGATCACGGTGGCGGAGGCGACCCTGGCCCGGGACCTGTTTCCCGGTCTGGTCCGGGGCGAGTTGTTGATCGCCGACCGGGGGTTCGCCGGGCTGCCGTTGTGGCGGGCGGCGTCGGCGAACGGGGCGGAGCTGTTGTGGCGGGTGCGGTCCAACATCGTGCTGCCCGTGCGCGAGGAGCTGCCGGACGGGTCGTACCTGTCGGAGATCGTGGCGACCGAGGACCACTACCGCCGTAAGGATCCGGTGACGGTGCGGGTGGTCGAGTACACACTGGACGACCCCGCCCGCCCCGCCCACGACGCGCCGTATCGGTTGATCACCACGATCCTGGACCATCGCAAGGCCCCGGCACGCGAGTTGGCGGCGTTGTACTGCCAACGCTGGGAGATCGAGACCGCGCTGGACGAACTCAAGACCCACCAACGCGGCCCCTGGCAGGTGCTGCGCTCCCGCTCGCCCGACGGCGTCGAGCAGGAGGTCTGGGCACATCTGCTGGTGCACCACGCGATCCGGTCGCTGATGCACACCGCCGCCACCGACGCCGGCCTGGACCCCGACCGGCTCTCGTTCATCCGCAGTCTGCGTCTGGCCCGCCGCCAGACCACCGCCCAGGCCGCATTTTCCCCCTGAACGATTAGCCGGCGCCCTGCTCGACGGGGTCCGCGAGATCCTGGCCCGCCTCCTGCCTCGACGGCGACGGCGCAGCAACCCCCGCGTGGTCAAACGCAAGATGTCCAACTACAAACTCAAACGCGCCCAGCACCGGACCTGGCCACAGCCCACCCACGACCCTGCCGAGACAGTCCGGATCGCACCGCACTACCGCACCATCTCCGCCAACAAGCAGCGCAAACTCCTCTAAGTCACCGGTATTGGCTCTAGGGCCGCTCTTCAGGCCGTTCGGGTTGCCCCGGCCGTTCAGTCGCCCCGGCTGTTTCAGGCGTCGACCGACGCGCTCCAGCTCGCCAGCAGCTTCAGGCGCTCCTCGGACGGCGAGCCGACGCGGGCCGTGTAGACCGCGAGGGTGAGGTCCGGGTCGCCGGCGGGCTTGAGGGCCTCGTAGTCGAGGTCCAGGTCGCCCACGACCGGGTGGTGGATCAGCTTGGTGCCGTGGGTCTTCTCCCTGACCCGGTGCTGCGCCCACAGCCTGCGGAACGTCTCGTCCTTCACCGCCAGCTCCCCCACCAGCGCGGCCAGCCGGGCGTCGTCGGGGTAGCGGCCCGCGTCCAGGCGCAGGAAGGCCACCATGTCGGCGGCGACCGCGGGCCAGTCGCGGTAGAAGGTGCGGGCCTCGGGGCGCAGGAACGTGTGCCGGGCCGAGTTGCGGTCCTCGGGGGACGCGTCGTCGAACCCGTACAGGGCGCCCGCCAGCGGGTTCCACGCCAGCACGTCGGACCGGCGGCCCATCACGAACGCGGGCACGTCGCCGGACATCTCCAGCAGCCGGCGCAGGCCGGGGCGCACGCGCTGGGGCGCGGGGCGCCGGGTCGGGGTGGGGCGAACGAGGTTGCGCAGGTGGGAGCGCTCGGTCTCGTCCAGGCGCAGGACGCGGGCGACCGCGTCGAGCACGGCGTCGGACACGGCCGGCGTGCGGCCCTGCTCCAAGCGCATGTAGTAGTCCACGCTCACGCCGGCCAGCATCGCCAGCTCCTCGCGGCGCAGGCCGGGGACGCGTCGCCGGCCGCCTGCGGGCAGGCCCACGTCGTCGGGCCGGACCAGGGCCCGGCGGGTGCGGAGGAATTCGCCGAGGTCGTGGGTCACCCCTCCAGTATGGCCGCGCCCGGGTCCGCCAACCTGGGTACTGGTGGACCCAGGGAACGGCGGTACCGGGGTTGGACGGGGCCTCTCGTACGGGCCGGGACCAGGGCCAATGTTGTCGCCATGACCTACGACCTGAACAACCGCACTGCCGTTGTCACCGGTGCCGCGAGCGGCATCGGCGCCGAGATCGCCCTCGTCCTGGCCCGGTCCGGGGCGAAGGTCGCGCTGCTGGCCCGGCGGGCCGAGCGGCTGGCCGAGCTGGCCGCGAAGATCGAGGCCGAGGGCGGTCGGGCGCTCGCGGTGTCGGCCGACGTCACCGGCGACCTCGCCCCCGCCGTCGAGGCGGTCCACGCCGCGTTCGGCCGGGTGGACCTGGTGGTCAACAACGCGGGCGTCATGCTGGGCAACCCGATCACCGCGGGCCGCGACGACGAGTGGCGGCGGATGATCGACACCAACGTCACCGGGCTGCTCACCGTGACCCGGGCGTTCACCGACGACCTGGTCGGGGCCGGGCGGAACGGGGTGGCGGACCTGGTGAACATCTCGTCCGTGGGCGCGCACGGCACCTTCCCCACCTACGCCGTCTACGCCGCGACCAAGGCGGCGGTGACGCACCTGTCGGCGAACCTGCGCACCGAGTTCGGGCCGCTGGGCGTGCGGGTGACCAACGTCGAGCCCGGCCTGGTCACGTCCGAGCTGGGCGACCACATGGACAACCCCGAGGTCGACGCGCACCTGGCGGCGTGGCGGGAGCAGGTGCCGCCGCTGCACCCGGCCGACATCGGGGACGTGATCGGGTTCGTCACCAGCCGGCCCAAGCACGTCAACCTGCGGCAGCTGGTCGTGCTGCCGACCGTGCAGGTCTGAATTCCGGGCAGGTCTGATCCAGGGCAGGTCTGGGTTCCGGGGCAGGTCGGGGTCAGCTCGCGGGCCCCGACCTGCGCTTGCGGTAGGCGCGTTGCTGGCAGGCGCGGGAGCAGTACGCGCGGGGCCTGCCGGACTGCGGTTGGACCACCGGACCACCACACACCCGACAGGTTTCATCACGCTTTACATCACGCTGTTCGACGAGCAGCGCGATGCTGTCGAGCAGGCGGGCCAGGCCGAACTCGAACGAGGCGGGCTGGTCGAACCCGCCCGCCTCCCAGAGCGCGGTCAGCACCGGGTAGCGGTCGAACCGGGCGAACAGCGAGTCGCGGGCGCCCCACCACTCCTCGTCGCCGACGCCGGTGTTGCGCTCGGCCTGGACCGCGTCGGAGAGGGCGCGGGCCTCGGCGTCCAGCAAGCGGCCGAGCAGTCCGACCGAGGCGACCACCTCGGCCGGGGTGAGGGCGGTGCCGGCCAGGACGGCGAGGGCGTGCTCGTAGTGGGCCAGCGCGTTCGGGCCGGGCACGCGGCGGTTGACGGGCACCTCGGCCAGCCAGGGGTGGCGCCGGCGGATCTCCCAGCCCACCCTGGCGAACGCCTCCAGGCGGGGCCGCCACCCGCCGCCGGGGTTATCGCCGAGGTCGCCGCCACCGGAGTCGCCGCCGCTCCGGTCCGCCCCTGGTTCGCCCGCGCTCGCCCCCAGCCCACCCGCACCCGGCGCGCCCGCACCCAGCTCACTCCTGCCCCCGCCCGGCTCACCCGCGCCAGCCCTCAACCCACCCGCGCCCGCACCCGCCTCACCCGCACCCGCCTCCTTCGCGGCCACCTCCCCCGCGCCCGCCCCACCAGCCCCCGCCCCACCAACGGGAAGCTCCCCCAGCACGGCGTCGCACATGAGGTCCACCAGGTGATCACGCCCCGGCACGTGCCGGTACAGCGACATCGTGGTGAAGCCCAGCCGCTCGGCCACCTTCCGCATCGACAGCCCGGCTAACCCCTCGGCGTCGGCCACCGCCACCGCGGCGCCCACGATCCGCGCCAGGTTCAGCGCGGGCCGCTCGCCCCACAGCAGCTCGACCCCCAGGTCCGGGTCGCCGGCCTCGTCCATGCCCCACCTCCGCCGGTCATGATATACATCCCTCTTGTTTATGGCGTAAACACACGAGGAGCCATCATGGCCGAGTTCTACGTCTCCCCCGCCGGGGACGACGCCGCGCCGGGCACCGCGGCCCGGCCGTTCGCCACCCTGGACCGCGCCCGGCGGGCGGTGGCGGGGACCGGCGGCGTCGTGCACCTCAGGGCGGGCACGCACCGGCTCACCGCGCCGCTCCGGCTGACCGAGGCCGACTCCGGCGTCGTCTACCAGGCGTTCGGCCACGGCACCGACGCCGCGGAGGAGGTCGTGATCAGCGGCGGGCGCGAGGTCACCGGGTGGCGCGAGCGGGACGGCGTGCTGCTGGCCGACGTCGGCGACCTGGTCACCCGGCACCTGACCGCCGACGGCCGGCGGGTCGAGCGCGCGGGCGTCGACGGGCTGCCCGGTCAGGTGCGCCGCACCGACACCGGTTACGTCACCGACGCCCCGCTGGACTGGGTGAACAACGCGGGCGTGGAGTTCGTGCACCGGGGCGTCTACCCGTGGACCGAGGCCCGGCTCGCCGTCGCCGCGCTCGCCCGCGACGGGGACTCGACCGCGATCACCATGGCGCAGCCCGCCTTCGGCTGGTCCCTGGAGGTCTACCGGTCCGAGTGGGAGGGCAGCCGGACGGTCGGCCCGGACGCGCCGACCAGGGTGGAGGGCGACCCGTCGTTCCTGGCCGAACCCGGCGCCTTCGCCCTGGACCGGTCGCGCCCCCGCCACCACGTCCTGCACCTCCTGCCGCACCCCGGCGAGCCGGTGCGCTCGATCGTCGCGCCCGAGCTGGAGGTGCTGGTGCACGCCACCGGCGCGCGGGACGTGGCCTTCCGCGGCCTGGTGTTCGCCGACACCACGTGGCTGCGGCCCGGCGGCGACCGCGGGTTCCTGCACTACCACGCCAACGGCTGCTACGACGGCGGCGCGATCGGCAGGGTCGTGGTGGGCGAGGGCGCGTGGCTGACCGTGCCGGAGGAGCACGTGCAGGTCCCGGCGGCCGTGCGGCTCGACGGCGTCACCGGCGCGCGGTTCGAGCACTGCCGCTTCACCCGGCTCGGCGCCACCGCGCTCGGCGTGACCGGCGGCGCGGACGTCGAGGTGCGCGGCTGCGACTTCGACGACCTCGCCGCGTCCGCCGTCTCCGTGGTCGGCGCGCGGGACGTGCTGGTCGAGGACAACCTGGTGCGGCGGGTGGGCCTGGACCACGCCGGCTCGCCCGGCGTCGCGCTGCTGGACACCGTGCGCTGCACGGTGGCGCACAACGAGGTCCGGGACGTGCCGCACAACGGCATCGCCGCCGGTCCGGGGCGCGGCACCCGCCTGCTGCGCAACCTCGTCACGGGCTCGATGGGCGCGCTGGCCGACGGCGGCGGGGTCTACGTGTCCGGCCCGCAGGGCGACGACGCCGACAGCGGGGCGCTGATCGCCGGGAACGTCGTCGAGGACACGCGCACCCCGTACAACTTCGGCCTCTACACCGACTACGGGGCCGCGTGGGTGGTGGTCGAGGGCAACGTGGTCGCCCGCGCCGACAACACCGCCGTGCTGCACGTCAGCCCGCCGCTGGAGCACGTCGCCTACCGGGGCAACTTCTTCGACGCCGACCCGGTCGGCGCGGACGCCGTGCCCGCCGGTGTCGCCTACGAGGGCAACGCCACGATCACCGACCCGGGCGAGCTGGCCGCGGCGACCTCGGCCGTCCGGGCGCGGGCCGGGCTGCTCACGGCTCGACGCGGCGGCTGAGCAGGCAGAACTCGTTGCCCTCCGGGTCGGCCAGCACGTACCAGCTCACGTCGCCCTGACCGATGTCCACCCGCCGGGCGCCGAGCGCGAGCAGCCGTTCGAGCTCGGCGCCCTGGTCGCGGTCGGTGGCGTTGACGTCGAGGTGCAGCCGCAGCTTCTGGAGCTTGGGCTCGTCGACCCGCTCCAGCAGGAGCGTCGGGTACTCGCCGGGGCGGCCGATCTCGACCAGCCCCTCCTCCCGGTCGAGCACCTCGAAGTCGAGCACCCCGCACCAGAAGCGGGCGAGGGCTTCGGGATCGGTGCAGTCCAGCACGAGTTCGGTGATGCGGCACGCCATGCCGTGTGAAGCTACTCGCACTCCGGTCAAATTCCCCTCCGGCGTGTCACGCTGGGCCGGTAACCGTGCAACGACGCCCGGGGACCCGCGAAGAGGCAGGCCCCGAGGGAGGACGGTCGAAGATGGCCTCTGCCGAGGTAACCGCGCCTTACGGGAACGGGGCCACCGGCGCCCCGACCGGAAAGCGAGTGCGGATCCACCACCTCCAGGCGATGAAGGACCGCGGCGAACCGTGGCCCATGCTCACCGCCTACGACATGTACACCGCCGAGCTGTTCGACGAGGCGGGCATCCCGGTCCTGCTGGTCGGGGACTCGGCGTCCAACAACGTCTACGGCTACGACACCTCGCTGCCGGTCACCGTGGACGAGCTGATCCCGCTGGTCCGCGGCGTCACCCGGTCGGTGAAGCAGGCGCTGGTCGTGGCCGACCTGCCGTTCGGCTCCTACCAGGTGTCGGTCGAGCAGGCCGTGGCGACCGCCGTGCGGTTCATGAAGGAGGGTCGCGCGCACGCCGTGAAGCTGGAGGGCGGGCGGCACTTCGCGCCGCACGTCGAGGCGATCGTGCGGGCGGGCATCCCGGTCATGGCGCACATCGGCTTCACCCCGCAGAGCGAGCACCAGCTCGGCGGCTACCGGGTGCAGGGGCGCAGCGAGGCGTTCGACTCCGTGGTGGCCGACGCGCACGCGGTGCAGGCGGCCGGGGCGTTCGCGGTCGTGCTGGAGATGGTGACCGCCGAGGTCGCCAAGCAGATCACGCACGACCTGCGCATCCCGACCGTCGGCATCGGCGCGGGCCCGGACACCGACGCGCAGGTCCTGGTCTGGCAGGACATGATGGGCCTGCGGCGGGGGCGCGCGCCGAAGTTCGTCAAGCGGTACGCCGACATGGCCGGCCTGATGGTCGGCGCGGCCCAGCAGTTCGCCGCCGAGGTCAAGGGCCACCAGTTCCCCGGCCCGGAGCACACCTTCCACTGATCGTCGACGGGTGGGGCCGCCCGGAACGCGGGCGGCCCCGAACCCGGGAGATCCACTTTTCCCCCGGTTGGGGCACAGTGGAGGCATGTACCCCGAGATCGAGCCTTACGACCAGGGCATGCTCGACGTCGGTGACGGGAACCGCGTGTACTGGGAGGTGTGCGGCAACCCGTACGGCAAGCCCGTGGTGTTCCTGCACGGGGGTCCGGGCGGTGGCTGCTCCCCGGTGCAGCGCCGGCTGTTCGACCCCTCCGCGTACCGGATCGTGCTGTTCGACCAGCGCGGCTGCGGGCGGTCGGTGCCGCACATGTCCGACCCCGGCGCGGACCTGTCCGCCAACACGACCTGGCACCTGGTGTCGGACATCGAGAAGATCCGCGAGCACCTCGGCGTGGACCGGTGGCAGGTGTTCGGCGGCTCGTGGGGGTCGACGCTGGCGCTGGCCTACGCGCAGAGCCACCCCGAGCGGGTGACCGAGATGGTGCTGCGCGGGGTGTTCCTGCTGCGCCGCAAGGAGCTGGACTGGTACTACGGCGGCGGGGCGGGGTTCCTGTTCCCGGAGCGGTGGGACCGGGTGGCGGCGCTCGCGCCCGACGGCGACGTGATCGGCACCTACGCGCGGCTGCTGAACGACCCGGACCCGACCGTGCACGGGCCGGCGGCCGTGGCGTGGAGCGTGTGGGAGGGCTCGACGATCACCCTGCTGGAGCGGCCGGAGGTGGTCGCGGCGCACGCGGACCCGCGGTACGCGCTGGCGTTCGCGCGCATCGAGAACCACTACTTCCACCACCGCGGCTGGCTGGAGGAGGGGCAGCTGCTGCGCGACGTGGGTCGGCTCGCGGGCATCCCGGCGGTGATCGTGCAGGGCCGCTACGACGTGGCCACGCCCGCCGTGTCGGCCTGGGAGCTGCACCGGGCGTGGCCGGGCTCCGAACTGGTGGTCGTGCCGGACGCGGGCCACGCCTTCGACGAACCCGGCATCCGGCGCGCCCTGCTCAACGCCACCGACCGCTTCCGCCCCTGAACCCGTCCCGAACGCTGAACTCACCCGTCCTGAACGTACGACACGGTGGTCCCGAACGTACGACTCGCGCGCGTGTCGAACACTCAGGACGCGCGAGTCGTACGTTCAGGGCTCGCGTGTCGTACGTTCGGGGCCACTGAGTTCAGCGGTCAGGGTGGGGTGGGCGGTCAGGAGGGACGGGCCGTACCAGGTCAGGTGGCGGCCGGAGACCAGGACCGGGCGCAGGGTCGGGAAGAACTGCGGGCCGTCGGTCCGGGTGAAGTTGTAGGGCTCGTCGGGCAGGACCACCAGGTCGGCTTCCTGGAGGTCGGACAGGGGCGGGCGCGGGTAGCGCTCGGGGTGGGACGCGAAGGTGTTGACCACGCCCAGGCGGCGCAGGACGTCGCCGGCGAAGGTGTCCCGGCCCAGGACGACCCAGGGCTTGCGCCACACCGGCACCACGGCCCGCGCCCACGGCGGGGCCACCTCGCGCCAGAGGTCCTCGGCCGCCGGCAGCCACGCGGGTTCCGCGTCCCAGGCGGTGGCCAGCAGGCGGCGCAGCGAGCCCAGGGCCGCGAGGACGCCGGCGGGCGCCTCGGTCACCCACACGGGGATGCCGTCGGCACGCAGCCGCGCCACGTCCTCCGGGCGGTTCTCCTCGCTGTTGGCCAGCACGAGGTCCGGGCGCAGCGCGAGGACCCGCGCCACGTCCGGGTACTTCGACCCGCCCACCCGGGTCACGTCCAGGTCCGGCGGGTGCGTGCAGTAGTCGGTGGCGCCGACCAGCGCCGCCGGGTCCAGGACGTCGGTGAGCACGGCCTCGGTGAGCGACGGCACCAGGCTCACCACCCGCCGGGGCGGGGCGGGCAGCGGGACCGGCTCGCCCAGGTCGTCGACGGGCAGCACCTCAGACGCCGGTGATCCGCAGGCCGGCGTGGGTCTTGTAGCGGCGGTTGACCGCGATCAGGTTCGCGGTGAACGCCTCCACCTGGTGGGCGTTGCGCAGCCGCCCGCCGTAGACGCCGCGGAAGCCCGGCACGGTGTCGGCCAGTTCCCGCACCAGGTCGGTGGCCTCGCGGTCGTCGCCGAGCACCAGCACGTCCTCCTCGACCGACTCGACCGACAGGTCCGCCAGGGTCACCGCCGAGACGTGGTGGAACGCCGCGGTCACCCGCGACCCCGGCAGCAGCGCGGCGGCCTGCTGCGCGGCGCTGCCCTCGGGCACCGGCAGCGCGTAGGGGCCCTGCTTGTCGAAGCCCAGCGGGTTCACGCAGTCGATCACGACCTTGCCCTCCAGCGCGGAGCGCAGCGACGCCAGCAGGTCGGCGTGCCCGTCCCACGGCACCGCGACCAGCACCAGGTCGGCCCGCGCCGCGCAGCCCTCGTTGTCCGCGCCGCTGACGCGCCCCCCGGTCGCCGCCCGCACCTCCTCGGCCGCGGCCTCGGCGCGCTCGGCCCCGCGCGACCCGATGACGACCTCCAGGCCCGCCTTCGCCCACCGCAGCGCCAGGCCCCGGCCCTGCGCGCCCGTACCACCCAGGACCCCGACGGTGAGCTCACGAATACCAGTCACCGGGCCATCACATCACACGCGTTCGAAGACGACCTTCCGGCGATCGGGGTCCGCCTCCGCGAGCCGCACCCGGATCCACTCGCCCTCCGGCAGGTCCGGCCCGGTGCAGCGGCCCATCACCGGCGGTTGCGCGACGAACACGTCCGCCGCGTTGCCGTCGGCGCGCAGCACGACCGCGTCGAACTCGTGGCCCACCCGGTCGGCCAGCACCCACGCCTCGACCTGGTCCAGGATCGCCCGGTCGACCTTGCCCGCCAGCGCGTCCGAGCCGCCCATCAGCCCCGGCAGCCGCGGCAGCGCCCGCCGCAGCCACTCCGGCACGGGCTCGCCCGCGGTGACCGCCAGGCACACCTCGGTGGCGAACCGGTCCACCAGCCGCCGCAGCGGCGCGGTGACGTGCGCGTACGGCGCGCCCAGGCCCGCGTGCGTGAAGATCTCCGGCGCCTCGCCGTCGAACGCCGTGTACCCGGCGCCGCGCAGCAGCCGGGTCGCGTCCACGAACAGCGCCAGCGCCTCCGGCCGCGCCGGGTCCAGGCCCGCCAGCAGCTCCGCGGGCGTCGCGCCGTCGGGCCACGGCACGCCCAGCGCCTGCGCGGAGCGCCGCAGCGCCTCCACCGCGCCGTCGTCGGCGTCGGGCAGCGTGCGCAGCACGCCGACCCGCGCGTCCAGCATGATCCTCGCCGCCGCCATGCCGGTGAGCAGCGAGACCTCCGCGTTCCAGGTCTCGACGTCGGCGCGCGGCCGGATCACCAGCGCCCAGTCGCCGTCGCCGGTGGCCACGACCTCCTGCTCCGGCAGCTGGAGCTCCACCGCGCCGCGGTCGGCCGCGCGGGCCCGGCGCAGCCGGCCGAAGTCGGGCAGCGCCTCGATCGACGGGTGCGGCTCGCCCGCGTCGAACGACGCCTGCACGCCCCCGTAGTCGAACTGCGCGGTCGACCGCACCACGGCCCGCCGCACGCGGACCTCGCGCGGCTCGCCGTCGGGACCGCACTCGAACGTCCACAGCACCGCTGGCCGCACCTGGCCCGGCAGCAGGCTCGCCGCGCCCTCGGACAGCACGGGCGGGTGCAGCGGCACGTTGCCGTCCGGCAGGTACAGCGTCTGGCCGCGCCGGCGCACCTCGGCGTCCAGCGCGCCGTCGGGCTCCACGAACGCGCCCAGGTCGGCGATGGCGTAGTGCACCCGGAAGCCGTCGCCGACCCGCTCCAGCAGCAGCGCCTGGTCCAGGTCCTTCGAGCCGGGCGGGTCGATGGTCACCAGCGGCAGCGCCGTGGCGTCCTCGCGGTCGGCGTGGTCGACGTCCCCGGTCACGGCCCGCTGCGCCTCGCCCAGGGCGGCGGGGGAGAACCCGTCGGGCAGGCCGAACTCGGTCCGGACGCCCCCGAAGTCCAGGCCGGGGTCCGTCTCGGCCCGGTCGGTGCGGATCACCACCATGGGTGCACCCTAGACCGGCGGGCGCGCCCGGGGCCGGCGTTCCCCGCCCCGGCGCTCGGGTCGGCCCTCAGCGCTTGCCCCACTCGCGGTCGGCCTGGTCCTCCGACTCGGTGCGCTGCCGCGCCAGGTCCAGCGCCCGCTGCGCGGTCGCCTCGTCCGGGTAGGGGCCCATGCGGTCCGCGCCGCGGCAGCCCACGCCGCGCTCGACCGTGCGGTGGGTCAGGCAGTAGTACCACGCGTTCGGATCAGCAGCCATGGCACCAGGCTTCCACCCGTGTCCAGGATCCATGCACGATCCGGCACACCAGGGCGGGAGCGCGTCACGACCGCCACTGCGGGGGCGGCGGCGCCTGCACGGGCAGCGGGCCCGACTGCGGGTAGGTCGGCTGCGGCACACCCGGCTGGGACATCCCCGGCTGCGGCACACCCGGTTGCGGCGCCCCGGACTGGGACAACCCTCCCTGCGACAACCCTCCCTGGGACACCCCCGGCGGCTGCGCGAACCCGCGCGGCGGTGTGTTCTGGTTGGCGTTGGCGTGCTCGCCCGGGATCGGGTCGAGCACCGACACCAGCGCCGTCCGGTGCTCCGGGTCCGGGATCTTCTGGCCGCTGCGGTCGCGGTAGACCAGCTCGCCGTCCGAGTCGATCTCGACCAGCACGCCGACCTCGGCCAGCTGCTCCTCGTCCAGGTCGACCAGCCGCTCCCGCCGGGACGGCACCACCCGGTACACCGGCCAGGTCAGGTGGGCGTAGGAGCGGTGGAAGTCGGCCAGCAGGTGCGCCATCTGCTGCTGCCACGGCAGCGGCATCGCCTCCACCAGCGACCGGGGCAGCACCACGTACTGCGCGTCGGTGCCGGGCGGGCGGGTGTTGAGGTAGTCGCGCGTGGGCGCGTTCGGCGCCGGCGGTCCGGCGGGCCGCTGGATGGGGTCGTGGTTGAACACCGTCGCGCCTCCCTACACGCCCGGCCGGACGGCCAGCGGCATCAACTCGTGGTAGTCCCAGTTGACCTTGCTGATCTTGACCACGTCGCCGGTCTGCGGGGCGTGGATGTACTCGTCGTCGCCCAGGTACATGGCCACGTGGTGCACGGTGACCGGCTGCGCCGGGTTGGTCGCCCAGAAGATCAGGTCACCGGCCTTGGCCTCGCGCACGGGCAGGTGCGCGCCGCCGGACACGTACTGGTCGTTGGCCACGCGCGGGATCTTCACGCCCGCCGCGGCGAACGCCTTGACCAGGATGCCGGAGCAGTCCCAGGCGTCGGGGCCGTTGCCGCCCCACAGGTACGGCTCGCCCAGCTGCTGCCGGGTGAACTCGATGGCGGTGCCCGCCGCGTTGGAGGCGAGCAGGTAGTCCCCCACGGCCTCGCCGCAGCCGGCCGGGTCGCTGACGTCGCCCTCCTGGCCGATCAGGAACGCCGCCATGGCCTCCCACCGGTGGTAGCGGTCGGGGAAGGCCGACCGCTCCACGTCCTGCGCCGAGTCGCCGGGCCGCTGCTGCTCCCAGTCGGGCAGCTTGAGCAGCACGTCGTAGAACTTGTTGATCGCGTAGTGGGGGTCCGTCACCTGCTGCGGCGTGCCCCAGCCCATCGACGGGCGCATCTGGAAGATGCCCAGCGAGTCGCGGTCGCCGTAGTCCAGGCTGCGCAGCCCGGACTCGGTCATGCCCGCCTGGATGGCGATCTGCCAGGCCAGCGGCGGCAGCTGCCGCTCGCGGCCGATGGAGATGATGTTGGCGACGGTGGTGAGCTGGTCGTCGGCGAGCCGGTCGGCGTCACCGCGGCCCTTCTCCTCGCCGCCACCGGTCCACGGCCCGATGGAGGCGTTGCAGCTCGCCATCCGGAACCGCGTGTCGCCCTCGACGGGGGTGTTCTCCTTGATGACCGTGGACACGCCGTTGGTCACCACGACCGCGACCACGGCGACCACCGCGGCGACCGCCATCCCGATCTTCAGCACGCCTCAGCCCACCTTGTCGAACTTGTGCACTCGCCAGCCCTCGGGAAGCCTCACCACGACCACGTAGAGCTTGCCGTCCTCCAGCGCGGCTTCGAACTCCACCGAATCGGTGAACGACTTGACCGGTGTGACCGGCTGGTCGATCACCACCGGCACCTCCACCGGGTCCACGGACTCCAACTGGGGGAACACCTCGTTGGAGGTGTGCGGTTGGAGGCCCGCCAGCCACTGCTCCTTGGACGTGCGGCCCGGTTCGAAGGAGGCGAACGCGTCGACCCACATGTCCGCGACGAGCTGCGCGTTGGGGTTGACCGGCACCGTGGTGCCCTGGGGCGTGGGGCTGGGCGCCTTGGTCGGCAGCGGGGTCGTGGTCCGGGCCGGCGGCAGCACGCCGACCTGGTTGCCCGCCCCGGACGCGGCGGTGGTGCTCGTGGCGGCGGACCGGGGGCCCGTGCCGGGCCGGGTGCCGACCGCGTTGTCGATCACGATGCCGGCCGCGGCCACCAGCGCGGCGAAACCGATGATCGCCACGGCCAGGTGGCGGGGCGACCGCAGCGGCCAGCCCCACAGGCGTCGGTAGACCGCGGTGCGGCCGCGGTTGGTCCTGATCGGCATCAGCTGTCCCTGACTTCCAGCCCGCGTGACGGTCGGTAGATCACGTGGACCTGCCTGCCCGCCACGACCTCGGTCTCCGCCCGGCGCGGGGTCGGCAGGACCGGGTTGTCCGCGACGCGCGACACGCCGGCGACCCGCGAGGGCACCAGCACCGCGTCGTCCGACCGGTCCCAGCTCCGGTCCGCCACGGGCGGCGCGTCGACCACGCGCGAGCGGCCGACCGGCAGCGCCGCCGGGCCGCCGTGCGAGCCCGCGGGCAGCGCCGGCACCGCGCCGCCGCCGCCGGAGCCCGGCACCAGCTCGCCGACGCTGTTGCCGTTGCGGTCGAGCCGCTGGGCGGTGGCGACGACCGGGTTGGCCGCCTCCGGCCGCACCCGCCGCCGGTCCCGCTGCGGCACCTCGGGGCCGTCCGGGTCCGTGTCGCGCACGGTGTCCCAGAACTCGTCCTGCGGGGACGGCCCCTCCTTCTTCTTGCGCAGCCTGGACAGCACGCCGCCGCTCATCGGCAGGGCGTTGCTCGCGGTGCCCACGGACATCTCGACCATCTGCCACATGCGGCGCAGCGGTTTGCCGACCATGAAGCAGACCAGCGTCAGCATCAGGCCCAGCAGGGTCCGGGTGAGCAGCGACAGCCCGGTCGCGCCGAAGATCGCCTGGAGCAGCAGCGCGTGCACGCCCGCCAGGACCGCCAGCACCAGCACGTTGAACACGGTGACGGCGGCGGCGCGGGCGACCTTGCGCAGCAGCTCGTGGTGCAGCAGCGCGACCAGGCCGATGAGCGGGCCGGCCAGCGTGAACACCCGCAGCAGCAGCTGCGCGAGCAGCACCGCGGCCTTGGCGAACAGCTGGAACAGCGAGAACGCGACCGCCTGGAGCAGCGACAGGAACCCGGCGCCGGTGCGGCCGCCGTCGTCGCCGGTGAAGTAGCCCTGGGTGGGGCCGAGCTGGTTGTAGATGGAGGTGAACTCGGCCTTCTTCGCGTTGAGCGCGGCCTGGTCGCCGTCCTTGCCCTCGCTCAGCTCCTGCACCGTCCACGCCTGGGCGTTGAGCAGCTTGGGGCCGTACTCCTCGGCCTGCGGCGCCTCGGGCGAGCCGAACTCGCCGCGCAGCCAGCTCTGGTAGACGACCGCGTCGTGCAGCCGCGAGGGCAGCACGTCCAGCGTGTCCTTGTCGTCGTCCACGTCGATGAACCCGGCCTGGATCTCCGAGGTCTTGGTGACCAGGGTGTTGTCCAGGAAGTCGTAGAACTGGGGCAGCGCCAGCGTCGAGGTCGCCAGCCACATCGCGGCCAGCGCCCACAGGCCGCGCTTGCTGATCGAGGCCAGGTCGCCCTGCCAGATCTGGCGGAACATCAGCACCGCCAGCAGCAGCGCGACCAGGCCGAACCAGCGCAGGTAGACGTTGTCGTAGACCTTCTGGACGCCGTCCTTGACCGCCTGGTCCAGCGGCTGGAGCAGGCCCTGGCCGACGACCGTGTAGTGCAGGGCGTTCGTCGCGCCGACGATGTTCTTGCCGACGTTGAACAGCTCGTTGCCCATCCAGGTGTCGAGCACCGGGGTGGCGTTGGGCAGCGAGCACTTCTGCTGGTAGGTGTGCCAGACCAGGCCCGCGTACCCGTGGGTGAGGTACGGGGTGTCGGGCAGGCCGTTGCCGATCGGCGGGTCGATCGCGCCGACCATGCCGGAACCGGGGCGCTCGGGGTTCGGCGCCTCGCCGCACGGGGCGGCCTGGGCCGGGGTGGCGCCGAGAACGACCTGGAGGCCGACCAGCGCCACCACCACGGTCATGGCGCGCCAGCGGCCGGCGCCGGCGCGGCCGGGCGCCCGGCCCGCGGTGTCCTCACCGGAGCGCGCGGACCGCCGCCGCGCGTAGAGCGCGGCGGCCACCAGCCCGATCAGCAGCAGCGTGCTCATGCCACGCCTTCCCGACCCGGACGGCGGTTTCCTCCCTCGCCGTGCGCCGACTCGACCAGGTCGTCCACCAGGCCGACCTCCAGGTCGGCGGCCAGCTCGTCGTCGTAGTCGTCGGGGTACCGCTCCTCGTGGGCGAACGGGTCCTGCGGCGTCGCGGCCTCCAGCTCGGCGGGCTCGGCGCCCTCGCGCAGCGCGTCCGGCGTGGTGTCCAGCGCGTTGCGCAGGTGCTCCAGGTGCGGCCCGGAGAAGTCGGCCCGGATCCGCTCCACGCCGCCCGCGCCGTCGGCGAAGATGAACTGCCGGGGCGCGCGGTCGCGCTCGGTGCTGTTGCGCACGCCGCCGGGGCGGCGGCCCAGCGAGGCCACCACCTGCTCGTAGCCCGCGCCGACCGGCACCTTGAGCAGCCGCAGCGCGTCGGCCTGCGCCTGGTCGTCGTCCAGCCGGCCCACGAACACCGAGTCGAGCAGGGCCACGAAGCCCTGGATCCGCAGGAAGTCCGCCGGGATCTGCGACGACAGCAGCACGCGCACGTTCCACTTGCGCGAGTCGCGGGCGAAGCGGTTCATCAGCACCCGGCCGGTGGGCACCTCGGACAGGAAGAACGCCTCGTCGATCCAGACGCCCTTGCGCAGGTCCTTCGGCCGCTCGTAGATCGACCGCTGGGTCAGCCACGCGGCGAGGTTGAGCATCTCCACGCCGAGCGCCTCGGCGTCGGTCCAGTGCTCGCGGCCCACGCCGTCCTTCGGCAGGTTCAGCCCGGCCATGGTGAGCACGGTGAGCCGGTCGTCGCGCTGCTCGTTGTACGGGTCCGCGTCCTGCTCGGGGATGAGCAGCGACATGCGCTCCCGCATCTCGTCGAGGAAGTCCGCGACGATCACCGCGTGCTCGTGGTGCTCGCTGGCGTCGCGGCGCAGGGCCTCGAACACCAGGCCGGGGTGGGCGTCGGGCCGGCCGCCGACCGTGCGGACCGCGCGCAGCAGCACGATCCGGGTCTGCGGCAGCCTGGCCACCTCGAACGGCAGCAGGCCGGTGAGCACGTCGAGCACGAGGCGGCGCCGGGTGGCCGCGGCCAGCGCGCGTTCGCGCCGCCACGCCCGCTCGGGGTCGTCCTCGTCGGTGAAGTGCTCCAGCTGCGGCTCGGCCACCACCCGGTACGGGTTGAGGATGCCCGGCTGGGCGTTGAGCAGGTTGATCGGCCGCGCGTACGGGCGCAGCTCGGGCAGCTCGCACAGGGCGGCCAGCGGGCCGGACGGGTCGAGCAGCGTCCAGTGCGCGCCGGAGCGCAGCGTCTTGTAGACGATGCCGCCGCCGAGGAACGACTTGCCCGCGCCCAGGCCGGCGACCATCGCGGTCAGGCCCGAGGAGTCGCGCAGCTCCTGCGCCATCCACGGGTCCCACGCCACCGGGCGGCGGGTCGCGGTGACCGTCTCGCCCAGCAGGATGCCCCGGCGGTCGCCCACCTCGGCGGTCGCCGTGGGCACGGCCGAGGCCGCCCACAGCACCGAGCCGCGGCGCAGGTAGGCCGAGGACGACAGCGGCTCGCCCGGGATGAACTCGCGGGCGATCGCGTACTGCGCCTCGGGGTGCTCGACGGCGACCTTCGGCTTGTAGAGGTCGAGCAGCGACTGGGCCAGCTTGAGCGCCTCGCGCTCGGTCGGCCCGGACACCGCCAGCCGCCACCAGGACCGCACCCGGGTGCCCAGCGCGGTGAAGCCCGACGTCATCTCGTCGTCGATCTCCAGCACCCGGGACGCCTGGCGGGCCAGCGACTGCGGCGGTTCCAGCTCGTGCTCGTCGGTGTAGTGGCGGACCTGCGAGCGGACCTTGCTCATCTGCCGCTGGAGCTCGCCGGAGACCTCCTCCGGGCGGCGCACGTAGATGCGCGCCGACCACTCCACCGAGGCGGGCAGCCGGTCGGACCGCTGCACCCACGGGTCGTCGACCTCGGGGATCTGGAGGCCGTGCATCAGGCCCACGGTGAGCACCGCGACGTGCCGCCGGACGCCCGCGTTCGAGCCGGTGCGGCCGCGCACGACCACGGTCGGCGCGTAGGGCTCCTGGTGGAAGTCGGCGGCGTCGGTGAACGAGGCGAGGTCCTCCGGCTCCCACGGCGCGCCGGGCACGGCGGGCAGGTTGCGCGGCGCGGGCAGGCCCAGCGAGCACGACCGGTGCATCAGCCAGGACATCTCCTCGGCCGTGGCCGGGCGGCCCTCCAGGCCCGCGGAGCCGATCACCTGGTCGAGGTGGTCGATCTCGGACTCGATCGCGACCAGCTCGGCGTCCACCGCGTCCGGGAAGACCTTGCGCAGCACGGGGGCGGCGCGCTCGACGGCGCGGTCCATCATGTTGCGGGTCTGCACCTGGACGCCGAGGTAGACCTCCTTCTCGGCCATCGACCGGCCCATCAGCTGCTGCTGCTCGCCGACCATGTAGTCGTCGAAGCTCAGCGTGCCGGGGGTGTCGGGCAGCCGGCGCACGGCGTTGTGCACGTGCGCCTCGGCCCACATCCGGATCGGGTAGGGCCGGTTCGTCACGCGCAGGTGCATCCACCGGCCCTGGAGCTCGGCGTACTGGCCCGCGATCGCGGCGATCAGGTCCTGCCGCTGGGAGTCCGAGCGGAACGACCAGCGCTGCGGCGCGAGCCGGTACCAGGCGTAGACCTCCTGGCCGGTGCGCAGCAGGTGGCCGTCGATGCTGCGGGCGGCGATCGACGGCGTGTAGCTGGGCACGGCCTGCTCGCCGGGCAGGCGGCGGCCGCGCTTGCTGTAGACCTTGCGGTCGTCGCGGGCGGCGGCTGCGTGCTGGGCGACGTGCGCAGCGGAGCGTCGGTTGCGGTCACGCCGGCGTCCGAACACCGCGCACCTCCTTCTGACGGCGGTCTGGCGTGCGCTGCTGGGATCGGGCGGGGGCGCTCGCGCGTTTCGCGCCCTTCCCCTTCACCCGCTTGCGCGGGCGTCGGGAGCCCACCCGGATCCGGGCGGCGCTGGCGGCGCCGCCCCGGCCGGAGGTCGTCTCGCGCGGCGAGGTCAGCTCGCGCACCCACATCGTCAGCACCGACGACAGGGGGCGCTCGTGGCTGATCCGCGCGCAGATGAAGCGGGTCAGGGCGACCGTGATCACGAAGCCCCAGCCGGTGTTGATGAAGTCGAACCCGAAGCCGACCTGCCGCTGGACCGCGGTCACCAGCAGGAAGACCACGATGCCGACGCCCCACGCGACGTAGCGCGCGCGCCACGGGAACGTTGCCCTGGGCGGCCCCAACCAGACGGCGTCGACCCGGTAGACCTCGTCGTCAGTGCGTACCCGCAAGGGTCACCCGCCGGTGAACAGGCCGGCGAGCCACGAGCCGATGTTCTCGCCCGCGTCCGTGGTCACGGCCAGTCCGACGATCGCCAGCGCGATGATCACGCCGCCCAGGCGGCGCATGACCCCGGCGTTGTCGCCCTTGCCGCCGCCCAGCCACAGGAGCAGCACCGCGACCGTGAGCAGGAGCAGGGGCAGGAGGTTGTCGAGGATCCACTGGCGCACCCCGCCTGTGCCCAGGCCGGGCTGTTGCTGGGCGAGTGTTACCAGGGTCATGGCGGTCATTGCAGTACTCCTGAGTACGCAGGACTTCGCCGGACGGACCGAGGGGTGTCCGACCGGGTGTGCGCTATCGAGTAGAACACGTCTTGGTCACGAGGTGTATCGGCCTGTTAGCGGTGCGTAGATCAACAAGCATTCCCCTGACAGTCGATTACGTCTAATCTAGCCACAGACATGATGAGTCCGGGGGAGCCGGTGGAGAACCGGGGAGTCCGGATTCTCCCGATTGCTGGGACAGTTCACCCGGCTGCGAACGTCCTGATCACGGACAGTGCGCAAGATCCCGAACCCCCCATCCGCCTATCAACATCGTGTGCACCGTTCAGCCCAGTGACCGATCCGAACGGTCCGCACCCACACGAGTGACGACGCCGAGGAGGCCGAGATGGCCCAGCCGCCGGAAGCCGCGCCCGAACCAGCCGCCGGGGTGAACGAGATCACGGTCGCGGTGGCCGTCTCGGGTCTTGATCAGGTTACCGGCCCGGAGCGGCCGGCGGGGCGGCGGGTGCAGCGGACGGTCAACTTCGACCAGGAGGTGCTCGAACGGGCCCGCGCGGCGGCGACCTACCTGGCGGCGTACGAGGCGTCGGCGGGCGTGCGCAGCCTCGCCGACATCGTCAACCCGGCGGTGGCCGCCTACGTGGCCGAGCTGGAGGAGCGCTACAACGGCGGCGAGGCGTTCCGCCCGGTGATCCGGATGCAGCCGGGTCGGCCCTCGCGGCGCACCTGAAGGGGCGCACCGGACGGGGCTCGCCTGGGGTGCACGCGGAAGGGGCCCCTTCCGACCCCCAGTAGCCGGAAGGGACCCCCTCGGTCACGGTCCGCCGGTCCACGCCCGGCGGTCGCCCCGCGCGCCGGTCAGCTCGAACCGGAGATCTTCCAGTAGCCGCTGGGCGAGGTGATGTCCGAACCGACCGCGCCCCGGCCCCAGAAGTAGTCGTCGAAGTTGGCGCTGTAGTAACCGGAGCCGTTGCGGCTCATCGGCCCCATGGTCGCCCAGCGCACCCACGACGGCTGCGTGTCGCGCGACGCCTGGGCCCACGCCTCGCGCACCTTCATCGGCCGCTGGAGCGGGCGCAGCGACGAGCGCAGCAGGTAGTTCGCGTACCGGCCGCCGAACGTGCTGGTCGGCAGCACGAACGCGCTCTGCTGGACGATGCTCGTCTCGAAGCTGTTGATCTGGTGCAGGCCGCGGAACGCCCGGCCCCACCGCTGCGCCCAGTTCTGGCCGCTCGCCGTGGGCTGGAGCAGGCTCGGGGTGTAGAGGCTCATCCACTCGGAGTCGCGGTTGCCCCAGCGGGCCTCGGTGTTGCGCAGGGTGGTGTCGTTGACCGCGCTGCACCGGGCGAACGACAGGCCGAACGGGCCGCCGTTGCCGTGGTAGAAGGTCATGTCCACGTCGTCGGTGTAGACGTGGTCCTGGCCCCCGGCGAAGGCCGGGTCCTTGAAGTCCCGCTCCCAGGCGTTGGCGCCGGTCCAGCTGAACTGCACCGGCACGCCGGCGGAGGTGAACCGGTTGTTGAAGCCGCCGATGTTGTTCGGCACCCCGTACAGGCCCTGGCAGGAGCCGGTGCCCTCGCTGCCGACGTCGACGCGGGGGATCCAGTTGGCGCCGACCTCACCGGTGGCGGACGGCGCGGCGGACGCCTGGCGCGGCGGCACGGCGGGGTCGGGGCTCGGCGCGGACGAGCCGACCACGGCGGGCAGGAAGAACACCGGGGCGTTCTCGCCCGGGTCCACGCCCTGGCACCGGAAGAAGGGCTCCAGGTGCGTCTGGCCCGAGCCGAGCGGCTCGGCGGGGTAGGCGTACTGGACCGCGCCGAGCGGCACGCCGCCCAGCACCTCGACGCACTTCCGGTAGCCCAGGTCCAGGTGCTGCACCGGCTTGAGGCCCGCGTTGACGACCTCCCGGGCGGCGTAGGTGAGCTGGGTGACCGCGCCCGTGCCGTCCAGCGAGACGCGGATCTTCGCGCCGGCGCCCTCCAGCGGCACGCCGCCGAGCTTGAAGTCGAACGTGACGGTGGTGTCCATCGGCGCGCTGACCACGGTGGCGCCGTTGGCGTCGACGAGGTCGAGGGTGGAGTGCGAGGCGGCCGGGGTCGCCTCGGCGGGCAGTAGGCCGACCCCGCGGAGGGTCTCGGTGACGCGCTTGGCCGCGTCGGCGGGCGGGACGGTCTTGAGCGCGCGGATCGCCGCGACGTCGAACGCGGTCTGGGTGGTGGCCTGACCGCTCTCGTCGGGCTGGCCCGCGCCCAGGTCGATCGAGGGCACCCGCAGGTGCCGCTCCTCGTCGGTGAAGGTGACGACCCCCTCCGGGGTGCGCTCGATCGCGCTGAGGCCGAACGCCTTCTGGAGGGTGGCGGCCTGCTCCTGGGTGATCCCCTCGGAGCGGACGGCGTAGACGGGTAACTCGTCCGCCGGGGCCGCCCCGGCGCCGCCGGCGCCGGCGAGCGCCGCCGCGCCCAGCAGCCCGGTCAGGGCGAGCACCGTTGCTCCCTGACGTCTGGTGGTGGACATGCGTTTCCTCCTTCTGCCCCGCGGGGCAGGGCCCGCGGTTCGCCGTGAGGAGGGGGAGTCGGCGGGGTTGATACCGGAGATCACTCGAACGGCGTCACTTCTGTAACGCGGCGGGTCGAGGGGGGATCTACAGGCGGAGTGGTGTGCCCTCGGGGCGGTCGGGGTGCTCCCGGTCGGGGGTGCCCCGGCCAGGGTGTTCCCGGTCGGGGTGCTCCACTGTGGAGAGTGCCGGTGGGTGCGGGGAACCGAAGTACCGGCGGCGGTCGGCCACGCCCGGCGCGCCCCGTTCCGCCCGGCCCCGTCTCGCCCGACCGCATTCCCGCGCCGGGCTCCGGGTGTGGGGGCGGATGAGCCGGCATGTAAGCCGGATTCTGTTCCCGGGGGCCTCGCGGCGCTCCCGTTCGGCGGCCATCCATCTCGGCCTGCCGTTGCCGACAGGCTCGTGCGGCCTACCCGCAGGCATCGGACGGGCAGTCCTCGAACGCCTGCGCAGGTGCCCGGGGGCACCCTCTTGGCCTTGCTCCGGGTGGGGTTTACCTAGCCGCCCCCGTCACCGGGGGCGCTGGTGGTCTCTTACACCACCGTTTCACCCTTACCCCGGCTCGCACCGGGGCGGTCTGTTCTCTGTGGCACTGTCCCGAGGGTCGCCCCTGGTTGCCGTTGACAACCACCCTGCCCTGTGGAGTCCGGACTTTCCTCGGCGGCGGGGAAACCCCGCCGACGCGGCCGCCCTGCCGACTCATCCGCTCCCACCAGCCTAGTCGTCCCGCTCCCAGGCAGTGGAACCAGGGCGGTCGAACCTTGTTCGACCGCACCACGGCTGCTCTACTCGAAACATGCCGGGAATAGGGGCGCTCACCCGCCGTCGACACGTCGACTTCGGCCGCACGGCCGCCGCGATCTGTTGTCGCTGACGATTTTACCTCGTATCCCGATCCTTTTTTCGCACCGAAAGGTGTTCGCGCCCATGTCCTCTGTCCTGGTGATTTCCGGCAGCCCCTCCCCCGGGTCCCGGACCGGCATCCTCGTCGCCCGCGTCGAGGAGCTGCTGCGGGGGTCCGAGCACGACGTCCGCACCGTGCACGTCCGCGAGCTCCCGACGTTGTCCCTGCTCACCGAGGACCTGCGGGACCCGGAGATCGGGGACGCGGTCGCCGCCGTGCTGCGCGCCGACGGCATCGTGGTGGTCAGCCCGGTCTACCGGGCCGCCTACAGCGGCCTGGTGAAAGCCCTCCTGGACCTGTTGCCGAAACGCGCGCTGCGCGGTCGCGCGGTGCTGCCGCTGGCGACCGGCGGCAGCCAGGGTTTCCTGGTGGCGATGGACTACGCGCTCAACCCGCTGCTCGCCGGGAAAGGCGCGGACAACGTGCTGCGCGGTGAATTCGTCCTCGACGGCGACATCACCGGCGACGTGGTCGAACCGAAAGCCGACGACGCCGTGCGCGGCGCGGTGGAGCGGTTCGCGCACGCCGTCTCGGAAGCCCGGTTCCGGCGTGCGCGCCCGCGCCTGCGGGTGGCGGGCTAGGCCAGGTGGGAGGTGTCGTTGACCAGCCGCACGGAGGCGTGCCCGTCGGGGTAGAACTCGACCACCGACAGCGACGCGAGGTCCAGGTGGAGCCGGAACAGCAGTGACGGGCCGACGTCCAGCGCGGTCCGCAGCAGCTGCTTGATCGGCGTGACGTGGCTGACCACGACGACGTCCGCGCCGCCGTAGCGGGCGATGAGGTCGGTCTTGACCCGCCGCACGCGCCGCAGCACCTCGTCGAAGCTCTCCCCGCCCGGCGCGGCCACGGCCGGGTCGGACAGCCACCGCCGGTGCAGCCCGGGGTCGCGCTCGGCGGCCTCGGTGAAGGTCAGGCCCTCCCACGCGCCGAAGTCGGTCTCGATCAGCCCCTCGTGCGTGGTCGCCTCCACGCCGGTGGCCTCGGCAACGGCGCGCGCGGTCTCCCGGGCCCTGGCCAGCGGCGAGGACACCACCGCGGCGACGTTCGCCAGCCCGCCCAGCCTGCGGGCGGCGGCCTCGGCCTGCCCCCGCCCCACCCCGGTCAGCGGCGGGTTGCCGCGCCCGGAGTAGCGGCGGGCCACCGACAGCTCGGTCTGCCCGTGCCGCAGCAGGTGCAGGCGGGTCGGCTCGCCGACCGCGCCGGTCCACGACGCGGGCGGCGCCTGCGCCGTCGCCCCGACCCCCGGGCCCGTCTCCCCGGGCTGTCCGGGCTCCGGTCGCCGCGCCACGCCGGCCTGGTCGTCCATGGCCTGGTTGGCCAGCCGGTCGGCGCGCTTGTTGCGCTCGCGCGGGATCCACTCGTAGCCGACCCGCTCGAACTCCCGGGCCAGCTCGCGGGCCCGCGCGAACAGCGGCTGCATCGCCGGGTGCTTGACCTTCCAGCGCCCGGACATCTGCTCGACCACGAGCTTGGAGTCCATCCGCACGAGCACCTCGGCGGCGCCCACCTCGGCCGCCGCGCGCAGGCCAGCGATCAGGCCCTGGTACTCGGCGACGTTGTTGGTCGCCACGCCGAGCCCGGCGGACCGCTCGGCCAGCACGTCGCCGGCCGCGGAGAGCACCACGGCGCCGTAGCCGGCGGGTCCGGGGTTGCCGCGCGATCCGCCGTCGGCCTCGACGACGACCTTCCCCGCTCCGGTCACAGGCCGGATTCCCCCGTGCGGACCATGATCGCGCCGCACTCCTCGCACTGCACGACCTCGTCCGCCGCGGCCTCCTTGACCTTGGCGAACGCGTTGCGGTCCAGCTCGATCCGGCACGCGCCGCAGCGGCGGGACCGGAGCAGCGAGGCCCCGATGCCCTTGTGCGCGCGGACCCGGTCGTAGAGGGTCAGCAGCGGCTCGGGGAACCGGCCGACCATCAGCTTGCGGTCGGCGGTGCGCTTGGTCTCGGTGGACTCCAGGTCGGCCAGCGCGGAGTCGCGGCGCCGGGCCGCGTCCGCCATCGCCTCCTGGGCCTTGTCCAGCTCGACGCGGGCGTGCTGCACGTCCGCCTCGACGGCCTCGCGGCGCTCCATCAGCTCCAGCAGGTCGTCCTCCAGCGCGGCGCGGCGGCGGCCGAGGGTGGCCAGCTCGTGCTCCAGGTCGGTGAGCTGCTTGGCGCCGACCTTGCCGCCCTGGAGCAGCACGCGGTCGCGTTCCTCGCGGGCCCGGACCTGTTCGATCTCGGTCTCCTGCCGCCGGACCTCGCGGTCGAGGTCGCCGAGGTTCGTGCCGATGGTGGTCAGCGCGTCCTGCTTGGCCCGCAGCACCTTCTCGGCCTCGGCGATCTCGGCCAGCTCGGGCAGCGTGCGGCGGCGGTGGGTGACGCGCGCCAGCTCGGCGTCGACCTCGGCGAGGTCGAGCAACCTGCGCTGCACTGCGGGCTCGGCTTTCACTGGGCTCCTCCTGTTCGGCTCGTCGCGCCGACGGTCCACGGGTCGGTCCGGCGGGTCGAGACGACGACCTCGACCGTACCGCCGAGGGCCGCGCGCACGACGCCGGCCGCCTGCGCGCACCACGGCCACTCGCTGGCCCAGTGCGCCACGTCGACGAGCGCGGGTCCGCCCGCGGCCAGGTGCTCGCCCGCCGGGTGGTGGCGCAGGTCCGCGGTCACGTAGGCGTCCACGCCCGCCCGCGCCGCGGCGGACAGGTAGCCGTCGCCCGCGCCGCCGCACACCGCGACCCGCCGCACCGGCCGGTCCGGGTCGCCCGCGGCGCGCACGCCCCACGCGGTGGCGGGCAGGGCGTCGGCGACGCGCCGGGCGAACACCCGCAGCGGTTCGGCGGCGTCCAGTTCGCCCACGCGGCCGATGCCGGCGCCCGACGGCAGCTCCGCGATCTCGTTGAGGTTGAACGCGACCTCCTCGTACGGGTGGGCGGCGCGCAGCGCGCGCACGACCTCGGCGCGGCGGCGGCGCTCCAGCACCACCTCGACGCGCGTCTCCGGCAGCCGCCGCAGCTCGCCGACCTCGCCGTCGGCGGGGCGCGCGCCGGGCAGCGGCCGGAACCGGCCGGTGCCCTCGACGGTCCAGGCGGCCTCGCGGTAGTCGCCGAGGGCGCCCGCGCCGGCGGCGTGCAGGGCGTCCAGGACCCGCTCGACGTGTGCCGCGGGCGCGTAGGTGGCGAGCACGTCGAGCTGCCGGGCGGGCGCGGGCGACAGCGGCCCGGTGACCCGCAGGCCCAGCACCCCGGCCAGCGCGTCGGACACGCCCGGGTCGGCGATGTCGGCGTTGGTGTGCGCGGTGTAGAGCGCCACGCCCGCGCGGATCAGCCGGTGCACCAGCGCGCCCTTGGGGTCGTCGGCGGGCACGCCGGTGACCCCGCGCAGCATCAGCGGGTGGTGGGCCACCAGCAGCTGCGCGCCGACCTCCAGCGCCTCGTCCACAGTGGACTCGACGGGGTCGACGCAGAACAGCGCCCGGGTCACCGGTTCGGCGCGGTCGCCGCAGACCAGGCCGACCGCGTCCCACGACTCGGCGGTCGCCGGCGGGTAGGCCGCCTCCAGCGCGGCCAGCACGTCCCCGAGCGTCGTCACGCGTCCTCCAGCACCACGCGCAGCGCGTCCACCAGCACCGCGAACTGCTCGGGCGCGCGCACCGCGACCCGGATGTGGTCGGGGGTCAGGCCGGGGAAGGTGTCACCGCGCCGCACCGCCACCCCCTTGTCCCGCAACGCTTGCCGCACCCGCGGCCCGTCGGGCACGCGCAGCAGCACGAACGGCGCGGCCGGCGGCACGACCACCAGGTCGCCCAGCCGCGCCACGGCCAGCGACGTGTGCTCGCGCGCCTCCCACGCCAGTTCGTCGGCCTCGGCCACGGCCTCCGGCGCGCAGCACGCGGTCACCGCCTCCAGCACCAGGCTGCCCACCGGCCACCGCGGCCGGGTCGACGCCAGCCGGGCCAGCAGCTCCGGCGCGCCCAGGAAGTAGCCCGCGCGCAGCCCGGCCAGGCCCCACGTCTTGGTGAGGCTGCGCAGGACCAGCAGCCCGCCCAGGTCGCCGCGGCCGGCCAGCGACGCGGGTTCGCCGGGGATCGCGTCGGCGAACGCCTCGTCCACCACCAGCACCCGGCCCGGCCGGGCCAGCGCCGCGACCACCTCGGCCGGGTGCAGCACGGAGGTCGGGTTGGTCGGGTTGCCCAGCACCACCAGGTCGGCCTCGTCGGGGACCAGCTCGGGCCGCAGCCGGTAGCCGTCCCCGGGCCGCAGCGCCACCCGCGCCACGGGCACGCCCGCGTCGCCCAGCGCCACCTCGGGCTCGGTGAACGACGGGTGCACCACCGCGGCCAGGCGCGGGCGCAGGTCCGGCAGCAGGGCGAAGCCCTCGGAGGCCCCGTTGAGCACCAGCACCTCGTCCGGCGACCGGCCGTGCCGGGCCGCGACGGCCTCGCGGGCCCGCAGGTCGGCGGCGGCGGACGGGTAGGAGCCGAGGGTGTCCAGGGCCGTGACCAGCCGGTCGCGCAGCCAGCGCGGCGGCGCGGGCGCCCGCACGTTCACCGCGAAGTCCGCGAGTCCGGGCGCGGCGTCGACGTCCCCGTGGTGGCGCAGCAGCGCCCGACCGGGATCCTGGCTGGTCATCGCCGGGAGTCTAGGCGATCTGCGAGGTCGCCCGGTCATGGCCGGCACGGGCCTCACGGCGGGCACGCGGGGATCGTCGCGCGGCCCGGCCGGGAGCCCGCCGAGATCACCGCGGGCAGGTCCGGAGAACCGGTCGGGAGAACCGGTCGGGAGAACCGGTCGGGAGAACCGGTCGGGGGAACCCGGTCAGCCGACCGCGGAGACCAGCGAGGCGAACACGGCGAACAGCACCACGGCCGCGCTCAGCACCAGGTGCGCGAACGAGGGCACCTCGCACACGGCCAACCGGCACAGCGACGGCTCGTTCACCGGTCCCCGGCCTTCCGCGGCCGACCGGGTGAACCCGCGCGGACGGGCTTCCCCGCATTGGACGTACGAACGTGGCGGACGACACAGGTATGGGACATGCGCGTTCCTTCCCCGACATTCCATATGCATTGTCGTCGGAATTGAACGCCCGTACGTTACCCGTTCTCGCGCTTTCGCAGGCTTTCCTCCGCGGCGGACAGGAACCGGGCCCGGTCCTGCCTGGCGCGCTGCCTCCGCCGCCGCTCCCGCACCCACGTCCGCACGTCGTCGACCTGGAGACCCGCCGCCTCGCGGTAGAACTCCCCCTCGAACCACCACCACGACCGAATGCCGTGCCGGGCAATGCGCACGGGCTGTTCCCGCTGCGACACGTCCAGTGACGAAAAGTCGGTCACCAGCTGCGGCGGGCACCCGGTGCCGACGAAGAAAAGTCTTTTCCGGAACAAGAAACCACGATCGGTGAAGAATCCGGCGTTCGGGTCGGGGGCCAGCCCGCCGGGCGAGGCCACCGGCCGGGGCCGCGCGAACGCGGGCGTCTCCGGCCACGACCGGCGCCACAGGGCCACCGCGACGGCCGCCCCGGCGGCCACCCCGACCGCGAGCAGCACGACGAAGACCACGACCCCGGACATCGAACAATCCCCCCGCGCGAACCGGTCGGTCCGAAGGGTCCCGCGTGCGCGCCCGTGACGTCCGCCGACCCCACCCGGAGCGCGCGACCCGGCAGACTCCGCTGCCGTGGGCCTGCACGTGACCTTCATCCGCACCGGCAACATCTGCCGTTCCCCCGTGGCCGCGATCATATTCGGGGGGCACCCGGGGCGAGCCGGCCCGGGTGACCTCGTCGAGGTGACCAGCGCGGGCACCGGCGGTTGGCACGCGGGCGACCCGGCGGACCCGCACCACGTCGGCGACGGCCGGGGTTACGCCCAACAGGCGTTGGCAGCGGCCCGTTCGCTGACATGATGGTCCGATGGGGATGCGACTGTTCGGCCACGAGGACTGGCGCTGGATCAACGAGCCCCGCTCCTGGTCCGCGGAGGCCGGCCTGACCGTCACCGCCGACCCGGACACCGACTTCTGGCGCACCACCCACTACGGGTACGACCGCGACTCCGGGCACCTGCTGGGCGTCCCGGTGATCGGCGACGCCACCTTCACCGCCTCCTTCACCGCCGACTACGCCGCCCAGTACGACCAGGCGGGCATCGCGCTGCGCCTGGACGAGCGCAACTGGATCAAGGCGGGCGCCGAGCTCGTGGACGGCGAGTTCCAGATCAGCACCGTGGTGACCAGGGAATTCTCCGACTGGTCGGTGGTGGGCGTGGCCCGCGCCGACCGGATGACGATCTCCGCGGTCCGGGAGGGCGACGCGGTGACCATCCGCTACGGCCTGGGCGACGACGAGCCGGTCACGCTGCTGCGCCTGGCCTACTTCCCGCCCGACGTGCCGGCCCTGGTCGGGGTGATGGCGGCGGCTCCGACGGGGGGCGGTTTCACCGCCCGGTTCGACCGGATCCAGGTCACATCGGCCTAGGGCTTACCGTGGTGGCGTGCGGTTGAGGTTCCTGTTGCGTCCTGGCTGGCTCGCGCTGACGTTGACGGTCTGGGTGTTCGCGGGCGCGTGCTTCGCGCTGCTCGCGCCCTGGCAGTTCGACCGGGACGCCGAACGGGACGCGCAGAACAGCGCCGTCACCACGGCCGTGCGCACCGACCCGGTGCCGGTCGAGGGGCTGCTGGACCGCCCCAACACCGACTTCGAGTGGCGCCGGGTCTCGCTCACCGGCCGCTACCTGCCCGAGGGGCAGGCGGTGGCCCGGCTGCGGACCGTGCAGGGCGAGGCCGCGTTCGAGGTGCTGACCCCGTTCGAACTGGCGGGCGGCCGGGTCGTGCTGGTCGACCGCGGTTACGTGCGGCCGGTCAACGGCATCCGGGTGCCGGCGCTCAAGCCCCTGCCCACCGGGACCGTGACGCTGGTCGCGTGGACCCGCGCGGGCGAGTCGGACGACCGGGACGCGTTCGCCGAGGACGGCCACCGGCAGGTGTACGCGATCAACCCGGCCGTGGTGGGCCGGGCGGCCGGCCTGGACATCCGGCCGGGCTACTTCCAGCTCACCGAGGACCAGCCGGGCGTCGAGGGCGCGCTGCCGCTGCCGAAGCTGGACGCCGGCCCGTACTTCTCCTACGCGCTCCAGTGGATCGCGTTCGGCGCGATGGCCCTGGCCGGCTGGCTGTACTTCACCGTCCGCGAGGTGCGCCCCGGCGGGGCGCTGCACGAGGGGCCGCGCCTCAGGCGGAAGTCCGTCGCCGAGATGCTCGCCGAGGACGAGGCCGCAGCAGACGAGGCCGCACCAGCGCGATGAGCGCGGTCACGGCCGCCGCCGACGCGCCGACCACCCGCGACAGCTCCACCGCCCGCGTCACGTGGCCCGCGTCGGGGTTGCGGCCGTGCCCGAGCACCGGCCGGTCCTCCGCGCCGTGCGCGTACACCGTGCGCCCGCCCAGCCGGATCTCCAGCGCGCCCGCGAACGCCGCCTCCACCTGGCCGGCGTTCGGGCTCGGGTGCGCCGCCGCGTCCCGCCGCCACGTCCGCCACGCCTCGCCCGCCGACCCGCCGACGACCGGCGCGCCCACCGCGGTGAGCAGCGCCGCCAGTCGCGACGGCAGCAGGTTCGCCACGTCGTCCAGGCGCGCCGCGGCCCAGCCGAACCGCAGGTAGCGGGGGTTGCGGTGGCCGATCATCGCGTCGAGGGTGTTCACCGCCCGGTAGCCCAGCAGGCCGGGCACGCCCGCGACCGCGCCCCAGAACAGCGGCGCGACCACGGCGTCGGAGGTGTTCTCCGCCACGGACTCCACGGTGGCCTTGGCCAGGCCCATGGTGTCCAGCTTCGAGGGGTCGCGCCCGCACAGGCCGGGCAGCCGGTCGCGGGCCGCCGCCAGGTCGCCGGCGTCGAGCTCGCGGCCCATCGCGGTGCCCTCGTCGGCCAGCGACGCCCCGCCGAGCACCACCCACGTGGCGGCCGCCGTGGTCAGCGCCCGCACCACCTGGTCGCGCCCGGCCAGCCGCTCGACCGCGGCGCCCGCCAGGACGGCGCCGCCGACCAGCACGGCCACGTGCGCGACCCCGGCCGCCCGGTGGTCGCGGTACAGCCCGCGCTCCAGCGCCGACGCCGCCCGCCCGAACCCCGCCACCGGGTGGTACCTCCGCGGATCGCCGAGCACCGCGTCCGCGGCCACCCCCAGCACCAGCCCCACAGCCCGCCCCAGACTCACAGGGGCACGGTAGCCCCGGAGCCGTCGGTGCCCGGCACTAGGGTGGGCAGGCGTGGAACCAGCCCGCCTGAAGCTCTACGCGTACCTGGACGCGCGCGACCACCAGCGCACGTACCTGGCGATCATGCGGCTGTTCACCTCCACGCTGCTGGCCGACCTGTCCGCGGGCGAGGTCGCGGGGGCGCTGGCCGGCGCCGAGCGCGAGGGCCGGGTCGAGCCCGGCGAGTCGCAGATCGAGAACGTCATCAAGCGGCTCAGGCAGCTGGTCGAGTGGGGCAACCTGGTGCAGGGCCGGCGCGAGGTGGTGGCCTCCAGCATCGCCGAGTTCCGGCACGGCAGCGTGCGCTACCAGGTCGGCAAGCTCGCCGTGCGGGTGCAGCGCGACGTGGACGAGCTGCTGCGCGTGCCGGAGGGGGCGCGCGAGGTGTCGCGGGAGCTGCTGCCCGCCGTGGAGCGCGGCCTCGGCCGGCTCGGGCGGACCCTGGCCGAGGCGCTGGCCGGCGAGTCCCGGCGGCCCCGGGAGGAGCTGGCCGAGCAGGTGACCACGCTGTTCCTCCAGCACGCCGAGCTCGCCGCCACCGTGCGCGACTTCTACGCCTACCTCGGGCAGGTCGTGACCCGCCACCACCTGGCGCCGGACGAGATCTCCGGGTTCCGCAACCTGCTCGTCGAGTACATCCAGGCGGTCGTGGAGGACGTGCTGCGCCACACCCCCGCCGTCGCCGCCGGACTGGCCCGGCTCAACACCTCCCGCGACGGGCTGCTGGGCCTGCTCGGCCGCGCCGACCTGGGCGACCGGGTCGAGCGGGCGCGCGGCCGGTCGCCCGAGGACTGGCAGGAGCTGACCGACTGGTTCGTCGACCGCCCGGGGCGGCCCAGCCAGGTGACGGCGCTGCGCGAGGCCACCGCGCGGGCCATCGGGTCGCTGCTGGCCAGCGTCAAGCGGGCCACCTCGGGCGGCGGGCTGCTGCCCGGCAGGCGCGCCGAGCTGCTCAGGCTGGCCGGGTGGTTCGACCGGGGCGACGCGTCCCGGGGGCACCGGCTGTACGCGGCGGCGTTCGGCCTGCACTCGGCCCGGCACGTGTCCCCCGAGCCGGAGCACGACCGCGACGACGAGCGCACGCCGTGGCGCGACGGGCCGGTGGTGGACGTGCCGGTGAGCGTGCGCAGCCGCGCGGACCGGGCCGGCCGCGGCCGCGCGTCGCGCATCCTGGACGACCCGATGACCGAGCAGTCGCTGCTGGCCGAGGCGCGCGAGGCCGACGAGCGGCGGGCCGCGTCAGTGGCCGAGCTGGCCGGGGCGGCGCCCGCGCTGGCCACGACGACGCTGTCCGGCGAGGCGCTCGGCGTGCTGTGCGAGCTGCTCACGCTGGCCATGGCGCAGCGCGACACCGCCGACGACCCCGGCTCGGCCACCGACCCCGTGCGCGGGCTGCGCGTCACCGTCTCCCCCGCCGCCGGGCGGGTCACCCGGATCAGGTCCGCCGCGGGCACCCTCACCCTGCACGGCTCCGCGCTGGTGCTCGACTGATGTTCGACGGCCTCTCCGAGATCGACGCGGCCGACATCGTGCGCTGCGCCCGCACCCTGTTGCGGCGGCCGCTGCTGCGCGCCGACGGGCCGGACGGCGAGCTGGTCGTGCTGGTCCACCGCCACCGCGTCACGTTGCAGGACCTGTTCGCGCGCCTGCTGGGCTACCGGCTGGTGGTGGAGCGGCGCTTCGCCCGGCTCCACAAGTCGGGCCCGGTGGACGACGACTCGCGCGGCGTGCCCGGCATGTCCCCGCGCGGCTACGCCTACCTGGCGCTCACCCTGGCGGTGCTCACCGGCATCGGCCGGCAGGCGCTGCTGTCGCGGCTGGTCGCCGACATCCGCGCGGCCGCCGCCGAGGCCGGGATCGCGGTCGTCGACGACGTGGCCGACCGGCGGGCGCTGACCGCCGCGCTGCGGCACCTGGTGTCGCTGGGCGTGCTGCACGAGACCGAGGGCACGGTCGACGTCCAGACCGAGGCGCTGATCACCGTCGACACCGACCTGCTCGGGCAGCTGCTCACCGGCCCGGTCGCCGAGGCCACGTCCCCCGAACGGCTGGTCGAGCTGGCCGCCCGGCCCGGCCCGCGCGGCGTCGAGCACGCGGTGCGGCGCAGGCTCGTGGAGAACCCGGTCGTGCTCTACGCCGACCTGCCGCCCGAGCAGGCCGACTGGCTGCGCCGCCACCAGCGCAAGGAGTCCGCGCTGCTGGAGACGTGCTTCGGGCTGCGCACCGAGCGCCGCGCGGAGGGCGTGCTGGCCGCCGACCCCGAGGACTACCTGACCGACCTGCACTTCCCGGGCGCCTCCACGGTCGCGCGGATCGCCCTGCTGGCGCTGCCCGAGCTGCTGGAGGCCCCGCCGGGCGCGGACGGGCGGCACCCGGTGGCGGCGGCCGACCTGCGGGCGCTGTGCGCGCGGCTGGTCGAGGACCACCCGACGGCCTGGTCCCGGCAGTTCACCGACGACCTCGACCGGCTGGTCGACGAGGTGCTGGAGCTGCTGCGGCGCACCGGCCTGGCGGTCCCGACCGGGGACGGGTGGCGGCTCAACCCGGTCGCGCACCGCTGGGTCCCCGTGCCCGACGGCGCCCCGGAACGCGAAGCGGAACAACCGGCGACCGCACCGGCAGAGCCGGGCTGGTCGCTGTTCGACGAGGAGATCGCGTGAACAGGTGGCGGCTGCACAGGGGCGGCATCGTCAACATCTGGCAGTACACCGAGCAGGTGTTCGACTTCTCCGGCGGGCGCGCGATCTTCCAGGGCACCAACGGCTCCGGCAAGTCGCGCACCCTGGAGCTGCTGCTGCCGCTGTGCCTGGACGGCGACCTGCGGCAGGTCGGCTCCAAGGGCTTCGACACGGTGTCGCTGCGGCGGCTGATGCTCGACGACTACGACGGCGGGCCCAACCGCGTCGGGTACGCGTGGGTCGAGCTGACCCGCGACCCCGGCGAGTACCTGACCTGCGGTCTCGGCGTGAAGGCGTCCAAGACGTCGCAGGCCATCACCGACTCGTGGCGGTTCATCACCCCCGCCCGCGTCGGCCACGACCTCTCCCTGACCGCCGACCGCACCCCGCTGGCCCCGGCGCGGCTGCGCGAGCTGATCGGCGCGGACTGCGTGCTGGAGGAGGCCGCGTTCCGCGCGAAGGTCGCCGAGCGGGTCTACGGCGTCCCCGCCGCCCGCTACGGCGACCTGCTGCACCTCCAGCGCACCCTCCGCAACCCCGACGTCGGGCTGAAGGTGCTGGAGGGGCAGCTGGAGCAGATCCTGTCCGACGCCCTGCCGCCGCTGGACCAGGCCGTGGTCGAACAGCTGGCCACGTCGTTCGACGACCTGGAGTCGATCCGGGAGAACATCACCCGGTTGTCCACCGCGGACGCCGCGCTCGGCACGTTCCTCAAGACCTACTCGGACTACGCGTTCGGGGGCCTGCGGGCGGCCTCGGACAAGCTCGGCGCGGCCGAGGAGGACGTCCGCAGGCTGGAACGCGGATCGGCCCGGCTGTCCGCGTCGCTGGCGGGCGCCCTGGCCGGGCGGGCGGCGGCCGAGCACTCGCTGACCTCGCTGGAGGTGGCGGAGCAGCAGGCCGAGGAGACCATCGGCGCGCTGAAGGAGCTGCCCGCGTTCCGCGACCTCCAGGACCTGCGGACGCGCGAGAAGCTGGTGGCGGAGAAGCGGTCGTCGGCGGTCGCGGCGCTGGAGGTGGCGGGCAGGCAGCGGTCCCAGGAGGACGGTGCGGTCGACGGCGTGCTGCGCCTCCTGCGGCGCCTGGCCGAGGACCTGGGAACGGCGGAGGAGCTGGTCGAGCCGCTGCGCCACCACCTGCGCACGGCCGGTCTGCCCCTGTCGCCGCCCGAGGTGCCGCGCCTCGGCGTCGTCGAGGCGGAGACCCGCACGGAGTCCGTGCGCGCGAAGCCCGACCCCGAGGCCGAGCCGCTGCCCATCGAACGCCGCGTGCCCCCCGCCGCGGCGGACCTGCCCCTGGGCCCCGCCGCGGCGGGCACGGCGGAAATCGCCTCGGCGGCCAGGCAGCGCGGAGCCCTGGCGCTGGCCCTGGCCGAGGAGGCGGCGGCCCTGGACGAGGCCCAGCGCCGGCTGGACGCGCTGCACCAGACCGAACGCGACGCCCGGCGGTCGGCGACCGAGGCCGCGCTCCTGCGCGACGAGGAGGCGCGCGAACTGGCGGAGGTCGCCCAGGCGTGGCTGGCGGAGGTGGACGCGTGGCGCACCTCCGGCCCGCTCGCGGACACGCGACCCCCCGACCCCCTGGCCCTCCCGCAGTCGGTGGACCCGGCCGCGGCCCGAGCCCTCACCGGAGCCGCGCGCGACTGGGTGGGCCCCCTGGTGTCGACCGCGAGGGACCGCGCCCACACCGACGCGCGGCGCAGGTCGGAACTGGCCGAGGTGATCAACGGTCGGGACGCCGAACTGGCGGCCCTGCGCTCCGGCACGTCCCGCGTGCCCGAGCGGTCCAGGTTCGTGTCACCCGACCGTGGAGTTCCGACGGGCGCCCCGTTCTACCGCCTGGTTGACTTCCACCCGTCGGTGCCGGACGAGGAGCGAGCCGGCCTCGAAGCGGCCCTGGAAGCCTCGGGCCTCCTCGACGCCTGGGTCACACCTTGGGGTGAAGATGGCCCGGAAATGTACGGAAACACCATCACCGATCATCGGTTGAGAGAATCGGACGCCGAAACCACCCCGGAACCCACCACCACACCCCACCCGACCCAACCCCACCCGACCACCAACGCCACAGCTACGGCCACGGCCACTGCGGTCGTAGCCACAGCCACCACCAGCCCAGCCGCTACCCGCACCCCGGCCGACCCCCGCACCCCGGCCGACCTCCCCCCAGCGACCGACAGCACCCCTGCCGACCCCCACCTCCCGGCCGACAGCACCTCGGCATCGGCCCCAGCCCCAGTCCCAGCCCACGACGTGTACGCGGTAGCGAGCGAGCCGGCACCGGCCCCGTCGCTGGCGTCGGTGCTGGTGCCGGCAGTCGAGCCGGACTCGCCGGTGCCGGCCCGGACCGTGGCGGACCTGCTCGCCTCGGTCTCCCTGGGCCAGGGCACGTTCGCGGTCACCCCCACCGGCCGGTGGCAGGCGGGCGTGCTGACCGGGACGTGGCACAAGGACGCGGCCGAGTTCATCGGCGCGGGCGCCCGCGAAGCCGCGCGGCAACGCCGGATCGCCGAGCTGGAGGACGAGCTCGCGATCCTGCGCGCCGACCTGGGCACGGCCGAGTCGGACCTGGTCGCCGCGCGCCGCCTGGTCGAGCAGTGGGAGGCCCACCTGGAGCGCTTCCCCGCCGACCGCGACCTGGTCACCCGGCACGGCCGCCTCCAGGGCGCCCAGGAGTCCGCCGACCGCGCCGCCCGACGCGCGGAGCAGTTGCGGGCCGAACTGGCGGAGGCCGAGGCCCGCAACGAGGCGGCGCGCGCCGCCCTGGTCCGGCAGGCCGGTGACGCCGGGCTGCCCGCGACGACCGAGGGGCTCCGCGAAGCACGCGCCGCGGCCGCCGAGGCGCAGCGCACCGCGGACCGGTTGGGGGACGTGCTGGGGCGCCAGTGCCGGGCCACGGTGGCGGACCTGACCGACGCGGGGCACCGGTACCACGCGGCGGTGGAGGACCGCGTGGCCGCCGAGGCCGAGGCCGAGGCGCGGTGCCGGGACTACGCGACGCAGGCCACGGCGCTGGCCGAGCTGACCGACGCCATCGGCGGCGAGGCCCGCGAGATCGTGGATCAACTGTCCACTGTGGAGCGTTCGCGGCGGGAGATGCGCGTCGAGATCAAGCGCGTGCGCGAGGACGTGACCGCCGCCCGCGAGCAGGCCGCGAAGCTGTCGGCCCAGCTCGACACGGCGACCGAGCAGCTCGGTGAGGCGCGCGAGTCCTCGACCCGCGCCGCCGAGCACTTCCGGGCGGCCGTGCGGGCGCCGGGTGTGCTGGTGGCCGCATTGCCGGACGTGTCCGCGGACGAGCCCGTGGACGTGACCTCCGTGCGGGCCGCGCTGGTCACCGGCGACCGGCGCGGCGCGAGCGAGTCGACCGTGATCGCCAAGCTCCAGGCGTTGCAGACCTCGCTGGCGGGCAGCCACGACATCGCCGCCGACCAGCACGCGGGGCTGCTGACGGTCATGGTCACCGGCGAGGAGGGCGCCCGGCCGGTCGCCACCGCCGCGCGCCGGGTGACGGCGAGGTTGGCCGAGCAGCGGGGTTTCCTGGACGACCAGTACCAGCGGATCTTCGCCGACTACCTGATCCGCGACCTCGCCGAGTGGCTGCGCGGCCAGATCGCGGTGGCCGAGGACCTGTGCAGGAGGATGAACGAGGTCCTCGCCCAGGCCAGGTCCAGCCAGGGCGTGCACGTCAAGCTGACGTGGAAGTACTCGGCCGCGCTGGACGACGAGACCCGCGCCGCCCTGGCCCTGGTCCGCCTGCCCTACGCCGAGCGCGACGCCGAGCAGGACACGACGTTGCGGAAGGTGTTCACCGAGCGGATCGAACAGGAGCGGGACACCCGGAGCGGCAGTTACGCGGAGGTGCTGGCCAGGGCGCTGGACTACCGGACGTGGCACCAGTTCACCGTGACGGTCGCCGACACCGGGCCGGACGGCGGGCCGCGCGAGCGCCGGTTGCGCCAGCTGTCGTCGGGTGAGACGCGCCTGATCTCGTACGTCACGCTGTTCGCGGCGGCGGCCTCGTTCTACGACGCGGTGAGCGGCGACTTCTCACCGCTGCGGCTGGTGCTGCTGGACGAGGCGTTCGAGCGGCTGGACGACCCGACGATCGCGCGCATGCTCGGCCTGCTGGTGGACCTCGACATGGACTGGGTGATCACCTGGCCGAGTGGTTGGGGTGTGTCGGACAGGATTCCGCGCATGCACATCTACGACGTGCTGCGCCCGCGCAACGGCCGCGGTGTCGCGTGCATCCAGACGACCTGGGACGGTGCCGCGCTCGACCGCGTCGACCCGTGACCTGATCGGGCGGGGTCCGGAAGTGCGGGAGCCGGAAGTGCCGGAGCCGGAGTCCCACTCGCCGTTGCTGTCCGATCGTTGCTCGATCCGGTCGGACAGCGGCATAGGCGCGGTGGTCGACAGCGTGCTGACGGCGGTGGGCCGAAGGGGTTAACCCGCGCGGCTGGGCGCCTGGCGGCGCACCCCGCCCGCAGCGAAGAACTCGGCCACCGGCAGCGTCGCCGCACCGAGGGCCACCGACTCCGGACCCAGTTCGCACAGGGTGATCGACGCCTGCTCGAACGGCCGGTGCAGCGCGTGGCGGGCGGCCTCGGCGCGGACGTCGTCCAGGATGCGGGCGCCGAGCAGCAGCCCGGCCCAGCCGCCGACGATGACGCGCGACGGGTTGAACAGGTTGATCAGGTTCGCGATGCCCAGGCCCGTGTAGCGGGCGGCCTCGGTGAGCACGTCCCGCGCGGCCCCCGACCCGTCGGCGACCAGCGCGGCCAACGCCGCCTCCTGCTCGGCGGGCACGTGCGGTTCGACCGCCCGGTACCGCTCGACCACGCCGGACGCGCCGATGTACGCCTCCAGGCACCCCCGGGCCCCGCACCGGCAGGGCCTGCCGTCGAGGGCCACGGTCGTGTGCCCCCACTCCCCCGCGCCGCCCGACGAGCCCCGGTAGAGCACGCCGCCCGCGATGACGCTCGCGCCGACGCCCGACCCGATCAGCGCGACCACCGCGTCACCCGCGCCGCGGCCCGCGCCGAACCAGACCTCGGCCTGGCCCAACGTGTTCGCGCCGTTGTCCAGGAACAACGGCAGGTCGGTGCCCGCGCGCAACATCCGCTCCAGGGCGACGCCGTGCCAGCCCACGGTCTGCGCGTAGACCAGGCCCCGCTCGACGAACCCGGGCACGCCGATGCCCACGCCGAGCACGTCCTGCACCCCGCTGTCGCGCAGGCAGCGGTCCAGGCCGTCGAGGACGCGCTTCGCCACCTCGTCGACCGAGTGCACGTCCGGCCCCATCGGCGAGGTGGCCTCGGCCAGCCGCCGCAGGGTCAGGTCGAACACCTCGACCAGCACGTGCGTCTCACCGACGTCGACCCCGACCACCGCCGCGTACGCGGGGTTGACCCGCAGCAGCACGCGGGGCCGCCCGCCGTCCGAGTCGACCTGCCCGGCCTCCACCACGACGCCCTCGGAGATCAGCTCGCCCACCACGTTGCTGACCGACGCCTGGCTCAACCCGGTGATGCCGGCCAACTCCTGCCGACTGCGCGGCTGGTCGAAGTACAGCGCGCGCAGCACCCGCGCCCGGTTGCCGGCGCGCAGGTCGCGCACGGTCAGCTTGCGGTGCACAGCGACCCCCATCAGGCCAGTTGGCGATGTCCTGCCACAAAGGCGCGGTGGACATACGACGTTATCCCCCGCGTACCCCCGGAGGAGCCCGATTGGCCGTGCGCCCCCGCCACTTTCCGCGCGGACCACCCTGTGGGAAGCGCCCGAACGGAGACCGCCGGTCAGGGCACCACGCCGACACCAGCCGACCCGCAACGCCTCACCCACACCACCGCGCCGGCCCCCGTCCCCGCCCGCACGGTCCGACCCGCGCCGCCACGTCAGAGCCACTGACCAACCCTGTCGCAGGCTCGCGCTGCCGGTCGTCAACGCCCCCGCTGCCCACGCGCCACCACCCGCCCGACCCGCCGGCCGAGCACGTCACCACTCGCCCAGGTGACGGTTCCCGATCCCGGGCCGTCCTAGCCGGCGGCCACCCAGGACTGGATCATCCGGTAGGCGATGGACGCACCCGGCGCGAGCAGCAGGTCCGGCACGCTGCCCGGCTCGGCCAGCGCCCGTCGCACGTCGGCCCGGTCGACCCACTTGGCCTGGGCGATCTCGCCGTCGGCCAAGCGCAGCGGTTCGGTCGGGTCGGCCACCGCCTCGAAGCCCACCATGAGCGACCGCGGGAACGGCCACGGCTGGCTCCCGAGGTAGCGGATGCCGCCCACCTCGACGCCGACCTCCTCCTCGATCTCCCGCGCGACGCACGCCTCCAATGACTCACCGGCCTCGACGAACCCGGCCAGCACCGAGTACCGCCCCTCCGGCCAGCCCGCGCCGCGGGCGAGCAGCACCCGGTCGGCGCCGTCGTGCACCAGGCAGATCACGGCCGCGTCGGTGCGCGGGTACTCCTCGTGTCCGCACTGCTCGCAGACCCGCGCCCAACCCGACTTGATCGACTCCGTCGGACCGCCGCACACCGAGCAGAACCTCGCCGAGCGGTGCCAGTGGAACAGCGCCACCGCCGAGGTGAACAGGCCCGCGCCGGTGTCGTCCAGCAGCGCCCCGACGGCCCGCAGGTCCACCCACTGCGGGTCGTCGGTCAGCTCCGGCTGGGACCACACCCGCCTGGCCGGCGCCGCCACGTCCGTCTCGTCCTCGGTCAGCGGCACCGCCCAGTAGGCCACGCCGTCCTGCTCGCCGAGCAGGACGGCGGTGTCCGGCGGCCCGTCGCCGAAGTCGGTGGCGGGCCGGTCGACCAGGCGCGTCCCCCGGTCGACCACCTGGGCCCGGCCGTGCACGTCGATGGTGATGACCCGCGCCTTCGGCCACAGCTGCGCGATGCGCGCCCCGTCACCGCGCAGCGGTTCCCGCCGGTCGACGGTGAACCGCGAGAGCGCCGGCAGCTCCACCAGCTCGAAGCTCACGGCAGGGCCACACCTCCCAGCGCCCGCAGCTGCGGCGTCAGCTTGTCGGCGTCGCCCACCAGCACGCCGGTGAACGCGCTGGGCGCGAAGAACTCCAGCGCCACCTCGGCCACCTGCTCGACGGTGACCGAGGCCAGCCGCCCCGGGTGCGCGAGGAACCAGTCCACGCCCAGCCCCAGGCCGGCGAGGTTCACCAGGAACGACGCCAGCCCGCCCTGCGACGACGTCGCGGTCAGCAGCGCCCCGATGGCGTACCGGCGGGTGGTGTCCACCTCGGCCTCGGACGGCGGCACCAGGGCCATCCTGCCCAGCTCGTAGCGGGTCTCCAGCAGCGCCGCCGCGGTGGCCTCGCTCGCCGTGTCGGCGTCCACCAGCAGCGCCGCGCCGCCCGGCGTGAACTCCGGGTACGACCGCGCGTGGTAGGTGTAGCCCTTGTCCTCGCGGATGTTCTCCACCAGGCGCGAGGAGAAGAACCCGCCGTACACCAGGTTCGCCAGCTGCAACGCCGGGTAGCGCTCGTCGGTGCGCACCAGACCGCGCGCGGCGAGCCTGATCTGCGACTGCACCGCACCCGGCCGGTGCACCAGCAGCACGTCGCCGCCCCGGACCACCGGCAGCGGCGACGGCGTCACCGCGGCGCCCTCGGCGGTCCACCCGCCCAGCGCGTTCTCGATCGCCCGCACCGCCGCGTCCGGCGCCACGTCGCCGACCAGCACCAGCACCGCACCCCGCGGCAGCACGGCCGCCGCGTGCAGGGCCAGCACGTCGTCGCGCGTCACGGACGACACCTCGTCCGCCTCGGGCATCTCCTTGGCGTACGGGTGGTCGCCGTACAGGTGCCGCTGGAGCGACTCCCGCGCGATCACGCTCGGCTGCGACCGCGCGAGCCGGATCCGCTCGACCAGCCGCTCCCGCTCACGCTCCACCTCGTGGTCCGGGTAGGTCGCGCCGGTCAGCGCGTCCCGCAGCACGTCCAGGACGGTGTCGAGGCCGGCCACCAGCGCGTTGCCGGTGAACGACAGCCGCTCCGGGTCCACCGCCGCGTCCAGCTCGCCGCCGACCAGCGCCAGCTCGGTGTCGACGTCCACCCGGCTGCGGGTCGCGGTGCCGGTCAGCACGGTGCTGGCCAGCAGCTCGGCGCGGGCCGCGTGCGTCGAGCCCGTGCTGGAGGTCGCCGGGTCCCCGAACGGGATCCGCACCCGCAGCTCCACCAGCGGCACCGACGACCGGCGCACCGCGATCACCCGCAGGCCGTTGGCCAGCGTCGTGTCGACGGTGTCCAGGTCCGCCGCCGCCCGCTGCTCTCCCAGCTCCGGGAACGGGCGAGGCCCGAGCGCCGTACGGCCGATCTCCTCGGCGCTGCGGTGCTTGGTCGGGGCGCTCACTCGTTACCTCCGGTGGCCGGGTTGAGGATCAGGACGGCGCGCGAGTCCGGCCGCAGCGCCTTGGCCGCGGCGGCGACCTCGTCGGTGGTGATGCCGGACAGCTTCTCCGGCAGCTCGTACAGCAGCTCGGCCCGCCCGAACAGCAGCTCGGCCGATCCGAGGCCCAGCGTCCGGCTGGTCAGCCGGTCGTGCTCGCGGTGCATGGTCGACACCCAGCGAGCGGTGATCTTCGCCAGCTCCTGCGCGGTCGGCCCTTCCTCGGCCAGCCGCAGCAGCTCCTCGTCCACCACCGCGATGATCTGCTCGACGGTCACCTCGGAGGGGTGGATCGCGGTGATGCTGAACGTGTCGGGGTCGCGCGCCTCCAGCGGCCCGAACAGACCGCACCCGGCGCCGACCTCCACCACGAGCCGGTCGCGGTGCACCAGCCGCTGCTGGAGCCGCGACCCGTCGCCGTCGGTCAGCACCCCGGCCAGGACCAGGTAGGCGAGGTAGCCCTCCACCTCGTTCACCGGGTCCGGGATGCGGTAACCCAGGGCGAGCGCGGGCATCGGGGCGTGCGGGTCGGTGTGCTCGGCGCGCAGCTCGCCCTTCGGCGCAGCCTCGGCGAAGGACTTCCGGGACGGCGCCGGACGGGCCGGCACGTCGTCGAAGTGCTTCTCGACCAGCGCCTTCGCCGTCTCCACGTCGAAGTCGCCCGCCACCGTCAGCACGGCGTTGCTCGGCGCGTAGTAGGTGTCGAAGAACGCGGCGCAGTCGTCCACGGTGGCGTTCTCCAGGTCGGTGAAGTCGCCGTAGCCGTTGTGCGCGTTCGGGAAGGTCTGGAACAGGACCGGTGGCAGGAGGATCCAGGGGAACCCCCCGTACGGTCGGTTCAGGACGTTGAGTCGGATCTCCTCCTTCACCACATCGATCTGGTTGCGCAGGTTCTCCTCGGTGATCTTCGGAGCCCGCATGCGGTCCGCTTCGAGGAACAGCGCCCGCTCCAGTGCCGCCGACGGCAGCACCTCGTAGTAGTCGGTGTAATCAGGGTGCGTGGAGCCGTTGAACGTGCCACCCGAGGACTGCACGTGCCGGAAGTGCGCGAGCTTCTCCAGGCTCTCGCTGCCCTGGAACATCAGGTGCTCGAAGAGGTGCGCGAACCCCGTCCGCCCCTCCGGTTCGGAGCGGAATCCCACGTCGTAGTGCACACTCACCCCGACGACCGGGGCGCTGCGGTCTGGTGCGAACACCACCCGCAGGCCGTTGGGGAGCGTGAACCTGTGCAGTTCGGGTAGCGCCATGGACGCAGCCTACGGGTTCGGACCGCCACTCGGGCCGCAGGTCACCCGCCGGCCGCGCCGTCCCGTTGCGCCCACCGCGAACCGGCCGGGCTCGGACCGGCCGACCGCCACTTCGACGCCCCGACCGACCCGGGTGCACCCGGGAACGCGGGCCGTTCCGACCTGCCGCCCGCCCGGTGGAGCCACGCGCTTGGACACCGGACCGGCTTCGGCCGCCGCGCCCGGCCCCCTCACCCGCCGCCCGCGGGGTGGTGGTCGGACCGTGTCATTGTCGAACGGGTGTTCGACGGGGGGCAAGATCTCTATCGGGTGGTGATGTCAGCCCCGCAGCGACCGCAGGTGCCCGGCCTGCGCCAGGACCCCGTCCAGCGCGCCCAGGAACGCGGGGAACCGGTGCGCGAAACGCCCCAGGTCACCGCCCTGCTCCGCCTCGCCGAACCAGTACAGCCCCGGCCGGGTCCCGGCGAACGCCGCCAACCACCGCTCCGTCTCCCCCAGCACCACCGCGTAAGGCAGCGACCGCGAGAACACCATCTCCCGATCCGCCTCGGGGATGTCCTGGGGCGTCGCCGTGTGCAGGTACCCGCGCAACCCCCGCACGTGCTCCAGCAGGGCGCTGCCCCGCTTCGTCCGCGCGGGCATCGAGCGCGCGCCCAGCGCCAGCGCCACACCCGCCGCGATCACCACCAGACCGACCAGCGCACCGGTCCCGACCAGCGCCAACACCGCGGTCAGCGCCGCGCCGAGCACGCCGAGCCCGACCCCGGCCCACCACCACAGGTTCCGCTCGGCGTCCGGCCGCCGCGCGAACCAGTTCTTCGCCACCACGTCGGCGTACAGCGCGTCCCGCACGCGTGACAGGTCGATCCGCCGACCGCGCAGCTCGGACAGCAGCACCGCGTCCACCCCGTCGGGCAGCAGCGCCTCGTAGACCGCGCGCTCGTACCCCGACAGCGACGGGTCGGCCGGGTTGCGGCGGACGAACCGCCAGTCCAGCCCGCCGACCTCCTCGATCCACACGTAGTTGCGCACCGCGAGGTCGACGATCGTCGCGGTCACGTCGACCACGTCCACGTGCTCGTCGACCACGGTGCCGACCTGACCGGGCAGCACGCCGTCCGGCGAGGCGAACGCCACGCGCCCGGCCGGGTCGGCGACCAGCACGGCCACCGGTCCGACGTCGCCGGCCAGGGCGCGCGCGTCGCGACCGCGGAGGTACCACAGCAGCACCGCCCCGCCGAGCAGCAGCAGGACCAGGGCGCCGAGCCCGACGCCGGTCGCGGGGGTCAGCGCGAACGCCGCGGCCAGGCCGGAGGACTCCACCACGCGCGCGTTGGCCGGCGCCGCTCCGTCCTGGAGGCCGACCGCCACGTCGACCCGCTCGCCGGGCGCCAGGCCGATCTCCGTGGCCCGCACGCCGCGCCCGTCGCCCAGCTCCGCCGTGGTGCACGGTGTCGCCGTGCCCGGCTCGCCGGCCAGGCAGTTCACCGACCGCGGCGCGTCCGGCGCGATCACCGAGACGGTGACGGAGTCCAGCGCGGTGTCCCAGCCGCTCGCGGGCTGCCAGCGCAGTTCCAGGGTGTCGCCGATCTGCGCGACGGCGCCGACGACCGCGTAGGTGACGGTGGACGTGCCCGCCCGGAGTGCGATCGCCAGTTCGTCGGCCGATGCTGTAGTGGTGCCCTCGCCGTCCACTCGCGCGTCGACGACCTCGTACACGCGGTCGCGGTTGCCGCCGACCGCGATGCGTAGCGGGACCACACGATTGGCTGATTTTCCTTCGGGGACGGTCACCACCTCGGTCACGGTCAACCGGCCGTCGCGCTCCAGTTTCAGGCGCACATCGGCGCTGACCGTCCCGGGCAGACCGGCCGGGCTGCCCGGTTGCGTCACCGCGACACCCGCGCCCGTGCCCAGCGCGATCACGCAGATCGCGACAGCTCCCCAGTTTCTCAACACGGCCGCGCAGAATAGCGGAGTTCCCCTAAGCTCCAATGCTGATTCGGGCATCCGCGACATGGGGGACCACCAGCGATGACGCAACCACCACCGCCGGGTGGCTGGCCGCCGCCACGACCGGTTGGGCCTCCTCCGGTGCCCGCGCCGCTGCACCACCAGCAGCCCCCGCCGACCCGCCAGTGGCCCGTCCAGCAGCCCCCGCCGACCGGTCCCCCACCCGGTGGGCGGCAGCCCCCGGGACCTCACCCCGGTGGTCCTCCCCCGATGGGACCAGGGCCGCAGCAGGTCGGACCGCCGCCGCCCTGGCCCGGACCGAACGCCGGGCCGCCGATGGCCGCGCCGCAGCCGCCGCCCGTCAGCTGGGGCCCACCGCCCGGACCGCCGCCGGGGTGGGGTCCGCCGCCGATGCCCTACCCGCCGATGCCGCGCCCCAGGAGCAAGGGGCCGCTGGTGGCGGTGCTGCTGATCGGTTTCGTGGTGCTCGGCATCGCGACCATCGGCGTCGTCGCGGCGACCCGCGACTCCAGCCAGGCCGGCGACTCCGGTTACTCCGGGTATTCGAGTTACACCTATTCGCCTGAACCCACGACCACCACCAGTGATTCTCCGACCACCGCGGACAGCACGACCAGGCCGTCCACCAGCACGACGCAGGCCGGCCCGAAGGCCGTGATCGCGCTGGGCGACAACCCGATCCACTCGGCGGACCTGGGCGCGTTCGACATCGCGGGCTGCCCGCTGCCCGCGATGGACTACTCGCCGGCGGGGCAGGACCAGTTCCTGCGCGCCGCGCTGCCGTGCGTCGAGGCGATGTGGAAGCCGTCGTTCACCAAGGCCAACCTGCCCTACCAGCCGGTCGAGCTGGTCATGGTGACCTCGCAGATCACCAACACGTGCGGCTCCATGGGACCCGACCGCACCGCCATGTACTGCGACGGCACCATCTACTGGACGCCCAACCACTACGCGAACGAACAGGGCACGGCCAACCCCAACCACCCGGGCAAGTACCTGGGCCAACTCGCCCACGAGTACGGCCACCACGTCCAGTGGCTCTCCGGCATCCTGCGGGCGTCCGGCGAGGCTCAGTACGAGCAGGGCGGCTGGGACACCCCCGCGGGCCTGGAGCTGAACCGGCGCAAGGAGCTCCAGGCGACCTGCTTCGGCGGGATGACGCTGGCCCCGCTGTCGCACGGCGCGGTGCCCGGTGACGTCATCTCGGTCGCGCTGACCGACGCGGGCAACCGCGGCGACTACCCCATCTACCCCAACCGGGACCACGGCGCGCCCGAGCGGAACTCGGCCTGGGTGAACCACGGGTTCAAGAACAACAACACCAGCGCGTGCAACACTTGGGTGGCCGGCGCGGCGGAAGTCAGCTGACCCGACTGGAGGACCGTGCGCACACCCGACCAGCCCAAGAACAACCCGATCGTGCTCATCGGTGTGTTCTCGTTGATCGTGTCCTGCGTGCTGGGCCTCGGTGCGGTGACCCAGGTGGAGTCCTCCCGGCGGATCGAAGGGCGACCGGTGGCCGCTCCGGACGTGACGCCCGATCCCGCGAGGGGCACGGAGGAGCCGCGGCCACGGGCCGTGCACCGGCTCGCCGACCACCCGCTGCTGGTCACGCCCACCAAGCTGCCCGCTGTGGCGTGCACGCTGCCGGGGTTCGGGCTGTCGGACGGCCAGCTGTCGACGTACTACGAGGCCGGCACGGCGTGCCTCGACCAGGCGTGGCGGCCCGTGCTGGAGCAGGCGAACCTGCCGTTCTCGCCGCCCGCGCTGGACACGACCCCGGAACTGGCCGAGGGTCCCTGCGGCTCCGCGCCGGCGGAGAGCGAGGCCGTGGCCTACTACTGCGGTCGCAACCGGACCATCTACATGCCCACGCGGCGGCTGCGCGACAACGGCGGCGGCGAGCGCGCCGGGTCGCACCTGGCGACGTTGGCGCACGAGTACGGGCACCACGTGCAGGCGCTGAGCGGGATGCTGCGCGCGGCGGACAGCAAGATCGTGGCCGCGGGTGAGCGGACGCCGGCGGGCCTGGAGATGTCGCGGCGGCTGGAGTTGCAGGCGAACTGCTTCGCCGGGATGTTCCTGTCGGCGGCGGCCGGGTCGATCGGGCCCGCGCTGGCCGCCGAGGCGGCGGAGGACTTCCGGTACGCGGTGGAGCAGCCCGCCGAGGAGAACGCGCACGGCAACCCCGCGAACCAGGCCCAGTGGGCCACGAACGGGTTCAGCACGGGGATGACGACGTCGTGCAACACCTACGCCGCGACGACGGCGGCCGTGGGCTGAGGACGCCTGGTCAGCAGGTGGGCGTACAGGCCGCCGGCGAGGCCGCTCAGGCACAGCAGCGTCGCGGCCAGCCTGATCTCCAGCGGCATTCCGGCGGGGGCGCTGGCGGCCGCCTGGACGGTGAACTCGCCGCTGGTCTCGGCGGGGAGGACGATGTCGACGACCTCGTTCTCCTGGTGGCCGCAGCCGTCGAGCCTGGCGGTGCGCACCTCGCCGTCGAGTTCGAACTCGACGCGGTCGTAGGCGTCCGCGCTGCCGCAGGAGGCCGGTTCGACGACGGTGGCGGAGGCCGGGCGGGTTCCGGTCGACGTGCCCGGCCACCACAGGGCGATCGCCGCCGCGATGCCCACCAGTCCCGTGACCAGCAGGATCAGCGCCCACCTCGCCGGGCTTCGCGGAACCGCCACAGCGTGGATGGTCGCAGACGGGAGGGGCGGTTGTCGTGGGGCCCGACGGGTGTTCCCGCCCGCCTCAAGTCACTCGATCGTGATCTTGCCGGCCGTCGAACGCCTGTTCGAAAATAGACCCATGAACAAGCCGTCGAAAGTCATCGGACAGGTCGGGCCCCTGGTGGGGAGCGGGATTCGCTCCCGGGGTCGGGCGGCTGATCGCCCGGGTCGAGGTGGTCCACCGGGGCGAGGAGTCGCGTCACGCGCCGGGGGCCGTCGTGCTCGACGGTGGCCTGATCGATCGCGGTCGCCGAGTGCCGGGTTCGGGGCTTGGGGTCGGGTCCGAGCAGGCCCGGGTTCGGCTTCCGGCTCGGCTTCGGGCTCGGCTTCGGGCTCGGCTTCGGACTCAGGCTCGGCTTCGGCTTCGGACTCAGGCTCGGCTTCGGCTTCGGGCTCGACTTCGGGATAGGTCCGGGTTCGAGCTCAGGTCCGGCCGGCTCGACACGCGAGGACGTGCCGCCCGTGCGGCCTCGCGCGCCGATCCGCTCCTCGGGCCCGCCGGCTCGTAGCGGTTCGCCGCGGTTTCTTTCGGTCTCGGTGGAAAAGGTTGGTCGTCGGGTTCGACCCGTGGTGGTTCCGGGGTGGAGCGATGGGGAATCGCGGCCGGGGCGTCGCAGAATGAGGAGGTGTCGACTGCTGCCAGGGTGCTGGTGATCGAGGACGCGGAAGCGATCGGTGCGGCGGTGAGCTCCGCCCTCCGGGACGCGGGTTACCAGGTGCAGGTCCGGCCGGACGGCCGGGACCTGGAAGGCGAGCTGAGCCGGTTCCGCCCGGACCTGGTGGTGCTCGACGTGATGCTGCCCGGTCGGGACGGCTTCACGTTGCTGGAGGTGATCCGGCGGACCAGCGGGGCCGGGGTGGTGATGCTGACCGCCCGGGACGGCGTGTCCGACCGGCTGCGGGGGCTGGACCGGGGCGCGGACGACTACGTGGTGAAGCCGTTCGTGCTGGCGGAGCTGGTCGCGCGGGTCAGTGCGGTGCTGCGGCGGCTGGGGCGCACGCCGTCCACCGTGCAGATCGGTGACCTCGTGGTCGACGCGGACTCGGCGGTGGTGTTGCGCGGGAGCAGGCCGGTCGAGCTGACCGCCACCGAGTTGCGGCTGCTGCGGTACCTGGCGGCGCAGCGCGGGCGGGTGATGGGCAAGACGCAGATCCTCACTGCGGTGTGGGGTTACGAGGACTACGACCCCAACCTCGTGGAGGTGCACGTCAGCGCCCTTCGCCGGAAGTTGGAGGAGCACGGTCCCCGCCTGCTCCACACCGTGCGGGGTCTGGGCTACGTGCTCAGGGCCGACGAGACGTGAGCCTGCGGACCGTCTCGCTGCGACGTCGGGTCACGCTGTACGCGCTCGGCGTGCTCGGGGTGGTTCTGCTCGGGGTCGTGCTGCTGGTGGACGGGCTGTTCGCGGCCCAGTCCAAGCGGGACGTCGAGACCGCGTTGCTGGAGAAGGCGCGGGTGGCGCAGCAGTTGGTCAAGCAGGACGTGCGCGGGGCGGAGCTGGCCGGCCGGTTGGAGGGCCGGGGTGTGGAGGTCCGGCTGGTCATGCCGGACGGGACGGTGTTCGGGAAAGCTCCTGTGGAGGGGGTGGCCAACCAGGTCGACCGGGAACTGGTGGACGGATCGGCGATCACGCTCTACGCCGAGGTGGCGGTGATCACGGCCGCGCAGGTGCGGCTGCGGCGGTTGCTGCTGCTGGTCGGGTTCGGCGCGTTGGCGGTGACGGCGGCGGCACTGGTGTGGACGGTGCGGCGGGCGTTGGCGCCGTTGGACGCGATGGCCACGCTGGCCCGCTCGATCGCCAGGGGCAAGCGGGGGTACCGGCTCCACCCCTCGTCGGTGGAGAACGAGCTCGGTCGGACGGCGGCCGCGTTCGACGACATGTTGGACTCGTTGGAGGGATCGGAGGAGAGGACCAAGAGGTTCGTGGCCGACGCGGCGCACGAGCTGCGGACACCCATCGCGGGGGTGCAGGCGGTGGCCGAGGCGTTGATGCAGACCTCGGACGCCGAGGAGCGGGAGCGGTTGACCCTGCTGCTGGTCCGGGAATCGCGGCGGGCCGGGCGGTTGGTGGACGACCTGCTGGCGCTGGCCAGGATCGACGTCGGGCTCGAACTGCACCGTGAACGCGTGGACCTGCTGGCGCTGTCCGAGGCCGAGGTGGGGCGGACGCGACTGCTCGCGCCTGACTTCGACATCGTGGTCGAGGGCGTGCCGGTGTTCGTCTCCGGCGACCCGCAGCGGTTGGCGCAGGTGCTGGCCAACCTCGCCGACAACGCCCGGCAGGCCACCGGCCCCTCGGGGCAGGTGAGGCTGTCCGTGTCGACGGCGGGTGGGTTCGCGCTGCTCGTGGTGTCCGACAACGGGCCCGGGGTGCCACCTGACGAGCGGGAACGCATCTTCGACCGGCTGGTCCGGCTCGACGAGGCGCGTGATCGGCGGTCGGGCGGTTCAGGGCTCGGGCTGGCCATCGCGCGCGGGGTGGTGCGGGCGCACGGCGGGGAGCTGACCTGCACGGATGCCTACCGGGTCGACGCGTTGATGCTGGACGAGGTCGACGAGCCGACGCTGAGGATGAAGGGGGTTGTGGACGCTGTTCAGGGCATGACCGGTGCCGAGACGAACAGGGACAGGACCAACGGGGAGGAGAGGCACGGGGAGGAGAGGCACGGGGACGGGGACGGGACGAGCAGGGAGGGGACGAGCAGGGACGGGACGATCGGGGACCGAGCGCATGGGGACGGGGCGCATGGGGACGGGGCGGCGTTCGTGGTGCGGTTGCCGCTTGCGGAGTGACGGTGGGTGCGTGGGCTGAGGCAGGGTGGACCGGTCCGGGCGCTGCGGGGAGTGCTGTGTGGGTGATGGCCGCAGCGGTCCGGGTGGTGGCCGGGTCCGGTTCGGGTGGTGGCTGCCTGCTGCCCGCGGCTCCCCGCTACCGCCCTGGCTCCTTCTCCTTGGGCATGGTGACCTTCTTGACGTAGAGGAGGCGGTCGCCGGCTTCCACGGCGTCGGCTTCCGGGGCGTCGATGCGGTAGAGGGTGCCTTCGCGGACCACGCCCAGCACGATGTCCGGGAGGTGTCGTGGGGAGCCGCCGACCTCGGAGGGTTCCACGTCCCGTTCGGCGATGGCCAGGCCGGCGTCGGGGGTGAGCAGGTCCTCGACCATGTCGACCACCGACGGGGTGGCCGTCGCCATGCCGAGGAGGCGGCCCGCCGTCTCGCTGGAGACGACGACGGAGTCGGCTCCGGACTGGCGCAGGAGGTGTTCGTTCTCGCGTTCGCGCACCGAGGCGACCACCTGGGCCTTCGGCGCCAGCTCGCGGGCGGTGAGGGTGACCAGGACCGCCGTGTCGTCGCGGTTGGCGGCCACCACCACGGCCCTGGCCCTGGGCACGCCCGCCACGCGCAGCACGTCGTTGCTGGTGCCCGAGCCGTGGACGGTGACCAGGCCGATGGCCGAGGCGGCGTCGAGGGCTTCCTGGGAGGTGTCCACGATGACGATCTGACCGGGGTCCATGCCGTCGCCCATGAGGGCGCTCACCGCGGACCTGCCCTTCGTCCCGTAACCGATGACCACCACGTGGTCCCGCACCTTGGTCCTCCACTTCTGGATGCGCAGCGCCTGGCGCGAACGCTCGGTGAGCACTTCTAGGGTCGTGCCGACCAGCACGATCAGGAACAGCACCCGCAGGGGCGTGATCACCAGGACGTTGACCAGGCGGGCGTGGGAGGTGACGGGTGTGATGTCGCCGTAGCCGGTGGTGGACAGCGACACCGTCGCGTAGTACACCGCGTCCAGCAGGGACAGGCCGTCCTCGTTGACGTCGCGGTAGCCGTCCCGGCCGAGGTAGACGATCAGGACCGCGGCCGTGAGGGCGGCGGTGGCGCCGATGACCCGCTTGACGATCGCGCGGACCGGGCTCTGCGACGAGTCCGGCATCCTGATCACGCCGACGAGCGAGTGGCCGGGTCGCTCGGCCAGCGGCTCGCCGTGGTGGGTCCGGCGGATCATGACAACCTCTCCGGGAGTAGCCGCCACAGCCTGGCGGCGGCCTCGGCGCCGCGGAGCAGCTGGGGCACGACGACGCGCTCGTTCGGCGCGTGGATGCGATCATCCGGCAACGTCGCCCCCAGGTACACGACCGGCACGCCGAGCCGCCCGTGCAGCAGCGCCGCCGGGCCGGAGCCGCCCGTCCGGCTGAACCTCACGGGCTGCTCGAACGCGGCCTCCAGGGCGTCGCGCACCGCGCCGACCGCCGGGTGCGCCACGTCCACCGCGTAGGGCGGGGCGCCGTCGCCGGCCGCGATCACCTCGGAGCGCAGGCCGGGTGGGGTGTGGGTCCGCACGAACTCGCGCAGCGCGTCGGCGACCCGCTCGGGCCGCTGGTCGGGCACGAGCCGGAACGAGAGCTTCACCGACGCCTCGGCGGGCACGATCGTCTTCAGGCCGGGGCCGGTGTAGCCGCCGCGGATGCCGTTGACCTCGGCGGTCGGGCGCACCCACACGCGTTCCAGGGTGGACCAGCCGGACTCGCCGGACGGGGCCTGCGCGCCGCCGGCGTGGGCGAGCCACTCGGCCTCGTCGAACGGCAGGGCCGCGTAGTCGGCGCGCTCGGCCTCGGTGGGCTCCACCACGTCGGTGTAGAAGTCGCGCAGGCGGACGCGCCCGTCGTCGTCGTGGAGTGCGGCGACGAGCCTGGCGACGGCGGTGGCCGGGTTGGGCACGCCGCCGCCGGCGCGGCCGGAGTGCACGTCGGACTCGCCACCGGTGAACACGACCTCCGCGCCGTAGACGCCGCGCTGGCCGGTGCAGACGGTGGGGGCGTCCCGCGCGTACAGCGGGGTGTCGGTGAACACCACCAGGTCGCACGCGAGGTCGTCGCGGTGGTCGTCGAGCAGGCGGGTCAGGTGGGGCGAGCCGGACTCCTCCTCGCCCTCCACGAACAGCTTCAGCGTCACCGCCGGCCGGGTGGCGCCGGTGGCGGCGAGGTGGGCCCGGACGCCGAGCAGGTGCATCGCGACCTGCCCCTTGTCGTCGCTCGCGCCGCGCCCGAACAGCTCCTCGCCGACGAGGGTCGGCTCGAACGGCGGGTGGTGCCACCGCGCGACCGGGTCGACCGGCTGCACGTCGTGGTGGCCGTAGACCAGCACGGTCGGCGCGTCGGGGTCGTCGGCGGGCAGGCAGGCGTACACGGCGGGCAGGGCGGGGCCCGCGTCCCAGACCCGGACGTCGGGCCAGCCGTCGCGGCGCAGCGCCGCGGCGAGCCAGTGGGCGGAGGCGAGCACGTCGCCGCGGTGCGCCGGGTCGGCGCCGATCGACGGGATGGCCAGCCACTCGCGCAGCCCGGCCACGAAGTCGTCGGCGAACGCGGCCACGGCCGCCCGCTCGGGATGTTCCGGTTTTTCGGGATCACCGCTCACGTTGCGGGAGGATAACCCCGGGAGCGCAGTTCGCGGGTCGACGTGACAGGGTGGGTCCCATGGAACCCACTCGTTCCCGATCGTGGTCGGCGCTCGCGCTGGCGGGTCTGCTCGGCGCGGCCGGCGCCACGCACTTCGCCAAGCCGCGTCCGTACGACTCGATCGTGCCGCGTTCGCTGCCCGGCGAGCCGCGGACCTGGACCTACGCCTCCGGGGTCGCGGAGGTGGCGCTGGCCGCGGTGGTCGCCCTGCCGCGCACGCGCCGGCTGGGCGCGAGGCTGGCGGCGGTGTTCTTCGCGGCCGTGTTCCCGGCGAACGTGAAGATGGCCCTCGACTACCGGGCGAAGGCGAAGTCGCCGAAGGCCAGGGCGATCGCGTACGGGCGGCTGCCCCTCCAGGTCCCGCTGGTCCTGTGGGCCTTGCGCGTGGGTCGATCGGCTCCCTGATCACCCTCGGCGTCCGGGTCGACACCCACCGCGCCGACAGGTCTGTCATTGAAACCGCAACCAGTTCTAGGATGCCCGAGTGCAACCGCTCCTCCACCGTGCCGCCTCGGCGTTGGGTTGGCGCGGCGTCGTCGTCCCAGACGTCGCCGTGCTGGGTCACCAGGTCTCGGCCGTCGTGCGGGTCCGCGCCGACGTGCACGAGTGGCGCAGTGCGAACGGCTGGCCGCCGCAGGCCGATCCCTCGTGGTTCCGCTCGTGGTTCGAGCCCGCCGCCCACGACCAGCTGCCCGTGCCCGCGGTGGAGCTGGTGGGCGTCCTCGTGGGCGAGTCGACGGTGGACCGCGCGTTGCAGTCGTGCGGGACGCTGATGACGCTCGCGCCGTGCTCGGTGGTGCTGCCGGCGCCGCAGGGCGGCCAGTCGTGGCCGCTGATCGAGCTGGACTACTACGGCATCGGGGTCGTCGCGGTGGACCCGTCCGGCGTGGCCGAGCTGGTGGTGCCGCCGGAGGACCGGTCGACCGAGTTCGGGCCGTCGCTGTTCGGGCGGTGGCTGCTGGAGGTGCTCTACGAGCGGGTGCTCAAGGAGGTGCCCGCGGACGCGCGGGTGCTGGGCTGAGCCCACCGGACCGAACCGCTCGACCGAACGACCGGACCGAACCGCTCGACCGAGCCACCCGGGAAGCCGCCCGCAGGGCCGAACCGGCTAGTCCGGCACCGAGCGGACCAGGTCGCGCAGGCCCTCGACGTCCAGCAGGTCGGCCGGGCGCAGCGTGCGGTCGTGGCGGACGTAGTGGAACGCCGCGCGCACCTTCTCCACGGGCGTGCCGGTAAGCGCCGCCCAGGCCAGCCGGTAGGCCGCCAGCTGCACCGACAGCGCGGGCAGGCGCTCCTCCTCCGGCACCGAGCCGGTCTTCCAGTCGACCACGGTCCAACCGCCGTCCTCGTCGGCGAACACCGCGTCCATCCGGCCGCGCACGGACATGCCCTCGATCTCCGCCTCGAACGGCACCTCCACGTCGTAGGGGGTGCGCCGGGCCCAGCCGCTGGCCAGGAACGCCTCCTGGAGGCGCCCGAAGTCCGAGTCGGGGGCGGCGCCCTCGTCGGCCGCGCCGGGCAGCTCGTCCAGCTCGAACAGCCGGCTCGCGCCGAACCGCTGCTCCAGCCACGTGTGGAACGCCGTGCCGCGGCGGGTCAGCGGGTTCGGCGGGAACGGCAGCGGGCGGCGCAGGCGGCGGGCCAGCCGGTCGGGGTCGTCGGCCAGCTCGACCAGCTGGCTGACGGTGAGGTGCTCGGGCAGCAGGACGCGTTCCCGGCGGTCGGCCGCGGCGGCGCGTTCGGCCAGGAGCACGTCGACGTCGCGGGACCAGCCCTCGGGGTCGTCCTCGGGGGTGTCGGGGGCCGCCTCCGGGGGCGCCGCCCCGGCCTGCTCCTCGACGACATCGGGGGACGGCTCGAAGTCGGGCAGCGACGCGAGGTCCGGCGGTGACGCGTGGTCGGCCGCCGGTCCGGGGTCGGGTGGCGGCTCGAAGTCGGGCGGCTCGGGGGGCAGCTCGTCGAACGGGACCGGGGGCGGCTCGCCGAAAGAGGCCGCCCCGTCGGAAACCGGCGGCTCGGCGGGGGAGGACGGCTCGTCGAACGGGGCCGGCGGGGCCGGTTCCTCGGGCAGCACCACGTCCACGGTGTGGCCGGACACGGCCACCGCGCGGGCCTCGGCGGGCACCGGGGCGGGCTCGGGCTCGGCGAGCAGGCGCTCCAGCGCCGACAGCACCAGCTCCGACCCCTCCACCACCGCCGCGCGGCGCCGGCCCAGGGGGTCGGCCGGCCACTGGGCCGACTTGGTCTGCGAGGCCAGCGGGTTGGGCGCGTCCTCCTCCGGCGGCGGCGCCCAGACCGCGATGTCCGCCGGCGGGTGCTCCGCCGCCAGCACCGCCGCGCGGATCTGGGTCAGGAACGTCGAGGGCCCCTTGGGCCGGTCCCCCGTCTCGGCCCACCAGTGCCCCGACACCAGCAGGCTGTGCTCGGCCCTGGTCAGCGCCACGTACAGCAGCCGGCGCTCCTCGACCAGCCGCCGGGTGTCGAAGTCGGCCTCGTGCCCGACGAGCGCCTCCTCCACCTCCTTGCGGTCGTGGTCGGGCGAGAGCCACAGCGTGGGCAGGTCCTCCGCGTCGCCGCGCAGGTCCGCCGGCAGCTCCGGCACCGTGCGCAGCCAGGACGAGGACTTCTTGCGCCCCGGGAACACGTCCTTCACCACGTGCGGCACGGCCACGATGTGCCACTCCAGGCCCTTGGCCGAGTGCATGGTCAGCACCTGCACCCGGTTCTCGGCCACCTCCACCTCGCCCGGTTCCAGGCCGTCCTCGGCCTGCTCGGCGGTGTGCAGGTAGTCGACCAGCGTGGGCAGCGTCGCGGACGGGCTGGCGGCGGCGAAGTCGTTGACCACGTCGGCGAACGCGTCCAGGTGCGCCCGGCCGACACCGCCGGGGCGGGACAGGGCCTCGATGTCCAGCAGCAGCGTGCGCTCCACGTCCGCGACCAGCTCCGGCAGCGGCTGGTCCAGGCGCCGGCGCAGCGCCGACAGCTCGGCGCCCAGCCGGCGGATCCGGCGGTAGCCCTCGGCCGAGTACGCGGTCGGGTCGCCCGGGTCGTCCAGGGCGTCGGCCAGGCCCGCCTGCTCGGCGTGCTCGCCGGGCAGGGCGTCGGCCAGCACGGACAGCGGGTCGTCCACGACGGCCTGCCGCGTGGGCGCGCCCGCCAGCTCGCGGGCCCGCGCCCACAGCGCCGCCAGGTCGCGCGCCGCGACCCGCCACCGGGAGCCGGTGAGCAGGCGGGCGGCCGCGGTGCCGGCCAGGGGGTCCACCAGCACCCGCAGGGCGCTGAGCAGGTCGCGGATCTCGGGCTCGTCGAGCAGCCCGCCCAGGCCGACGACCTCCACCGGCAGGCCGCGGTCCCGCAGCGCCGCCGCGATGGCCGCCATGTCGGAGCGCCGCCGGACCAGCACGGCCGCGGTCGGCGGCTCGTCGCTGGTGTCCAGGTGCGCCTCCCACTGCGCGGCCACGGTCTCGGCCACCCAGTCCAGCTCGCGGCGCACGTCGTCGAACAGGGCCACGCGCACGTCGCCGGGCCCCGCCCCGTCGCGGGCGCGCAGCTCCTCCACGTCCAGGCCCATCTCGCGCAGCGGCGCGGACACGGCGTTGGCCAGGGTCAGCACCTCGGGCGGGTTGCGGAAGCTGGTGAGCAGCCCGTACTTGCGGGCGGGCGGGAAGTCGTGCACGAACCGGGGCAGGTTGGCCGCGGACGCGCCGCGCCAGCCGTAGATGGCCTGCGCCGGGTCGCCCACCGCGGTGACCGGCATGGGCTCGCCCCGGCCGAACAGGGACCGCAGCAGCACGCGCTGGGCGTGGCCGGTGTCCTGGTACTCGTCGAGCAGGACCGCGCCGTACCGCTCGCGCTCGCCGCGCGCCACCTCGGGGTGCTCCTGGGCGAGCCGGGCGGCCAGCGACATCTGGTCGGCGAAGTCCATCGCCGCCTCGCGCCGCTTGCGCGCCTGGTACGCCTCCAGCAGCGGCAGCAGGCCCGCGCGCAGCCGCTGGGCGTCGACCACGGCCTGCAACGACTGCGGCAGCGCGGCGCCCTGCCGCGTGGTCCTGGGCGCCGATTCGATCGCCCGCACCAGCCGCTCCGCGTGCCGGCTCAGCAGGTCCGGCTCGACCAGGTGCTCCCCCAGCTCGCCGGCCAGCGCGATCAGGTAGTTGGTGATGGTGGCCGGGACCTTGTCGGTGTCGATGTCCTCACCCCACGTCGACACCACGCGGTGCGCGAGCTGCCACGCCGCGGTCTCGGTGAGCAGCCGCACGCCCGGTTCGACGGGCAGCCGCAGGCCGTGCTCGCCGACGAGCCGGCCCGCGTAGGCGTGGTAGGTGAGGATGACGGGTTCGGTGGTCAGCACGGCGGCGCGGCGTTCGCCGCTCGGGTCGAGCCGGTCCAGCAGCGGCGACCCGGCCAGGCGCCGCAGCCGCGACCGCACCCGCTCGGACAGCTGGCGGGCGGCCTTGCGGGTGAAGGTCAGGCCCAGGACGCGCTCGGGCGTGACGAAGCCGTTGGCGACCAGGTAGACGACGCGCGCGGCCATGGTCTCGGTCTTGCCCGCGCCCGCGCCGGCCACGACCAGGCCGGGCGCTCCCGGCGCGGAGACCACGGCGGCCTGCTCGGGCGTCGGGCGGGGCAGCCCGAGGGCTTCGGCGACCTCGAACGGGCCGGCGAGCTCCCCCGGCTCACCCGCTCGTTCGACCCCACCCGGCACGACCACAAGGGGGCATTCTTCGACATCACGCCCAGCTACCTACGGCGACCCGCAGGACGGCGGACTATTGCCTGCTCACAGCCGTCCTCATTGGCTGACCTGCCGCCCCGAGGAGTGGATCGGGCACGAGGTGCGGGCCGGGCACCGGTCGCAGTCCGCGTTCTCCGCCGCGCGGTAGGAGGGGCCGACGCTGGACCCGGCGGCCACCTGCACGGCCTCCAGCCACACCCGCACGCCCTGCTCGTCCAGCGGCGCCTGCTCCAGCTCGGCCGCGCCGGTCTTCTTGTTCTCCTTGGCCACGTAGAGCAACCGCGCGCCGCCCGGGTCGGTGCCGAGGCCGAGGTGGGTGAACCCGCCCAGGGCGGTCGCCAGCTGGTACACGGCCAGCTGGGGGTGCTCCTGGGCCTCCTTCCTGGTCACCGGGTTCTTGCCGGTCTTCACGTCGATCACCACCGGCCGCCCCTCCCGGTCGGTCTCCAGCCGGTCGACGCGGCCGCGCACCCGCAGCCCCGGGCCGCCGTCCTTGCGGGGCACCTCGACGGAGATCTCCTCCTCCACCGAGACCTGGGTGAGCTGGGAGCGGCTGGAGGCGAGCCAGTCGAGGAACGTGTCGAGCATCCGCTCCACGCGCATCCGCTCGCGCCGGGAGAACCAGGGCGCGCCCGCGTCCACCGCCGCCCACGCCTCGTCCAGCTTGACCCGCAGCTCCTTCTCGTCCGCGCCGGCCGCGGCGGCCTGCGCCAGGGCGTGCACGAGGGTGCCGGTGACGGACGCCAGCTCGGCCGGGTCCTGGCCGCCGTGCCGCTCGACCACCCACCGCAGCGGGCACCTGGTCAGCACCTCCACCGTGGACGGCGACACGCTGACCGTGTGCTCCTCGGTCCACAGCGGGTCGTCCGTGGTCACGTCCGCCAGGCCGTACCAGGCGTCTGGGTGCGCGCCCGGCACGCCCGCCGCGGCCAGCCGCGCCAGCTGGTCCGCCGCCCGCCGCCGGCGCTCGTCGGGCTCGTCGTCGTCGCACACCACCCGCCGCAGCTCGCCGACCAGCTCGGCCAGCACCAGGCCGCGCTGCGGGGTGAACACCGCCCGCTCGGGCGCGCCGGTGGACAGCTCCTCGATCTCGTCGAGGAACCGCGACGGCTGGAGGTCCTCCCCGCGCACCGCGCTGACCAGCAGCGACCGCCGGGCGCGGCTGGCGGCGACGAGCAGCAGTCGCCGTTCCTCGGCCAGGACCGGGGCGATCGACGAGACCGTGTCGGCCTGCACGCCCGCCACCACGTCGAGCATCCGCTCCACGCCCAGCAGCGACCCGCGCAGCCGCAGGTCCGGCCAGCTCCCCTCCTGCACGCCCGGCACCGCCACGACCGTCCACTCGCGACCGGCGGCGGCGTGCGCGGTGAGCACCGACACCGCCTCGCCGACGGGTGCGGCCGGGGCCAGGGTGTCGCCCACGATCTGCTGCATCGCCAGGTAGTCGACGAACCCGTCGGCGCCGGCGCCGGGCAGCCGGTCCACGTACCTGGCGGCCGCCTCGAACAGGCCCACGACCGCGTCCAGGTCCCGGTCGGCCTGCCTGCCGCCGAGGCCGCCGCGCGCGGACTGCGCCACCCACCGCTGCTCCAGCCCGGTGCCCTGCCACAGCTCCCACAGCACCTGCTCGACGGTCAGGCCGTCCGCGATGGCCTTGCGGACCCGGCGCAGCAGGCCGGCGACGCGCCGCGCGGGCAGCGCCTCGGCGTCCTCCAGCGCGGCCAGCCGGTCGTCCTGCTCGACCACCTCCACCAGCAGCTCGCCGCTGGCCCGGTCGCCGCCCGCGGCCAGTTCCAGCCGCCGCAGGCCGCGCCGCAGCCGGCGCAGCGCCAGCGGGTCCGCGCCGCCGAGGGGCGAGGACAGCAGCATCGCCGCGGTGTCCTCGTCGAGCGACCCGGGCACGGCCGCGCAGCGCAGCAGCGCCAGGAACGGCAGCACGGCGGGCTGCTGGGCCAGCGGCAGCTCGTCGTGCGGCACGGCCACCGGCACGCCCGCGGCCAGCAGGGCGCGTTGCAGCACCGGCAGCACCCGCGTGGCGGACCGCGCCACCACCGCCATCCCGGACCACGGCACGCCGTCCACCAGGTGCGCGCGGCGCAGCTGGTCGGCCACCCAGCTCGCCTCCTGCGCCGCGGAGGCGAACAGGCGCACCTGCACGTGACCCTCGCCGTCGGCCGGCTCCACCTCGCGGGCGGGCGAGGCGCCCGGCAGCCGGGACGCGAGCCGGCCCACCGCGGCGCGGATCTCCGGCGCCATCCGGTGGCCCCGCCGCAGCACCACCGCGGGACCGGGCGCCCGACCGAGCAGGGTCGGGTCCGCGCCGCGGAAGGAGAACACCGCCTGGTCGGGGTCGCCGGCCAGGACGAACTCGTGCGCGGTGTCGCCCAGCACGCGGAGGAACTCCAGCTGGAGCGGGTCGAGGTGCTGCGCGTCGTCGACGAGCAGGTGCCGGACGCGCCGCCGTTCGGCCTCCAGGATCACGGGCTCGGTCTCGAACGCCAGCAGCGCGCTGCCGACCAGTTCGGCCGCGTCGTAGGACGGCGCGTGCCCCTGCCCGCTGCTGGCCAGCAGGTTGACCTGTTCGTACTGGGTGCCGAACAGGCCGGCGGCGATCCACTCCTCGCGGGCGTGCTTGCGGCCCAGCTCGGTCAGGTCCTCGGGGGCGAGGCCGCGCTCGGCGGCGCGCAGCAGCAGGTCTCGCAGCTCCTGGGCGAAGCCGGGCAGGGTCAGCGCGGGCCGCAGCCGGGCGGGCCACCTCGGCGCGCCCATGTCGACGTCGCCCGCGAGCAGCTCGCGCAGCACCGCGTCGTGCTCGGGGGCGGACAGCAGCCGGGGCGCGGGCTCGCCGTTGAGCACCGCCTGGGCGCGCAGCACCGCGAACGCGTACGAGTGCACGGTGCGCACCAGCGGTTCCTGGGTGGTGGGCAGCACGCCGTCGGTCGCGGGCCCGGCCAGCAGGCGGGTGATGTGGGCGCGCATCGCCTCGGCCGCCCGCCGGTTGGCCACCAGCACCAGCACCTGCTCGGGGTCCGCGCCGCCGCGCCGCACCCGGTCGGCGACGACCTCGGCCAGCAGCGTCGTCTTGCCCGTGCCGGGGCCGCCGAGGACCCGCAGCGGCCCGCCGGGGTGCGCGAACACCTGCCGCGCGGGCGCGTCCCAGTCGCGGCGGGGTTCCTCCCGCCGCTCCGGTCGCACCAGCAACGGCGCCCTGTTGACCACCACGGCAGGAGATGGAACCACGTCGCACCGACAGACCCGCGGGCGGCAGGCCGTGGAATGCTGATCGGCGTGGACGAACAGTTGCACGAGTCGGTGCGGGAGGTCGTGCGCTCCATCCCCGCCGGGCGGGTCGCCACCTACGGTGACGTGGCCGACCTGGCGCGCGCGCCGTCGCCGAGGCTGGTCGGGCAGGTCCTCAACGGCGACGGCCACGACCTGCCGTGGCACCGGGTGCTGCGCGCCAACGGCACCTGCGCGCCCCACATCGCCGAGGAGCAGCTGCAACGGCTGCGCGAGGAGGGCGTGGTCGACCGGGAGGGCAAGGTCGACCTGCGCAGGTACCGGTGGGAGGAGGCCGTCACGGAGCCCGAGGAGGAGCCTCCGGGGCTGTGGTGACGTCCGGGGTGACGTCCGGGGTGACGTCCGGGGTGACGTCCGGGGTGACGTCCGGGGTGACGTCCGGGGTGACGCGCGCCCGGACGCGCGCCACCTCCCGCTCGACCTCCGGGTCGCCGGTCAGCGCGGCCGCCAGCTTGAGCTGGGGCAGCGCCTCGGCGTGCCGGCCCAGGCGGCTGAGCGTGCGGCCCAGCAGCAGGCGGGCGTAGCCGTCGGCCGGGTCCAGCCCGACCAGCTCGGTGAGCACGCGCTCGGCCCGGCCCAGCGAGGCGGACCGGAAGTGCGCCAGCGCCAGCTCGGTGAGCACGGTGCGGTCGCGCGGGGCCTGCTCGGCGGCCTCGGCGAGGTAGCGGGCGGCGCCGCTGGGGTCGCCCGCGGCCAGGAAACCGCGGCCCCGGCGCAGCAGTTCGACGACGTCGGTCATGACAGCTCCTCGTCCGCCGCGGTGACGTGGGGGACCTGGGTCCGCCCGAGTCGCCCGGCCTGGTGGTCCTCGATGGCCTGGATGATCTCCGCGCGCGTGTTCATCACGAACGGGCCGTAGCGCGCGACGGGCTCGTTCAGGGGCAGGCCGCCCAGCACCAGCACGTCCCACGGGGTGGCGGCGTGCGCGGTCAGGGCGCCGCCCCGGCCCAGGACGGCGAGGTGGCCCTCGTCGAGCGGGCGGCGCTCGGGGCCGACCGTGCCGCGGCCGGCGAGGACGTAGACCATCGCGGTGAAGTCCTCGGGCCACGGCAGGTCGAGGCGGGCGCCGGGGCTGAGCGTGGCGTGCAGGTAGGTGATCGGGGTGCGGGTCGCGCCGGGGCCGCGGAAGCCCGCCACGTCACCGGCGACGAGGCGGACCAGCGCGCCGCCGTCGCCGCTGGACAGCAGCGTGGTGTCGCGGGCGGCGATGTCCTGGTAGCGGGGCGGGGTCCACTTCTCGGCGCGCGGCAGGTTGACCCACAGCTGGACGCCGTGGAACAGGCCGCCCCGGGCGACGACGTCCTGCGGCGGCAGCTCGGAGTGCAGGACGCCGCTGCCCGCGGTCATCCACTGGGTGCCGCCGTCGGTGATCAGGCCGCCGCCGCCCGCGGAGTCCCGGTGCTCCAGCGCGCCGTCGATCATGTAGGTGACGGTCTCGAAGCCGCGGTGCGGGTGCCAGGGCGCGCCCTTGGCCTCGCCGGGGCCGTACTCGACCGCGCCCATGTGGTCCAGGAGCAGGAACGGGTCGGCGTTGGCGAGACCGACGCCCGGGAAGGGGCGGCGGACCCGGAAGCCCTCGCCCTCCAGGAACTCCCGGGCCCGGACGACCTCGCGCACCGGCCGCCACGCGGTGGCGGTCTGCGGCAGGTCGGGGAGGCGGGGGAGGGTGAGGGTGTCGGCGGTGACGGCGGGCACGGCTGCCTCCTTCGGCCGGCCGCCCTGGTTCGGGCGGCACACCCGCGTCAACCTGGTTGAAACCTCAACTATTCCGCGCGAGTGTTGAACTCGGGGGTCCTGAACGTGGGACACGGTGGTCGCGAACGTACGACTCGCGCGTTCCGAACGTACGACACGCCGGTCCTGAACGTACGACTCGCGCGAGTCGTACGTTCAGACCTCGCGAGTCGTACGTTCAGGTCGGGTGAGTCGTACGTTCAGGACCACCGTGTCCCACGTTCGCGACACCCGAGTTCTACGTTCGCGACGCCTGGTTCTGCGGTTGGGAACGCCTGAGGGGTGGTCAGGCTGCGGGGCGGGAGTGGTGGGACTGGTGGTAGCGCAGGAGGACGGCTTCCGTGACGCGGGGGTGGGCGCCCAGGGGGGCCGTGACCACCGGGGCGCCCGAGGTGGTGGCGGTGCGGTGGAAGAGGCCCGGGGCCAGGAGCCAGGAGGCGACGGCCACGCGGCCCGGGGTGCGGGCCACCACGTCGGTGATGCGCGGGGTGGCGGTGGCGGCGTAGCCGATGGCCACCGGGCCCACGTGGTGGGAGAGGGCGGTCGCGGTGGCGCGCACGTCGGCCAGGGCGCGGGGGTCGGAGGAGCCTGCGGCGGCCAGGACGACCGGGTCGCCGGGGCGGTGGCCCGCCTCCGCGAGGCGGGACAGCAGGGCCGGGAGGAGGGCCGGGCCCAGGTGGTCGGTGATGGTGGCGGCGGGGTGGCCGGAGGCCGCCACCTGGGCGGGGATGTCCACCCGGACGTGGTAGCCGGCGGCCAGGAAGGCGGGGACGACCACGGCCGGGCCGGGGGTGGCGGCGAGGACGGTGGTGACGTCGGGTCGGCGGACGTCGGCGTAGGCGACGCGGACCGGCACGCCGCCCAGGCGGGCGCGGACCCCCGCGGCGATCTCCTCGACGACCTCGGCGCCGGCCGGGTCGCGGGTGCCGTGGGCGACCAGGACGAGGGTCATACGGCCACCCCGGCGGGGTCCACGGCCAGGCGGTAGCCGCGCTTGACCACGGTGGTCACCATGCGCGGTTCGCCCAGGGCCGTGCGCAGCCGGCCGATGGCGGTCTCCACGGCGTGCTCCTCGCCGCCGCCGGGCAGGGCGGCCAGCAGGTCGCGGCGCGGGACCACCCGGCCGCGGGCGGCGGCCAGCGCGCGCAGCACGGCCATCGGGGCGGGCGGCACGGGGCGCAGCTCGCCGTCGACCACCACGGCCTGGCCGCGCAGCTCCACGTCGCGCGCGGCGATGCGCAGGCGGGTGGCCCGCGCGGGCAGCTCCAGGGTCAGCTCGCGGGCCAGCGCGCCGATGCGGGCGCGGGCGGGCTGCACGACCGGCACCCCGGCCCGCACCAGCGGGGCGGCGGTGATCGAGCCCACCCCGACCACCAGGACGTCCCGCCGGAGCGCCGCCAGCAGCTCGGGGCGCCGGCCCAGCTGCTCGGCGGTGCGCAGCACGGACGCGGCGGCGGGCGCGCTGGTGAAGGTCAGGGCGTCCACCTGGCGCGCCAGCACGGCCTCCAGCAGCCGCTCCAGCGGCGCCGGGTCCTGCGGCCCGGTCCACCGGTAGACGGGCACCGAGACCACGTGCGCGCCCGCGTCCCGCAGGGCCGTGGTGAACTCCGGCAGCGGCTCGCCGTGCAGCTGCACCGCGATGCGCTTGCCCGCCACCCCGGCGCGCAGCAGGTGGTCCAGCAGCTCGGCGTTGCTCTCGCCCTCCGGCGACCACTCCTCGACCAGGCCGGCGGCGCGGACGGCACCCCGGGCCTTGGGGCCGCGGGCCAGCACCGTCGCGCCGGACAGCCTGGTCAGCAGCCGCGCGGCCAGGCCCCAGCCCTCGGCGGCCTCGACCCAGCCGCGGAAGCCGATGCCGGTGGTCGCCACGGCGACGTCCACCGGCTCCTCCACCACGGTCCGGGTCGCGGCCAGCAGCTCCGCGTCGTCGGGCAGCGGCACGATGCGGATCGCGGGGCCGTGCAGCACGGTGGCGCCCTTGCGCTCCAGCAGCGCGCCCAGCTCGTCGGCCCGCCGGGCGGCGGTCACGCCGATCGTGTACCCGGCCAGCGGGGCGGCGGTCACGCCGAACCGGCCCGGACGACGTCGCCCACCGGGGCCCCGTCGGCCGGCCCGACCAGCACCACGCCGTCGACGACCTCCACCGGGTGCGCGGGCACGACCGCGGCCGGGTCGTCCAGGCACGTGCCGGTGGACAGCTCGAACGCCTGCTTGTAGACCGGCGACACCACCACCGGCACGCCGCCCCGGTCGCCGACGAGGCCGCGCGACAGCACGGCCGCGCCGCTGAACGGGTCGATGTTGCCGAGCGCGTGCACCGTCCCGGCGGAGGTCAGGAACACGGCCACCTGCGTCCCGTCCGGGAGCAGGGCGGCGACGCCGCGGTCGGGCAGCAGGGCGCTCAACGCGCAGACGGGTGTCATCGGGAAACCTCCACCGGGTCGTTCTTCCCGCCCGGGGCCGGGAGCCCCAGCAGGACCGGAACCTTCTGGCCGCGCTCCTCGCGGAAGGAGATGGTCGGGTCGGGAGTGCCCGGCGCGTTGACGAACGAGGTGAACCGGGCCAGCTTCTCGGGGTCCTCCAGCACGCCGCGCCACTCGTCGGCGTAGCCGGCCACGTGCCCGGCCATGGCGGCCTCCAGGTCGGCGCAGATGCCGAGGCTGTCGTCCACGACCACCGCCCGCAGGTGGTCCAGGCCGCCCTCCAGGCCCTCGATCCACGCGGAGGTGCGCTGGAGCCGGTCGGCGGTGCGGATGTAGAACACCAGGAACCGGTCGATCAGCCGGACCAGGGTCGCGGTGTCCAGGTCGGACGCGAGCAGGTCGGCGTGGCGCGGGGTGAAGCCGCCGTTGCCGCCGACGTAGAGGTTCCAGCCGTTCTCGGTGGCGATGATGCCGAAGTCCTTGCCGCGCGCCTCGGCGCACTCGCGCGCGCAGCCGGACACGGCGGACTTGAGCTTGTGCGGCGAGCGCAGGCCGCGGTAGCGCAGCTCCAGCGCGATCGCCAGGCCCACCGAGTCCTGCACGCCGTAGCGGCACCACGTGGTGCCCACGCAGGACTTCACCGTGCGCAGCGCCTTGCCGTAGGCGTGGCCGGACTCGAACCCGGCGTCCACCAGGCGCCGCCAGATCCGCGGCAGCTGGTCCACGGTCGCGCCGAACAGGTCGATGCGCTGCCCGCCGGTGATCTTGGTGTAGAGGCCGAAGTCGCGCGCCACCTCGCCGATGACGATCAGCTTCTCCGGGGTGATCTCGCCGCCGGGGATGCGCGGCACCACCGAGTAGGTGCCGTTGCGCTGGATGTTGGCCAGGAAGTGGTCGTTGGTGTCCTGGAGCGCGGCCTGCTCGCCGCCCAGCACGTGGCCGCGGTCCAGCGACGCCAGGATCGAGGCGACGGTGGGTTTGCACAGGTCGCAGCCCCGGCCGCGGCCGAAGCGGTCGATCAGCTCGGAGAACGTGGTGATCCCGGTGGACCGGACGACCTCGAACAGCTCGGCGCGCGACTGGTCGAAGTGCTCGCACAGCGCCTTGGACTGCTCCACGCCGCACTCGGACAGCAGCTTCTTCAGCATCGGCACGCACGAGCCGCAGCCGGTGCCCGCCCTGGTGCACGCCTTGATGCCGGGCACGTCCACCGCGTCGCCGGAGGTCACCGCGTCCACGACGTGCTGCTTGGTGACCGCGTGGCACGAGCAGACCTGCGCGTCGTTCGGCAGGGTGAGCTCCACGCCGCCCGCCGGGCCGATCAGCGACACCGGGTCGCCGGGCACCGGGCGGCCCACCAGCGGCCGCAGCACCGGGTACCGGGAGGCGTCGCCGACGAGGACGCCGCCGAGCAGCGTCCGCGCGTCGTCGGAGACCACGACCTTGGCGTAGGTGCCCGCGACGGCGTCGTTGACCACGACCTCCAGTGCGCCCTCCTGCCGGGCGTGCGCGTCGCCGAACGAGGCCACGTCCACGCCGAGGAGCTTGAGCTTGGTGGACGTGTCGGCGCCGGGGAACGCGGCGCCGCCGCCGAGCAGCCGGTCCGCGACCACCTCCGCCATGGAGTACCCCGGCGCGACCAGGCCGTAGACGACGCCGTCGAGGTTGGCGCACTCGCCGACGGCGTAGACGTCCTCGGCGGAGGTGCGGCACGCCTCGTCCACCAGGACGCCGCCGCGCTCGCCGACGGCCAGGCCCGCCGCGCGGGCCAGCTCGTCGCGGGGCCGGATGCCCGCGGAGAACACCACGACGTCGAGGTCCAGCTCGGTGCCGTTGGACAGCCTGGCGATGAGCCGGCCCCGGTCGCGCTCGATGGCGGAGGCGGAGGTGCCGGTGTGCACGGTCAGGTCGAGCTTCTCCACCAGCCGCTTGAGCAGGCCCGCGCCGCCCTCGTCGACCTGGAGCGGCATCAGGCGGGGGCCCAGCTCCACCACGTGCGGCGAGATGCCCAGGCCGCGCAGCGCGTTGGCCGCCTCCAGGCCGAGCAGCCCGCCGCCGAGCACCATGCCCGCGCGCCGCCCGGCGCGGTGGGACCGCACCGCGCCCTCCACGGTGGCGCGGATGGCGTCGAGGTCCTCGATGGTGCGGTAGACGTGGCAGCCGGGCAGGTCGCGGCCCGGCACCGGCGGCACGAACGGGACCGAGCCGGTGGCCAGCACCAGCGCGTCGTAGCCCAGCACCCGCCCGGAGGCGGTGCGGACCTCCCGGGCGGCCGGGTCGAGGCCCACGACCGGGTCGCCGAGGTTCAGCTCGACCAGGTCGTCGTGCGGCGCCAGCGCGAGGGAGGACGCGTCCCGGGTGTCGACGTAGGAGGACAGGGCGACCCGGTCGTAGGCGGGGCGGTTCTCCTCGGCGAAGACGACGACCCGCCACTGGTCGGTCGCGTCCTTCTCCCGCAGCGCCTGGACGAGGCGGTGCCCGACCATGCCGTGACCGACCACCACGAGCGTTCGAGTCATGGACCAATCCCTCCTCCTGCCCGGCCATGCTCACCGGGCGCCGTGTCGCACCGAGGTCGCGAATGTTGCGCAGGCGTTAAAGCAGCCTCACGTCGCACGTCGACGCGGTGTGCGTCAGACCCCGGCGTGGGCCAGGCTCGGCACCCGGACGAAGACCCGCCGCCGCAGGTAGAACCACCACGTCGTGGTCACGCACAGCGCGTAGAACGCGAGGAACGCGGTGAGGGCGGGCGCGAGCGTCCCGCTGCCCTCCAGCGAGAACTTGAACACCAGGTTGACCAGCACGCCGCCGAACGCGCCGACCGCGCCCGCGATGCCGACCACCGCGGCGGCCTGCCGCCTGGCCGGGGCGAGGTCCGCGACCTGGGTGGCGAAGATCGCCGGGATCATCCGGTAGGTGGACCCGTTGCCCATGCCGGCCAGCACGAACAGCCAGGTGAACGAGCCGAAGAACAGCGGGAAGCTGCCGACCTCGGTGCTGGCCAGCACGCCGACCGTGCCGATCCCGAGGCCGACGAAGGTCAGCAGGGTGATCCGCGCGCCGCCGAACCTGTCCGCGAGCCAGCCGCCGAAGGGCCTGCTCACCGAGCCGATCAGGGCGCCCAGGAACGCCAGGGCGACGAACTCCCGGTGGTCGGCGAAGCTCAGCCTGATCAGCGACGGGAACGCGAACGAGAAGCCGATGAACGAGCCGAACGTGCCGATGTAGAGGAACGACATCACCCAGGTGTGCTTGTTGGACATCGCCGCGCGGTAGGAGGTGCCGTCCGGCTTGGCCTGCACCAGGCTGTCCATGAGGAACCACGCGCAGGCGGTGGCGACCACGATGAACGGCATCCAGAACACGGCCGCGTAGGCGAGGTTCACGCCCGCGCCGAGGGTGATGACCATCGGCACGACCAGCTGCACCACGGCCACGCCGAGGTTGCCGCCCGCCGCGTTCAGGCCCAGCGCCAGGCCCTTGCGGCCCTCCGGGTAGAAGAACGAGATGTTCGCCATGGAGGAGGAGAAGTTGCCGCCGCCGAAGCCCATGGCGGCCGCGGTGAGCAGGAAGAACCAGTAGGGCGTGCCCGGGTTCACCACCGCGGCGATCAGCATGGCGCAGGGCACCAGCAGCAGGCCCGCGCTGATCGTGGTCCACGCCCGCCCGCCGAAGCGGGGCACCGCGAACGTGTAGGGCACCCGCAGCACCGCGCCGACCAGGTTGGGCACGATCAGCAGCCAGAACTGCTGGCCGACCGAGAAGGCGAACCCGACCTGCCCGAGGCTCACCACCACGATGCTCATCAGGCTCCACACCGTGAAGCCCAGGTTCTCCGCCAGGATCGACAGCACCAGGTTCTTGCGCGCCACGCGCTTCCCGGTGCGCTCCCAGAACGCCGGGTCCTCCGGCTCCCAGTGCTCGATCCACCGCCCGCCGCGTTCGCCCCGCGGCGCCACCTCGGTCTCCACCACCGTGCTCAAAGAACCCTCCCGGACACCGGCCTGCACTGGTTGGAACAGTAGGAACGGCCTGTTACCCCCGCGTTGGACGAGGTGTCGCGGCCGACAACTCCCCCGCACATCACGCGGGCTGCGGCTGTGAGGCCGCGAGCCAGTCGACGATGCCGCACACCGCGTCCTTGCAGCCGCCGCAGCCGGTGCCCGCCCGGGTGACCTCGGCCAGCGCCGACACGGTGGTGGCGCCGGCGCGCCAGGCGCCGACCAGCTGGCCCTTGCTGACCGTGTTGCAGCGGCAGACCACGGCGGAGGCGGGCAGGTCGGCGGGGCTGGCCTCGCCGCCGCCCGCGGTGGGCAGCGCGCGGCCCAGCAGCAGGGCCAGGCGGTCGGTGGGCGCGGCCAGGCCGCGGTCGTAGAGCTGGGTGATGGCCGCCGCCGCGTCGGGCGCGCCGAGCACGATCGCGCCGGTCACCCGGTCGTCGCGCAGCACCAGCTTGGCGTAGCGGCCGCGCGCCGGGTCCTGGAAGCACAGCACCTCGGCGTCCGGGCAGTCCACGTCGACGTGCACGTCGCCCAGCGCGGCCAGGTCGACGTCGCGCGCCTTGAGCCTGGTCACCACGGTGGTGCCCGCGTAACGGGCGGCGGGCGCGGCGCCGGTGAGCCGGTCGGCGAGCACGGCGGCCTGCTCCCACGCGGGCTGGACCAGGCCGGACACCGTGCCGACGTGCTGGGCGCAGTCGCCGATGGCGTGCACGCGCGGGTCGCTGGTGCGCAGCGCGTCGTCGACCAGGACGCCCCGGTCGACCTCCAGGCCCGCCTGCTCGGCCAGCGCCGTCTCGGCCCGCACGCCCGCGGACACCACGACCAGGTCGGCGGGCACGGAGGTGCCGTCGACGAGCTCCAGGCCCTCCCCCGGCACGTACCGGCCGGCCAGCGCGCCGAGGCGGAACTCGATGCCCAGCCCCTCCAGGGTCCTGGCGAGCACGCGGCCCGCGCCGGGGTCGAGCTGGCGCTCCATGAGGTGCCCGACCGGGTGCACCACGGTGACCAGGCAGCCCCGGCCGGCCAGGCCGCGGGCGGCCTCCAGGCCGAGCAGCCCGCCGCCGATGACCGCGACCGGCGTGCCCGGCGACGCCTTCTCCACGATCAGCGCGCAGTCGTCCAGCGACCGGAACGCCACCACGCCCGGCGCCATCGCCCCGTCGCCGTCGAGCAGCCCCTCGGTCGGCGGCACCCAGGACCGCGCGCCGGTGGCCAGCACCAGCGCGTCGTAGGGCACCTCCCCGTCGCCCACGTGCACCACCCGCCGGGTGCGGTCGATCTTGCTGACGGGCTCCCCGAGCCGCAGGTCCACGCGGTGGCGGGCGGCCCAGTCGGCGTCGTGCAGCCGCACCGCGTCCGCCGTCAGCGACCCGGCCACCACGCTGGACAGCAGCACCCGGTTGTAGGCGGGGTGGTCCTCGTCGCCCAGCACGGTCACCGCGACCCGGTCGGCGCCGGGGTCGCGACGGCGGATCTCGTCGGCCAGCCGGGCGCCGGCCATGCCGTAGCCCACGACGACAACGTTCCTCATACCGTCTCCAATCGGACCGCGCACACCTTGAACTCGGGCATCCGGCTGGTCGGGTCCAGCACCGGGTTGGTCAGCAGGTTGGCCCGGCCGTCGCCGGCGTAGTGGAAGGGCAGGAAGACCACGTCGATCAGCAGGGACGGCACGCAGCGCACCCGCGCCAGGGTGCGGCCGCGCCGCGACACCACGGCCGCCCGGTCGCCGTCGCGCAGGCCCGCGCGGGCCGCGGTGTCCGGGTGGACCTCCACGTAGGTCTCGGGCTCGGCGGCGTTCAGCTCGGCCACCAGCCGGGTCTGCGCGCCGGACTGGTAGTGCTGGAGCACCCGGCCGGTGGTGGCCTGGAGCGGGTAGTCGGCGTCGGGCAGCTCGGCGGGGCCGCGGTGCTCGACCGCGGTGAACCGGGCCCGGCCGTCGGGGTGGGCGAAGCGGTCCAGGAACACCCGCGGGGTGCTGCGGTCGACCACGGGCCAGTGCAGCGCCTCGCCGGCGCGCAGGCGGTCGTAGGTGACGCCGGAGTAGTCGGCCGCGCCGCCCGCGGAGGCCCGGCGCAGCTCGTCGAACACCACCTCGGGCTCGGTGGGGAACCGCTCGGCGGGCTGCCCGAGCCGGGTGGCCAGGCCCCGCAGCACGTCGAGGTCGCTCCGCACCCCCTCGGGCACCGGCACCGCCTGCCGCCGCAGCAGGACCCGGCCCTCCAGGTTGGTCATGGTGCCGCTCTCCTCGGCCCACTGGGTGACCGGCAGCACGACGTCGGCGACCGCGGCCGTCTCCGACAGCACCAGGTCGCACACGACCAGCAGGTCCAGCGCGGCCAGCCGGTCGGTCACGTGCCCGGCGCGCGGGGCGGAGACGACCACGTTGCTGCCGAACACCAGCAGCGCCTTGGGCCCGCCGGGCTGCCCGAGCGCGTCGAGCAGCTCGTAGGCGGACCGGCCGGGACCGGGCAGCTCGTCCACGCCCCAGACGCCCATGACGTGCTCGCGGGCCGCCGGGTCGTCGATCCTGCGGTAGCCGGGCAGCTGGTCGGCCTTCTGGCCGTGCTCCCGACCGCCCTGGCCGTTGCCCTGGCCGGTCAGGCAGCCGTAGCCGGAGCCGCGCCGACCGGGCAGGCCCAGCGCCAGCGCCAGGTTGATCCACGCCGACACGGTGTCCGCGCCGGTGGCGTGCTGCTCGGCGCCGCGGCCGGTGAGCACGTAGGCGCTGCCCGCCTCGGCGAGCATCCGCACCGCGGCCCGCTGGTCGGCCACCGGCACGCCGGTGACCCGCTCCACCCGTTCGGGCCACCAGGTGGCGGCGATCCGCCAGGCGTCGTCGAAGCCGGTGGTGCGCTCGGCCAGGTAGTCGCGGTCCAGCCGGCCGTCCGCGACCGCGGTGTGCAGCAGGCCCAGCGCCAGCGCCAGGTCGGTGCCGGGGGCGGGCTGGAGGTGGAGGGTGGCCAGCTCGGCGGTCGCCGTGCGGCGCGGGTCGACCACGATCAGCTCGGCGCCCCGCAGGTGCTGCACGAACGGCGGCATGGTCTCGGCCGGGTTGCCGCCGACCAGCAGCACGGCGTCCGCGCGGTCGAGGTCGGTTACCGGGAACGGCATCCCGCGGTCCAGGCCGAACGCCCGCAGTCCCGCGGCGGCGGCGCTGGACATGCAGAACCGGCCGTTGTAGTCGATCTGGGAGGTGCCCAGGGCGACCCGGGCGAACTTGCCCAGCAGGTAGGACTTCTCGTTGGTGAGCCCGCCGCCGCCGAACACGCCGACCGCGTCGGGCCCGTGGGCCGCCCGCAGCGCGGCCAGCTTCTCCGCGACCAGGTCGAGGGCGTCGTCCCAGGTCGCGGGCTGGAGCACGCCGTCGCGGCGGACCAGCGGCGTGGTGAGCCGGGCGGGCGAGGTCAGCAGCGCGGCGGAGGTCCAGCCCTTCTGGCACAGGCCGCCGCGGTTGGTCGGGAACTCCCGCGGCGTCACCCGGCCGTCGGTGATGGTCATCGCGCACTGGAGGGCGCAGTACGGGCAGTGGGTGTCGGTGCCTGCCCCGGCCGCTCGCGCGCGGGGTGCGTCGAGCACGGGCGGGCCGGCGGCGGTGGAGTCGGTCACCCGCCCGACGGTAAGAACGGGCTGTTAACGCCAGAACGCGCGGTGTTTCGTCCACGCGAACTTGACTGCTCAGCGCGCGCGGGGCGCGGGTGAGGTCACAGCAGTTCGGCCACCCGCGCGGCGGCGCGCTCCAACCCGACCAGCGACCGGGGGCCCGAGCGCGGGTGCAGGGCGTGCACCGCGAGGCGGAACAGCACGGCGCGCAGCAGCACCTGGGGCCACTCCTCCAGGTGGGCCCACCGGCCCAGGATGCCGGGGTCCGCGCCGCCCCACGCGAGCGCGTCGACCACGACGACCGCCGCCCCGTAGGGCGCGGGCCGCCAGTAGGCGCTGAAGTCGATGATGGCGGGCGGCGCGTCGCCCGCGAACAGCACGGTGCCGAACAGGTCGCCGTGCACGACCTGCGGCCGCAGCGCGATCGGCTTGCGCCCGGCCGCGTGCTGCTCGAACAGCCGGCCGCCCAGCTCCGGGTCGAGCTCGACGGGCTGCTCGTCCCAGGCGTGGCGGTCGGCGGCGGCGAACAGGTCGGCGCGGGCGTCGAGGAACCGCGGCTTGGGCAGCCCGGCGGTGGCCTGGTGGAGCTTGACGGCGACCTCGACGACCTCGTCGTGCCGGGGCTCGGCGCGGCCGGACAGGTACCTGGTGGCCGCCCAGCCGCCGACCACGTAGCGGCCGTCGGTGGAGCGCAGCGGCCTGGCCACGCGCAGGTTGTCGACGTCGAGCGCGTCGAGGGTCTTGGCGACCCAGGTGGCCTCGGCGGGCTTGCCCGCGGGCCGGACGGCGGCGTCGCCGCACTTCCACACGGGGCCGCCGTCGATCAGCTCCGGTTCGGCGTCCCGCGCGCCGAACGCGGCGCGCACGTGCGACGGTGGCGGCTCCGGAGACGGGTTCACGGCCGGCACGCTACCTGCACCGGCCGTCTCGGTGGTGGACCTCGCGACGGCAACCTGTGGTGTCCACGCGTTCGGCCTAACCGCAATAATGCGGTTTCAGCAGCGGGGTAGGCGCTGTGACCAGAACCACCCGCGCCGCGTCCGCTCCCGGGTGTGTCGCGCGTGGCCGGGGGTACCCGTGCGGGTCGCGCGGACGGCGGGACCGGGACGGCGGGCGGGACCCGGACGGCGGGCGGGACCGTCGCGACGACGACCCCGCCCCCGTCCGTCCGCTCAGTAGGTAGGCAGGCTCGGGTCGACCTGGCGGGCCCAGGCGATCACGCCGCCGCCGACGTGCACGGCGTCCTTGAACCCGGCCCGGTGCAGCGCCGCCAGCGCCTCCGCCGACCGCGCGCCCGTCTTGCAGTTGAGCACCAGCTGCTTGTCCTGCGGCAGCTCCGCGAACGCCTCGCCCGACAGGATCCGGTCCTTCGGGATCAGCACCGAGCCCGGGATCTTCACGATCTGGTACTCGTGGGGCTCGCGGACGTCGACGAGCAGGAAGTTCTCGCCCGCCTCCTGCTTCTGCTTCAGCTCCAGCGGGGTGATGGTGCTGCCCGCCGCGGCCTGCTGGGCCTCGTCCGAGACCACGCCGCAGAACGCGTCGTAGTCGATCAGCTCGGTGACCTTCACGCTCTCCGGGTCCTTGCGGATCTTGATGGTCCGGTAGGACATCTCCAGCGCGTCGTAGATCATGAGCCGGCCCAGCAGCGGGTCGCCGATGCCGGTCAGCAGCTTGATCGCCTCGGTGACCATGACCGAGCCGATCGACGCGCAGAGCACGCCCAGCACCCCGCCCTCGGCGCACGACGGCACCATGCCGGGCGGCGGCGGCTCGGGGTAGAGGTCGCGGTAGTTCAGGCCCTGCCCGTCCGGCGCGTCCTCCCAGAACACGCTGACCTGGCCCTCGAACCGGAAGATCGAGCCCCACACGTACGGCTTGCCCAGCAGCACGGCGGCGTCGTTGACCAGGTACCGGGTGGCGAAGTTGTCCGTGCCGTCCAGGATCAGGTCGTAGTCCCGGAAGATGTCGAGCGCGTTCTCCGAGCTCAGGTGCGTCTGGTGCAGCACCACCTTCACGAACGGGTTGATCTCGGCGACCGAGTCCCGCGCCGACTCCGCCTTCGGCCTGCCGACGTCCGACTGGCCGTGGATGACCTGGCGCTGGAGGTTCGACTCGTCGACCACGTCGAAGTCGACCACGCCGAGCGTGCCGACGCCCGCCGCGGCCAGGTACAGCAGGGCCGGGCTGCCCAGTCCGCCCGCGCCGACCACCAGGACCTTCGCGTTCTTCAGCCGCTTCTGACCGTCGACCCCGACGTCGGGGATGATCAGGTGGCGGCTGTACCGCGCGACTTCCTCCTTGGTCAGCTCCGCTGCGGGCTCCACGAGCGGCGGAAGCGCCATCTGAGTCCTCCTCGACGAAACATGTCCTCTACCGACGGACAACACCAGCCTGCCCCGGCGTCTTCCCGCCCGGGAAGTCGTCCCACGCCTCGGGACGTCCCGGAGGGGTCCCCGGGAAGGCCTCCCGGAGGGATCACTCAGGGGGACACCGGGAACGGGTTGGGCGTGCACACCTTGCCGTCGGCGGGCACGGCGCCGGAGTCGCCGCCGGGCACCGAGTTGAGCTGCGCGACGTAGTCGTTGGCCACGCCGAACGACTGCTGCATCATCACCGGCGCCGCCTTGCCGCTCTCCGCGCAGCCGACGTGCTGGTTGTCCAGCACGTGCCCGACCTCGTGGTTGATCGCGTAGGTGCGGTAGGCCGTGATGTCGTTGCCGTAGACCTTGCCGCCGCGCACCCAGCGGGCCACGTTGATGATCACCCGACCGGTGGGCTCGTGCCAGCACGAGGACTCGAACTGGATCGAGTAGCCGCAGATGGCGTGCGTGGTGTTGGTGGTGGTGAGGCTAATGGTGAAGTCGACGTCGCCGCCCTCCACCCGCTGCATCGACGCCTGGCCGGTGCCCACCCAGCTGCGCGGGTCGGCCAGGAAGGAGTCGACGGTGCGCGCGAACGCCTCGCGGTCGCCGCCGAAGTCCACGGGTTCCACGCCGTCCTCGATGGCGATGTCGTACCGGTAGAGCCGGCCCTCGCCGACCTTGTCGGTCTGGCCGGGGACGACCTGCCAGGTGCCCGCGCCCTGCTCGGAGTACCTCGGGCCCTCGGGCAGCACGGCGGTCGGGAAGTTCTTCAGGTCGATGTCCGCGGGCGGCTTCTCGCTGGCCGCGGGCCCGGCGGAGGTGGTGAGCACGGCCTGGTCGCCGGGCGGCGACCCGGCCTCGGCGTCCTGCCCGGTGCCCCCCGGCGTGGCGGTGTCCAGCACCACCAGCGCGGTCAGCACCAGCAGCACGGGCACCGCGTAGATCCGCCAGCCGTAGTTCGCGACCAGGCCCTTGACCCCGCGGCGGCGCCGGCGCGGCGCGCGGCCCGCGGGCTCCCACGAGGCGGCCAGGGGGTCGGCCCCGGTGCGCCGCGCGCCCCGGCGGTAGCGGTCCTCGGACAGCGACGGCCGGTCACCCGGGGAGGAACCCCCGGGAGACGCCGTGCCCTGCGTCGTCCGGTTCACGCCCACCAGGGTGCCACAACCGCGGTGATCGCCCCGACCCCGGTGACCTGGGTGCTGAACCGATCCACCTCACCATTCGCCCCGGTCGGCCGCCTCCCACATGCCGAGCACGGCGCGGGCCGCGGAGACCGGGCGCTCCATCTGCGCCACGTGCCCGGTGCGCGGCAGCACCAGCAGCCGCCCGCGCGGCAGCATCCGGGCGACCCGCGGCGCCTTGCGCACGCTGACCAGCCGGTCCTCCGCACCCCAGATGACCAGCACCGGGGCGGTGACCTTCGGCGGCAGCAGCCACAGGGACCTGGACCGGGGCACCAGCCAGGTCCGGATCAGCTCGATCGTGCTGCGGTTGAGCGCGTTGCCCGCCCACGCCTGCGCGGACCGCTCGACGTACTCGTCCTCGCTCTGCCGGATGCGGTTGTCCGGGACCAGCGAGGGGTCGGCGAAGCACAGGCGCAGCATCTGGTGGGTCCGCTCGCGCGGCGTCAGCGCGGCCAGCTGCTCGCGCACGCGGGCGCCCACGACCGGCAGGAAGGCCAGCGGCAACCGGGGGTCGGACACCCGGCGCAGGCTCAGCCGCAGGTCCGGCACGGCGGGCGAGACCAGGGTCAGCGTCCGCACCAGGTCGGGGCGGGTCGCGGCGGCCATGAGGGTGATCGCGCCGCCCATGGAGTTGCCGAACAGGTCCACCGGGCCCGCGCCGAGCGAGTCGAGGTAGCCGATGACCACCTCCGCGTGGGTGAGCATCCGGAAGTCGTAGCCGTGGATCGGCTCGGAGCGGCCGAACCCGGGCAGGTCGAGGGCGTGGCCCTCGGCGTAGCCGGACAGCTGGGCGGCCAGGTCGGTCCAGTTGGTCGACGAGCCGCCCAGGCCGTGCACGTAGACGGCCGTCCGGGTGCCCCCTGCCGAGCTGCCTCCTGCCGAGCTGCCTCCTCCCGGGACGCCTCCTCCCGGGGTGCGCCGGACGTGCACCCGGTGCCCGGCGACCTCGACGTAGTCACCCGGCCACGGTTCGATCGTTGTGTCCAGCGGTGGGAGCGGCGCGGCGGACAGGGGCACGTGGGTGATGGCGGCTCGGCCCGCCCCGAGGGTCTCGGTCACGCTTGCAGGATGCCTGCCGGGGCGTCCCGCGAAACGAGGAGCTTTCCCGGGTCGCTCCTACCAGCGAGTAAGGTTGCCGACGAGCCGGCGGGGCAACCCCTTCCCGGTTCCGCGATGATCGGTTGGCTGGAGGCACCATGACGGAGACGGCCCAGACTGCGGTCGGGCACCACGGCGGCGCCGCGGGGCGGGGCGTTCGGCTGCCCCGCACCGCCCGGCGCGCCCAACTGCTGGCCGCGGCGCAGGACGTGTTCGTGACCAACGGCTACCACGCCGCCGCGATGGACGAGATCGCCGAGCGCGCGGGCGTCAGCAAGCCCGTCCTCTACCAGCACTTCCCCGGGAAGCTGGAGCTCTACATGGCGCTCCTGGAGTCCCACGTGGACGAGCTGGTGAACCGGGTGCGCGACGCGCTGGAGTCCACCACGGACAACAAGCAGCGGGTCAAGGCGACGGTCGGCGCGTTCTACGACTTCGTGGACGGCGAGGGCCAGGCGTTCCGGATGGTGTTCGAGTCCGACCTGCGGGGTGAGCCGGCCGTGGCGCAGGCCGTGGAGCGGGCGACGACGGACAGCGTGGACGCGATCACCGAGACCATCACCGCCGACACCGGCCTGGACGAGCACCGGGCGCGGCTGCTGGCCGTGGGCCTGGTGGGGTTGTCGCAGGTGACGGCGCGGGCCTGGCTGGCGGACGACCGGCAGGTGGCCAAGGAGGACGCGGTGGCGCTGATCTCCAACCTGGCGTGGCGGGGCATCGGCGGCGGCTTCCCGCTCCAGCACCTCGACGGCCAGACCCTCGACGGCCAGCAGTGGGACGCCCAGGAGCTCGACGCCCAGCGCTGACACCGGCGGGTGGGCCGCCTCCCCGACGGGGCCCACCCACCGGTCAGGGCCCTGACTCGCCGGTCAGGGCGCCGACCCACCGGGAGCGGGGCGGCGCAGCAGCGCGGTGATGCGCGCGGTGACCTCCTCCGCCCTCTCCAGGGGCAGCATGTGCCCGGCGCCGGGGTGCACGACCAGCTCGGCCCCCGGCAGCTCGTCGGCGATGACGCGCGCGTGCCCGAGCGGCGTGAGGCGGTCGGCGGTGCCGGCCAGCACCACCGCGGGCACCCGGGCCAGCCCGGCCAGCGCCCGGCGCCGGTCGTGCTCGTCGAGCGAGTCGCGGAACGCCACCATGGCCACCGGGTGGCAGCACCCGACCATCTCCGCCGTCATCGCCACGTGCCGCCACGACGGCCGCTCGCCGAACAGCAGCCAGCGCAGGCCCGGCCGCACCGCGCCGGTGCGCTTGAGCAGCCTCGGCCGCCGGGACCGGGCGATCCGCCGGTTCACCGCCTTCTCGCCCGCCGTGAACAGCCGCCCGAGCGCGCCCGGCAGCCCGAGCGTCGTGCCCGCGAGTTCACCCGAAGAGGTGGCGACCAGCACCACGCCCGCGAGCCGGTCCACCAGCGCGGGGTGCTGCTCGGCCAGCGCCATGATCGTCATGCCGCCCATCGAGTGGCCGACCAGCAGGACCCGCCCGGTCGGCACGAGCGCCCCGACCAGCTCGGCCAGGTCGTCGGCGCACCGGGCGATGGTGGCCGTGCCCTCCGGCGCGGGCGACGACCGGCCGTGACCGCGCAGGTCGTAGCGCAGCACGCGGCCGGGCAGCCCGCGCGCCACCTCGTCCCACGAGGTGTGGTCCAGCGTCCAGCCGTGCACCAGGACGGTCGTGGTCGTGGCGTCGCGCGGGCCGGTGTCGACCACGTGCAGCTCCGCGCCGTCCGAGGTGGTGAACCGGGTGGTGCCCCCCACCGCCGCGCCCACCGCGCTCACCCGAGCAGGAAGGACCGGCGCCACGCGCGCGTCCCCGGCTTGCCGACGAGGCCGACCTCGTCCAGGAACCCCATGATCCGCTCGCCCGACCAGCGGATCGTCTCCCGCCAGTGCGGGTTGCCCAGCGCGGCCCGGTGCGCCTCGTCCCGGTCGAGCCCGACCGCGGCGTAGACCTCGGGGTTGATCAGCGACCGGATGACGAACATGGACGTGGTCGCGAGCAGCCACCGCTGGTAGGGCAGCTCCTTGCGGGTGATCGTGGCCATGCCGCGCACGACCTCCTCGCGCGCGAACCGCACGTGGCGGGCCTCCTCCAGCACGTGGATGCGGTTGACCATGCGCACCAGCGGCTGCACCGACCCGTCGGCCATCGCCTCGCGCTGGAGCCGGTCCAGGACCTCCTCGGCGACCAGGATCGAGCCGTACAGCGCGGGCCCGTAGCCGATCACCGGCAGCACCTTGCCCAGTCGGCGGGTGTGCGGGCGGGGGCCGTAGGCCGGGCAGCCGATGCGCTCGACCAGGCGCGCGAACATGGTGGAGTGCCGGCACTCGTCGGCGATCTCGGTCAGCGCGTACTGCGCGTGCCGGGTCGTCGGGTCCGCGCCGTAGATCTCCTTGAGGAGCATCTGCATCAGCAGGATCTCGAACCACAGGCCCACGGACGCGATGCTGGCGACCTCGTGCCGGGACAGGTCGACGCGCTGCTCCGGGCTCATCCGGTCCCACAGCGCGGTGCCGTAGAGGGAGCAGCGGTGCTCGGGGGTGTACCGGAGGCCCTCGACCAGCGGCGCGGACCAGTCGATGTCGACCTCGGGGTCGTAGGACCGGTCGGCCGAGGAGTTGAGCAGCCGTTCGGCGGTCTTCTCGCGGTCCGCCACCTTGACGGTCCTCGTCATGGACCCCTCCCCGATCGAGTACATGTTACTTGAGGTAACGGTTACTTCTGGTAGCGTGCGTCACATGGCTCGAACTGTCAAGGGCGGGACGGACGCTCGGCGCGAGCGGTGGAAGGGCCACCGCGAGGCGAGGCGCGCCGAGTTCGTCGAGGCGACCATCCGCGCGGTCGCCGGGCACGGCCCGGACGTGGGCATGGACGAGATCGCCGCCGAGGCCGGGGTGAGCAAACCGGTGCTCTACCGGCACTTCGCCGACAAGTCCGACCTGTACCTGGCGGTGGGGCAGCGGGCCACGGAGATGCTGATGGACCGGCTCGGCCCGGCCATCGGCCACGAGGGGCCCATCCGCGTCCGGATCGCGCGGATCGTCGACGCCTACCTGTCGGTGATCGAGGAGCACCCCAACCTGTACCGGTTCGTGGTGCGCGCCTCGTTCGCGGACCGGCCGGTCGAGCAGGACGTGGTCGGCGAGGACAAGACCATGATCGCCAACGCGCTGGCGCGGCTGCTCGGCGACTACCTGCGGGCGTTCGGCATGGACTCCGGCGGCGCCGAGCCGTGGGCGCACGCGCTGGTCGGCATGGTGCAGAACGCGGGCGACTGGTGGCTGGACCGGCAGTCGATGACCCGGGCGAGCCTGAGCGACTACCTGACCACGATCATCTGGCACGCCATCGACGGGCTGCTGCGCTCCGCGGGCGTCGAGATCGACCCGGACGCGCCGCTGACCACGGAGTTCTCCCCCGAGGAGGCGCTGTCCGAACCCCGGTTGCGGCTGGTCGACGGCAGGGAGGCGTGATGGCGGGGGAACACGGTCCGGACGGGCACGGGCACCCGGAGGACGGGCACCAGGAGGACGGGCACCAGGAGGACGGGCACCAGGAGGACGGCTACACCGGCGAGGCCGTGCTGGTGTTCGATCAGCGGGAGGTGCCGGTGGGCGTCGAGCTGCGCGGCTTCTTCCAGCCCATCGACGGCCGCTACCACTGGTACGGCCGGGTCGCGGCGGACGAGCGGGTCACCGAGCTGGTCGAGGGCGGCGCGCGGACCGCGCTGCTGCGCACCCCCGGCGGCGCGGCGACCGGGTCCCTGACCGACCCCGACCCGTGGGGGCGCTACCGCGTCGCGGGGACCTCCACCCCGCCCTTCCCGGTCGGCTGACCGGGACCCGAACACGCGGAAAGGGCACCCGTTCGGGTGCCCTTCCGGTCGTCCACGGCCGTGCCGAACGGCTCAGCCGGCGACGAAGCCGACCCGGCGGGCGTCGCTCGGGCCGATCTCCACGTACGCGATGCGCGCCGCGGGCACCACGAAGCGGGCGCCCTTCTGGTCGACCAGCACGAGCTGCCCGGACCCCGCCTTCAGCGCGTCCGCGACCTGCGCCTCGACCTCATCGGGGGTGAGCCCGCTGGACACCACGAGCTCCCGCGGGCTGTCCGCGATGCCGACCCTGACCTCCACGCTGACCTCCGTGCGCGCGACGATGGCTGTCGAGGGCAACACTAGCCGAGGCCGAGCACGGTCATGCGGCGTGTGTGGCTCTGCTGGAGCCGGCGGAACAGCGTGGCGATGCCCGCCAGGTCCCCCGAACCGCGGATGATCAGCTCCGCCAGCCCGTCCCGCTCCGCCACCACGTACTGGGCCTGCGTCAACGCCTCGCCGAGCAGCCGGCGGCCCCACAGGGTCAGCCGGTCGCGGAGCTTCGGGTCCGCCTCGCAGGCCGCCAGGACTTCGCGCTCGGCGAACGCCGAGTGACCCGTGTCGGCCAGCACCGCCAGCACCAGCTCCCGGGTCGGCTCGTCCAGCCACTCGGCCACCTCGCGGTAGAAGTCGGCCGCCAGCGCGTCGCCCACGTACGCCTTGACCAGCGACTCCAGCCACGACCGGGGCGCGGTGGAGGCGTGGAAGGCGTCGAAGCCCGCCGCGAACGGCCGCATCGCCTCCTCCAGCGACCGGCCCCGCTCCGCCAGGTAGCGGTCCAGCAGCGCGTAGTGGCCGATCTCGGCCGCGGCCATCCGCGACAGCGCCGCGCGCCCGGCCAGCGTCGGCGCGGTGCGGGCGTCCTCCGCCATCCGGTCGAACGCCGACAGCTCGCCGTACGCGATCGCCCCGAGCAGGTCCACGACCCCCTCGGCGAACTGGTCGGACACCGCCGCCCGCCCCGCCTCCGCTTCGCTCATGCCGGGGAGCCTAGCCGGGCACGCCGCACCCACGACGTCGTCGTTGTGCCCCGATCGTCCAGGTCGGCGGGTATTGTGGTGCTTCGACGCCCGGTGCGGCGCGGCCCAGTGGGGGCTCGCAGCGGTACCGACGGCTGAACTGCGGCGGCACCGTGCCGTCAGGAGAGGGTGCGCGCACAAACCTCGCCGGCCCCTCCCGCGACCTCGCCCGGCCCTCGGCGGCCCAGCGGCGGTGACGCGGTCGAGCGGCCCGTACAGGCCGTGCGCGCTGGTACGAGAGAGGCGATCACCCTGACTGCGATGAACGAAGACACCCCCATCGATCCCGTGACCCTGGAGCACAGCGAGGCCGGTGTCCCCGAGGGGGACACCTCGCACCCGCTGGTGGCCAACGCGCCGGCGCGGACCGACTCCCCCACCTTCACCGAGATGGGCGTGCGCGAGGAGATCGTGCGCGCGCTCGCCGAGGCGGGCATCGAGCGCGCGTTCGCCATCCAGGAGCTGACCCTGCCGCTCGCGCTCGCGGGCGACGACGTCATCGGCCAGGCCCGCACCGGCACCGGCAAGACGCTGGGCTTCGGCATCCCGCTGCTCCAGCGCATCACCACCCCCGGCGACGGCACGCCGCAGGCGCTGGTCGTGGTGCCCACCCGCGAGCTGTGCCTCCAGGTCACCCACGACCTGACCGACGCGGCCAGGCACCTGGACGTGCGCGTGCTCGCCATCTACGGCGGGCGGCCCTACGAGCCGCAGATCGCGGCGCTGCGCAAGGGCGTGGACGTCGTCGTCGGCACCCCGGGCCGGCTGCTCGACCTCGCCGAGCAGCGGCACCTCGTGCTCGGCAAGGTGCGCGGGCTCGTGCTCGACGAGGCCGACGAGATGCTGGACCTGGGCTTCCTGCCCGACATCGAGCGGATCCTGCGCATGGTGCCCGACGAGCGGCAGACCATGCTGTTCTCGGCGACCATGCCGGGGCCGATCATCACGCTCGCCCGGACGTTCCTCAACCAGCCCACGCACGTGCGGGCCGAGGAGAACGACGCGGGCGCCATCCACGAGCGCACCGAGCAGTTCGTCTACCGGGCGCACGCCCTGGACAAGACCGAGCTGCTGGCCCGGATGCTCCAGGTCCGCGACCGGGGCCTGTCCATGATCTTCACCCGCACCAAGCGCACCGCGCAGAAGGTGGCGGACGACCTGGTCGAGCGCGGCTTCGCGGCCGCCGCCGTGCACGGTGACCTCGGGCAGGGCGCGCGCGAGCAGGCGCTGCGGGCGTTCCGGTCGGGCAAGATCGACGTGCTGGTGGCCACCGACGTCGCGGCGCGCGGCATCGACGTGGAGGGCGTCACCCACGTCATCAACTACCAGTGCCCGGAGGACGAGAAGACCTACGTGCACCGCATCGGCCGCACGGGTCGGGCGGGGCGCACGGGCGTCGCGGTCACGCTGGTGGACTGGGACGAGGAGCCGCGCTGGAAGTCGATCAGCGACGCCCTCGGCCTGGGCAAGCCGGAGGCGGTGGAGACGTACTCGACGTCGGACCACCTGTTCACCGACCTGAACATCCCGTCCGGTTCCTCCGGCCGACTGCCGCTGGGCCTGCGCACGCGGGCCGGGCTGGACGCGGAGCCCGAGGAGAACCTGAAGACCGGCGGCAAGAAGACGCGGTCCAAGTCGCGTCGCCGGGGTCGTGGCGAGGCGGCGGACGAGGCCGCCCCGAAGTCGTCGCCCTCGGCGCCGTCGTCGTCCTCGTCGGCCCCGTCGTCGGCCCCGTCGTCCTCGCCCTCGTCCTCGGGTGACGAGGAGGGGACCAAGCGCCCGCGCAAGCGCCGCCGCAGCCGCGCCGGCGTGTCCGTCGAGGGCGAGGGGACCCCGAGCGAGGTGCCCGCGGGCGCGCCCGGCGACGCCGAGGCCCAGTCCTCGTCGGCGGACGGCCCGTCCCGCCCGCGTCGGCGCAGGCGTCGGCGTGCCGGTGGTGGCGAGGCGGAGGCCCCGTCGGCGGAGTAGGCTCACGCCTGTTCGACGAGACGTTTCTGCTGGTGAACGGGCTTGTGCGTCACTCGATTGAGTGATCATGGGCCGAAAATGTACGGAAACGGTGTTACCGACACTCGGTTAAAAGAGTGAGGAACGCCGGCCACCACGGGACCGCGACTCGCACAGGGGTCGCGGTCCACACCTGAGACCGCGGCTCCCACGGGCCGCGGTCCGCCACACGGGGCAGCCGGAGCACCAGGAGCACCCGGGACCGCCCGCCGCCTCGCGCCACGGGGCAGACGGGCCCGCCCGTGCGCCACGCGGGTAAGAGGTGGGCCACGGCTCGTGCGCCACGCGGGTGAGGGGTAGGCCACCGCCCGTGCGCCACGCGGGTGAGGGGTAGGCCACCGCCCGTGCGCCACGTGGGGAGGGGTAGGCCACCGCCCCGCCGCCGCAGGGGTTGTGGTCTCACATGGGCCGCGGTTCACACCGACCTCTTCCCCGTGGTGGGAGCATGTCGCCAGACAGATCGCCGATCAACGGGGAGCCGGGCAGTGGGTCAGCCGGAGCAGGCGGAGGCGAACGGGCGGGGCGTCCTGGCAGAGGACGTCATGGAAGATCCCGCCGACCTCCACGACGACGCGGACGAGCCGCTACCCGCCCGCTCGTGGCGCACCAGGGGTGACTTCATCGGGGTCGCGCTGGTGACGGTGGCGGTGCTGGTGGCGACGCTGGTGGTGTGGCTGACCAGCGACGCCCGCAACACCACCAGCCAGACCGGCCCGTCGCAGATCACCCCCCTCCAACCGGTGACCGTGCTGCCGCCCGCGCTCGCGGAGGTGTGGCGCGCGCCCAGCGGCGCGACCCCGGTGCCGGTGAACCTGGACTCGGTCGTGGTCACCGGCGACGGCGGCGAGGTCGTCGGCCGGAACGCGCTGACCGGCGACGTGCGCTGGCGCTACAGCCGCGACTGGCCGCTGTGCACCGTGTCGACCGCGTGGGGCCGGGTGTTCGCCGTGCACCGCAAGGAGATCAACTGCTCGGAGGTCACCACCCTCGACACCGCCTCCGGCACCCGCGGTCCGCAGCGCAACGGTGACGCCGAGCTCGGTACCCGCCTGTTGAACGAGGGCTCCCACGTGCTCACCACCGGGGAGAAGTTCGTCGAGGTCTACCGCCGCGACGACCTGGTGCGGTCGCTGGAGTACGGCACCCTGCGCGCCATCGTGAACCCGGGCAAGCAGCCGCGCCCCAACTGCACGTACGGCTCGTTCGCGGTGGCGCCCGGCAAGGTCGCGGTGCTGGAGCGGTGCCCCGAGCAGGACCCCGGCGACCGGATCACGATCCTCAAGCCGAACCCCGAGAAGTCCGACGAACCGCAGGTCATCAGCAGCATGGCGCTCGCCGACAAGGGCACCCGGGTGGTCGCGCTGACGGCGACGCGGGTCGCGGTGGCCACGCCCGGCAAGCTGACGGTCTTCGACGCCGACAACGGCAGCCTGGTGGCCGAGTACCCCGTCCAGGTGACCGCGGAGGAGCTGGCCGGCGACCCGCCCGGTCGGGTGGCGTCGACCTTCACCAGCACGGCGAACACCTACTGGTTCACCGGGTCGCGGACGATCGCGCTGTCGCTCAACGACCTCAACCCGCTGTGGACGGTGGACGGCACCCTCGGCACCGGCACCACGATGGCCGGTCACCTGCTCGTGCCGGTCGCCGGCGGGTTGGACGTGATCGACCAGGTCAGCGGCCAGGAGGTGGCCTCGGTGCCGGTCGACCGGGAGGGGTACACCGGGCCCGTGGAGATGGCCACCGAGGGGCCGGTCGTGCTGGAGCAGCGCGGGGGCACGCTGGTCGCGCTGCGGTAGCGACACGCTGGTCGCGCTGCGGTGGGTGGGGAGGCGGGAAGGCGCGGCGGGAGAAGGTCCCGCTGTCGCCCGCGTCACGTCGAACCACCCGGTCGGCCCCGCAGCCGGTGCGGAGGACCACCACGCGTCCGCGCCCCCGGTACGGCAGACTGCCAGACGTGCACTCGCAGTTCAGCCCGCACCGCGCGGCGCGCGTCGACCTGCCCGGCAGGCACGGCCCGATCGCCGCCCTGCGCTCCCCCGCCGCCGGGCGCGACCTGGGCGCCACGGCGCTGCTGGTCCCCGGCTACACGGGGTCCAAAGAGGACTTCGTGCCCCTGCTCGACCCGATCTCCGACGCGGGCATCGAGGTCGTCGCCGTCGACCTGCCCGGCCAGTACGAGTCGACCGGACCGGTCGCGGAGGCGGAGTACCGGCCCTCGGCGCTGGGCGTGGGGCTGTCCGAACTGGTGGCGAAGCTCGCCGCGGAGGGCAGGCGCGTGCTGCTGCTGGGCCACTCGTTCGGGGGACTGGTGGCGCGGGGCGCGGTGTTGGCGGGCGCTCCGGTGTCCGGGTTGACGCTGCTCGCGTCGGGTCCGTCCGAGCTGCCGCCGGGGGCTCGGCGCGCCGCGCTGGACCAGGGCGAGGTGGTGCTGCGCGAACGGGGCGTGGAGGCGGCGCAGCAGGTCAACGAGTCCCGCCAGGCGCTGAACCCGCACTGGCGGGTGATGTCGCAGGAGCTGAAGGACTTCTACCGGACGCGGTTCGTCCGCTCGTCGCCGGCGGGGCTGCTGGGCATGGGCGAGGCGCTGCGCACCGAGCCGGACCTGGTCGCGAAGCTGGCCCGCACCCTGCGCACGACGGGCACCCCGTGCCTGGTGGTGTGCGGCGAGCTGGACGACGCGTGGTCGGCGGCCGCGCAGCGCGACATGGCCGAGCGGCTCGACGCGGACTTCGCCGCGCTGCCCGGGGTGGTGCACTCGCCGAACACGGAGGCGCCGGACGCGCTGCTGGGCACGGTGCTGCCGACGTGGCGGGCGTGGCTCAGCTGAGGCTCACGCCCACCAGTAGAACCACATCGTCAGGGCGGTGAGCACGACCACGACCAGGCCGCACACCGTCACGGCGCGGCCCTGCCGGCGGTCCGCGAAGACCTGCGCCACCGCCGCCGCGACGGCTGCCCCGACGTGGCCGGCGACCACGTCGAGCCCTGGTCCGGGCAGGTCGTGGGCGCCCGCGTAGACCTGCACGCCGATCAGGGCCAGCGCCAGCAGCACCAGTCCGACGGCGAACGCTCCGCTGACCCCGCGCCACAGCCTGGCCACGCGCGGTTCGGGTCTGCTGTCGACCATCGTCACGTGGTCAACTCTACGGCGCGAGCAGCTCCCACGGTTCGAGCGCCGGCGACGCGCGCTGTCCCTCGGGGCAGGAGCGCCGGAAGTCGCACCAGGTGCACTGCCGGCCGGTGCGGGGCGGGAACAGCACGTCCCGGTCGCCGCCCGCGGCGAGGGTGTCGGAGGCGAGGCTGAGCTCGTCGGCGGCCTCCTCGGCCCGGGTCACGTGCCGGCCCAGGCTCTCCTCGGTGTGCTCCCACACGGCGACGGACCTGGTGGGCAGGTGGTGCAGTTCGACCCGGTGGCACGGCCTGCGCAGGGTGCGCCGCGCGGCCAGCGCGTACAGGGCGAGCGCCTGGGAGCCGCGCGCGTCGTCCACGGTCAGGGCGTGCCGCCCGGTCTTGTAGTCCACGATCACCAGTTCGCCGTCGCGCAGGTCGATGCGGTCGACCCGCCCCTCGGCGACGATCCGGGTCGTGGGGGTGGACACCCAGCGCTCGATGCCGACCGGTTCGATCGAGGTGTCGGTGCCCTCGACGTAGTCGCGCACCCAGCCGACCGCGCGGTCCCGGTAGCCGGCGGCCTGCTCGGCGTCGCGGAAGCCGTCGTCCTTCCACTGGCGGTGCAGCAGGGCCACGGCCTGCTCGGGGGTGCGGCGGTCGGCGGGCAGGTCGAACAGGGCCTTGAGGGCGTTGTGCACGACGGCGCCGAGCGTGTTGTGCGCCCACGCGCCGCCGCGCGGGGGTGTCGGCCGGTCCAGGTAGGCCATGCGGAAGCGACGCGGGCAGTCGGCCCACGTGGACAGCTTCGCCGGCGTCACCTTCACCAGCTTCTTCGGGGCGGCCCCGAAGTCGAACCCCAACTGCTCAGGCACGGGCCAAAGCTACAGGGTTGAATGCGCCGCCTCCGGCGTCGCGGCGAGACCGCCTGGAAGTCGGGGGTGCTGTCCGGAGAGGTTGCGCGAACGGCGGGTAGGCGAGTCGACCCACCACGGCCGGTCGACCCACCACGGCGGTCAGCCCACCGAGGCCGGCCGGTCAGCCCGCCACTCCGGTCAGCCCACTGCGGCCGGTCGGTCAGCCCGTCAGGGTCGGTCAGCCCACCAGGACCTTGCAGCCCGTGGCGCGGTCGGCCAGGGCGTCGAGCACGTCCGGCGACGTGGTCTCGGCGCCCAGCTCCACCGTCTTGTTCGTGCCGTGGTAGTCGCTGGACCCGGTGGTCAGCAGCCCCAGCTCGCCGGCCAGCCCGCGCAGCCGCGCCCGCGTGGCCCGGTCGTGGTCGGGGTGGTCCACCTCGACGCCGGCCAGCCCCAGGTCGGTCAGGTCGGCCACCACCTGGTCGCTCACGATCGGCCCGCGCGAGGTGGCGAACGGGTGCGCGAGCACCGTCACCCCGCCCGCCTCGGTGATCATCCGGATGGCCCGCTCGACGGGCGTGTCCGTGCGCGACACGTAGTACCGCCCACCGGTCAGGTACTTGGCGAACGCCTCGTCCACGGTGGTGACCACGCCGGCCCGGATGAGCGCCATGGCCAGGTGCGGCCGGCCCGCGGGGGCGTCGGCGGGCATGGCCGCCATCAGCTCGTCCGGGTCGATGGGGAAGCCGTCGGCCACCATGTGCTCGGCCATCCGCCGCAGCCGCTGCCGCCGTTCGAGGCGCAGCCTGAGCTGCTCCTCGACCAGGGCGGGCGAGGTGTGGTCGTACAGGTAGGCCAGCAGGTGCACGGTGATCTTGCGGCCGAGGCCGTCGTCGGAGGCGCAGGACAGCTCCGCGCCCCGCACCAGCTTCAGGCCGGGTGGCAGGGCGTTGGCCGCCTCGGTCCAGCCGGCGGCGGTGTCGTGGTCGGTCAGCGCGACGGCACCGAGGCCCGCGGCCGCCGCGGCGGCCACGAGCGCGGCCGGCGTGTCGGTGCCGTCGGACTCGGTCGAGTGGGTGTGCAGGTCGATGCGCACCCACCCAGTCTGACCTACGCCGCCGCGCGGCCTACGGCACCATCTTCTTGCCGCGTGCCGCCCGCTGCGCCTTGATCATGGAGAAGCGCTCCGCCTGCGCCTTCTTGTCGCCGAAGGTCAGCTCGGAGATCGCGTCGTAGACCTCCTCGGGGTTCGGCAGGTACTCGATCCGGTTGAGGGCCTGGATCTGACCCGCCGACTCCACGACCAGGGTGCCGAAGCCGAACATGCGCCCGAGGAACGTGCGCTCGTAGGTGAGGTCGGTCACCTTGCTGATCGGCATCATGGCCACCTTGGTCTCGAAGACCCCCGAGGAGATCATGAACCTCTTGTCGGTGACGACGATCCGCTCCACCCACCACTCCATGACGAAGTAGGCCAGCCTGAGCAGCACGAACAGGGACGCGTACCAGAGGATGTTCTGGATGATGCCGGCGTTCCCGGGCAGCAGGTAGGAGATCATCATGGCGCCGGCGAGCAGCGCCCCGGCCTCCACCAGATCCCAGAGCAGACTGCTCCAGTGCCTGCGTACCCGGATGACCCGCCGCTCGGTCGGCAGCAGGTACTCGTCGGGGTCCCGTGGTGCGAACATGCCTAGACCTCTCGCCGAGGGGGAGGGAGGAGCCGGCGCGACTCAGAACAATTGTTTCACGAAGGTGATGAGCGCCTCAGCCGCTTCCCGGAGGGTCCCGAGGATGTTCTGCACCAGCTGAGCCGCCTGCTGCGGCTCCGCGATGAGGAAGAACAGGACCAAGCCGACCCCGGCGAAAGTGAGAATCTTCTTCAGATTCACGGTGATCAACCCCGTTCGCTACCGCACCCGTTTGGCGCCAGTGAAAACCGTTGTACCGCACTCTGCGGCAAGTCGGGAGATTTGTACCGCACTCGGGGCAGCCTCCAGCACCGCCAACCCGGTGCGACTACGCTTCGTGATCGTGACGGCCAAAAGTGCCCCTCGGACCCGCTGCGTTGGCGCGATAGTGCATGACACGAATGGGCGAGTGCTGCTCGTGCGTCGCCGCAATCCCCCAGGTGAGGGACTGTGGTCACTTCCGGGAGGGCGCGTCGAACCGGGTGAATCCGACGAGACCGCACTTGTGCGGGAAGTACGGGAAGAAACGGGACTCTCCGTGACCGTCGGGGCGTGGGTCGGCACGGTTGACCGAGTGGCGCCACGGGGGGTCTACGAGATCCACGACTACGCCTGCCAGGTGCGATCGGGGACGCTCCGGGCGGGTGACGACGCCTCCGACGCCCGGTGGGCCGACTCTGCGATCTTGGCCACACTCCCACTGACCGAGATGCTCCACGACACCCTCGCGGCGTGGGGGCAGCTCCCCCGCCGCTGATCGACTTCGCCCGATCAGGGGAGCCAGATCAGCCGCTGGCCGTGGAGGGCGGTGCGCGCCAGCGCGCGGGCCGAGCGCAGCGCGCCGTCCGCGAAGTGGACGAGCCCGAGCACGCCGAACGCCGGTCCGGCCGGGTCCGGCCGCAGGTCGTCGCGCCCCGGCAGGACGTGCGCCAGCCCCGCCGCGTAGCTCTCGTGGCTGATCCACCACACCGGCCGGCCCAACCCGGCCAGCGCGGCGACGAACTCCTCCCCCGCCAGGTACGGCAGGGTGTTGCTGGTCATCACCACCAGCGGGAGGGCTTCGGGAACCCGCGCGGCCGCGCCGGGCAGGTCGGCCACCGCGTCACCCGTCACGAACTCCGGCGGCGACCTGCGCTGCGCGGTCGCGGCCACGCCGAACAGCCGCACCCGCTCCGGCTGGTCGGCCCACACGCACGCCTCCAACCAGGCGTACGTGTCCTCGTCGGTCAGGTCCGCGGGCGCCCGGTCCAGGCCGACCCGCGCGGCCACCTTGACCGACTTGGGGATCTTCGGCAGCTCCGCCCCGGGCGCCAGCTCCAGCGCGCAGTGCAGCCCGACCGGCGCCTTCGCCGGCCCCGCCGCCAGCTGCCCGGCCTGCTGGGTCTGGTAGCGGTAGGCGTACCGGTCGAGGTTGAGCAGCAGCCCGGCCGAGCAGCCGACCTCCAGCAGCCCCACCGGCCCCTTGACCTGGGCCAGCGCCGGGTAGAGCAGGGCGGCGCGGCGCACCTCGTTGGTCTGCGTGGTGCGCCGCGAGACCAGCTCCCGCACCCGGTCGGCCCGCTCCAGCACGAACTCCCGGAACAGCGGCCAGGTGCCCTCGTCCGGGCCGCAGGAGCCGCCCAGCGAGGGGTAGTAGTCGGTCAGCCGGTGGAACGGCTCGGCCTGGAGCAGCCGGTGGGCCGCCGCCAGCAGCAGCGTCGGGTGCGCGAACCGCTCGGGCGCGGCGGTCAGCAGGCCGGCGACCTCGTCGTCCTCGGCCGCGCGGGCGGCCAGGTGCTCGTAGAGCGGGGAGACGCCGTGCGCCTCCCGCCGGGCGAACCGGCTCAACGCCCCGCGCACGAGCTCCAGAGAGGTCACATCGCTCCTTTTGTCCGGATCAACCGACGCCTACCCGCCCGGCACGTCCAGCCCGGCCCTGCCCGCTCAGCCCGCTCAGCCCGCCGCGGGTTCCGGCCGGCCCGGCTGCTCGCCGCCGCGCGCCTCGCCGTAGGAGCGCTTCGGCACCATCACCTTGCGGCGGAACACGCAGACGACCGTGCCGTCCTGCTTGTACCCGCGCGTCTCGACGTGCACCACGCCCCGGTCGTCCTTCGACTTCGACGGGGTCTTGTCCAGCACCTCGGTCTCACCGTAGATGGTGTCGCCGTGGAAGGTCGGCTTGACGTGCTTGAGCGACTCGACCTCCAGGTTGGCGATGGCCTTGCCCGAGACGTCCGGCACCGACATGCCCAGCAGCAGCGAGTAGACGTAGTTGCCCACGACGACGTTCCGGCCGAAGTCGGTGGTCTCCGCCGCGTAGTGCGCGTCCAGGTGCAGCGGGTGGTGGTTCATGGTCAGCAGGCAGAACAGGTGGTCGTCGTACTCCGTGACCGTCTTGCCCGGCCAGTGCTTGTAGACCGCGCCGACCTCGAACTCCTCGTAGTAACGCCCGAACTGCACTACCGCCTCCGTTGGCCGTCGTGGTGGGCCGGGTGGGGTGGTCGAGCACCACATCCGACCGGGACGACAGTGTGAGCACCGGGGGAGTACCCTCGGCAACCGGTCTGTGAGCGACTCCACCGCCGCGACCGCCGACCCGAGGAGGTGAGGACCAGCGATGAGCAACGACCCCCATCCTGCGAGTACCTCGCGCGTCCTCATCGGGGAGCCGGCTTCCCACAGCTAGGCCCAGCGGTACCGGTCGGGGACGTGCCGTCGTCGTTCGTCGATGTCGACGCCTGCTTCCCGGAGGTTCCTCGTGCCCAGCCTGCCCTCGCTCGGCGGCCTGAGAGGCCGCATGCCCGACCGCGACCGCCCGGCCGTCCCCGTCCCGGTGCCCCTGTCCTCCTACGTCGTGGACTGCGGCGTGTACGTCGACGGCGCCCGCCTGCCCGGCCGCTGGACGCACGCCGCCGCGGTGGAGGAGGTGCGCGGTCGCGGCGAGGGCTTCGTCTGGATCGGCCTGCACGAGCCGGCCGCCGAGCAGATAGAGGGCGTCGCGGACACCTTCGGCCTGCACGAGCTGGCCGTCGAGGACGCCGTGCACGCCCACCAGCGGCCGAAGCTGGAGCGCTACGACGACACGCTGTTCATGGTGCTCAAGACGGTCCGCTACATCCAGAACGCCTCCCCCGACGCGGCCAACGAGATCGTCGAGAGCGGCGAGATCATGGTGTTCCTGGGGCGCGACTTCGTGGTGACGGTCCGGCACGGCAACCACTCCGGCCTGGCCGTGGTGCGCCGCGAGCTGGAGGCCGAGCCCGAGCGGCTCCGGGTCGGCCCGGCCGCGGTGCTGTACTCGATCGCCGACCACGTGGTCGACAACTACCTGGACGTGACCGACCACATCGAGGACGACATCGACTCGATGGAGGCGCTGGTCTTCCAGCCGCGCAGCCGGGTCAGCGCCGACCAGATCTACCTGATGAAGCGCGAGGTGCTGGAGCTGCGCCGCGCGGTGATGCCGCTGGCCGTGCCGCTGCGCCGGCTCGCCGAGGGCTACACGCCGCTGATCCCCGAGCAGGTGCGCTCCTACTTCCGCGACGTCGACGACCACCTCACCCAGGTGTCCGAGCGCGTGTCGAACTTCGACGAGCTGCTGACCACGCTGGTCAACGCCGTGCTGGCGAAGATCACGCTCCAGCAGAACCTGGACATGCGCAAGCTCGCCTCGTGGGTGGCGATCATCTCCGTGCCGACCATGGTGGTCGGCGTGTACGGCATGAACTTCGAGCACATGCCCGAGCTCCAGTGGAAGTACGGCTACCCCATGGTGATCGCGGTGATCCTGGTGGTCTGCCTGACGCTGTACCGAATATTCCGTCGCAACGAGTGGCTGTGACCCCCCACCCCTCCTCCGCGACAGGAACCCCCGCCATGACCAGGATGCTCACCAACCTCCGCTTCTGGGTGCTCACCTTCCTGCTGGGCTGGCTCACCACGGTGACCGTGCTCATCGCCACCGGCGGCTGACGGCCGGGGGCGCGGGAGGACCCGCGCGGCCCCGGGGTGGACCTCCCGGGCGCGCCTAGTCCCAGGGCTGGGTGTCCCAGGTGAAGGGGATGCCGTGCCCCGCGCCCCAGCCCAGCCGCAGCGACACGCCCGCCGGCCACAGCTTGAGCAGCAGCCGGAACCGGTACGGGTCCGGCCCGTGGGTGCGGCCGGGCTCGTAGACCAGCAGCGCCAGCGGCGCCGGTGGCGTGGCCCGCGCCGCCGCCTCGGCCAGCACCGAGCGGCCCATCGCCCGGTCGGCGGGCGAGGTGTACTGCCACACCACCGAGTGCCACACGACGGTCAGCACGTCCCGCTCCGGGCGGGCCAGCTGCTCGGCCAGCCACTCCGGGCCGGAGGCGCGCCGCACCGGCACCGGGTCGAGCTGGGCCAGGTCCAGCGCGGCCCGCAGCCGCTCGAAGCGCGCCACCTGGTCGGCCCACACGAACGACTGGAGGTGCAGCCGGCCGTCCTCGGTGGTCACGTCCACCGGGTCGGGGTCGCAGCCGGCCCGCCGCACCAGGCGCAGGTTCTGCGTCACGTCCACGGGCGGGCGGCCCGTCCAGCACGGGTCGAGGGTGAACGGGCTGCCCGGGTCACCCAGCCGGACCCCGTCGACCCGGTAGGCGATGCGGTGCGGCCGCAGGTTCAGCCCGCCGGACGCGCCGACCTCCAGCAGCCGGACCGGGAAGCAGGCCCGGCGGCCCGCCGCGTCGGCGGCCAGGTGGGCGGCGGTCTGGAGGCCGCCGAACAGGGGCGCGCTGCGGCCCGGCTCGTTGGTCTGCACGGCCGTCGTGGAGACGAGGGCGCGCAGCTCGTCGGCGTGCTCGTGCAGCACGGGCAGCGCGTCGTCCCACAGCGTGGCCAGGTCGGGCTCGCCGCCCGCGGTCGGGTAGTGCGCGGCCAGCGCCGGGGCCCGGCCCTCCAGCACCAGCCGGTGCAGCGCGCCCGCGAACCGCAGGCCCGGGACGGTGCCCTGCCGGTCGCACTCGGCGCCCGCCATGACGCGCGCGACCACCCCGCCGCGCGCCAGGTCCTCGGCGGCCGCGGTCAGCAGGGCCAGGGTCAGGGGGCTGCGGCCGGCGCAGCCGCGGGCGGCGTCGAGGAACAGCTCGGCGAGCACCCCTGTCACGCTAGCCCGGTTTCCCTTGTGCGGCAGGGGGAGCGCGTCCCTTTTCACCCTTTTACCGACGAGGTGTCACCCGGCGCCGTTGCGCCTAGGCTCGACTGGTGCCGAAGGTGCTCGCGGTGGCGGACGAGGTGGTCGAGCGGCTGTGGACCGACCGGGTGCGGGAGCTGGGCGTGGACCTGGTCGTCGCGGCCGGCGACCTGCCGTTCGACTACCTGGAGTTCCTGTCGGGCGCGCTCGACCGGCCGTGCGTGTTCGTGCCGGGCAACCACGACGTCGACCTGGGCGGCTACACGAACGTGCGCGGGCTGTGGACCAGGGCGGGCCTGCCCGCGCGGTGGCCCGGCCCGGCGGGCGGGGTGAACGCCGACGGGCGGGTGGTGGACGTGGCCGGGCTGCGGATCGCCGGGCTCGGCGGCTCGATCCGGTACCGGGACGGGCCGAACCAGTGGACCGAGCGGCAGCAGGCGCGGCGGCTGCGGCGGGTGCTGCGGCTGGCCCGGTGGCGGCGGCTGCGCGACGGGCGCGGCGTGGACGTGCTGCTGACCCACTCCCCTCCCCTGGGCTGCGGTGACGAGGACGACCCGCCGCACCGCGGTTTCGCGTGCCTGCACGAGGGGGTGCGGGTGCTGCGGCCGCCGCTGCTGCTGCACGGGCACGTCCACCCGCACGGCACGCCCCGGTCCGACCGGGAGCTGGGCGGGACGCGGGTGGTGAACGTGGTCGGGTACCGGGTGCTGGACCTCGACCTCGGCGGAGGGGAGGCGGGCCGTGCCCCGTGACACCGGGTTCCCGCGGGCCGACGCGGAGAACGACTTCCTGCGCGCCCGCCGCGCGCAGGTGCTGTCGCGGCTGGCCGCGCGGCTGCGGCGGGAACCGGACGACGTCAACATCATGCTGCCGTTCCACGAGGTCGTGGCGGCGCTGGGGCAGGTGGGCGAGAAGCGGCTGGGGCTGCGCACCGTCCGCCTGGACTCGATCGTGGGCAGCGTGGACCGGACCCGCGACTTCGACCGCCGGTTCCGGCCCACCTCGGCGCGGGTGCGGGAGCGGTGGCAGCGGCTGGCGCTGGCGCAGCGGCGCGGCGAGCCGGTTCCCCCGATCGAGGTCTACCGGGTGGGTGACCTGCACTTCGTGCGGGACGGGCACCACCGGGTGTCGGTCGCCCACGCGCTGGGGCTGGAGGTGATCGACGCCCACGTGACCGAGGTGGTGACGCGGGTGGCCGCGCACGGCATCCGGCACCGGGGCGACCTGATCGTCAAGGACTACCGGCGGCTGTTCCTGGAGCGGGTGCCGCTGGGCGGCCGGGCGCGGGTGGCCGTGGTGCTGTCGGACCCGTGGGACTACGCGGTGCTGGGCGAGCACGTGGAGGCGTGGGGGTTCCGGCTGATGCAGGACGAGGGCGCGTTCCTGGACCGGGCCCGCGTCGCCGAGCGCTGGTTCGAGGAGGAGTACGCGCCGGTGGTGGAGCTGCTCCGGCAGGCGGACCTGGTGGGCGACCGCACCGAGACCGAGGCGTACCTGTGGGTCGCGGCCGAGCGGTACCGGCTGATCCGCACGCACCGCTGGGACCCGGAGGTGATCGCGGCGCTCCGGTCGGAGCGGTGAGGCGGCGGGACGGGGGTGGGGAAGGCGCCGGGTCGCTAGCCCCGGCTGTCCGCCCTGGGCAGCGGGCGCGCCTGGTCCATCACCCGGTCGGTGTAGCTGTCGAGCAGGCGGGTGGCGATCTGCTGGCCGTAGCCGAGCAGGACCGCCCACACCAGCAGCGCCGCCTGGGAGGCCACGCCGATCAGGCCGGTGGTCACGCCCGCGCCGAGCGCCAGGATGCCGACCACGGCCAGCGCGGCGCCCAGCAGCACCTTGATCAGGGCCTGGTAGCCGACCATCACGTAGGGCGAGAGGCTGGGCCGGCGGCGCAGCAGCAGCACCACCGCGGACAGCACCGCCCCGAACGCGCCGAGCACCTGGATCAGCCACACGTCCGAGGCCGCCTCGCCCCGGCCCGACGGGCACACCGTGGGCAGCTTCTCCGAGCTGACGCACATCGGGATCATGCCGGGGTCGACGATGCCCAGCACGCCGAGCAGGGTGTTGACCGCGAACAGCACCACGGACGCGGCGATCAGCTTGTTGCGCAGCGCCCGCGACCCGGCGTGGGCGAAGTCGGAGGCGTCGAACGCGGCCCGCAGCGCGTCGACCACGATCTCCCGCTCCACGGCCAGGGTGAACTCGCCGGGCCGCAGCTCCTCCAGGGCGCGGCGGCGGGGGTCCTCCTCGGGGAGGTTCTCCGAGACGCGGGCCTTGAGGCCGGGCAGGCGGCCGAGGAACCCGCGGCCCGCGGCCACGGCCGCGATCTCGGCCTCGTGCAGGGAGCGCCAGGCGCGCTCGATGTGCCAGCCGGACCACCACGAGGCCACCGACTGCCGGCGCGACTCCTCGCGGGTGATCATGTCGTCGACGACGGCGGCCTCCCGCTCGGCCACCTCGCGCCACCGCTGCCCCTCCTGGTCGAGCGGGTCGGGCGGGCCGAGGGCGGCGAGGTCGGCGCGGACGCGGTCCAGCCGCGACCCGACCACCAGCCGCCAGTCCGTGACCCTGGGTTCCCTCGTGCCCACGTCACCCATGGGACAGCGGAACGCCGCGGTTCCGCGATCAGCCATCGGGGTGATCGCGGAACCGGGGACGCCCGTCAGGGGGGTCGGAGCCCGCAGGTCGGGCCTGTGGATCAGGCCCTGCGGGTCGGGCCCTGCGGGTCAAGCCCTGCCGCGGAGGCCCCGCGGGTCAAGCCGTGCGGATCAGGCCGTGCGGCCGGGCTCCACCAGCTCCCGCAGGCGCGGCGGCATCCGCTTCTCCAGGCCGAACGGCTCCAGGTGGGCCTGGAGCACGTCGTCGAACGCGCGCTTCACCGAGGTCGTGTCCCAGGCGTCGCTCTCGAAGATCGGCTGCTTGAAGTGGGGCTGGCCGACGAGGTGGAGCTGGCGGCCGTTGCAGCGGACGACCTGCCCGGTGATGCCGTCCGCCGCGTCGCTGAGCAGGAACAGCACGAGCGGGGCGACCTTGCCGGGGGTGCGGTCGGCCGGGATGGCGCGCAGGGAGCGCTCGGACTTCCACACCATCCGGGTGTGGGCGACCGGGCACACGGCGTTGACCCGGATGTTCTCCGACTCCAGGTCCAGCGCCCAGGACAGGCTCAGCGAGGCGACCGCCCCCTTCGACGCGGAGTAGGCGGCCAGTTTCCGCTGCCCGAAGAACGCGCCGGAGGAAATGTTGACGATGGCGCCGCCACCCTGTTCGCGCATCGCCCGCATCGCGGCCATACCGGTGAATATGACTCCGAGGACATTCACCTCGACGAGCCGGCGGATCGAATCCGGGTCGTCCTCCCACGGCGAGGTCTCGTAGTTCAGCCCCGCGTTGTTCACCAGTCCGTCCACGCGCCCGAACTCGGCCTGGCACAACCCCACGATCTTCTCGGCCTCGTCCGGGTCGGACACGTCGTGGCCGCTCGCCGCGGCCCGCGCGCCGTGCTGCCGGATCCGCGCCGCGACCTCCTCCGCCAGGTCCGCGTCCACGTCGTTGACCACGACCGACGCGCCTGCCTGCGCCGCGTGCATCGCGTACGCCTCGCCGAGGCCACGTCCCGCTCCGGTGATCACCACTGCTTTGCCGTCAAGAATCCCCATCTCGCGCTCTTCTCCCTGCTCGACGGACTCCCCTGCCCCGACACCATTCGGCCGAGGTCGTCCCCGCCTTCGACCAGCGTTGGGGAGGGCCGGCGGGAACAGCGCCCCCGAAGCGGCGAGATGCGCTTTTGATGCGCTGAATGGCCCATGGAGTTCGTCCCGGCCGATGGTCCCGACCGATCAGTAACTGCGCGTGACGCCCACGGAAAAGGGCCGCCCCGATCGGGGCGGCCCCTGCCGGGAATGCGCGTTCAGCCCGCGTAGGTGAGGTTCTTGCCGTTGTTCGGGTCGAAGAGCTGCACCTTGTCGGCGTCGAACCAGATCTCGGCCTGCTCACCCACCGTGACCGAGGAGGCGGCGGACAACCGGGCCACCATCGACACGCCACCGCCGGGCACGTCGGCCGTGCCCGCGTCGGCGGCCAGCTCCGCCAGCTCGTCCGACGTCGCCTGGTCACCCGTCAGGTTGAAGTAGGCGAACTTGTCCGAGCCCATCGACTCCACCACGTCGACACCGCTGGTGAAGACCGCCCCGGACGAGCGAACGTGGTCCTCCACCAACCGGGCGTCCTCGAAGTGCTCGGGCCGCAGGCCCATGATCACCTCGCGGGGCGCGTCCCGGTCCTCCAGCAGCGTGCGCACCCGGTCGGTGAGCGGCACGTCGCCCAGCGCCGACCGGAGCGTGCCGTGCTCCAGCGACGCCGGCACGAAGTTCATCGCGGGCGAGCCGATGAACCCCGCCACGAACAGGTTGGCCGGCTGCTCGTAGAGGAACTGCGGCGCCCCCACCTGCTGCACCAGGCCGCCGCGCATCACCACGACGCGGTCGCCGAGGGTCATCGCCTCGGTCTGGTCGTGGGTGACGTACACCGTGGTGGTGCCCAGCTGCCGCTGGAGCCGCGACACCGAGGTGCGCATCTGCACGCGCAGCTTGGCGTCCAGGTTGGACAGCGGCTCGTCCATCAGGAACGCCTTGGGGCTGCGCACGATCGCGCGCCCCATGGCCACCCGCTGCCGCTGGCCGCCGGAGAGGTTCGACGGCTTGCGGTCCAGGTGGTCGGTGAGGTCGAGGACCTCCGCCGCCTCCTTGACCTTCTTCTCCACGGTGGCGTCGTCGACCTTCGCCAGCCGCAGCGGGAAGGCCATGTTCTCCTTCACCGTCATGTGCGGGTACAGCGCGTAGGACTGGAACACCATCGCGATGTCGCGGTCCTTGGGCGCCCGCTCGTTGACCCGCTCGCCGCCGATGCGCAGCTCGCCGGAGGTGATGTCCTCCAGGCCCGCGATCATGTTGAGGGTCGTGGACTTCCCGCAGCCCGACGGGCCCACCAGGATGACGAACTCGCCGTCGGCGATCTCCAGGTCCACGTCCCGCACGGCCACCGCGCCGTCGGGGTACTGCTTGGTCACCTTGTCCAGGACGATCTCGGCCATTGGCTCACCCCTTGACGGCGCCGGAGGTCAACCCGGCGACGATCCGACGCTGGAAGAACAACACGAACAGGATGATCGGGATGGTGATCACCACCGCCGCGGCGGCGATCGACCCGGTCGGGTCCTCGAACTGCGAGCTGCCGGTGAAGAACGACAGCGCCACCGGCACCGTGCGCGACGCCTCCGTGGAGGTCAGCGAGATCGCGAACAGGAAGTCGTTCCAGCAGAAGATGAACACCAGGATGGCCGTGGTGAACACGCCGGGCGCGGCCAGCGGGGCGATGACCCGCCGGAACGCCTGGCCCGGCGTCGCGCCGTCCATCTTCGCCGCCTTCTCCAGCTCCCACGGGATCTCCCGGAAGAACGCCGACAGCGTGTAGATCGCCAGCGGCAGCGCGAAGGTGATGTAGGGCAGGATCAGGCCGGGCCAGGTGTCGAACAGGCCCAGCGACCGCTCGATCTCGAACAGCGGCGAGACCAGCGAGATCTGCGGGAACATCGCCACCAGCAGCGACACGCCCACCAGCACCCGCTTGCCCGGGAAGTCCAGGCGCGCGATCGCGTAGGCGGCCATCGTGCCGAACACCACCGCGATCGCCGTGGCGATCAGCGCGATGCCGATGGAGTTCACCAGCGCCCGGACGAACTCCGTGGTGGAGAAGATCGAGCTGTAGTTCTCCAGCGTCCACTCGCGCGGGATGAAGTTGCCGTCGCCCAGGGTCTCCTTGGTCTTGAACGACAGCGACGCGATCCACAGCACCGGGATGAGCGCGTACGCCACCACCAGCACGTTGAGGACCGTCCAGCGCGCCTTGCGCGCCGTCGTCTCGGCTCCGCCGATGCCCGCCATCAGCGCCTCCCCCCGCTGTCGCTGCCGGGGGCAGCGGTGCCGAACAGCTTCACGAAGACGAACGCGATGATCGCCACCGCGATGAAGATGAGCACCGACATGGTGGAGCCGATGCCCAGGTTCAAGCCCTTGATCAGGTTGTTGTAGGTCAGCATCGACACCGAGGAGGTGCCCTGCGAGCCCGCGGTGAGCACGAACAGGTTGTCGAAGATGCGGAACGCGTCGAGCGTGCGGAACAGCAGCGCCACCAGGATGGCGGGCTTCATCACCGGCACGATGACCTTGGTGAACCGCTGCCACGCGCTCGCGCCGTCCATCGCGGCGGCCTTGAGCAGGTCGTCGGGCACCAGCGCCAGGCCCGCCATGAGCAGCAGGGCCATGAACGGCGTGGTCTTCCAGATCTCGGCCAGGGTCACCACCATGATGGCCGGGACCTTCTCGGTGAGCACGGGGTCGCCGCCCGCCAGCTCGGCCAGGTAGCCGGTGCCCGGTGTCCAGGCGTAGCGCCAGGAGAACGCGGCCACCACCGTGACGATGCCGTACGGGATGAGCGAGGCGGTGCGCACGATGCCGCGGCCGACGAGCGTGCGGTGCATGATCAGCGCGAGCGCCATGCCCAGCACCAGCTCGACCGCGACGGACACCACGGTGATCACCACGGTGATCCACATGGCGTTCCACCAGTAGGGGTTCGACAGCACCGTGGCGTAGTTCTCCAGGCCGATGAACTCGGTGCGGTCGGGGAACTTCAGGTCGTAGCGCTGGAGCGAGAGCCAGACGGAGTAGACGATCGGCCAGCCCGCGACCGCGGCCATGACCAGGATCGCCGGCGCGCACAGCAGCAGGCCCAGCTTGCGCTCGGCCTTCTTGCCCTCGCTCAGCGCGGCCCGCGCCTTCGGCGACAGCGCGGCCGTCTTGTCGTCGTGGCCGGGTTCGGCCTGGACGGCGTTGCTCACGGCAGCACCCCCTTGGAGTCGAGCGCGTCCTGGAGCTCGCCGCGCAGGCGGTCCGCGGTGGCCCGGGGGTCGATGCTCGCGGGCGGCGAGAGGATCGTGGAGATCACCGTGGAGACGTTCTGGTACGCCGGGGTGATGGGCCGCGCGCCCGCGCTCTTGAGCGTCTCCAGGATGGCCTCCTTCATCGGGTAGGGCTCGGCCATCTCCGGGTCCTCGTAGACCGACTCGATGGTGGGCGGCACGCCGTCGTTGATGGCCGCGAACTTCTGGTTCTCGGCGTTGCGCAGGCACAGCACCGCGTCGAAGGACTCGTCCGGGTGCTGCGAGAACGTGCTGACCGCGTAGTTGAGCCCGCCGACGGTCACCTTGGACTCGCCGCCCTCGACCGCCGGGAACGGCGCCCACCTGAGGTTCTTGGCGAACTCCGGGTTGGCCTGCGCGGCGGCGTAGACGTAGGGCCAGTTCAGCATGAACGCGGCCTTGCCGCCCTCCATCGCCAGGCGCGCCTGGTCCTCGGCGGCGTTGGAGAACGACGGGTCCACGACCGGGGAGGTGGCGAAGGTCTTGAGCACCTCCAGCGCCTTGACCGCGCCGTCGTCCATGACGACCTTGGTGCCGGTCTCGTCCACGATGCGCCCGCCGGCGGAGTTGACCAGGGTGTTGTAGAGGACGACCAGGCCCTCGTACTGCTTGCCGGTCGCCTCGACCAGGCCGGGCTTGCCCTGCCGGATCAGCTCGGTGCCCTGGTCGATCATCTCGTCCCAGGTCTCCGGCGGCGTCTGCACCAGGTCGCCCCGGTACCACAGGAGCTGGACGTTGGTGTTGTCCGGCGCCCCGTACAGCTTGTCCTCGTAGCGCGCCGTCTCCAGCGGGGTCTCCAGCGTGCCGCCCTCGACCTCGGCCTTGGGCTGCCCGGTGAACTCCCGGATCCAGCCCGCCTCGGCCAGCTCGGCCGTCCACGTGACGTCCAGGCTCAGGACGTCCATGCCGGTGTCCCCGGCGGCGAGCCGACGGGCCATCTGCTCGCGCTGGCCGTCGGCCTCGCGCGGCAGCTTGTGGTACACGATCTCGTAGCCGTCGGCCGCCGCGTTGCAGTTGTCGACGATCTTCTGGAAGTTCTCCTGCGGGTACTTGTAGACGTTGATGGTGATCCCGCCGTCACCCGAACCACACCCCGCCAGCACGGACGTCGCGACCAGCGCGGCGGATCCGGCGGCGGCCAACCGATGACGTTTCCGCGTGCCCCTCATCGGCCCTGCCTCCTTCCCGACAACGGAGGAGCCAGACCGCAGTGCCCGGCACCTCGTCGTGCCCCCGACCGGTCGGCCGGGGGGCCTGACCGGTGGGACGAACCTAGGCCCGGTGATCAGGTGCCGCAACCACCGGAGTCCGAACGGCCCCTGCCCGGGGGCCTCCGGCGGCACACCGGGATCGCCCCGGGCTCAGTCCTTGCCCGGGTCGGACGGGCGCAGGGCGAGGCGCGCGAGCAGGTCGCGGCCGCGCTCGGCGGAGCGGGGTTGGCAGAGCACGTCGTAGCGGCCCGCGACCAGCTGGCTCGCGCTCTGGAAGTCGCGCTTGCCCCTGGCGGAGCCGTAGCCGACGGCGGCGAAGATCAGGCCGAAGCCGATGCCGACCACCAGGCCCGCGACGATCGGGCCGAGGCTCGCGCCGGGGGTGGTGTTGAACAGGCTCAGCAGGACGCCGACGAACAGGCCGAACCAGGCGCCCGACGCCGCGCCGGTGCCCAGCACCCGGCCCCACGTCAGGCGGCCGGTCACCCGTTCGACGAGCATCAGGTCGACGCCCACGATCGTGACCTCCTGCACGGGGAAGTCGTCGTCGGCCAGGAAGTCGACCGCGCGCTGCGCCTCCTCGTAGGTGCTGTAGGACCCGATGGGCCACCCCGTGGGCGGGGTGGGCAGGCGCGGGGGCATACCGGGTCGGTTCTGGCCGGAGAAGGAACTCGTCACGGGGACCACCTCTTCGCGGTGCTGATCACCCCATCCTGCCAACACCGGGTGAAGGGCGCGAAACGGGTGAGCCGGAAACTGACGCGAACGTGATGCGGTCGTACCCCTCGGGGGCACACGCCCGCCCCTCCCACCCGCCCCGAAGATCACTTCGGACCGTCGAAGCCGCGCGAGTCGAACACCCGGGCCCACCGTGTCGAACGCTCAGGCCGCGCGAGTCGAACACTCATGTCCACCGTGTCGAACACCCGGGACCCCCGAGTTCCACGTTCGCGTCCCGAGGGGCGGGTCGCCCGGGTGACCCGAATGTGGAACTCACCCGTTCTGGGTGTTCGACACGGTAGTCCTGAACGTTCGACACGGTGGTCCTGAACGTTCGACACGGTGGTCCTGAGCGTTCGACTCGCGGTCAGGCGCGGGAGCGGTAGTCGCGCAGGAGGCCCCGGCTGATGATGGTCTTCTGGATCTCGCTGGTGCCCTCGCCGATCAGCAGGAAGGGCGCCTCGCGCATCAGGCGCTCGATCTCGTACTCCTTGGAGTAGCCGTAGCCGCCGTGGATGCGGAACGCCTCCTGCGTCACCTCGGCGCAGTACTCCGAGGCGATGAGCTTGGCCATGCCCGCCTCGACGTCGTTGCGCGCGCCCGAGTCCTTCAGGCGCGCCGCGTTGACCATCATCAGGTGGGCGGCCTCCACCTTGGTCGCCATCTCGGCCAGCTTGAACGCGATGGCCTGGTGCTCGGCGATGGGCTTGCCGAAGGTCCGGCGCTGCTGCGCGTACTCGATGGCCAGCTCGAAGGACCGCAGCGCGATGCCGCACGCCCGCGCCGCCACGTTGACCCGGCCCACCTCGACACCGTCCATCATGTGCCCGAACCCGTGGCCGGTCTCGCCGCCCAGCACCTGTCCGACCGGGACGCGGAAGCCGGCGAAGACCATCTCGGTCGTGTCGACGCCCTTGTAGCCCATCTTGTCGATCTTGCCGGGGATGGTCAGGCCCGGCGCGACCTCGCCGTAGCCCTCGGGCTTGTCCACCAGGATCGCGGTCAGGTTCCGGTGCGGCTTGTCCGAGCCCTCGTCGGTGCGCACCAGCACGGCGGTCAGGTTGGACGTGCCGCCGTTGGTCAGCCACATCTTCTGGCCGTCGACGACGAGGTCGTCACCGTCGCGGACGGCCCTCGTGCGGATCGCGGCCACGTCGGAGCCCAGCTCCGGTTCGGACATCGAGAACGAGCCGCGCACCTCGCCGGTCGCCATCCGCGGCAGGTAGGACCGCTTCTGCTCGGGCGTGCCGTGCTGCTTGAGCATGTGCGCGACGATGAAGTGCGTGTTGATCACCCCGGAGACCGACATCCAGCCGCGCGCGATCTGCTCGACCACCAGGGCGTAGGTGAGCAGCGACTCGCCGAGCCCGCCGAACTCCTCGGGGATGGTGAGCCCGAACAGGCCCATCTCCTTCATGCCCTCGACGATGTCGGCGGGGTAGGTGTCGTCGTGCTCCAGCGCCTGGGCGTGCGGGATGATCTCCTTGTCCACGAAGGTGCGGACCGTCGACAGGATCTCCTCCTGGACGTCGGTCAGTCCTGCGGTCCGGGCCAGGCGCGCCATCGCGGTTCCCTTCGTCGCTCCCGTGGGTTACCGGCGAGTATGGCCGGGTGGGCGGTCGGGCGCGCCCCGGAAGTGCTCCGCGCCACCCGCTGAACCGAAACAGCGGTTAACCTGTGCCTCGCCGTCCCACCAGGGGGTTCGAATGTCCCAGCCGCCGCCCTACCAGCACCCCGAGCAGCAGCAGCCGGGTCAGCAGCCGTACCCCGGGTACCCGGGTTACGAGCAGCCGGGTTACGAGCAGGTGGGGTATCAGCAGCCGGGGTACCCGCAGCCCGACCACGGGCAGGCGGGGTACGGGCAGGCGGGCTACGGGCAGCACCCCGGGTACGGGCAGCACCTCCAGCCGCGCGGCACCAACGGGATGGCGATCGCCGCGCTGATCTGCCTGTTCCTGTTCGCCCCCGCGTCCATCCCGCTCGGCGTCGTCGCGCGCAAGCAGATCCGGCGGACCGGCGAGGAGGGGTGGGGCATGGCCACCGCGAGCATGGTCATCGGCATCGTGCTGACCGCGCTCGGCGTGCTGGCGTTCGCCCTGCTGATCGTGATGTCGGTGCTGCTGGTGAACGAGCTGCCGCAGCCGCGCTAGGCGCCGATCTCCAGCGCCCCGCCGCAGTGGCGGCACTCGTCGAAGAACACGTGGACGTCCCGGGAGCACCGCGGGCAGGTCCGGAAGCTGCGCTCCAGCAGGTCGTCGGCGGGTCGGCGCCGGAACAACCGCCTGGGCCGGGCTCGATGTCGTGACACGCCCACCACCATGCCCACGGCCCGGGGCTTGATCGCCAATCGGGGGCGGGATCTGTGGGGATGCTCACCGGCGGGGTCACCGGACCGTGACCCCGCCGGCACGCCGCGTCAGCCCTCCGGCGGCGTCCACACGTCCGTGCGCGACATGCCCGCCGCGCGCCCCTTCGACGAGATCACCAGCGCCATCTTCCGCGACGCCTCGTCGATCATCTCGTCCCCGAGCATCACGGCCCCGCGCTTCCCGCCCGCCTCCGAGGTGTAGTGCCCGTAGGCGTCGAGGATGTTCTCGGCGTGGTCGTAGTCCTCCTGCCGAGGGCTGAACACCTCGTTGGCCGCGTCGATCTGGCCGGGGTGCAGCACCCACTTGCCGTCGAAGCCCAGCGCCGCCGAGCGGCCCGCCACGCGCCGGAAGCCGTCGACGTCGCGGATCTGGAGGTACGGGCCGTCGATGGCCTGCTTGTCGTGCGCCCGCGCGGCCATCAGGATCGACATCAGGATGTGGTGGTAGGCGTCGCCCACGTCGTAGCCGGGCGGCTGCTCGCCGACGACCAGGGACTTCATGTTGATCGACGCCATGAAGTCGGCCGGTCCGAAGATGATCGTCTCCACCCGCGGCGAGGCGGTGGCGATCGCGTTGACGTTGACCAGGCCCAGCGCGTTCTCGATCTGCGCCTCGATGCCGATGCGGCCGACCTCGTAGCCCATGGTCTTCTCGATCTGCGTCAGCAGCAGGTCCAGCGCGTGCACCTGCTCCGGCGTCTGCACCTTCGGCAGCATGACGCAGTCGAGGTTCGCGCCGGCGCCCTCGACGACCTCGGTCACGTCGCGGTAGGTCCACTCGGTGGTCCAGTCGTTGACCCGGACGACCCGCGCGCGCGAACCCCAGCCGCCCTCGTTGAGCGAGGCGACGATGGTCTTGCGCGCGCCCGGCTTGGCCAGCGGCGCGCACGCGTCCTCCAGGTCGAGGAACACCTGGTCAGCGGGCAGCGTGCGGGCCTTGTCGATCATCTTCTGGCTCGACCCGGGCACGGCCAGGCACGAACGACGGGGGCGCTGCTGGTCGACCACGGTGGGGTACCTCCTCGTACCGGCCGGTAACTCCTGTCCCGGCGAAGGGTGGCACGCACGCGGTGCGCCCGCTATTCCGTGAGTCCCGATTCACAGGTCCGTGGCAGGCTGAACCGGTGGAGATCGCACAGGTGCTGGACAACGCGCTGCGCAAGGCGGCCGCGGTGTGGGTCCGCCCCGACGGCCACGCGCCGCGGCTGGTGTGGGCGCTGTGGCGCGACGGCGCGGTGCTGGTGGCCGTCGGCGGCGCCGAGCAGACCGTGCCGGGCCTGGCCGACGGCGTGGCCTGCGCGGTCACCGTCCGCTCGCCGAGCACCCGCTCGCACCTGGTGGAGGTGGCCGCCACCGCCCGCCTGGTCGTCCCGGACGACGACACCGCCGCCGCCCTGCGCGCCGCCCGCCTCAACGCCCGACCCGCGTGGGCCGCGGTCTACCGCCTGGAGCTCGCGTGATCACCGTCCCGGACGACTTCGCCACCACCCTCGGCGAGGGGGCCCTGGCGTGGCGGGGAACGCTGCCCGACCTGGCCGCGGAGTTCTGCGACCGCTGGGCGCTGACCCCGGACGGCGGCCTGCTCAACGGCTTCGTCGGGGTCGTGCTGCCGGTCCGCCGCGCCGACGGCGAACCCGCCGCGCTCAAGCTGACCTGGCTGGACGAGGAGACCCGGCAGGAGCCGCTGGCGCTGCGGGCGTGGGACGGCGACGGGGTGGTGCGGCTGCTCGACCACGACGACGAGCGCGGCGCCCTGCTGCTGGAGCGCCTCGACCACACCCGGGACCTGGAGCGCGAGCCGCTGGCGGACGCGCTGGCCGTCACCGGCGGCCTGCTGCGCCGGCTGCGCCTGCCGGCCGGCCCGGAGTTCCGCCGCCACTCCCCCTCCGACCTGGTCGCGGAGAACGCCGCGCTGGGCGGACCGGTGCCGGCGGCGTTCGCGGCGCGGGCCACCGAGCTGGGCCGGGAGCTGGCCGCCACGGCCGGCGACACCCTGGTCAACGAGGACCTGCACTTCCAGAACGTGCTGCGCGGCGAGCGCGAGCCGTGGCTGATGATCGACCCCAAGCCGCTGGCCGGCGACCGCGAGTTCGGCGTGATCCCGTTGCTGTGGAACAGGTTCGGCGAGGACGACGTGCGGGAGCGGTTCGCCGCGCTGTGCGACCTGGGCGAGCTGGACGACGAGCGGGCCCGCGCGTGGACCTTCTACCGGGCGGTGGACAACTGGCTGTGGAGCGCCGAGTTCCACCGGGACGACCCGGCCATCTGCTCCGAGCACATCGCCCGCGCCCTCGCGTAGGTCCACAGTGGAACGCCCGGGTGGACTCCCGGTGGAACGCCCGGCCGAACGCGCGGTGAACGCCCGGTCGAACGCGGCGCCGCGCCCGCGTGCCGACTAGCCTGACCACCGTGGTCGCCGTGAACCGCGTCTTCGCCGCCCAGCTCGCCGGTCTGCCCGTGTTCGGCCCCGACGGGGAGTCCATCGGCAAGGTCCGCGACCTGGTCGTCGGCCTGCGCGTAGACCGCCAGCCGCCGCGCGTGCTGGGCCTGCTGCTGGAGCTGGCGACCCGGCGGCGGATCTTCGTGCCGATGCTGCGGGTGACCTCGATCGAGCCGAACGCGGTGACGCTCGCCACCGGCTCGGTCAACCTGCGCCAGTTCCACCAGCGCACCAACGAGGTGCTGGTGGTCGGCGAGCTGCTCGACGCCCGGGTGGCGCTCGCCTCGGGCGCGGCCGCGGTGCTGGTCGACGCGGCCATGGAGCCCTCCCGCACCCGCGACTGGCGGATGACGCGGGTGGCGGTGCGCGAGCGGACGGGCCGGCTGGCCCGGCGCGGCCCGGTGCAGGTGCTGCGCTGGGAGGAGCTGACCGGGCTGTCGGTGACCGAGCTGGCCGGCCAGCCGCAGGGCGCCGCGCACCTGGTGGCGGTGTTCGAGGCGATGCGCGCGGCCGACGTGGCGCTGGCGCTGCACTCGCTGCCGGCCAAGCGCCGCTACGAGGTGGCCGAGGCGCTGGACGACGAGCGGCTGGCCGACGTCATCGAGGAGATGGCCGAGGAGGACCAGAAGGACCTGCTCGCGCACCTGGACGACGAGCGCGCCGCGGACGTGCTGGAGGCGATGAACCCCGACGACGCGGCGGACCTGCTGGCCGAGCTGCCCGAGCGGGAGAAGGACCGGCTGCTGGAGCTGATGGAGCCCGCCGAGTCGGCCCCGGTGCGGCGGCTGCTGGAGTACAGCTACGACACCGCGGGCGGCCTGATGACGCCGGAGCCGGTGGTGCTCGCGCCGGACGCGACGGTGGCCGAGGCGCTGGCGCACGTGCGCAACCCGGACCTGACGCCCGCGCTGGCCAGCATGGTGTTCGTCTGCCGGCCGCCGACGGCCACGCCGACCGGCCGCTACCTGGGCTGCGTGCACATCCAGCGGCTGCTGCGGGAGCCGCCGTCCGACCTGGTGGCGGGCGTGCTGGACACCGACCTGACGACCCTGTCGCCCGCGGCGTCGCTGGGCGACGTGACCCGGTACTTCGCCACCTACAACCTGGTGTGCGGGCCGGTGGTGGACGAGACCGACCACCTGCTGGGCGCGGTGACCGTGGACGACGTGCTGGACCACCTGCTGCCGGACAACTGGCGGGAAACGGGGTTGACCCATGCCTGAGCCGCAGCCGCGCAGGCGGCTGGACCAGCCGCGCACGCCGGGCCGCCTGCGGGTGTCGCTCGACCGGGAGGCGTTCGGGCGAGTGGCCGAGCGGCTGGCCCGGTTCCTGGGCACCGGGACGTTCCTGTTCTGGCAGACGCTGATGGTGGTGCTGTGGATCTCGCTGAACCTGGCGGCGGTGTCGCTGCGCTGGGACCCGTACCCGTTCATCCTGCTCAACCTGGCGTTCTCCACGCAGGCCGCCTACGCCGCGCCGCTGATCCTGCTGGCCCAGAACCGGCAGGACGACCGGGACCGGGTGGCCCTGGAGGAGGACCGGGCGCGGGCGGCGCAGACCAAGGCCGACACCGAGTACCTGGCGCGGGAGCTGGCCGCGCTGCGGCTGGCCGTCGGCGAGGTGGTGACCCGCGACTACCTGCGCGGCGAGCTGGAGCGGGTGTTCCGGGAGCGCCGCAGGCAGGTCCGGGACGACGTGCCGTCCTGACCCGTCAGGGCTCGCCGGCGAGGCGGTCGCAGGTGCGGCCGAACGCCTCCAGCTCGGCCGCGCCGAACTCCTCGGCGAAGTGGCGCACCACGCCCGCGAGGTGGGTGCCCGAGGCGATCCGCAACCGCTCCAGGCCCTGCGGGGTGAGCACCGCGACCACGCCGCGGCCGTCGCCGTCGGCGCGTTCCCGCAGCACCAGGTTCGCGCGCTCCAGGCGGTCGACCAGCCTGGTCACGCCGGAGCGGGACAGCAGCACCGCCTCGGCCAGCTCGGTCATCCGCAGGCGGTGCTGCGGGGTCTCGGCCAGTTGGACGAGGACGTCGTAGGCCGCGAGCGACAGGCGTTGCTCGGCGATCAGTTCGGCTTCCAGGACCCGAGTGAGCCGAGCATGGGCCCGGAGGAACGATCGCCACACCCCCAGCTCGGTTCGGGTGGGCAACCGGGCACTTCCGGTTTCCGGCACGAACACCAATGTTACGGAAAGCACGCAACCGGCTTCGCGCTGCCCCCGGGGCCGGGGTGACCAGCCGGTAGCTTTGGTGGTGCACGGCCGCCGTAGCATGGCGGTCCCACCACCTCCGGCAAAGGCGCGCGCAGTGACTCTTCCTACCGTTGACGACGTGCAGCAGGCGTTGGCCGGGGTCCAGGACCCGGAGATCCGGCGTCCGATCACCGAGCTGGGCATGGTGAAGGACGTCGTGGTCGGCGCCGACGGCGTCGTGGACGTGGCGATCTTCCTGACCGTGTCCGGCTGCCCGCTGCGCGACAAGATCACCGCCGACGTGACGGCGGCGGTGTCCGCGCTGGCCGGCGTGACCGGGGTGCGGGTGGAGCTGGACGTGATGAACGACGCGCAGCGCACCGAGCTGCGCAGGTCGCTGCGCGGCGGCGTCGAGGAGCCGGTGATCCCGTTCGCCCAGCCCGGGTCGCTGACCAGGGTGTACTGCGTGGCCTCGGGCAAGGGCGGCGTGGGCAAGTCGTCGGTGACGGTGAACCTGGCCGTGGCGATGGCCGCGCGGGGCCTGTCGGTGGGCGTCGTGGACGCCGACATCTACGGCCACTCGATCCCGAGGATGCTCGGCACCGCCGACCGGCCGACCCAGGTCGAGAAGATGATCATGCCGCCGCAGGCGCACGGCGTGAAGCTGATCTCGATCGGCATGTTCACCCCCGGCAACACCCCGGTGGTGTGGCGCGGCCCGATGCTGCACCGGGCGCTCCAGCAGTTCCTGGCCGACGTGTTCTGGGGCGACCTGGACGTGCTGCTGATGGACCTGCCGCCGGGTACCGGCGACGTGGCGATCTCGGTGGCGCAGCTGGTGCCCAACGCGGAGATCCTGGTCGTGACCACGCCCCAGCAGGCGGCGGCGGAGGTGGCCGAGCGGGCCGGGTCCATCGCGTTGCAGACCCGGCAGCGGGTGGCGGGCGTGGTCGAGAACATGTCGTGGCTGGAGCTGCCCGACGGCACCCGGATGGACGTGTTCGGCTCGGGCGGCGGGCAGGCGGTGGCCGACTCGCTGACCCGGGCGGTGGGCGCGGAGGTGCCGCTGCTGGGCCAGGTGCCGCTGGACCCGCGGCTGCGGGAGCAGGGCGACGCGGGCACGCCGATCGTGCTGGCGCACCCGGACTCGGCGGCGGGGCGGGTGCTGTCGTCGGTGGCGGGCGCGCTGTCGACGCGGTCGCGCGGGCTGGCCGGCCGGCTGCTGAACGTCTCGCCCGCCGGGCGGTAGCCGCACCGACCCCCCGACAGGCCCCCGGGACACCCCGGGGGCCTTCTTCGTGCGCGCTTCGTGCGCGGCGACCGTTGACGAACCGGAACTCATCTGCAACCTTTGAGCGCAACACTGCAAGAACTCGACAAAGACAACTCAAAAACTTCGCTACTACCTGCAACCCGCCAGCAGGTAACCGCCGCGCCTGCTGCGTCACCGCCCCGTTGTCCCCGACGAAGAGGACACCATGAAACGAACGCAGCACCGCCGGCGGCTGATCGGCGGCCTCCTCGCGGTCGGCCTGCTGGCCCTCGGCCTCCCCGCCCCCGCCGCGTCCGGCGACCCCGTGAACCCGGCAGCAGCGAACCCGGCAGCAGCGAACCCCTCGGCGGTGAACCCTGCGGCGGTGAACCTGGCCGCCGGCAAGGCCGTCTCCGCGAGCGCCTCACAGCCCGGCTACCCCGCCTCCCAGGGCAACGACGGCAACCCGCAGACCTACTGGGAGAGCGCCAACAACGCGTTCCCGCAGTGGCTCCAGGTCGACCTGGGCACCGCCACGAGCGTCAACCGCGTCGTGCTGAAACTCCCCTCCGGCTGGGGCTCCCGCACCCAGACCGCGGCCGTCCGGGGCAGCGCCGACGGCACGGCGTTCACCGACCTCGCCCCCGCCGCCGGCCGCGCGTTCGACCCGGGCTCGGGCAACGCCGCCACCATCGACTTCACCGCCGCCCCGACCCGCTACGTGCGGGTGCACGTCACCGGCAACAACGCCTGGCCCGCCGCGCAGGTGGCCGAGGTCGAGGTCTACGGCCCGGAGACCGGCGACACCCGCCCCCCGACCGCGCCCGGGAACCTGACCTACACCCAGAGCGGCGAGCAGATTCGGCTGAGCTGGTCCGCCGCCACCGACGACGTGGGCGTCACCGGCTACACCGTCCACCGCGACGGCTCCCCGATCGCGACGGTCGCGGGCACCACCCACACCGACACCCGGCCGGCCACGGCCACCGTCTCCTACACCGTGCGGGCCCGCGACGCGGCGGGCAACGAGTCGCCCGACAGCAACCGGGTGACCCGCGTCGGCCAGGGCGGCGGCGGGCAGGACCTGGCGCGCGGCAAGCCGGTCGAGGCGTCCTCCTCCGTGCACACGTTCGTCGCGGCCAACGCCACCGACGGCAACCTCGCCACCTACTGGGAGTCCAACGGGCACCCGTCGACGCTGACCGTGAGGCTCGGCGCCAACGCCGACGTCACCTCGGTGGTCGTCAAGCTCAACCCGGACCAGTCGTGGGGCAGCCGCACCCAGGCGATCGAGGTCCAGGGCCGCGAGCAGTCCGCCACCGGGTTCACCACCCTGCGGGCCCGCGCCGACTACGCCTTCGGCCCGTCGACCAACCAGAACTCGGTGACCATCCCGGTCACCGGCCGCGTCGCGGACCTGCGGCTGGCCATCGCCGGCAACACCGGCGCGCCCGGCGGGCAGGTCGCCGAGCTCCAGGTCGTCGGCACGTCCGCGCCCAACCCCGACCTGGTGGTGACCGGGCTGACCTGGGCGCCCGCGAACCCGGTGGAGACCGACGCGGTGCGGCTGTCGGCGGTCGTGCGCAACGCCGGCACCGCCGCCGCGCCCGCCACGACGGTCAACGTCAGCCTGGCCGGCGCCGTGGTGGGCACCGCGGCGGTGCCCGCGCTGGCGGCGGGCACGTCGGCGACCGCGGTCGTGGACGCGGGCCGGCGCCCGCAGGGCAGCTACCGCGCGTCCGCCGCGGTCGACCCGACCAACGCGGTGGTGGAGCAGAACGACGACAACAACGCCTTCACCGCGGCCTCGCCGCTGGTCGTCGGCCAGGCGCCGGGCCCCGACCTGCGGGTCACCGGCATCACCTGGACCCCGCAGAACCCGGCCCCCGGGCAGGCGGTGTCCTTCACCGCCGCGGTCGAGAACCGGGGCACGTCCGCGTCCGGCGCGACCACCGTCACCCGGCTGACCGTCGGCGGGGCCACCCTCAACGCGACCACCCCGTCGATCGCGGCCGGCGCGACCGCGACGGTGGCGTTCGGCGGCACCTGGACCGCCGCGAACGGCGGCGCGACCATCACCGCGACGGCCGACGCGACCGGCGTGGTCGCCGAGACCGACGAGAACAACAACTCGCTCGGCCGGTCCATCGTGGTCGGGCGCGGCGCGGCCGTGCCGTACGTCGAGCACGAGGCCGAGCACGCCCGCTACCAGGGCACCCTGCTCACGGCCGACCCGCGGCGCACGTTCGGTCACACGAACTTCGCCACCGAGTCGTCCGGCCGCCAGTCGGTGCGGCTGTCGGCCACCGGCCACTTCGTCGAGTTCACCTCCACCGCCTCGGCCAACTCGATCGTGGTGCGCAACTCGGTGCCCGACGCGCCCGGCGGCGGTGGCGCGGACGCGAGCATCAGCCTGTACGCGGACGACGTGTTCGTGCGCAAGCTGACGCTGACGTCGAAGCACAGCTGGCTGTACGGCAACACCGACAGCCCCGAGGGCCTGACCAACACGCCGCAGGCCGACGCGCGGCGGCTGTTCGACGAGTCGCACGCGCTGCTGTCGCGCACCTACCCGTCGGGCACCCGGTTCAAGCTCCAGCGCGACGCCTCCGACACGGCCGCGTTCCACGTCATCGACCTGATCGACCTGGAGCAGGTCGCGCCGCCGTCGACGCAGCCCGCCGGCTGCACGTCGATCACCGAGTACGGCGCGGTGCCCGACGACGGCCGCGACGACACCGACGCCCTCCAGCGGGCCGTGACCGACGACCAGAACGGCGTCATCGGGTGCGTGTGGATCCCCGCCGGCCAGTGGCGGCAGGAGCGGAAGATCCTCACCGACGACCCGCTCAACCGCGGCCAGCACAACCAGGTGGGGATCAAGGACGTCACCGTCCGCGGCGCGGGCATGTGGCACTCGCAGCTGTACTCGACCATCGAGCCGCACCTCGCACCGGGCATGATCAACCACCCGCACGAGGGCAACTTCGGCTTCGACATCGACGCCAACACCCGGATCTCCGACATCGCGATCTTCGGCTCGGGCCGCATCCGCGGCGGCGAGGGCGGCGCGGAGGGCGGAGTCGGCCTCAACGGCCGCTTCGGCCCCGGCACGAAGATCACGAACGTGTGGATCGAGCACGCCAACGTCGGCGCGTGGGTGGGGCGCGACTACAGCAACATCCCCGAGCTGTGGGGTCCGGGCGACGGGCTGGAGTTCAGCGGGATGAGGATCCGCAACACCTACGCCGACGGGATCAACTTCACCAACGGCACCCGCAACTCCAGGGTGTTCAACTCCTCGTTCCGCAACACCGGCGACGACGCCCTGGCGGTCTGGGCCAACCAGTACGTCAAGAACACCGCCGTGGACGTCGCGCACAGCAACGCGTTCGTGAACAACACGATCCAGCTGCCGTGGCGGGCGAACGGCATCGCCATCTACGGCGGCTACGGCAACCGGGCCGAGAACAACCTCGTCTACGACACGATGAACTACCCGGGCATCATGCTGGCCACCGACCACGACCCGCTGCCGTTCTCCGGGCAGACCCTGCTGGCGAACAACGCCCTGCACCGCACCGGCGGCGCGTTCTGGGGCGAGCAGCAGGAGTTCGGGGCCATCACGCTGTTCGCGCAGGGCCGCGACATCCCCGGCGTGGTGATCCGGGACACCGAGATCCACGACTCGACCTACGACGGGATCCAGTTCAAGTCCGGCGGCGGTTCGGTGTCGGGGGTGGTGATCAGCAACGTGCGGATCGACCGGTCCAACCACGGGGCGGGGATCCTGGCGCAGGGAGGCGCGCGGGGCAGCGCGACGCTGACCAACGTGACCATCACGAACTCGGCCACCGGTGACGTGGTGGTCGAGCCGGGGTCGCAGTTCACGATCACCCGGACGGCCTCGGCCCACCGGGGGTTCGCGGTGGGGTGACCGACCCGCGTGCGTCGGAGCAGGGGCTCGCGGTGAGCTGACCGGCCGCGTGCGTCGAAGCAGGGGTCCTCGCCAAGGGGACCCCTGCTTTGATCTTACTCCCGGGGTCCGACAAAAACGGGGGCTCGACGTCGTCGCCGCTGGTCAGGGCCGGTGGTCGAGGCCGCTGGTTGGAGCCGCTGCTCGGGACCGCTGCTCAGGGTCGGTGCCTGGGATTCCGGCCGCAGCCGGTGGTTCGCGGTCGCCGGCCCGGGTCCACGGCCACCGGTCCACGGCCACCGGCTCGGCTCAGGTCGCGTCCGGGTCGTACGGCGGCCGCTCGCCGCGCTCCAGCGGCCGCTCGGCCGGGACCTGGGGCTGCGGCCGGGGCGTCGTCGGGTAGCCGTTCGGCTTCTCGCTCGGCTCGTCGTCCCACAGGTGCTTGGTGATCGCCCGCTTCGGGTCGAAGTTCCGCAGCTCCCGCAGGTCCTCCAGCGGCTTGCGCAGCTGCTCGAACTCCGGCCCCATCTCCTGCTTGAGCTGGTCGCGCGCGCCGGTCGCGTACTCGCGCACCTGGCGGATCGTCCGACCCACCCAGGCCGCCGCCGACGGCAGCCGCTCCGGGCCCAGGATGAACAGGCCCGCGACGACGATGACCAGGACCTCGACCCATCCGATGCTGTCGAACACGCGCGTGCCCCACCTTCCGCCCCCGGTCTCGACGACCAGCCTAACCGTCAGTCGGAGCGCAGGGTCACCTGCACGGTCAGCTCCCGGCCCTGCCTGACCAGCACGACCGGCACCGTCTCCCCGATCTCGCGCTCCCGCACCGCGACGGTCAGCTCGGCGGCGTTGCGCACCAGCCGGTCCCCGACGCGGATGATCACGTCCTCCTCCTGGATGCCGGCGGCCGAGGCGGCGCCGCCCTCCAGGACGTTCTGCACCTGCGCGCCCTCCGCGGTCTCCGCGGACGCCGAGCGGGCGTTGAGGTTCAGGTCCGCGTGCTTGACCTCGCCGTCGCGGATCAGCGCCTGCGAGATGCGGCGCGCGTAGTTGCCGGTGATGGCGAACCCGAGGCCGACGGAGCCGCCGGTCTCGGTGCGGATGGACGAGTTGATGCCGACCAGCGCGCCGGACGAGTCGACCAGCGCGCCGCCGGAGTTGCCGGGGTTGATGGCCGCGTCGGTCTGGATCGCGTCGTAGGTGACCTGGGGGCCGCCGTTCTCGCCCGCCGCGGTCACCGGGCGGTGCAGGGCGCTGACGATGCCCTCGGTGACCGTGTTCGACAGCGACAGCGGGGAGCCGATGGCCAGCACCGTGTCGCCCACGGCCAGCTCGTCGGAGTCGCCGAACCGCAGCACGGTCGGGTTCTCCACCTCGACCTTGATCACCGCGAGGTCGGTCTTGGAGTCGCGGCCCACGACCTGCGCCACGGCCCGCTTGCCGTCGGTGAACACCACGGTCAGCTTGGCCGACGTGTCCTGCACGGCCGGCGCGACCACGTGGTCGTTGGTGAGCACGTAGCCCGCGCCGTCGATGACCACGCCCGAGCCGACGCCCGCCACGTTGGCGCCCTTGAACTCGATCGACACCACGCTGGGCGTGACCCGGCCCGCGATGTCGGCGACCGAGCCGACCGGGCGCTCCTTGGCGGGCTTGACCTCGGCCAGCGTCACGCCGCCGTCGGTGAGCGGGTTGCCCACGCGGCCCAGCAGCCAGCCGACCACGCCGCCGCCCGCGCCGACCAGCAGCGCCGCCGCCAGCAGCAGCACCAGGGCCGTGGGCTTCACGCGCCGCCCGAACAGCAGCTCGGGCACGCTCAGCTGCGCCCCGGTCCGGGTCTCGGGCTTCGCCGCGGGCGCGGACTCCTCGGTCACCGCGGGCGGTCCGATCACGGCCGAGGCGCCCGGGTCGCGCCACGCGTCGCCCGCGGGCCTGCCCTCCCAGAAGACCGGCTCCACCTCGGGTTCGCCGTGGAGGTCCAGCGGCGGGCGCTGGAGGCGCGTGCCCGCGTCGTCCCGCGGCCGGCCGAACGCCGTGGCCAGCGCCTCCGGCGGTGGCGGCGCGAGCCGCACCGGGCCGCTGCCGTTGGTGTGGGGGGCCGGGCGGTCGGCGGCGAACGCGCCGGGCACGTCCCGCGGCCGGCCGAACGCGGCGGCCTGACCGGGGTCGACGGCCGGGCGGGCCAGGGGGCGGGGCGCGAGCCTGCGGTGCGCCCCGTCGTCGACGCCCGACCTGGGGGTCCCGTTGCCCTGCTCTGGCTCGCTCATCGCTCCCCGCACGTCGTCACGCAAAACCTGTCGCGGGGCAATCGTGCCCGCCGAGCGGTGAAGTCGCCGTCAGCGACCCAGGTCCGCGACCGGGCGCAGCACGTCCACGCGCTCGGCCGAGGAGGGCGACGGCGCGACCGCGGGCAGGGGCGGCGGGGTGGTGCCCTGCGCGGGCGAGGGCGAGGGGTCGTCGCCGGGGACGACGAGGGCGAGCGCGCCGAGCATCAGCCCGGAGACGACGACGCCGGCGCCGTGCCGGGCCCGCCTGCCGCCGAGGCGGCTACCGCCGCCGGTGCCGAAAGGGCGGCTCTGGCCCAGGACGGGTCCCGTGCCGAAGGTCACCCGGTCGGGCCGCTGCACGGTGACCAGCTGGCCGTCCTCGGTGACCGCGAGGTTGTCGGGCGCGCTGGGCAGCTCGACCTGCTCCGGGATCGCGCCCAGCCTGGCCAGCAGGCCGGCCGGTGCGCACGGGGTCGGCGCGGCCCGCACCGCGGAGCTCGCCTGCTGCTGCGAGTACGCCTCGGCCGCGCAGAACGGGCAGCGCGCCAGGTGGGCGGCCGCCCGACCGTGGGCCGAGGCGGACAGCTCACCGTCGACGAAGGCGACCACCGCGTCGGGCAGCAGGTGCTGCTCGGGCAGTTGCCAACCTCGCAGGTCGGTCATGCAGAGTCCTCCCGAACAAGACCCCGACGGCGTTCCATCTCCAACCGCAGGGCCTGGCGGCCCCGGTGGATCCTGCTCCTCACCGTACCCAGTTTGATGCCCAGGGTGGCGCCGATCTCCTCGTAGGAGAGCCCCTCCACGTCGCACAGCACCACGGCGGCGCGGAACTCGGGCGGCAGCTCGTCCAGCGCGGCCTGGAGCTCCGGGTCCAGGTGGGTCTCGTCGTAGACCTCCTCCGGGCTCGGGTCGTCGCCCCGGATGCGGTCGTGCTCCTCGGGCAGGGCCTCCATGCGCACGCGCGAGCGGCGGCGGGCCATGTCGAGGAAGAGGTTCGTGGTGATGCGGTGCAGCCAGCCCTCGAACGTGCCGGGTTTGTACGACGCGAGCGAGCGGAAGACCCGGATGAAGGTCTCCTGGGTGAGGTCCTCGGCGTCGTGCTGGTTGCCGGTGAGGCGGTAGGCCAACCGGTAGACCCGGTCGGCGTGCTCGCGCACGACCTGGTCCCACGAGGGCACGGTCCACTCCGCGTCCTCGATGGGCGCGGTCGGTGTGGCGGTCGACTGCTTCGGCATCGGGGGGTTGAGCACCTCCAGTGGGCTGGATGCCCTGCTGCACGGGTCAACGCTCGGCGTGCCTCGCGTGTTCCCGTTGGTCCTGCGCTGCGACCAGCCTGACCGGTCCCCTTATAACGATGGTGAGAGGCGGCTGAGAGCAGGCTGAGAATCACGGCTCGGCGGAGCCGGCCCCGGACGGCCGCCGTCGGCGTTAGCCTTCCTGCTGTGGATGCGCCTACGCGCGAGTACGTGGAGCACTACCTGCCCGAGGACCCGGTGCTGGCGGCGGCCCGGGGTCGCGGCGCCGAGCTGGGCTGCGTGCCGATCGGGGCCGGTGGCGGGGCGGCGCTGCGGTTCCTGGCGGCCGCGCTGCGGGCCAAGGCCGTGGTCGAGGTCGGCACCGGAGCGGGCGTGGGCGCCCTCTACCTGCTCGGCGGGATGCCGGCGGCGGGGGTGCTGACCTCGATCGACGTGCGGGCGGAGCACCAGCGGGCGGCGCGGGTGGCGTTCGCGGAGGCCGGGATCGCGGTGTCGCGGACGCGGCTGATCACCGGGCGGGCGCTGGAGGTGCTGCCCCGGTTGGCGGACGGCGCGTACGACCTGGTGTTCGTGGACGCGGCGAAGGCGGAGTACCCCGGTTACCTGCGGGAGGGGGTGCGGCTGCTGCGGCCGGGCGGGGTGATCGCGTTCGACAACGTGCTGTGGCACGGGCGGGTGGTCGACCCGTCGCACCGGGACGCCGACACGGTGGCGATGCGGGAGGTGGCGAAGGCCGTGCGCGACGACGAGCGCCTGGTGCCGGTGATCCTGCCGCTGGGCGACGGGCTGCTGGTGGCGGCGAAGGCGGGGTGAGCGGGGGGCCGGAACCGCTCTGGGGTGGGGGTGCGGGGGTGTTTCGCCTGGTCACACGATTGGGTGAACATCGGCCGAAGATGTACGGAAACGGTGTTCCCGATCATCGGTTGAAATGAATGAGGAGCCCGACCACCACCCCTGACCGCTACACCCCGGCACGCCCCACCCGCTCCACCTCGCTCCGTCTGCCCCGCCCCGCCTGCCCTGCCCCACCTGCCCCGCCCCACCTGCCCCGCCCCACCTGCACCGACCCGCTCACGGCCCGAACCGGCGACGGTAGGCGCTGGGGGCGAGCCCGGTACGGCGGTGGAACTGGACCCGCAGGTTGGCCGCCGACCCCAGCCCGCTGCGGCGGGCGACCACGTCGAGCCGGGACTCGCCGCGCTCGATGAGGCTGCGCGCCAGGTCCACGCGCTCTGCGGTCAGCCAGGCCAGCGGGGTGGTGCCCAGCTCGGCCCGGAACCGCCGGTGCAGCGTGGCCTGGCTGACCGCGGCCCGGGTGGCCAGCGAGGCGACGGTCAGCGGCTCGTGCAGGTTGGCGCGGGCCCAGGTGAGGACCGGTCCGAGCGACTCGTCCGGGACCTCGGGCACCGGGCGGGTGACGAACTGGCGCTGGCCGCCGTCGCGGTGGGCGGCGAACACCAGGCGGCGGGAGACGGTGTTGACCACCTCGGTGCCGTGGTCCTCGCGGATCAGGTGCAGGCCCAGGTCGAGGGCGGCGGCGCTGCCGGCGGCGGTGTGGATGGGGCCGTCCTGGACGTACAGGACGTCGGGGACCAGCGTGACCTGGGGGAACAGGTCGCGGAACAGGTCGGCCCACCGCCAGTGCGTGGTGGCCCGGCGACCGTCCAGCAGGCCCGCGTGCGCCAGGGTGAACGCGCCCGTGCAGAAGCTGACCAGGCGCGCGCCGCGGTCGTGGGCGCGGATCACGGCGTCGAGCAGGGGTTGCGGCGGGCGGACCCAGCTGTCCGGGCGGTTCGACACGATCAGGGTGTCCGCGCGGTCCGCTTCGCTCAGGTCAGGGACACCCGTGAGGGTGAAAAAGCCGTGGTTCATGCGGACCGGGCCGAGGGCGCACAGCGTGAACGAGTACCACGGCCGGTCCTCGCCCAGCTCCGGGCGCGCCAGGCCGAACAGCTCGGTGCCGACGCCCATCTCGAACGGGTTCGAGCCGGAGTCGACGATCATCACCACGTGGTGCGAGGATCCTGGCGGCATGTGCGGTTCCTAGCACTTCCACGTCCGGGTGGGAACAGCCCACGATCAGGCGATGGAGCCGATCAACCTGGGTAACGCGCTGGCCAGCTTCGACGCCCTGTGGAGCCCGCGCATCGTCACGACCGTGAACGACTACGACATCCGCGTGGCCAAGGTCCGGGGTGAGCACCTGTGGCACGCGCACGATCACACGGACGAGTTCTTCTTGGTGCTGGAGGGTGAACTGGAGATCGCGCTGGAGGAGCGCACCGTCCGGCTGGGGCAGGGGGACGTGTTCGTGGTGCCCAGGGGCGCGCGGCACAAGCCGTCGTCGAGGGGTGGGGCGCGGATCATGGTGGTCGAGCCCAGCGGGACGTCGAGCGTCGGGGACCGGCACGACGAGGTTCCCGACCACGTCGACGCGACCACCGGTCACGCCCTGGGCGAGGACGTCTGACGGATCACGCGCCGACCCGGCCGCGCACCGGGCAGGCGGGAGCGCAGGCGGGAACGGGGACGGGGACGGGGACGGGGGCGCTGGGCCCGGCACCCACGGCCAGGCCCCGCCGCCCCGCGTCACTCGGCCGTGATGCCCTTGCCGAGCACGGTCACCCCGCCGGCCGACACCGTGTACCGCTGCCGGTCCATCGCGGGGTCGACGCCGATCAGCGCGCCGTCCGGCACCACGACGTTCTTGTCCAGGATCGCCCGCCGCACCACGGCGCCGCGCCCGATCCGCACGCCGGGCAGCAGCACGCTGCCCTGCACCACCGACCCGGTCTCGACCACCACGTCCGACGACACCACCGACCCGTGCACGGTGCCGGAGATGATCGACCCCGGCCCCACCATCGAGTCCTCCGCGCTGCCGCCCGCGATGAACTTCGCCGGCGGCAGCGGCGGGGTCGCGGTGCGGATCGGCCACGCCTGGTTGTAGAGGTTGAACACCGGTCGCACCGACACCAGGTCCATGTGGGCCTCGTAATAGGCGTCGATGGTGCCGACGTCGCGCCAGTACCCGCGGTCGCGGTCGGTCTCCCCGGGCACGCCGTTGTCGCCGAAGTCGTAGACGTGGGCCCGCCCCTGGTCGACGAGCATCGGGATGATGTCGCCGCCCATGTCGTGGTCGGAGTCGGGGTTGGCCGCGTCCGTGCGCAGCGCCTCGATCAGCGCCTCGGTCCGGAAGACGTAGTTGCCCATCGAGGCGAACGTGACCTCCGGGTCGCCGGGCACGTGCGGCGGGTCGGAGGGCTTCTCCAGGAACCGGGTGATCACCCCGAACTCGTCGGAGTCGATGCACCCGAACGCCTTGGCCTCGGCCCGCGGCACCCGGATGCCCGCCACGGTGACGCCCGCGCCGGTCTCGACGTGCTGCTCGACCATCTGGCCGGGGTCCATCCGGTAGACGTGGTCGGCGCCGAAGACCACCACGTGCTCGGGCTTCTCGTCGTTGACGAGGTTCAGCGACTGGAAGATGGCATCGGCGCTGCCGGTGTACCAGCGGGGGCCGAGCCGCTGCTGTGCCGGGACCGGCGTGACGTACTGCCCGAGCACATTGGACAGCCGCCAGGTGGTGGAGATGTGCCGGTCCAGGGAATGGGATTTGTACTGGGTGAGCACGCAGAGCTTGACGAAACCCGCGTTCACCAGGTTGGACAGGACGAAGTCCACCAGCCGGTAGTTCCCGCCGAAGGGCACCGCCGGTTTTGCCCGGTCGGCGGTCAACGGCCACAACCGTTTGCCCTCGCCCCCGGCGAGGACAATTCCCAGAACGTGCGGTTGCCCTTTCACAGCAACGACCCTAACCGGGTGAGCACCACCTCACCAACGGCGAACTAACGCAGCCGCCGCCGTTCACCCGGCTGCCGGGGCCGCGGGGTTACGGTGAGCCGGTGCGAATTGGACTGCTGACACGTGAGTACCCGCCGGAGGTCTACGGCGGCGCCGGGGTGCACGTCGGTTTCCTGGTGCCGAGGTTGCGCGAGCTGATCGAGGTCGACGTGCACGCCTTCGGTGGTCCGCGCGCGGACGCCCGGGCGCACGTCCCGGCACCCGGGTTGGAGGGGGCGAACGCCGCGCTGGCCACGCTGTCGGTGGACCTGGGGATGGCGGCGGCGCTGGGTGGCGTGCAGCTCGCGCACTCCCACACCTGGTACGCCAACATGGCCGGTCACCTGGCGAAACTGCTCCACGGCACCCCCCACGTGGTGACCGCGCACTCGCTGGAGCCGCGCCGGCCGTGGAAGGCGGAGCAGCTGGGTGGCGGGTACCGGGTGTCGTCGTGGGTGGAGCGCACCGCGTACGAGGCGGCGGACGCGGTGATCGCGGTGAGCGAGGGGATGCGGGCCGACGTGCTGGACTGCTACCCGGCACTGGACCCGGCGCGCGTGCACGTCGTGCGCAACGGCATCGACGCGGTGGCCTACCGGCCGGTGCCGGAGACCGACGCGCTGGAGCGGCACGGCATCGACCCGGGGCGACCGATCGTGACTTTCGTGGGGCGGATCACTCGGCAGAAGGGTGTCGGGCACCTGGTCGCCGCCGCGCACCGGTTCGCCCCCGACGCGCAGGTGGTGCTGTGCGCGGGCGCGCCGGACACGCCGGAGATCGCCGAGGAGACGCAGCGGGCGGTGGCGCGGCTGGCGGCGGCGCGGCCGGGGGTGTTCTGGATCCAGCAGATGCTGCCGGCGGAGGAGGTCCGGCAGGTGCTGAGCCACTCGACGGTGTTCGTGTGCCCGTCGGTGTACGAGCCGCTGGGGATCGTGAACCTGGAGGCGATGGCGTGCGGGACGGCGGTGGTGGCGTCCGACGTGGGCGGCATCCCGGAGGTCGTGGAGCACGGGGAGACCGGGCTGCTGGTGCACTACGACGAGGACGACGTGGAGACGTACCGGGCGGGGTTGGCGGACGCGGTGAACGAGGTGCTGGGCGACCCGGTGCGGGCGGCGGCGTTCGGCGCGGCCGGGCGGGAGCGGGCGGTGCGCGACTTCTCGTGGGCGTCGGTCGCGGAGCGGACGGTGGAGGTGTACCGGGCCGCCCTGAACGGCGTCAGCTGATCTTCAAACCCCGGTGTGATATTCGTCACGACCGTTCGAGTGCAACCCCGAGGGGTGGCGATCGCCTTTACCAGTAGGAGGTCGACTACTGGGGGTTGTGGATGCGGTGGGGTGTCCTCCTGCTGGCACTGGTGACCGCGGGGTGCGCGACGCCCGCGTTCAGCGCTGAACAGGTGCGGTTGACCCTGGACGGGCAACCGGTCCTGGACGCGCCGGCGTTGCAGGCGCGGGCCGAGGCGGAGCTGAGCTACACGCTGTCCTTCGGGTACGTGGCGCGCACCGGTGGAGCGGCCGTGAGCTGCTGGTTCGCCCGGACCGGGAAGCTGTTCGACGTGGACAGCCGGCTGTGGTGCGGCCCGGTGCAGGTGCCCGGCACCGCGGCCACCACCGACTGGGTGCCGGTGCCGCTGAAGGAGGTCGAGCGGACCGGGTCCGGGGTGCGGCTGGAGGTGCAGCCGCCGCAGGTGCCCGCACCCGGCGCGCGGAGCACGCCGGTGGGGAAGCTGGTGCGCACCGACGGGCGGGAGGCGGTCGCCGACCAGGGCGTCGGTGAGGCGGGGCCGGACTTCCTGGCCGTGCTGCCGGACGAGGGGCAGCAGGTGGAGGCGGCGTCCGCGTTCGTCCGGGACGACCAGCTGGAGGTGCGGGTCACCGGGTACGCGAAGCCCGCGGCGTGGTCGACGGACGCCGGTGAGCTGCGGGCGGAGCACGGGGTCGAGCTGCGGGTGCTGCGGTTGGCCGTGACGCGGCACGGCGAGGTCGACTCGGCGTTCCGGCAGACCCCGTGGCGCGGCTGGCTGCCGCAGCCGCCGGAGCTGTCGCTGGACGTGCCGGGCCGGCGGCACCGGCTGCCCGCCGACCGGTTGCCGGAGCAGGGGTCGGTGCTGGTGGTCTACACGGTGCCCACCGCCGGGGGTGGCGGGGCCGAGGCGCTGGTGCTGAACACCGTGGGCGCGAAGTCGCTGGAGCAGCGGGTCGAGGTGCCGTCCGGGCAGGTGACCGGGGCGGTGGCGGGGGTGCTGCGGCGGGCACCCGGGCCGGAGTCGACGTCCGTGTCGACGCCCGCGACGGTCGGGACTGCGACCGGGTCGGTCGAGGTCGTGCGGGCGCGGCTGGGGCGGCAGCGGCCGGTGGCGTTCAGCGACCAGTACGAGCTGGCCACGGCGGGGCCCGGGACGGCGCTGCTGGAGCTGCGGTTGCAGGGGCACGGGCTGCCGACGGTGGTGGGGGCCTGGGAGACCGCGCGGCTGCTGGTGGCGGAGTTGCCGGACGGGAGTCGGGCGCGGTTCGTGGGGGCCCGGCACGGTGGGGACACGATGCCGGTCGCGGTGGTGTTCGAGGTGCCGGAGGACGTGCGGTCGGTGCGGTTCTCCGTGGTGGCGGGGACGGTGACGTTGCCTCAGCTGGGGACGGTGTCCGTGGGTGGTGGGGAGCCCGGGGTGGTGGCGCTGGACTTCTGAGCCTCGCCGGGCTCGGGCTGCGGCGGGGGCTCGGGCGCGGGTGGGGCTGCGCGGGCTCGGGCGGCGGGTCGGGCTGCGAGGGCTCGGGCCAGCGGCGGTCGGGCTGCGGGGAGGGGCTCGGGCTGGTGGCGGTCGGCTCAGGGAGCCGGCGGCGGTCGGGCTGCGGGCTCGGGCCGGCAGCGGTCGGGCCACAGGACTCGGGCCGGCGGCGGTCGGGCCACGGGGCCGGGGCTGGTGGCGGTCGGGCCACGGGATTCGGGCCGGCGGCGGGTCGGCTCAGGGAGCCCGGCGGCGGTCGGCACGGCGGGGGCAGCAGGGCCGGCGGGACCGGCGGGTCCCGTGGGGGGCGGCGGTGGACGTCAGCGGGGGTGTGGCGGGGGTCGCGGTTCCTCATGCTCTAACCGAGTGCCGGACCCCCCGTTTTCGTACATCCTCCCGCCGATGATCACCCCATCGTGTCGCCGCCCGCCGCGCCGTCCGCCCCGACCCAGCTCTCGGCCAGCCCGATCAGCGTCCGGGCCGCGAAGCCCGTCGCACCCGGCACGACCTCGTCGTGCGCCTTGTCCGCCCGCGCCGGCCCCGCGATGTCCAGGTGGGCCCACGGCACCTCCCCGGTGAACTCGCGCAGGAACAGCGCCGCCGTGATGCCGCCCGGCCCGGGAGGGCACTGGCGGACGTCCGCGATGTCGCTGCGCACGTCCTCCGCCGCGTCCTCCAGCAGCGGCATGCGCCACCACCGCTCCCCCGCCGCCTCGCCGGCCCCGAGCAGCCGGGCCGCCAGGTCGTCGTCGGTGGCGAACAGGCCCCCGGTGCGCACGCCGAGGGTGACCTTCATCGCCCCGGTCAGGGTGGCGACGTCCACCAGGTGGTCCGGGGCCAGCGTGCGCACGGCGTAGGCCAGCGCGTCGGCCAGGACGAGCCTGCCCTCCGCGTCGGTGTTGGTGACCTCCGTGGTGGTCCCGCCGTAGTGCCTGATCACGTCCCCGGGCCGGTAGGCGGAGCCCGACACGTGGTTCTCGGCGGCCGGCACCAGGCCGGTGACGCGCAGCGGCAGGCGGAGGCGGGCGATGCCGACGAGGGCGGCGATGACGGCGGCCCCGCCGGACATGTCCGTGCGCATCAGGTGCATCCCCTGGGCGGGCTTGATGGAGATGCCGCCGGTGTCGAAGGTGATGCCCTTGCCGACCAGGACCAGGTGGGGGCCGCCGGAACCGCCGCCGGAACCGCCGCCGGAACCGGCTCCGGACCAGGTGAGTTCCACGAGCCTGGGCGGCCTGGCGGAGCCGCCGCCGACGGCGAGGACGCCGCCGAAGCCCCGGTCGGCCAGCCACCGCTCGTCGCGGACCCGCACGTCCAGGCCGGGGACGTCGCGGGCGGCGCGCACGGCGGCGGCGGCGAGCCAGGCCGGGTCCTTGACGTTGGACGGGGTGTTGGCGAGGTCGCGGGCCAGGGAGGTGACCGCGGCGAGGGTGGCGGACCGGTCCACGGCGGCCGCGTCCGCAGTGACCAGGCGCAGGGACTTCACCCGCTTGGGCGCCTCCGTCCCGGTGATCCGGTAGCGGTAGCCGCCGAGGGCGGCGCCCAGGGCGAACGCCTCGACGGCGGCGGGGTCGAGGTCGGCGGGCAGCCGGACGTCGAGGGAGGTGGGGCCGCCCTGCTCGGCGTCGCCGTGCAGGGCCCTGATCAGGGACGCGCCCGCGGTGCGCCAGTCGCCGGGCGCGCCGTCGCCCGCGCCGACGTACCAGGTGCCGTCGTGCCTGGTGGTGGCGCCGGCCTTGCCGGTGACGCCGGTGGGGACGTCCCCGCCGCCCGGACCGAGGCGCACGGGGTCGCCGGGGAACGCGACGAGCACCGCGGGCACACCCCGTCGGAGGGTGGTGGCCGCCTCGACGGCGACCGGCGGGGTGGGCAGGGGTGCGCGCACGGGTGCTCCTCGGCTCGGGCGGTGTTCACGGGGAAAGGCGCTGGTCACGGCGTGGTGCGCCGACGTAGCGATGCCCCGGTTCCACAGTGGAAACCGGGGCTGCTCGACGCTGTCTCGCTCCGGCTGGTCAGCCAGCGGCTGCCTTGAGGGCGTCGCCCAGGGCGTTGGCCTCGTCCGCCGACATCTCGACGACGAGGCGCCCACCACCCTCGAGCGGAACGCGCATCACGATGCCGCGCCCCTCCTTGGTGACCTCGAGGGGACCGTCGCCGGTCCGGGGCTTCATGGCCGCCATCGCGTGCTCCCTCCGTCAACATCTTCCCCGTCCGACCAGGGCCGGATACCGCCCCCATTCTCCCCTATGCGGACTCACCTGCGAAACCGAACCGATCTTTCCGACCGCCGTGGACTCCGCAGGCGATCTTGACCAACGCCCTGTTCACGGCCAGGATCGCCGTGCCGCAACGACTTCCGCGCGCGCCGGCAACCGTCACCCTCCCGTGACCGATCACCGCCCTGTGGCGTGTCGTGGGCCCGCCCTGACACACTCGGCTCTCGTGCGAGCCCGTTCCGCGCTCTTCGACGTCTACGGCGGCCACCTCCGCGAGCGGGGTGGCGCGGCGACGATCGCCGCGCTGGTCCGGTTGCTGGAGCCGCTGGAGTTCGCCGCGCCCGCGGTGCGCACGGCGGTGTCGCGGACGGTCCGGCAGGGCTGGCTGGCGCCGGTGCGGCTGCCGGCCGGTCCCGGCTACGCGATGACGCCCCGCGCGGAGCGGCGGCTGGACGAGGCCGCGGCCCGCATCTACCGCACCCGGCCGTCCACGTGGGACGGTCGCTGGCACGTGGTGGTGCTGGAGGAGGTGCCGGCGCGGGAGGCGCGGGAGCGGCTGGCGTCCTCGCTCCAGCTGCTGGGCTACGGCGCGCTGGGGCCCGTGACCTGGATCTCGCCGCGCCCGTCGGCGGAGCTGGCGGACGTGCTGGCGGCCGAGGGGGTGCGGGGCGGCACGTTCCTCGGCGAGCACGAGGGGGACGCGGCGGAGCTGGCGGCCCGCGCCTGGGACCTGGCGGACCTGGGGCGCGACTACGCGCGGTTCACCGCCGAGTGGGGGCCGGTCATGTCCGCTGTGGACGGTACGTCGCCCGCGGGGGCGTTCGCGGCGTCGCAGCGGCTGCTGCACGCGTGGCGCAAGTTCCTGTTCCGCGACCCGGGGCTGCCGCGCGAGCTGCTGCCCGCGCGGTGGCCGGGCGCGGGCGCCGCCGAGTTCTTCGACCGGCACACCGCGCGGCTGGCGCCCGCGGTGGCCGGGTTCGTCGACGACTGCCTGGGTACGAATTGAGCGCAACCGGAGGTCCTGCCGTGTCCGAACTCCTCGTCGACGACGCCGACGGCGTGCGCACCCTGACGCTGAACCGCCCGGATTCGTTCAACTCGTTCACCGTGGCGCTCAAGGAGCGGCTGCTGGAGGTGCTGCTGGAGACGTCCGCGGACGAGGCGGTGCGGGCGGTGGTGATCACCGGCGCGGGGCGGGCGTTCTGCGCGGGCCAGGACCTCAAGGAGCACATCGCGCTGCTGGAGGCGGGTGACCCGGCGCCGCTGCACACGGTCGAGCGGCACTACAACCCGGTGGTGAAGGCGATCGTGGGGATGCCCAAGCCGGTGATCGCGGCGGTGAACGGCACGGCGGCGGGCGCGGGCGCGTCGCTGGCGTTCGCGAGCGACCTGCGGATCGCGGCGGCGGGCGCGCGGTTCCTGATGGCGTTCGCGAACGTGGGCCTGACGGCGGACTCGGGCGCGTCGTGGACGCTGCCGCGGCTGATCGGGCACGGCCGGGCGATGGAGATGATGCTGCTGGCCGAGCCGGTGGGCGCGGAGGAGGCGCTGCGGATCGGCATGGTCAACCGGGTGGTGCCCGACGGTGAGGCGCTGCCCGCCGCGCGGGAGCTGGCGCGGCGGTTCGCCGACGGGCCCACCACCGCCTACGCCAAGATCAAGGAGGCGATGGCGTTCACGGGTGAGCTGGCGCTCGCGCTGGAGGTGGAGGCCCGCACGCAGGCCGAGGCGGGCGCGACCGCGGACCACCGGGAGGCGGTGGCCGCGTTCGTGGCGAAGCGGCCGCCGCGGTTCACCGGCCGCTAGGGCCGCCGGCCGCCGGGCCGCCGGTCGACAGGTCGTCGGCGTCGACGGCGCGGAAGCAGGCCGCGATGTGGTCGTCGACCATGCCCGTGGCCTGCATCAACGCGTAGCAGGTGGTGGGGCCGAGGAACGCGAAGCCGCGGCGTTTGAGCTCCTTGGCCATGGCCTTGGACTCGGTGGTGGTGGCGGGCACGTCGGCGGCGGTGGCGGGCCGGGTGTGGTGCTCGGGCCGGAACGACCAGAGCAACTCGTCCAGCGGCACGCCGAGCCGGCCGACGGCGCGGGCGTTGTTGATCGTGGCGAGGATCTTGGCCCGGTTGCGCACGATGCCCGCGTCGGCCATCAGGCGTTCGACGTCGGTGTCGTCGAACGCGGCCACGGCGGCGGGGTCGAACCCGGCGAAGGCGCGGCGGAAGTTCTCGCGCTTGCGCAGGATGGTGATCCAGGACAGGCCGGACTGGAACGACTCCAGCGCCATGCGCTCGAACAGGGCGGTCTCGCCGTGCAGCTCCACGCCCCACTCGGTGTCGTGGTAGTCGACGTAGTCGGGGGTGCTGCGGCCCCACGGGCAGCGCACCGGGTCGGCGGCCGGCGCGCGGCCGTTCCGGTCAGTCACGCGGGTACTCCCGGGCGAACCGGGCGAACCGGATCAGGGACAGCTTCACGCCCGGCGCGAACGCCAGGTTGAGGGGCAGGGCCACGTCCTCGGCCCAGACCAGTTCGCTGCGCGCGCCGAGGGGGCGGACCAGGAACTCGCCGGTGCCGCGGACCAGGCGGCCGGTGTGGTCGACGGCGCAGCGCAGCGGCGGTTCCCACGCGGTGATGCGCATGGTGTCGGTGAAGCCGAGGGGGCCGAGGCCGGTGAACGCGGACAGCTCGCTGCCCACGCCCGCGCCGTCGCCGGCGGTGACGCGGACCCGGGTGCCGAGCATCCACTCGCCCTGCCGGTCCCAGTCGGTCAGCGCGGCCCAGGTGCGGGTGGCGGGCGCGTCGACGTGGACGCGCAGTTCCAGGCGGGTCACGCGGGGGTCGCCTCCGGTCGGGTGGGGCGGGGTTCACGCCGGGTCATGCTCGGCCTCCCGGGCGGGCCGGCCGTTGGGGGACGCCTGCGCCGACGGGTCGGTGGGTGAGGCGGCGGACAGGTCAGGGGACGAGCCGGCGGGCAGGTCGGCGGGTGAGGCGGGCACGTCGGCAGGCGAGCCGGCGGGCGGCGAGCCGACCGGCCCGCCCCCGCCCTCCAGTTCGGCGACCCGCGCCCGCAGCCGCTCGACCTCGCCGGCCAGGCGTTCCACCGCCCAGTCCACCTCGGTCATCTTGTAACCGCGCAGGACCTGCTGGAACCGCAGCCCCCGCACGTCCTCGGGGGTCACGTCGTCGGCGGGCAGGCGGGTCGGCGACGCGCCCGGCGGCAGCGGCGCCAGTTCCTCGCCCCGCCCGAACACCAGCGCGGCCAGCAGGAAGACCACGGCCGCGACGAGCGCCATGACGACGATGTAGATGAGCGCTGAGGTCACGTGACGATCGTGGCACACGCCCGCCGCTCACAGCGACGAGAACACCACGCACCGCCGCGCCAGCACGGCCAGCCGCAGCATCACGGCCAGCGAGAACAGGGTGGCCAGCAGCACCGGCGGCGACACGACCAGCCGGGCCGCGTCCAGGTGGGCGGTGGCGGCCAGGATGGCGAGGTTGCCGCCCAGCGCGACGCCGACCGCGCCGACCGCCACCGCGCCCGCGAGCCTGGCCAGGGTCAGGGTGCTCAGCGTGGTGCGCGCGAGCCGCCGACCGACCAGCAGGGCGAGCACGGCCACGCCCGCGACCAGCCACGACGCGGTGTCGTTGAACCGGGCGACCAGCAGGTACCAGGCGGGTGGCGGGGTGTCGAAGTCCTGCCAGGCGCCGATCCAGAAGGCCCGGTTCAGCTCCCAGAGGAGGTGGGCCGGCGGCAGGACCAGCATCAGCGTGCGCAGCGTGCGGGTGCCGTGGGCGAGGCCGAGCAGGCCCTGGTAGTCGCGGGCCACGGCGGCGACCGGCCCGAACTCGGCGACCGCCCGCCGCTGGGCGGCCTCGTCCGCCAGGCCCCGGTCGCGGTGGGCGGAGGCGGCGTCGTCGAGGCTGTCGCGGGCCTCGGCGAGCAGGTCGTCCTTGGCGTGGTCGGGGCCGCGCAGCCGCCGGTCCAGGGCGGTGACGTAGTCGTCGATCACGCCTGCGCCGGCCACGGCCCGCCCCCCAGCACGCCCTCGATCGCGGTGGTGAACTCGCGCCACGCGGTGCGCTCGACGGCCAGCGCCCCGCGGCCGGCGGCGGTGAGCCGGTAGGTGCGGCGCTGCCGCCCGCCGACGGTGCTCCACTCGCTGCCGACCAGGCCGGCGGACTCCAGCCGGCGCAGCGCGGGGTAGACGGTGCCGGTGGGCAGGTCGAGCGCGCCGCCGCTGCGCCGCTGGAGCGCCTCGATGATCGCGTAGCCGTGCAGCCGCCCGTCGTCGAGCGTGGCCAGGAGCAGCGCGTCGAGGTGGCCGCGCAGCGCGTCGGACTTCATGCGTAGTGAGTCTACGGATCGAAGCCGGGGTCCGCCTCGGGGGAACCCCGATCCCAGGTAGGCTCGCTACGTATACCCTGCCTGCTCGTGGATGCCCCCGGACCGGCTCGGCCGTGGGTCCGCCCGGCGCTGATCTGGCTCGTCGCGCCGACCGCCTACGCCTCGGCGTTCTGGATCACGGTGGCCGACGGGTTCCTCCGTGGGCGGGTGTTCCTCACCGGCGTCAGCGCGCACCACTTCCTGCGCCGCACCGTCGAGGTCGACTTCTTCCGCCGCTCGCTGCGGCTGGGCGTGGTCACCACCGCCCTGGCCACGCCAGCGCTGGTCGGCCTCGGGTTCGCCCGGTTCCCGATCGTCGCCGAGCACCAGCCGGACAGGTTCGGCACGGTCGGCGCGGTCGACGGCGCGGCCGAGCTGACCGCGTTCGGCGCGCCGGACCGCGAGCTGGACCGGACCGGGGAGCCGGTGGACCGGCCGGCCCGGCGAGAGCGGCGCGGCGGATTCGCCGCGGCGGCCCTCGCGGCGGTCGTCCAGTACGGGGTCGGGCCGTCGCTGCCGCGCGGCGGCGCGCCCGCGCACGTGGCGCTCGGCTCGGTGGCGGTGCGGGAGGTGACCGGGCCGCCGGTCGACGCCGCGCGGCGGTGGGCCGGGGCGCGCGGGTCCGTGCGGCGGGTCCGGGCGGCGCCGGCCGCGTCACCCAGGACGGCACCCACGCCGAGCTGGTCGCGACGCCCGGCCACTACCGGGACCGCTGGAGCACCGAGCGCATGGCGGGCCGGTCCTCCGCCGGCACCCGCACCGACGAGGGCAGCCACTCCCCGTCGAACGGCAGGAACTGAGTCAGCTCCTCGGAGGCGACCGGCACGCCGCAGCGGCGCAGCGCGGTGCCCGTGACCTGGGCCGCCATCGCGCCCAGCTGCCGCAGGTCCCGGTTGCGGTGCTCCCGCGCCCCCAGGTTGACCTGCGCGATCCCGGCCAGGCCGTAGCGGGCGTGGGCGTCGAGCAGCAGCCCGATCTCCACGCCGTAGCCAGGGGCGAACGGCACCGACTCCAGGAACGCGCGGGTGCCCGCGTACTCGCCGCCCAGCGGCTGCACCACCCCGGCCAGCTCGGGGCGCAGCGCGTTGAGCAGCGGGCGGGCGGCCAGCTCGGTCACCCGCCCGCCGCCGTCGCCCGACCCGCCCAGGGGCCGCCGGTAGAAGCCCTTGACCAGGTGCACGTCCCGGGTCAGCAGCGGCCCCAGCAGGGCGGGCACGAACCCCGGGTCCGGGTCCACCAGGTCCGAGTCCAGGAACACCACCAGGTCGCCGGAGGTGGCCGCGAGCGAGCGCCACAGCACCTCGCCCTTGCCCGGCCGCGGCGGCAGGTCGGGCAGCACGTCGCGGCGGCGCACCACCCGCGCCCCCGCCGCCGCGGCCCGCGCCGCCGTGCCGTCGGTCGACCCGGAGTCCACCACGACCAGCTCGTCCACCAGGGAACCCACCAGCGGCCGCACCGAGGCCACCACTCCGCCCACGGTGGCCTCCTCGTCCAGTGCGGGCAGCACCACGCTCACCGCGCGGCCGCCCTTGAGGGCCACCAGCTCCGCGACCGTCCACGCCGGGCGCTGCCAGGTGTTGGCCGCGAACCAGTCGGGCATCAGGCCAGCGCCCGCAGGACCCGCGCGGGCGGGCGCGTGCCCGCGATGCTCGCCACCATCTCCAGCACCCGCCGCGTCTGCCGGACCTGGTGGGCCCGGAACACCTTCGCGCCCGTCCACGCCGCCACCGAGGTCGCCGCGAGCGTGCCCTCCACCCGGTCGCCCACCTCCGCGCCCAGCGTCTCGCCCACGAAGTCCTTGTTGGACAGCGCCATCAGCACCGGCCACCCGGTGCCCACCAGCTCGTCCAGCCGGCGCAGCAGCTCCAGGCCGTGCCAGGTGTTCTTGCCGAAGTCGTGCGTCGGGTCGATCAGCACGCCCGCCGCCGGCACGCCCAGCGCCACCACCCGCTCCGCGCGCTCCACCAGCTCGCCCGCCACGGCCGCCACCACGTCCCGGTAGCGCACCCGGTGCGGGTCGGTGCGCGGCGCCAGGCCGCCGGTGTGGGAGCAGACGATGCCGACGCCGAACTCGGCGGCCACCTCCGCCAGCCGCGGGTCCGCGCCCGCCCACGTGTCGTTGAGCAGGTCGGCGCCCGCCGCGCACACCGCGCGGCCCACCTCGTGCCGCCACGTGTCGACGCTGATCACCAGGTCCGGGTGCCGCTCGCGGACCGCCGCGACGAACGGCACCACCCGCCGCGCCTCCTCGGCCGCGTCCACCACCTCGCCCTTGGCGCCGGCCCGCACCCCGCCGATGTCGACGATGTCGGCGCCCTCGGCGACCGCCCGGTCCACCGCGGCCATGGCGGCGGTGTCGGTGAACGTCGACCCCCCGTCGTAGAAGGAGTCGCGCGTCCGGTTGACGATCGCCATCACCAGCGCGCGGTCGTGCGCGACCTCCCGGGCACCGAACCGCAGCATGACCGCATCGTGCCACGCCCCGCCCCCGGGTGATCCGCGCCACACCTCCACCCTACCGACGAGTACCCATGGGGTTTACTCACCGGTAACACCCTGCGTGATCCCGGTCACGGTCAAGGAGGACCTCGTGCGCCGATCACTCCCCCTGCTGCTCGCCGCCCTGCTCGCGCTGCTCCTGGCACCGCCCGCGCAGGCCGCGCCCGGCTTCCGGACCTCCTACGAGACGATCCCCGGCGCGGGCGGCACCCCGCTCCGGGCGGTCGTGGTCGAGCCCACCGGGCGCGGCGGCGGGCCGTTCCCGCTGATCGTGCTGCCGTCGAGCTGGGGCCTGCCCAACCTCGAGTACGTGGGCGCGGCCGCGAAGCTCGCCCACGAGTCCGGCTACGTGGTCATCAGCTACACCAGCCGGGGCTTCCACGACTCCGGCGGCGAGATCGACGTGGCCGGCCCGGACACCGTCGCCGACGTCAGCCGGGTCATCGACTGGGGCGTGGCCGAGGCGGCGGGCGACCCGGCGCGGGTCGGCGTCGGCGGCATCTCCTACGGCGCGGGCCAGGCGCTGCTCGCCGCCGCGGCCGACCCCCGGGTCAAGGCGGTGGCCGCGCTGAGCACGTGGACCGACCTGGCCCGCTCCCTGTACCCGAACGAGACCGTCAGCGCGCAGGGCGTGGAGCTGCTGCTCGCCGCCGGCCACCTCACCGGGCGGCCCGGCCCGGTGCTGCGCGAGGCCGAGACCGCCTACCGGCGGGGCCGCTTCGCCGACGTGCTGCCGATCTCCCCGCCCCGCTCGCCCGCCACGCGCGTGTCGTCGATCAAGGCCGCGGTCCTGATCGGCAACGCCTGGAACGACGGGCTGTTCCCGCCCGGCCAGGTCACCGACTTCTTCACCGCGCTGACCGGGCCCAAGCGGCTCATGCTGTCCCCCGGCGACCACGCCACCGCCGAGCTGTTCGGCGCGGCCGGCCTGCCCAACGAGATCTGGGAGTCGGTCGGCCGCTGGTTCGACCACCACCTCAAGGGCGTGGCCAACGGCGTCGACCGCGAGCAGCCCGTCCAGCTCAAGCCCGCCAACGGCGGCGCCTGGCGCGGCCACCCGACGTGGGCGGCGGCCACCGCGCGCACCGAGGTGGCGCCGCTGGCCGCGGACCGCATCGGCGCGGTCCGGCCGACGCTGGCCGAGAGCGGGACCGTCCTGCTCTCCGGCGCGCTCCAGGGCTTCTTCAGGATCCCGGTCGGCGTGTCCACCCCGCTGGTCGACCGAGGCGCGGCGGCCGTGTGGCGGACCCCGGTGCGGTGGCAGCCGGTCACCGTCAGCGGCACGCCCCGCGCCCGGCTCACCGTGACCCCCGGTGCGACCGCCACCACCCTGTACGCCTACCTGTACGAGGTGAACCCGCTGGGCCTGGGTGCGCTGGTCACGCACAAGCCCGTCACGCTGGCCGGCACCGGGACCCGGGTGGTCGACCTCGCCCTGGAGCCGGTGGTGTGGCAGGTCGGCGCGGGCAACCGGCTCGTGCTGGTCGTCGACGCCGTGGACGCCCGGTACGGCGGGACCAGCACCCCCGGCGCGTCGGTGGCCTTCGGCGCGGACTCCTCGCTCTCGGTGCCGCTCGGCTGACGCCGCGGGCTGGGGTCCTCTGGCTGGGGTCCTCTGGCTGGGACCCTCGGGCGGGGGCCTGACAGCGGTTGACAGGTGTCCCTGCCAGGATCGCCGGCATGGAATCGACGTTCACGATCACCCGGTGGGACGACACGACCTGGGACGAGGCGGAGCCGAAGCTCAGCCGGGTGCTGGTGGAGAAGACCTACACCGGTGTCCTGGAGGGCACCTCCACCGCCGAGCTGACCACGTGCCAACCGTCCGAGGGGCAGGCCGGGTACGTCGGCACGGAGCGGTTCACCGGCACCCTCGACGGCCGCACCGGGTCGTTCGTCATGCAGCACGGCGGCGTCGTCTCCGCCGCCGGGGCCCGCAGCTTCGGCCACGTCGTGCCCGGCTCGGGCACCGGCGGGCTCGCGGGCCTCGGCGGCGAGGTCCGGCTCGCCCACGAGCTGATCACCCTGGACGTCGTGTTCGAGGACGTCCGGGGTGGCTGACCGCGAGCGGGTGATCGCCTACCGCGTCGCCGCCCACCAGTTCGACCGGACCACCACCGACCCCGCCCGGCTGCGGGTGTTCGACCTCGGCCTCCAGGACTCCGAGCGCTCCGCCGTGCCCGCGCTGGCCGCCCGCCTGGACGTCGTGCCCCCGCTCGACGACGCCTTCACCCTCACCTGGACCGTGCGCGGCGCGCCCCACCGGCACCGCGCGCGGGACGTGCCGGCGCTGGCCGCCCGGCTGTGGCCGCTGGGCGACGCCGACGCCGTGGCCCGGATGGGCCGGCCGCCCGTCACCGAGGGCCTGCGGGTCCTGCGCGAGGTCGCCGCCGCGCTGCGCGACGTGGTCACCGGCCCGATGACCAAGGGCGAGGCGTCCGCCCGCCTGACGCCGCTCGTGCCGCCCGAGGTCACCGACTGGTGCCGGGGCTGCGGGGCGACGCACGTGCTCGACCCGGTGTTCCGGCTCGCCGTGCTGCCCGCCGGCCTCCGGTTCGACCCGGACGAGCGGGGCGTGGTGTTCGTGCCGCTGGAGGATCGCCGCGAGGTGCCGGAGCGCGCCGAGGGGTTCGGCGAGCTGATCACCCACTACCTGGGGCTGCACGGCCCCGCCGGCTACGCGGAGGTCGCCCGGTACTTCGACGCGCCCGTCCGCGACGTCAAGGCGGCCTGGCCGGACGACCTCGTGCCCGTGTCCCGGAAGGCGTGGCTGCCCGCCGACCTGGTCGCGGCGTTCGAGGACCCGCCCGAGCCCGAGGTGGTGCGGCTGCTGCCGCCGCTGGACCCCTACCTCAACGCCCGCGACCGCGAGCTGCTCGTGCCCGACGGGGAGCACCGGAAGCAGGTGTGGCGCGTGCTGGGCCGGCGGGGCGCGCTGCTCGTGGACGGCGAGGTGCTGGGCACCTGGCAGGCGAGGACGAGCGGCGAGCGGCTGGACGTGGCCCTGGCGCCGTTCGTGGCGCTGGACCTCGACATGTTCGCGGAGGAGGCGGACCGGCTGGCCCGCGCCAGGGGGCTGGCGGAGGCCCGGATCGGCTAGCGCACGCGTCCGGGGCGACGGTCGCGTCGTCGGCAGTCACGTCGTCGGCGACCACCGGCGGGTCCGGCGCGAACCGCGAGACGGACCCGCGCCGGTGCCGGTGCCGCCGGGCAGCGCCGGGAACGCGTCGCCGTGGGCCGCCACCGGCGCCTCGCGGTCGCGCGTGGTCTCCACGACCGGCAGGTCGTCGACGTCGGTGTCGGCGACCTCGCGGTCGACCGGCGCGGTGCCCTACCGGCGCGGTGCCCTACCGGCTCAGTGCCCTACCGGCGCGGTGCCCTACCGGCGCGGTGCCCTACCGGCGCGGTGCCCTACCGGCGCGGTGCCCTACCGGCTCAGTGCGCGTCCGCCCACGCCTGGTGCGCCTCGCGCACGATGCGGACCGCGTCGTCGACGTCGTCGGTCAGGTACAGCAGCTCGACGTCCTTCTCCCCGACCTTGCCGCCGTCCAGCACCGAGCTCTTCACCCAGTCGTAGAGGCCCTGCCAGTACTCGCGGCCGAACAGCACCACCGGGAACTTGGTGACCTTCTTGGTCTGCACCAGGGTCAGCGCCTCGAACAGCTCGTCCAGCGTGCCGAAGCCGCCCGGCAGGCAGATGAACGCCTGCGAGTACTTGATGAACATGGTCTTGCGGACGAAGAAGTAGCGGAAGTTCACGCCCAGGTCGACCCACGGGTTCAGGCCCTGCTCGAACGGCAGCTCGATGCCCAGGCCGACGCTGAAGCCGCCCGCCTCCGAGCAGCCCCGGTTGACCGCCTCCATCGCGCCCGGACCGCCGCCCGTGATGCACGCGAACCCGGCCTCCGCCAGCGCCCGGCCCAGCTCGCGGCCGGTCTCGTACTCGGGGTGGTCGCGGCCCGTGCGGGCGGAGCCGAACACCGTCACCGCGCTCGGCACCTCGGCCAGCGCGCCGAAGCCCTCCACGAACTCCGCCTGGATGCGCAGCACCCGCCACGGGTCGGTGTGCACCCAGTCGCTGTGGCCGCGGGAGTCCAGCAGGCGCTGGTCGGTGGTCGTCAGCTCGTCGCGGCGATCGCGGCGCAGGACGACCGGTCCGCGCTGCTTCTCCTTGGGGTGCTCGTCCACGGGGTGCCCGTCCGCGCCGTTCTCGCTCATCGGTCGGAGTGTAGTGGCGCTTCCGGCCTAACCCAGGAAGCGACGCAACACTTCAAGGCACTGTCGCACCTGGTTCACCGGGACGTTCTCCTGCTTCGTGTGCGCCAGGCTCGGGTCGCCGGGGCCGAGGTTCACCGCGGGCATCCCGAGCGCGGCGAAGCGGGCCACGTCGGTCCAGCCGAGCTTGGCCACGGGCGTGCCGCCGGACGCCGCCACCAGCTCCCGCGTCACCGGGTGGGCCAGACCGGGCAGCGCGCCCGGCGACAGGTCGGTGACGGTCACGTCGTAGCCGCGGAACAGCTCCCGCAGGTGCCGCTCGGCCTGCTCCGGCGACCGGTCGGGGGCGAACCGGTGGTTGACCGTCAGCACCGCCTCGTCGGGCACCACGTTGCCCGCCACGCCGCCGGAGACCCCCACCGCCTGGAGGCCCTCGCGGTAGTGGCAGCCGTCGATCTCGACGTGGCGCGGCTCGTACGCCTCCAGGCGGCGCAGGACCTCACCGAGGGCGTGGATCGCGTTGACGCCCATCCAGCCGCGGGCGGTGTGGGCGCGGGCGCCCGTCGCGCGCACCTCGACGCGCATGGTGCCCTGGCAGCCGGCCTCGATCACCGCGTTCGACGGCTCGCACACGATCGCCAGGTCGCCCCGCAGCCACTCGGGCAGCTCGCGCTCGACGCGGCCCAGGCCGTTGTGGACGGCCTCGATCTCCTCGCAGTCGTAGAACACGAAGGTCAGGTCGTGGCGCGGGGCCGGGGTGGTGGCGGCCAGGTGCAGCATCACCGCGTCGCCGCTCTTCATGTCCACCGTGCCGCAGCCGTGCAGGACGCCGTCGACCAGGCGGGCGGGCAGGTTGTCGTTGACCGGCACGGTGTCCAGGTGGCCGGCCAGGACGACCCGGTTCGGGCGGCCGAGGTTCGTGCGGGCCAGCACGGCGTTGCCGTGGCGGACCACCTCCAGCGGCGTCTGCTCCCGCAGGGACCGCTCCACCGCGTCCGCGATGCGCGCCTCGTCGCGCGACACGCTGGGGATGTCCACCAGCGCGGCGGTCAGCTCGACGGGATCGGCGGCGAGGTCCAGGGGGTCGGCCATGCGCCGCACGTTACCGTTGGCGTCCGTGAGCACCGCAGACACCACCGGCGCGTACGGCGTCGGACTCGCGACCGTCACCCCGACCGGCGACGTGCTGGACACGTGGTTCCCCGCGCCGCGGCTGGGCGGGGAGGCCGCCGGGACGACGCTGCTGTCGTCCGCGGAGGTCGCCTCCGCGCTGGGCGAGGCCGCGGCCCGGCAGCTCGGCGCGGACGCCGAGCGCGACGTGGAGGTCGTCGGCGTCCAGGTCGGCATCGCCTCCCTGGCCGACGCGCCCGCCTCCGCCTACGACGTGTGGCTCCGGCTGCACCTGCTGTCGTCGCGGCTGGTCCGGCCGCACGGCGCCAACCTGGACGGCGTCTTCGGGCTGCTGAACAACGTGGTGTGGACGAACTTCGGGCCGTGCGCGGTCGAGGGCTTCGAGGAGACCCGGCTGCGGCTGCGCTCGCGCGGGCCGGTGACCGTGTACGGGATCGACAAGTTCCCGCGGATGGTCGACTACGTGGCGCCGACCGGCGTGCGGATCGCGGACGCGGACCGGGTGCGCCTGGGCGCGCACCTGGCGCCCGGCACCACCGTCATGCACGAGGGCTTCGTGAACTTCAACGCGGGCACGCTCGGCGCGTCCATGGTGGAGGGCCGCATCTCGGCGGGCGTGGTCGTCGGCGACGGCACGGACGTGGGCGGCGGCGCGTCGATCATGGGCACCCTGTCGGGCGGCGGCAAACAGGTCATCTCCGTCGGCGAGCGCTCCCTGATCGGCGCCAACGCGGGCCTGGGCATCTCGCTGGGCGACGACTGCGTGGTCGAGGCGGGCCTCTACGTCACCGCCGGCACCAAGGTCACCGGCGCGGACGGCGCGGTCGTCAAGGCGGCGCAGCTGTCGGGCATGTCCAACCTGCTGTTCCTGCGCGACTCGACCACCGGCGCGGTCAAGGTCCTGCCCCGCAAGGGCACCGGCGTGGAGCTGAACGCCGCCCTGCACGCCAACGACTGACCCTACTCACCAGTAAAGAACTCACCCTCCCCGAACGTACGACTCGCGCACCCTGAACGTACGACTCGCGCGAGTCGTACGTTCAGGACCACCGTGTCGTACGTTCACGACCCCCGAGTTCTTCACTCGTGGGTAGGTTCTGGGGGCAGAAGATTCAGGGGGCCAGGCGGGCGGCTGCGGTGGCCACGCGGTCGTCGGTGGCGGTCAGGGCGATGCGGACGTGCCGGTCGCCGGTCGGGCCGTAGAACGTGCCGGGGGCGGCCAGGACGCCGCGCTCGGCCAGCCACGCCACCGTGTCCCACGCGTCCTCGCCGCGGGTCGACCACAGGTACAGGCCCGCCTCGGAGTGCTCCACGGTGAAACCCGCCGCGGTCAGCGCCGGCAGCAGCACCGCGCGCCGCGCCCGGTAGCGCTCCCGCTGCTCCGCCACGTGCGCGTCGTCGGTCAACGCCGCCGTCATGGCCTCCTGCACGGGCCGCGGCACGATCATGCCCGCGTGCTTGCGCACCTCCAGCAGGGACCTCACCAGCGCCGGGTCACCGGTCACGAACCCCGCCCGGTACCCCGCCAGGCACGACGTCTTCGACAGCGAGTGCACGGCCAGCACCCCGTCCAGGGAGTCGCCGCGCACCTCGGGCCGCAGCACCGACACCGGCTCCGCCGTCCACGGCAGCGCCAGGTAGCACTCGTCGGACGCGACGACCGCGCCCACCTCCCGCGCCTCCGCCACGGCCCGCGCCAGCGCGGCGGCCGACTGCACCCGGCCGGTCGGGTTGGCCGGCGAGTTCAGCCACACCAGCCGGGTCCCGGCGGGCGGCGGCTCGCCGTCGGCCAGCCGCACCGGCGTCGCGCCCGCGAGCGTCGCGCCCACCTCGTAGGTCGGGTAGGACAGCGCCGGGATGGCGACCACGTCACCGGGACCGAGCCCGAGCAGCGTCGGCAGCCACGCCACCAGCTCCTTGGAGCCGATGGTCGGCAGCACCGCCACCGGGTCGAGCCCCTCCACGCCGTGCCGCCGGGCCAGCGCCCCGACCGCGGCCTCGCGCAGCGCGGGGGTGCCGTGGGTGGTCGGGTAGCCGGGTTGGTCGGCGACCGCGCCGAGGGCCCGCTGGATCACGTCCGGGACGGGGTCCACCGGTGTGCCGATGGACAGGTCGACCACGCCACCGGGGTGCGCGCGCGCAGCGGCGGCGTGGTCGGCCAGCGAGTCCCAGGGGAAGTCCGGGAGCCTCGTGGTCACTCGTGGGACGCCTGCGGCGGCAGCGCCTTGACGAACGCCGGGTCCGCGCTGACCTTGCCGACCTTCGAGGCGCCGCCGGGGGACCCCAGCTCGTCGAAGAAGTCCACGTTCGCCTTCGTGTACTCCTTCCACTCGTCCGGCACGTCGTCCTCGTAGTAGATGGCCTCCACCGGGCACACCGGCTCGCAAGCACCGCAGTCGACGCACTCATCCGGGTGGATGTAGAGCATCCGGTCGCCTTCGTAGATGCAGTCGACGGGGCACTCTTCGATGCACGCCTTGTCGAGCACGTCCACGCACGGCTGGGCGATCACATAGGTCACTGCGCTCTCCTGCTTCTGCTCTGGTCCACACCGCGCAAGCCGGAGGGTACGCGGCGCGCTCCATCCTCCAACGCCCAGGCTTGCCTTATCCGCACCGTGCGGCAGCTCACACGACACCCGGCGGGGACGCGGGGGACGATGCCCGGGTGCACGACATCACCGGGTTGGAGCAGCGGTGCGCCGACGCGTGGCCGGCCGTGGTCGACGTCCCCCTGGGGCAGTGGCGGCTGCGGGCCGCCGGCGGCTTCACCGGACGCGCCAACAGCGCCCTGACCACGGGTGACCCGGGAATTCCGGTGTCCGAGGCGCTCGACCGGGTGCGGGACTTCGCCCGCCGCCACGCGATCGCGCCGGCCGCCCACGTGGTGATCGGCTCGCCGGCGGAGGGCGCCGTCGCGGCCGCGGGCTGGCGGGTCGACCTCGACCACCCCGGCGGCGCGGAATCGCTCGTGATGACCGGCGCGCTCGCCGGGTTCGTCACCCCGAAGCACGATCGGGACCGCCGGGGGGTGGTCGTCACCGCCGAGCCGCTTCCCGGCTGGTGGGACCTGGCCGCCCAACCGGACCCCACGCCCGCCCAGCGGCACGTGCTCACCACCGGGGCGGCGGTCGGGTTCGGCGTGGTCGTGGCCCGGGGGCCGGAGGAGAACGAGGAGGTGGCGGAGACCGAGGGGTCGGCGGAGACCGGGGAGGCGGAGGAGCAGACCGGGGGCACGGAGCAGACCCGGGGCCCGGACGAGGCGCCCGGAACCGTGCTCGCCGCCGTGCGCGGCGCCGTGGTCGGCGACCTGCTGCACGTCGCCCGGCTCGCGGTGCGGCCCGGGGCCCGCCGCCGGGGGCTGGCCCGGCTGCTCATGGGCGGCCTCGCCGCGTGGGGCGCCGAACGGGGCGCGACCCGCTGCGCGCTCCAGGTGGCCGAGCACAACCGGCCCGCCATCGCCCTGTACGCCTCGCTGGGCTGCGTCGAGCACCACCGCTACCGGTACTGGGCGCCGAACCACGCGTAGGCCGACGCGCGGACCTCCTTCAACGCCCACCGCTCGCCCAGGTAGTCGCCCAGGACCCCGACCACGGGCAGCATCCCCAGCGCCTGGTGGTACAGCCGCCCCTGCGGCCGCTTGTCCAGCTCGTCCTCCAGCCGCCACAGCACCTTGGCGAGCTTCCACACCGTCGCGCCGATGGCCTTGAACGTGGACCGCTCGGGCTTCAGCTCCTCGGTCAGCTCCCGGGTCCGGCGGTCCTCGTCCTCGACCGGCTCCACGGCCCGGCCGTCGACCTCGCGCTGGAACAGCACGTGCGCCAGCAGCCGCACCCGGTCCTCGGTCGAGGTGATCCCGCGCTCCCCCGCCATCGCCGACAGCAGCAGCCCCTGCCCGGCCGCGCCCAGCGTCGACTGGATCGGCAGCCGGTCGGCCAGCGCGCCGCCGACGCCGGGGATCGCGGCCAGCAGCGACAGCAGCCGGCCCAACCGGTTGAGCCACCACTCGTCGCGCTGCGGCACGTCCATCCGCGCCCACGCCGCCGTGCCCGGCACCTTCACCCGCGCCAGCCGGTCCCACAGCCGGTCCACCAGCCGCCGGTCGGCGCCGCGCTCCACCTCGCGGTCGCGCAGGCCGAGCAGGTTGGCCTCCCGCAGCGTGTCCAGCAGCGGCCCCGTGGCGCGCACGAACGGCCGCAACGCGCGCACCACGTCCCGGTCAGTGATCGCTTCCGCCATCAGCCCGCCTCCCCACGAAAGCACCCACGACGACGGCGCTGGGCAGCACGCCGCCGGCGAACAGCACCAGGGTGCGCCAGTCGTTGAGCAGCACGACGTCGCCACCCGGTCCGAACAGCCCGAACAGCAGCAGCGTCGCCATCCACACCAGCAGCGGCGAGGCCGCGCCCGAGGTGCGCCGCGCGTGGTGGGAGGCCAGGCGCACCAGCAGCGGGGTGGTCACGACCGCCGCCACCACCGTGACCGGGAACGGCCAGTCGTCCACGCGCGGCAGCAGGGTGCCGTCCAGCCGCAGCGGCAGGAAGAACAGCTCCAGCACCGCGAGCACGAAGGCCGCGGCCGCGATCCCGAGCAGCGCCAGGCGGTCGGTCAATCCAACCCCCCGAAGAGATCCGTCGCCGCGCCCGCCACGGGCCCCCGCGCCAGCACGTAGTGCTCGGTGGGCACGACCGGCTGGGCGATGCCGTTGGACAGCGCGTAGGACGCGCCGCCGGCGCCGTCCTGCCACACGCCGACCTGGGTGGAGTGGGCGCGCAGCGCGCGCAGCTTGGCCACCAGGTGCTCGGAGACGTCCACCACCGTGGTGATGGCCTCGTCGTCGGTGACCGGCAGCTCGCCCTCGGCGGGCAGCCGCCACGGCAGGTCGCTCAGCCCGGCCAGCCGCGCCACGCCCTCGGCGGTCGCGGCGCGCGAGGTGACGGTGTGGAACAGGCGGTCCACGTCCGAGGACGCGACCGCGGCGGTGGTGATCTCGTGCGCCCGGATGTGGTCGGGGTGCCCGTAGCCGCCGAACGCGTCGTAGGTGACCACGACCTGCGGCCGGACCGAGGCGATGATCTCCGCGAGCTCCGCGGCCTGCTCGTCGGCCGGGCCCCGGACGAACGCGCGCGGGTGGTCGTTGGCCTCGACGCCCGCCATGCCGGAGTCGCGCCAGCGGCCCATGCCGCCGAGGAACCGGTGGTCGGTCACACCCAGGGCGGCGCAGGCGGAGCGCAGCTCCGCGACCCGGTACCCGCCGAGCTGGTCGGCGGCGTCCGCGGCCAGGTTGCGCAGCGCGGGCGGGATGATCTCACCCTCCTCGCCGAGGGTGCAGGTGACCACGGTGACGTGCACGCCCAGGGAGGAGTAGCGGGCGATCGTGCCGCCCGTCCACAGGCTCTCGTCGTCCGGGTGTGCGTGTACCAGCAGCAACCGTGGTGGTGCAGTCAGCGTCACCGGATCAGAGTAAAGCGTGGGTATGACGGCCTTGAACCGCACCGCCCCCGGCGGCGCGGCGGGCCCGGCCGGGGGTGGGACGCGCGCCGCCGGGGGCGCCGGGCGAACCCGGCGCCCCCGGCGGGGCGGGTGCGGTCAGCCGACCAGCAGGGGCTTGACCTCGGCGAAGTGGCACGCCGAGAGCGTGCCGGCGGCGTCGCCGCGGTGCTCCAGCTTCGGCTCCTCGGTGGCGCAGATGTCCTGCGCCTTCCAGCAGCGGGTGCGGAACCGGCAGCCCGACGGCGGGTTCACCGGCGACGGCACGTCACCGGTGAGCACGATCCGCTGGCGGCGGCGCTCCAGCTTCGGGTCCGGCACCGGCACCGCGGACAGCAGCGCCTGCGTGTACGGGTGCATGGGGCGCCCGTAGATCTCCTCGCGGTCACCGATCTCGATGATCTTGCCGAGGTACATCACCGCGACCCGGTCGGAGATGTGCCGCACGACCGACAGGTCGTGCGCCACGAACAGGTAGGCCAGGCCGAGGCGCTCCTGGAGCTCCTCCAGCAGGTTCACCACGCCCGCCTGCACCGACACGTCCAGCGCCGACACCGGCTCGTCCAGCACCACGAGCTTCGGGTTGAGCGCGAGCGCGCGGGCGATGCCGATGCGCTGGCGCTGGCCGCCGGAGAACTCGTGCGCGTACCGGTTGCGGTGCTCCGGGTTGAGGCCCACGAGCTCCATCAGCTCGTTGACCCGCGACTGCACGTTGGTGCCGCTCTCCGTGCCGTGGATCTTGAACGGCTCGGAGATCAGCTCGTTGATCTGCCAACGCGGGTTCAGCGAGGCGTACGGGTCCTGGAACACGATCTGCATGTCCCGGCGCACCGAGCGCAGCCCCTTGCCGCGCAGCTTCGTCAGCTCGCGGCCCTCGAACTTCACCGAGCCGGAGGTCGGCTTGTGCAGCTGGAGGATGGCGCGCCCGGTGGTGGACTTGCCGCAGCCGGACTCGCCGACCAGGCCCAGCGTCTCGCCCGGGTACAGGTCGAAGGTCAGGCCGGAGACGGCCTGCACCTGCCCGACGACGCGCGGGATGATGCCGCCGCCGCGCACCGGGAAGGACTTGACCAGGTCCCGGACCTCCAGCAGCGGGGTCTCGCCCGGACGCCCGGAGGCGGCGCCGCCGGCCTGCGGGTTCACATCGGTGGACGTGGTCATGAGGTCGGCCTCTCCTCTTCGCGCAGCCGCGCTTCGACCGCCTCGACCGATTCGGCCACCGGGATGTCCGGGTTCGCCGCGGTCAGGGAGGCGGGGTTCTCCACGACGCCGATCTCGTCGTGCGCGAACAGCCGCTGCGGGTTCTCGACGGTGGCCAGGTGCGCGGAGCGGTGGCACCGCGCGAAGTGGCCGGACCGGTCGGTCTCCAGCAGCTGCGGCTCGGTCTCCCGGCAGGCGTCGATCGCCAGCGGGCAGCGCGGCGAGAACGTGCAGCCCCGCGGCAGGTTCATCAGCGAGGGCGGCGCGCCCTGGATGGGGGTGAGGCGCTTGCCCAGCATGTTCGGGTTCGGGATGGAGCCCAGCAGGCCGACGGTGTAGGGCATCCGCTGGGCCTCGAAGATCTCGTCCACGGTGCCCTGCTCGACGACCGTGCCGCCGTACATGACCTGGACGCGGTCCACCATGCCCGCCACCACGCCGAGGTCGTGGGTGATGATCATGATGCCGGCGCTCGTCTCGTCCCGGATGCGCAGCAGCGTGTCCAGGATCTGCGCCTGCACGGTCACGTCCAGCGCCGTGGTCGGCTCGTCGGCGATGATCACGTCCGGGTCGTTGACGATCGCCATCGCGATCATCACGCGCTGCCGCATACCGCCGGAGAACTCGTGCGGGTACTGCGACGCGCGCCGGTCCGGCTGCGGGATGCCCACCAGCTCCAGCACCTCGACGGCCTTGGCCCAGGCGGCCTTCTTCGACACGTCGTGGTGCGCCCGGTGCGCCTCGGCGAGCTGCCAGCCCACCGTGTACACCGGGTTCAGCGAGGTCATCGGGTCCTGGAAGATCATCGAAATGCCGTTGCCGCGGATGGGCTGCATCTCCTTGTAGCTCAGCCCGACCAGCTCGCGGCCCCGGAACTCGATCGAACCGCCGATCCGCGCGGTCTTGGGCAGCAGGCCCATGACCGCCATCGACGACACCGACTTGCCCGAGCCGGACTCGCCCACGACGCCGAGCACCTCGCCCGCGCCGAGCGTGAACGACACGTCCCGCACCGCGTGCACGGTGCCGTCGTCGGTGGGGAAGTCCACCGACAGGTCCCGCACCTGGAGGAGCTTCTCGCCCGGGTGGCCGGAGTCCGACCGGGGCGCGCCCATCACGTCCAGCTCACTCATGCCTTCACCCTCTTCTGCCGCGGGTCGAAGGCGTCCCGGAGCCCGTCACCGATGAAGTTGACCGCGAGCGAGATCAGCACGATGAACACGAACGGGGCGAAGAACAGCCACGGGTGCAGCGTCAACTCGTTCTTGTTCAGGCTGATCATCAGGCCCAACGACGTGTCCGGGCTCTGCACGCCCAGACCGATGAAGGACAGGGCCGCCTCCAGCAGCACCGCCTGCGCGATGGCCAGCGTGGCGTTGACGATGATCACGTCGACGGTGTTGGGCAGGATGTGCCGGAACACGATCCGGGACGTGGACGCGCCCAGCGCGCGGGCGGCCTCCACGAACTCCTTCTCCCGCAGCGACAGGACCATGCCGCGGATCACCCGGGCGATGGACAGCCAGCCGATCAGGCCCAGGTACAGGGCCACGATCATCCAGTTCGAGCCGCCGCCGCCGGCCACCGACACCACGAAGCTGTTGCGCACCAGCACGGCCGCGATGACCAGGCTGGGGATCACCAGCAGCAGGTCGATGAAGCGGCTGATGACGGTGTCGACCCAGCCCTTGAGGTAGCCGGCCAGCGCGCCCAGCACCACGCCGATGAGGGTGGACAGGAACGCCACCACGATCGCGATCTGGAGCGAGAACTGGGTGCCGCGGATGATCTGGGCGACCATGTCGCCGCCCAGCCGGTCGGTGCCGAGCGGGTGGTCGCCGCTGGGCGGCAGGTACCGCTTGAAGCCCAGGTCCGTGTACGGGTACTTCCAGAACAGGCCGCCGAAGAAGGCGAACAGCACCAGGATCACGAACAGGATGAAGCCGAACAGCGCGGCCCGGTGCCGGGCGAACCGGCGCAGGATGACCTGCCACTGCTTGCGGGCCGAGGTGTTGTCGAACTGGCTCGCCTCGGGCGAGCCCGGCGCAGGCGCCTGCGCCACGGGGGCACCCATGTCAGTCAAGGCGAATCCTCGGGTCCAGGAAGGCGTACAGGATGTCCGCGATCAGGTTGAACAGGATGATGAACACGGCCGTCACCATCATGAAGCCGAGCACCTGGTAGGGCTCGATCTTCGTGATGGCCTCGACGATGAACTTGCCCATCCCGGACCAGTTGAAGACCGTTTCGGTGATCACCGCGCCGCCGAAGCCCGCGCCGATGTTCAACGAGGAGACCGTGATGATCGGGATCAGCGCGTTGCGCAGCGCGTGGCGGAAGATCGCCCGTCCCTGCGAGATGCCCTTGGCCTGCGCGGTGCGCACGTAATCGGCGTTGAGCGTCTCCAGCATGGAGGCGCGCTGGAAGCGGCTGTAGAGCGCGAACTGGATCACGACCAGCGAGATGGTCGGCAGGATGTAGGCGCCGCTGTACTGGAACAGCTGCTCGGTGAAGCTGCCGCTGAAACCCTCGCCCGGTGGGCCGGCGGTGATGATCCACCGGTCTGCGCCGGTGGACTCCAGCCAGTCGTTGAGCTTGATGCCGCCCGCCTTGAGGATGAGGGCGACGCAGAACAACGGCATCGAGAACATCGCGAACGATATTCCGGTCGCCGTGTAGTCGAACACCGAGTACTGTCTGACCGCGCCGATGACGCCGACCGCGATGCCCAGCAGGAGCGCGATGATCTCGGCCGCGAGGATGAGCCGCAGCGTGATGCCGAACGACGTGAGCAGCTCGTCCTTGACGGGCCTGCCCGCGTTGCCGGGGACGACCGTCTCACCCCAGTCGCCGGTCACGAAATCGCCCGCCCACTCGACGTAGCGCTCCATGAACGGCTCGTTGTAGCCCGTCCGCTCGTAGGCCGCGGTGATCTCCGCCGGCGTCCGGGGCTTCTGGAGCTTCCACTCGGCCAGGGGGTCGCCCATGGCGTTGACGAGTCCGAAGCAGAGGAATGAGGCGACGATCAACAGCGGAATCGAGATCAACAACCGCCGGATTATGTAACGGAACATGACGAGTCTCTAGTCTCCCTAGGCACCCACGCCTGCCAGCGTAGGCGCCTACCGGACGCGGACACCGTCCGGGGGGCCGGTGCTCGTGGCACCGGCCCCCCGGCGGAAAAGGGTTGTGCTGCTACTGCTCGATCACCTGCGTGCCCGCTGTCAGCTGTTCTTCTGCCAGGCGTACACGTTCCAGGTCACGCCGCCACCGACGCCGATGTAGGAGATCGGACCGATCTCCGCGTTCGACGCGGCGAAGTCGGACAGCTGGAACAGCGGGATGCTGTGCAGGTCCTCCCGCATGATCTTGTCCGCGTCGTTCATCATCGCGGTGCGCTTCTCGTAGTCCAGCTCACCGTTCGCGGCGGCCCACTTCTCGGTCAGCGCGGCCGAGTCGTAGTTGTTGTAGTTGCCCGAACCGCCCTTGGAGCGCTGCGCGTAGTTGCCGTACGCGCCGGCCTTCAGCGGCTGGCCGACCCACGCGAACAGGGCCGCGTCGAACTCGGAGGCCGGGAGGCGCTTGTCGTTGAAGTCGGCGGCCTGGTCGGCGTCGATCTGGATACCGGCCTGGCGGCACTTGTCCTGCAGGATGCGGACGGTGTCCGCACGGCGCTGGACCGTCTTGAAGCCGATCGAGAACTTGGCGGTGAACTCGCCCTTGGTGTAGATGCCGTCCGGGCCGAGGGCCCAGCCGCCGTCCTCCAGGGTCTTCTTCGCGGCCGCCACGTCGGCGTTGCCGATGTCGCCGTAGTGGTCCTCGTAGCCGACCTCGTTGGGCATGAAGGTCAGGCTGCCCAGCGGCTTGGCGTTCGGGTCGACGTCCGCCACCAGCTTGTCGATCAGGCCCTGCCGGTCGAAGCACTGGGCCACGGCCGTGCGCAGGTCCTTGTTCTCCTTGAACAGCGGGCGCGCCATGTTGAAGTCGACGTGCTCGTAGGTCTGGCCACCGGCCGCGTAGACCTTGAACGCGCTGTCCTCGCGCAGCTGCAGGGCCACCGACGGGTCGGCCTGCGGGGCGATGACCTGGACTTCCTTGTTCTGCAGCTGCTGGGCCGCGGACTGGGCGTCCGTGTTCGTCTTCAGGATGACCTTGGCCGGACCACCCGGGTTGCCCCACCACTTGGGGTTGCGCACCAGGACGGTCTGGTCCTTCAGGTCCGAGGACTCGATCATGTACGGACCGGCGGACAGGGCGACCGACGGGTCGAAGCCCAGCCAGCCCTTGGTGTAGAAGTCCGCGACCGACTTGACGGTGTCGTCGTTCTGCGAGGGCAGGACCTTGGTGATGTCCGGGACGTTCGCCTTCTGCTCCAGGATGTGGGCGGGGAGCAGGCTGTCGCTGCCGGGCTGCGAGAACAGCGCGCGGTAGTCGGCGAACGGCTTGTCCGCGAAGAACGTCGTGGTGATCGTCTTGTCGTTGTCCGCGCACTCCAGCTTCTCGATGTTCTCGTAGCCCGTGGGGGACGAGTCGAAGATCGAGGCGGGCTCGCCGCTGTCACCGGTGATGGTGGCCTTGCTGGTGGCCGCGAGCCACTTCAGGTGGAAGTCGTCGCAGTCGACCGGCTGACCGTCGGACCAGACCGCCTCGGAGCGGACCTTCCACTCGATGGTCTGCGGGCTCGACGAGGTGACCTTGACGGACTCCATCAGGTCGCCGTCGACCTTGATCAGCACCTTGCCGTCGACCAGCTCGGTCACGTACGGCGAGGGCTGGACGTTCGACAGCGCGATGGTGCTGGAGAAGTTGTTCGTCGCGCCGATGTTGTTGTTGTAGTTGTGGAAGCCCTCTTCCACGGCGACCGCGATCTCGCCGATGTCCTCGACCTTCGGACGCTTGAGCAGCTCGTCCTGGCCACCGATCTCACCCGGGTTGGCGTCCTGCTGGCCACCCTGTTCGGTGGTGCTCGTACCGCCGCCGCCGCACGCGCTCAACACGAGCGCGGCGCTGGTCATCAGCGCGAGCGCCGAGACAGCTTTTGATCTCCTCATCGACACGTGCCCTCCTAGCACCGGGTTGGAGCAACCGTTTGGGTCTGCTTCCACCCATAACCGTGATGTGCCAAACACGCCCCGAACCGACACACCGTTGGAGCACGATAAGAACCTGTGCGCCGCACGGTCACTGCCCATCGGCCGATCGTGACCAAAGGGTGACACGTCGGTCGCAGCAAGCGACTCCGTAGTTACGGGCAGGAGCGTTCGTTAACCGGTCGCCGGGAATACTGTCAATACTGCCTCACGAACGCATCTTGAAGCCAGTGTTTCGTACGGGTCAACGGTCAACGATCTTCCCGGCGCCAGGTCGACGCGGCGCTCAGGGGACCGGCGAACGGGGCGCCGGCGGTGACCCCTTGGGCCTCGGGCAGGACCACCAGCAGGTCCGCTACCTGGAACAACGGCATCGAGACGGCCTGCTGCCAGAGCACCGGCTCGACCGCCGCGAGGGCGTCGGAGAGCAGCACCTCACCCGACAGGGCCTGCTCGACGACCGGCTGGACCGCCTGGTCGCAGAAACCCGAGAGATTCCCCGGAATGGGTGTACCGCCGTCCTGCGGTGACGTCGTGCAGCCGAAAGAGGAAGCCAGAACGGCCGCCGAATCACCCGTGTCGAGCCGAGGCAGGACGGCAATGTCGACAGCGTTGTCAGAGGCGTCCGTAAGCCCCAGATCTTGGCCGAACAACTCATTGGGCTGGGTTGTAAGGACGCGACCTGCGATTCCGGACAATGACAGTTGACGTTGGACCTCGTTGGCGACGGCCACGTAGGGCTCGATCCCGGCCGGTGCGGCGATGGTCAACTCCAGCCGCCGACCGTCCCGCCCCCACTGCCCATCCGTCCGGGTGTAACCCGCCTCGGTGAGCAGTTGCGCGGGGTCGCCGGTCTCGGGTGGCATGGTCGCCGTGTAACCCGGACGTGACGGCGGGATGACCTGGGCGTCGGCGCGGAGGTGGGCGCTGGGGCCGCTGCGGGTGCCGACGGCGATCAGCTCGTCGCGGTCGAGGGTGTTCGCGATCGCCGTCCGGACCCGGACATCACCCATCCGCGGGGCGGCGGGCCGGAAGAGGACGGTGACGACCTCGGGCCGGGGCACGGTCGTGACCGTGACGGGCTTGGCCCTGGCCAGCTCGTCGACGTCCCGCAGCGCGATGGCGTCGGCCCGGATGAGCGCGACGTGGTTGTCGCTGGTGTCGAGGGCCTCGACGATGTCGTGCTGGCTCGCCCGACGGAGGATCAGTCGATCGAGAGCCGGCGGTTGCTCCCAGTAGCGGTCGTTGCGTTCGAGGATGATCTCCCCGCGGGGCTGGTCGAGGGTGCGGACCGCGAACGGGCCCCCCGTGGCCGGGAAGCTGTCGGCGAGCGCGGTCCCCCAGCCGCCGGGGGCGTCCTTGAGCAGGTGGGCGGGCAGCAGGTCGTGGAAGAGGCTGCGCCAGCCGGGGTAGGGCTCGCTGAACACCACCTCGACGACCTTGCCCCCCTCGCGGCTGGCGATGTCGTCGATCAGGCGGTAGCCGGCGGGGTTGATGACCCCGGGCTCCTCGCGCATGCGCTGCCAGAGGTAGACGAAGTCCTCGGCCGCGATGGGGGCGGAGTCGGACCAGCTCGCGTCCCGGCGGAGGGTGTAGGTGACGGTGTACGGGTCGGCGTCGGTGACCTCGGCGCTGACCAGCAGGTCCAGGTCGACGCGCGGGCTGCCGTCCTCGTCGGTGCGGAAGGTGGAGGGCAGGAGCAGCGAGGACAGGGCCGTGGTGACCGTCGACTGGGCGGCGAGGGTGTGGGGGTTGTAGCCGCCCGCGACGTCGTCGACGCCGACCACCAGCTCGTTCTGCTTCTCCTTGGGGACGACCGTCATGCCCGGTGTCGAGGGCACCAGGGGCGGGGGCGGGGTCGCCGTGCACGAGGCCAACAGCAAAACCGCAGCCAACACCGCCACAACCGATCGCTTGCCCATGGTGTCGAGCGTGCCAGATGCCGACGGCGGGCGACCGGCCGAGGGGCCCGACCCCGACCCCGGGTACTGGTGACCTGCTCCTGGCTCCCGGCACCCGGCTCCCGGCACCCGGCACCCGGCACCCGGCACCCGGCACCCGGCACCCGGCACCCGGCACGAGCGACTCACCCGTCGCGC
>NZ_JAUQOL010000017.1:0-180192 GCF_047689505.1 Saccharothrix sp. BKS2 | reverse complement strand
CGGCCCCGACGTCAAGTCCACCACCACCGTCTCCATCCCCTACGCCTACACCCTCGACCAGACCACCTGCGTACCGGCCATCGTCAGCCGCACCGCCGGCGCCAACAACGGCATGAAGGAATCCAACGGCACCTGCTAGCTGTTGCGGGTCATGACGTTGGTGACGGTGGGGCGGGCCTGAACGGGCGGACGGGTCTTCCGGCGGCAGGATGAGAAGTGCGACCAACTCGTCCGCCGAGCAGAAAGACCCGTCCGTGCTCCACCGTAACGCCCCGCTGTCCGTGGAAGGCCGCCACCGCCTGGTCCAACGCTGTGAGACCCGCCCGATCGCCCACGTCGCGGCCGAGATGGGCATCTCACGCCAATGCGCCTCCAAGTGGGTCAACCGCCATCGCCGCTTCGGCGAGGCAGGACTGGCCGACCGTCCCAGCGCTCCGCGCCGGCAGCCCACCGCCACCCCCGCCGAGGTGATCGTCCGTATCGAGCGGCTGCGACGGGACCGTAAATGGTCCGCCCGCCGCATCGCCCTGGAACTCGCCGCCGAGGGCACCACCGTCTCGACGCGCACGGTCGGCCGGCACCTGGCCCACCTCGGCCTCAACCGCCGCCGGTTCCCCGACCCGACCGGCGAGACCAACCGCACGCCGCGGCGGATCGTCGCCCACTGGCCCGGCCACATGGTCCACCTGGACGTGAAGAAGGTTGGCGTGATCCCCGACGGCGGCGGGTGGCGCGTCCACGGCAGGGGCAGCGAGCAGGCCAAACAGGCCGAACGCGCCAAGAACACCGGCACCGGCAAGTCCGGCACCCGGCGCAGCTACACCTACCCGCACTCCGCGGTCGACGGGTTCTCCCGCCTGGCCTACACCGAGGCGCTACCCGACGAGAAGGCCCGCACCACGATCGGCTTCACCCACCGGGCGCGGGCGTTCTTCGCTGCCCACGGCATCACCCACGTCCACCGCATCGTCACCGACAACGGCTCCTGCTACCGCGCCCACGACTTCACCACCGTCCTGCGCGGCGCCCGCCACCAACGCATCACCCCTACACTCCACGCCACAACGGCAAAGTCGAGCGCTACCAGCGCATCCTGGGCGAGGAATTCCTCCACGCCCACGTCTGGACCAGCGAACAGCACCGCACCGACGCCCTGGCGGTCTGGAACATCCACTGCAACTACCATCGCCCCCACACCGCCGCCGGAAACCGACCACCAGCCACACGGCTCCACACCGGCGTCACCAACGTCATGGCCTCATACAACTAGGCGGCATCCGTAACCGGGACTACCCGTGGTGTCAACTGCGCGACGCTACCCTGTGATCCTCAGCCACCTTCGAGAAGCGCCTCGAACAGCATCGCTCAAAGCGGTGCGATAGAGTCATACAGCACATCGCGAGTCGCCTTTGGTCGAACGACCCCTTGACCAACCGATATGTTGCGGACTCAACCCCCAGAATTTCCCAGATCTTGTTCCGACCCGCGAAAACGTTGAATCCACAGGTCGCAGCGGTGCGATTGAATGCACTTCAGCGCAGTTCGCCCATGTTCGTTCATATTGAATTCTCCCAATTTCCTCCCCTCTCCCTCCCACAGCAGGGTCACGTCGACCGCCGCGGCCGTCGAACACATGTGCGTAATCCAAGTGGACGAAATGCTCGCCAGCAACGAGGTGCTTATCCCACCGCCTACACCATGCAAGCGGCTTGACCGCAGAAGCTCGGATCGCACCCGGTCGACGTACAGGGCCTGACCGCGGTGTCGACTCCCGGCCCTTGAAGACAGTCGGCACTCACCAGAAGCGAGGGCCGATGGAAGTGCGGGACCTCCACAGCTTCCTCCACCATGTAGGTGCAATCTATGTAGATTTCATCTACGCTGATGTCCATGTCGGGTTTCGTGGGCAGACAAGCCGAGCTGCGCCTCCTGCGCAAGCGCCTGGACCGGGTGATCACCTCACGGGAAGGGGCCGCGATCGCCATCCGCGGACGACGGCAGGTGGGCAAGTCCCGGCTGGTTCAGGAGTTCTGCGACCGGGCCGACGTCCCCTACTTCTACTTCGCCGCCACCAAGGGCGCGTCCTCGGTCGAGTCGATCACCGCTTTCCTCGCCGAGCTCGCCGACTCGTCCCTGGCCGCCGGACAGGTCGGTCCGCCCACCGGGGTCACCGGCGGCTGGCCCGACGCGTTCCGCGTCCTGGGCGCGACACTGCCGGACACCCCCGCGGTCGTGGTACTCGACGAGTTGCCGTGGCTGGCCGAACAGGACGAGGTCTTCGACGGCGCGTTGCAGACCGCGTGGGACCGGCTGTGGTCACGCCGCCCGGTACTGCTGGTGCTGCTGGGCAGCGACCTGCACATGATGGAACGCCTCACCGCCTACGACCGCCCCTTCTACGGACGCGCGGACAACCTCGTGCTCGGACCGCTCAACCCCGCCGAGACCGGACACGCCCTCGGCCTGGACGCAGCCGATGCCATCGACGCCCACCTCGTCACCGGCGGCCTGCCCGGCATCATCCGCAGCTGGCCCCACGCCATGCCACCAGCCGACTTCCTGCGCAGTGAATGCGACGACCCGGCCGCACCGCTGTTCGGCGTGCCGGAATCCTCCCTGCTGGCCGAGTTCCCCTCACCCGACCAGGCGCACCGCGTCGTGGAATCGATCGGCGGCGACAACCGCACCCACGCCAACATCGCCGCCACCGCCGGAAGCAACCAGGGACACATCCCCTCCGGAACACTGTCGCCGCTGCTGCGCCGACTGACCGAGGAGAAACGCGTCCTGGCGGTGGACCACCCCCTCTCCACCAAGCCCGGCAAACCGGCCCTCTACCGGATCGCCGACAGCAACCTGCGCTTCTACCTGCCCATCGGACGCGCCATCCAGGAACAAGCCCGCCGCGGACGCCCCCACATCGGCGCCCGCGTCCTGCAACGCCAATGGACCAGCTGGCGCGGACGTGCCGTCGAACCACTCATCCGCGAAGCACTGGAACTCGCCGGACAGGCCGGCGAACTGCCCTGGCCCGACACCGTCACCGTGGGCGGCTGGTGGAACCGACAGCACAACCCCGAGATCGACCTCGTCGGAGCCGACCGCTCCCCCGTCGCCGGCCGCATCGACTTCGCCGGGTCGATCAAATGGATCGGCAGCACCTTCGACCGCCACGACCTCGAAACGCTCCGCCACTCCGCCAGCCACGTCCCAGGCTACGAGGCAGGCCGCTCCGGACTCGCCGTCGTATCCCTGTCCGGCACCGACATCGACACCGCCGACGCCGACCTCATCTGGGGACCGCAAGAGATCATGGACTGCTGGAAAACCGGCTGAACGGTCTGGCAGCCTCCGCCACTTGAGCGCGAATCAAGTGGCTAAGGTTACGCTCGATCTGGCGACGAATCGCCCAAGCACAAAGCCGCAGCGATGAATCGACCGCTCCCGCACCCGCCGTCCGAGGGCACCTCCAAAACGACAGCGGTTGGGCAGCGTCCTCGACGAGTACCACCATGTTGCTCGACCTGCGCGGATGACATTTTCGGCGTGCACAACGCCGGGATCCCGCCCGAGCAGGCCACCGAGCACCTCGTCCTGGCCGGCCTGCCGCCCGCGTTCGCGCACGACTTGACGGCCCGCTGCGTCAGGGGAGCGGGCCTGCCCGCCACCCTTACCGACAAGGTCGACAAGCTCCTCCGCAGCCCGGGCCTGACCGTCCTCGTCACCGAGCGTCCAGCACCACTCGCCGCTGGACCAGGACGACCACCTCGGCCCCCACCGCCTGCACCACCTCGGGCAGGAACCGGCCCACCTTGACCACCACCTCACTCCATGCCCGACCGTCACCCAACCTCAACGCCTCCGCGATCAGCGGTCGTGCCTCGTGCCGGTTATCCTCCTGCAGCAAGGCCGCCGCGATGTCGAGCAGCACGTCCCCCCGGCGGTCGGCGTCGGTGACCATGGTGGCCAACTCGAGCGCGCTGTCCAGGTTTCCCACCCTCACCCAGGCGAGCGCCAGAGGGCGAGCGAGCGAGGCCTGGTTCATGTAGTCGATAGTCCCGGCGGCGCGACGCATCCGGCTGATGACGCGTTCGACGACGTACGGTTCCTCATCGGGGTCACGCAGGGCGAACACCCCACCGGCCAGCTCCCCGAGACCGGAATCGCCGCTGCCCGGTTCCGGATCGGGTGTCGCCCGCAGGTACTCGATCAGGTCGTCGACCAGGTCGTTGGCCCGGCGGAGGTCGCCGACCGCGACAAAGGGCTCGACCAGGTCCGCGCGCAACATCCGGGTGCCCGGATCCGCTCCGGCGGAGATCGACGAGTCGACCTGGCGCATGAGCTCACGCGCCAGGGCCGGTTCGCCGACGGCAGGCAGGACTTCCAGCAACTGCCGCCAGCCCGACATCCCGTTCCGGTAGGTCACTACCAGCGCTTCCTCTGGCTCGCCGGCGGTAGCCAGCACAATGGCGATCGCTCCGCACACGTTGTCCCGCTGCCAATCGTCCTTGACCTGTCCCTCTGCCCGAACGAGCAGGCGGAGCGCCTGTTCCACGTCACCCGTCCGGCTCAATGCCTCGGCCGCCCACGTCAGGACCCGCGCGGCCTGATTGCGATCCTCCATCTGGTCGGCGAGCTCGATCAACCGCACGGACGCGTCCTCGCCAGCCACACCAGCGGCCACCTCGGCGTGCAGCAGCCGCGCCCGCTGGATCAACTCGGGGAGGTGATCGCCGATGACGCGAGCACTGCGGAGGTCACCCACGTCGAGCAACGCCTCCGCGATCCTGATGTGTCCCTCGGCCTGACGGCCCACCGCCACACGCCCGACCACCGCGGCTTCCGCCCTTCGCAGCAGCGCCTCGGCTCGGTCGTTCATGCCCCGACCGACGAGCGCCTCGGCCACGACCGCCAGCGCTTCGGCCCGGAGCCCGTCCTCGGCGGCGCCCAGCGCGGTGACCTCCGCCTCGCCCAGGTTCCCGGCCGCGCAGAGGATCTTCACCGATCCAAGGAGCACGGAATTGGGGTTGGGCAACCGGTGGATCAGCCGATCGCGCAGGTCGAAGGCGATTGCCTCGGCCGCCGCGTGGTTGCCGCCGCGGACCAAGGCCAGCGCGACCTCGCACCAGGTCGAGACCAAGCGGGAGTCGAGCCCAGACCAAGCGACGAGGTGCACCGCGGTGTGGTGGTCACCCCGGCGGGCATAGGCGACCGCCAGCGCCTCAACGCAGACATCCCGTTGGAGCGAGTCGGCCATCTTCCGGATCAGGGTTCGCCCTCGGACCAGCAACCCGGCTTCGATCAGCGCCAGGACCGCGCCGTGCAAGATCCAGCCTTCATACTCGTCGGGACGCAACGCCATCAGCGACGTCGCCTTCCTGGCGTACCGACGTGCTCGCCTACGTGCTCCGAGTGTGTTGAGGCACCGCACCACGGCCAGAGCCGCCGCTGCCCTGCCTGCCGGATCACCGGGAATCAGGGAGAGCTCGCGGGCGCGCTTCGCCATCTCCCGAGCACGCCCGCGCTCCCCGACGACGGCCAGCACATGGGCGGCGTCCGCGAGTTCCCTCGCTTGCCTGGCCGGGGTCCGGTCTTCGGCAGCGGCGAGCGACTCAAAGTGGCGCAGCAGTCCGCGAGCCCGTCCATGGGCCCCCGAGTCGGCCAGTTCCCCTGCGACGTCAAGAACCGCCGCCCGCAGCTCGCCAGGATGGCCGGTCAAGCCGGCAACCGCCGCAGCCCGCTCGAACTCGCCGGCCTTGGCAAAGATCCGCACCGCCATCGCCAGGTCGACGGCCCGCTGGACAACGAAAGCTTGCGCCCACGCCACCTCCACCAGGTGGTCGACCACCTGGTGGGCGTACTCGGCCTGACCGGCGGCGAACAGGGTCTCTGCGGTCGAACGGAACGCTCCAACCCTGTCGAAGGACGATCCGATCGACCTCACCAGCGACACCGCACGGCTGTAGAACCCCAATGCGGCCCACAGCGCGGGCAGTCCGGCGGGAATGCCGAGTCCCCGGCTTCCGAGGTGATCGCGGTGCACCGCCAGTCGGGCCATGGCGGCCAGGTCGACGTGCTCACAGCCGGCGAGCGCGCGGAGGGATGCCGTGATCTCGTCGACGGCGAGCGCGTCGCCCCCGGAGACGTCCAGCACCCGGTCGTGGCGGTCGGGGTCCGTGGCGAGGTCGACCGCTCTCCCGAGGTCGCCCGATGCGAGCAACAGCGAGTGGTAGCCGTGCAGCAGGTACTCGGGTGTGCCGACCGGCCACAGACGATCGCGGTACTCGTCAGCCCACTGGTGCAGCCGGTGCCGACAGGCCTCGAGACGCTCGTCGCCGAGCGCTGCCACGACGCTGACCCGCAGCTCCTCGTGGCCGAGCAGGTACACGTCGGCCAGCTCACCGGGCCGGAGCTGGCTATCCCGCCTGGTGAACTCCGGCCCGCGACCGTCCACAGCCGGTCCTCGACATGCTGCCGGGTTTGTCCGGTGAGTTCCACGAGGTCGGCCACGGTGAGGCCGCCACCCGCGGCGACGAGCAGGCCGAGCAGGTCCTGCTCGTCGGGTGGCCCGCGCAGCAGGCGCGAGAGCTCGCGTTCCATGTCCGCCCGCGCCACCCGGGCGGCCGCCGACGTGGTGAGCGAGCGGACGACGGTCGACGACCGCAGCGGGTGGTGGCCGGGGACGTCACCGGGGATGGGCGGGTTCGGCCGACCAGCCACGATCACCCGCATGCCCGCTGGGGGATCCATGGGCAGCAGCGCGGCGATGCTGCGGTCCTCGCCCACGTCGGCGTCGGCTCCCTCGTCCTCGTCGAGCCCGTCGACTAGGAGCACCAGGGTTTCGCCGGCCGCCCGGCAGGCATGGGCGGCGGTGTCGAGCAACCCGAGCAGGTGGGTGGTACAGGACGTGTCGGTGACGGTCACCGCAGGTCCGCCGACGAGGGCTTGCAACTGTTCCAGGACGTTGTCGACGAAGGCTGCCCGACCACTCTGCCCCGCCAACCGGGCCGTGACGAAAAACGACACGATCCGCACGCCCGGCGGCGGGTTAAGCACGAACCACGACAGCAACGCCGTCTTGCCCGACCACGCGGGCGCCCGCCACCACCGGTAGGCGCCGGCTGCGACGGGGTCCCGGCAGAACGCGGCCAGCTCGGCCAACTCCCGGTCCCGCGACAGCAGCTCCGGCGGCGCGATCCGACGGACCTGGTGCAGGTAACCGCTGCGTACCGGGCTCACCGGCAACAGGTGCACGTCACCGATGTGCACACCCGTGTTCGCATACCCACCGGGACCCGCGATCGCATCACCGGTGTTGGACGCCCTGATGTGCCGCCAGCGAGCCATGCGGTCGTCAGTCGAGCCGGGCACCGCTGTTGGCGTCCCCGTCGTCGGCCACCGCGTCACCGGTGTCCCGCACCCGGACGGAACCGGTCGCCTTGCCACGCACACCGCTGTTGGCCGAGCCACCGCCACGTGCCTGCGCCAGGCCCGTGCCGCGCACGTCGAGCTGCAGGTCCGGCAACGTCCTCAGCGCCGCCCATAGCGCCACCCCGACAGCGGCGACCGCACCCAGAGCCGAAGCGAACGCGGCTACCTTGTTGGCGTCGTCCCACCGCGCCACCGCGAACCAGCCGCCCAGTCCGGCGACGCACAAGCAGGTCAGCGACAGCACCACACGGCCAGCTCTCACGCGACCACGATCCCATACCCGCGGCGGTGCCAGGCTCACTCTCATTGAGTCTTTTCATCGTGGTTGGCGGTGGGTCTCGATGTGGTGCAGGACGAGGATGGCCGCGACGATCGCGGTGGCTCGGCGTGGGCAGCATCGCAGCTTGGCCAGGGCTTTCCAGCCCTTGAGCAGTGATACGGCGCGTTCGCCGAGTGCGCGGATGCGGGTGTGTGCCCGGTTGACCGCCTTCTGCCCGCGTGACAGCCGAGGGCGTTTCGCGTGACGTTTGAACGGGGTGCGCACCGTGCCGCCCTCACCCTGTGGGGTGCCGGAACTCTGCACTGAGGCGCCGACCTGCGGCGATCGCGCACCATGAGCTGTAGGAGCATGATCGTGAGGCGTGGCGCTACGACTGCTGTACCTGATCTTCGTTCGGGTCGTCGACTGCTTGGTTCTGCTCGGCCGGTCATCGGCGGCCAAGGACGTGGAGTTGCTGGTGCTGCGGCACGAAGTCGCCGTGCTACGCCGAACCAACCCTCGCCCACGGTTGGACTGGACCGATCGCGCGATGCTCGCCGCGTTGGTCCGACGCCTACCCGGCTGGTTACGGCAACACCGGTTGGTGACACCGGGGACGCTCCTGCGATGGCACCGGCGTCTGGTCGCGAAGAAGTGGACGTACCCGAGCCGCACCGGCCGACCTCCGATCGACGACACGGTTGTGGCGTTGATCGCGCGGATGGCCCGGGAGAACGCCGGGTGGGGCTACCGCCGAATCCAGGGCGAACTGCTCAAGCTCGGCCACCGGGTAGCCGCTGCAACGGTTCGCCGCGTGCTCAGGCGCCTGCGGGTACCGCCCGCGCCCCAGCGCGACACCGACACCTCCTGGCGGCGGTTCCTCCGCGCCCAGGCCGCGAGCATGTTGGCCTGCGACTTCTTCCACGTCGACTGCGCCCTCACCCTCAAGCGCGTCTACGTCTTCTTCGTGATGGAGGTCGCCACCCGCTAGGTCCACATCCTCGACACCACCAAGAACCCGAACGGCCCGTGGACCACGCAACAAGCACGCAACCTATTGATGGATCTCGGTGACCGGGCAGACGACTTCCGGTTCCTCATCCGCGACCGGGCCGGCCAGTTCACCGCCTCGTTCGACGCGGTCCTCTCCGACGCAGGCATCCAGGTCGTGAAGATCCCACCACGGTGCCTGCGAGCCAACGCCCACGCCGAGCGGTTCATCGGAACCGCCCGACGCGAAGCCACCGACCGCCTGCTCATCATCAACGAACACCACCTGCGGTCGGTACTCGGCCGCTACGCGACCCACTACAACCACCGCCGACCCCACCAAGCCCTACAGCTCGCACCACCACGACCGGACCGGCCGATCGCAGAGGCGGACTACACCGCAATACGCCGCCGACCAGTCCTCGGCGGCCTGATCAACGAGTACGAACCCGTAGCAGCCTAACCGCAGGTCAGGCCACGTGGCCGACTTTTGACACCTCACAGGGCAGGCCGTCGTCGTCAGTGCCTACCGGGTGTAGTAGCCCTGCATGTCGACGACCACGTGCGTTGTGCCTACGGAGTTGCGGATGTCCACCAGGGCGCCCGACCCGAGTCTGATGGTGGACGCGTTGGACGTGATCTCCCCTCCGCTGACGTTCATGGTCGATGGTTGGCCGGCGAACGGGACGTCGTGCGACCAAGCCGTGATCACCGTGTTGCCGGAGGGCTGTACGCCGGTGAGGTTGAAGGCCGCCGCCGTGGCCTGCGCCGGCAGCCCGTTCACCGGGAGGGTCATGATCTCGCCCGGCGTCAGCGCACGGGGGTGCGGCGACTCGGGGTTGCGGGTGTCGACGATCCGGGTCGGCGTCGGCAGTGCCACGAACCTGCTGCCGCTGTCGCCCGGGACGAAGTAGCCCAGTACCGAGACCAGCGCGTGCGCCTGTCCGAAGTGGAGGAAAACGCGGATCGCGCCGTCGCTGCCGATCGGCACGATCGACTGGGCCGCCCGGTCCTCACCCGCCTCGACGTTCAGTGTCGAGCCACTGCGTTCACCTTGGCCGAACACCGTGAAGAAGCTGCCGTGCGTGCTCTGGGTCCCGGTCACGTTCACCGCGACCGCGACCGCGTTGGACGGCACGTCCGCCACGCCGCGGATGGGCAGGGTGAACGTTTCGCCACCCGTGAACGGGCGTTGGTGGCCACCGGTGGCGGTGCGCGTGTCGAGCACCAGCGCCGCGCTGTCCTTCGGCTGGTAGGTCGACGCACCGGAGGCGCTGTAGTAGCCGAGCAGGTCCACCAGGGCGTGGATCGTTCCCGCGTTGTTCCGGATCCTGATCTTGCGGTCGGTGCCGACCGGGACCACGGCCATGACCGCGGCCGGGCGGGTCGGTGGGATGTTGAGGTTCGACGACGTGGGCAGGGTGTCGCCGTAGGCGGTGAGGAACGTGTGCGCCGAGGCGTCGACACCGGTCAGGTTCACCGCGACCGCGCTCGCCCCGGCGGGCAGGTCCGGGATGGTCAGGGGCACGATCTCGCCCGCGGTCAGGACCTGCGGGTGGCCGCCGGTCGGGCCGCGGGTGTCCAGCAGTCGTGTCGGAGTGGCGAGCGCGGTGTAGGCGTCGCCGCGGAGCCGCTGACCGATCCAGCTCGCGATGTCGTCGACCCGGGTCTCGGTCGCCCCTTGCCGGGTTTCCGTCGAGTCCAGGCAACCGGCCTGCCACGAGGTGTGGTGCACGGCGATCAATTCGACCGTGCCGTTGCGCTCACGAAGCGTCGGGCCGCCCGCGTCGCCCTTGCACGTGGTCGTCGCGGTCTGCGGGTTTCCGATGACCGCCAACGTGTTGGCGGTCATCGACTGGACCGAAACCGTCGCACTGTGCAGTTTCCCGGGCACCCAATCGACGTTGGTACGGCCATATCCAGCGATGCGCAACAACTCGCCCGTCGTGGGCGGGGAACTGCCGATGGCGACCGGGGCGATGTCGGCGATCGGCGTGGCCAGCTTCGCCAACGCCACGTTCCGGTCCGTCCGGAACAGCAGGTCGACCACGGACACGGCGTGGCCATCGGTGCCGTTCTGGTCGGCGCGGCCGACGATCGCCGTCGCGGCGACCTTCGGGGGACCGGCCTGCCCCGCGTTCTCCGGGAAGCAGTTCGCCGCAGTGATCACCCACTGCGGGGCGACCAATGCGCCACTGCACCCGTGGGCGCCCCCGACCTCCAGTTTCACCGCGAACGCGTAAGTGCCGTCCGCGACCGCGCCGCCACCGCTGACCGCGGCTCCCGGCACCGCGGCGAGCAGACTCGCCGCCGTGACGAGGGCGAGCAGTCCGGCGGCTCGCCGAAGTCCCGGGCGGCTCATGCGCACACCCGGAGTTCGAGCGCGGTGACCCTGCCGCCGGCCGGCACAACGGAAACACAACAAGTTCGCACGGTTCCCCCATGAACAGCTTTGCCGAGAATTGATGACGCCATCCCCGCGGTCGACCGACCCTTACCTGGTCGCATTGAACTCGATCAACGATCCGGGAGTTCCGGTGACGCCCTCGCCAATCGCGGTGAGTCCGTTCTTGCGAATCGGCGTGTTGTGCACGGACCCGTCTTCGGCGCGCCACGTCGCCACGACGTTGTAATCGTTTCCGTACACCAGGAACGCCTCGGGCAGTTCCATCACGATCTGACCCTTGACGCCGACGACCTTGAAGCAGAAGAAGTTTCGGCCCTGCGGGAAGGCCGTGCTCTCGACTTTCAGCTGGTTCGCGTTGTCCGCGCACTCGACGAACAGGATGTGCCCGTCACCCTTCTTGAGCTTGATGCCGCGCTCGGCCTCGATGGCCGCGGCGCCGGGGTAGTCGTAAGTCTCCACCAGCGACGGCTGAGAATCCTCGGCCGGTCCGGCGGCACCACCGGTCGCGGCGGCGGAAGCGCCGAGCAGTAATGCGCAGACGGCGCCAACCGCACCGACAACGAGCGTGCGAGAACGAGCCCTCACCGGACCTCCCCAGATCAGCGCACGCGGTCTTGGATGATCAACCGCACGCGGAACGCGCCCCAGTTGCGCCACCACCGTTCGGGCGCTGCCCCAGATAATGGGCCAACGGCGACCGGAAGCCAATCTTCTATGTCGTGCGTCACATTGTGTAACGAACCCGAACGTTTGCCAACGAAGGGCGTTTGCTCTATAGATTCCAGAAGGGGGAAAATTGAAGACCTCGGCCAGGTCGGCAGTGGCCCCCTGCTCAACTCGCCAATGACTCCGGGGGTCCGATGAGACGAACAGAAATCGGCAGGCGGCTACGGCCATTCGGCACAGCCGTCATCGCGACCGCATTGGCTCTCGGCGTGGTGATCGCGCCGACCGCGTTCGCCCAGGACGAGGTCGTCGTTCCGCTCACCGATCGCATGAAGATCGTGCAGGCCATGCGCGCGGGTGGTCCCGTGGTCCAACGCACCGCAGAAGCCGCGCTGCTCGGGTCCGAGGCGGACGTTCGCGAGTACCTGGCCAACGGCAGGCAGACGGCGTCGGTGCACGACGACCGCCTGCGCGCGGCGCGGATCATCGCGATCAGCGGGCGCAAGGTCCGCGAAGCCGCCGCGCAGGCGCTGTCCGAAACGCCGGAGCAGCTCTCCGAGTTCCTGAAGAACGGCTGGCAGGCGCCGCTGGCGCAGGACCAGCGCGTCCAGATCACGCAGATCATGAACGCGGCCGGGCCCGTCGTCCGCCGCACCGCGAAACAGGCCCTGGACGGCACCGACTCCGACCGGCAACTGTTCCTGCGTGTCAGCCAGTTCCCGGCCCGGGAGCAGGACAACCGGCTCAAGGTCACCCAGATCATGAACGCGGGCGGCGCCGAGGTGAAGCGCACCGCGGAGATCGCGCTGTTGGGCACGGCCGACGACATCCGCGAGTACATCGAGGTCGGTCAGCACGTCGCACGTGAACGCGACCAGGAAGTGCTGACCGTCTCCCAACTCGTCGAACTCGCCCGGGAAGCAGGCGCCACCGCGGCGCTGGAGACCGAGAAGGCGAAGGAGGCTTCCGAGCAGGCGGTGCAGGCCGCCGCGCTCGCGAAGGAAGCCGCCGAGCGCGCCGCGCGGGAGACCGCGGCCGCACGGGACAACGCGAACGAGGCTTCCGCTGCCGCCGGACGCGCGGCTGACGCGGCCAGTGGCGCCGCAAAGGCCGCCAACGTCGCGATCGGTGCCGCCGAGTCGGCGAACAACGCCGCTCGGGTCGCCGCCAACGCCGCGGCGCGGGCCGCGAGCGCCGCGACACTCGCGAGTCACGCCGCGACGCGAGCCTCCCACGCCGCGGCTGCCGCGGCGACGAACGCCAACGACGCGTCGGCCGCACGTCAGGCCGCGCAGGCCGCGCGCGATGTCGCAGCGGGCGCGAAGCTCGCCGCCGTCGCCGCGAACGCGGCGGGCAACGCGGCCATCGCCTCGGGCAACGCCGCCAAGGCGGCAGCGGCGGCAGCGGGTAACGCCGACGCCGCGGCGGCCGCCGCGGCCGAGGCGGCGAACCAGTCGAACGTGGCGAGCGCGGAAGCGGCACGCGCCCGGAACGCCGCGGCTCAGGCGCGCCGGTACGCGCAGGCCGCCACGCGCGCGGCGAACGAAGCCGATGTGTTGGCCGCGCAGGCCGCGCAGGCCGCGTGGGAAGCACGTGACGCGGCAAACGCCGCCGCACAGCACGCCGAGAACGCGGCAGCCGCCGCCGACGAGGCAGCCGACCACGCCGGTGACGCGGCGGACGCCGCCCGCCGGTCGACCGATGCCGCCAATGCCGCGTCCGCCGCGGCGATCACGGCGACTTCGGCCGCCGAGCGGGCCTCGAAGGTCGAGGAGGCGGCGCGTGCGGCGGACCAGCAGCGACTGGTCACCACGACGGAGCTCAGGACCGCGGAGGCCGCCGCGGCCAAGGCGGAGTACGAGGCGCAGCCCGTCCCGCCGCGGCGGGACGACCTCGAAGACAGCCGAATCGACTCGGACACGCGCAGACTGCTGAACGAAGCGGTCGCACCGGACGCCGCGCGCGAGGTCACGGTGGCCAAGGGCCGCAAGGCGGCTTCCCGGATGATCCGCACCGGTGGCAGTTGGACCCGTGAGGTCGCGTTCGCCGCGCTCGCGGGCACCGAGGACGAGGTGATTGAGTTCGTCCGCAGGCAGCGCGCCGTCGCCGCCGAGCAGGACGACCGCTCACGCGTGTCGCACATCGCCGACAGCGGGGAGATTCCCCCGCTCAGGACCGCGGCGGTCGCCGCACTGGCCGGCGATGGCGACGCGGTGCGGTCGTTCCTCACCACCCAGCACTACGACGGCAAGTACACCGACGACCGGGTCAAGATCGCGCAAATCGTGAACGCGGGCGGCTCCGCGACCAGGGCCGCGGCGTCGCGCGCCCTCGAAGGCTCGGAACTGGACCAGCACGAGTTCATCCGCACGGGTCAGCACGTCGCCCGGATCCAGGACGAGAGGGCCGCGGCGGCGGCATTCCTCCCGGTGGCGGGGCAGCCGCTGACCGAGGTCGGCGCCGCGGCGCAGATCGCGCTCTCGGGACCGCCGTCGTACGTGACCGAGTTCCTCAACGTGGACCGCTTCAAGGCCCAGCGCAGGGACAACGACGCGGCCACGCACGCGGCCAGGATCAAGGGCTACGTGGCCGACGCGGCGCAGATCGCGGCGACCGCGCAGTCCGACGCGGCGGAGGCGCAGCGCGTCGCGGCCGTGGCGCGCAACGCCGCCGCCGACGCCGAGCGTCACGCGCAGGAGGCGACGAAGCACGCGGCCCAGGCCGAGGAGTACGCCAAGGAGGCCGAGCAGTCCGCGGTGGACGCGCAGAACTGGGCGGAGCAGGCGGCGGCTTCGGCACGCCAGGCCCGTGAAGCCGAGGCGTCGGCCCACCAGGCGGCGAGGGCGGCGGACAATTCGGCCGCGCAGGCCGAGAGCTCCGCGGCGAACGCCAAAGCCAGCGCGGCGCTCGCGAACACGTATGCGGCCCAGGCCCGTGCCTCGGCCGACGCGGCGGGCAGGGACGCGGCGGAGGCCGCAGCCCTCGCCTCGGAGGCGTTGCAGCTCTCGATCGACCTGAGGAACGCCGAGGAGCGGGAGCAACGCGCGCAGGACGCGGCGTTCGAGAACTACGAGGTACCCGACTTCATCAACGAGTTCGAGAACGGGACCGTCACGTTCTACCTCGACGGGCACTGCTACCTGAACGACGTGAAGCTGCCGACCAGGATCGGCACCGGCTCGTGCACCGGCCTCGTGCACGACTTCGACATCTGGCTCGGCTGGGACATCGGCAACGTCGACTTCGAGCGGTTGTCCGCTGACCCGCAGGCCGCCGCGATGCTGCTGAGGCTGTACTGCTCGGACCGCCCCGACGCGTGCGGGCCGGATTTGATCAACCAGTTGGTCACCGTGCCGCTGCCGATACGCATGATCGAGAACGGAGGCGGCAGCGGGTTCGGCAAGTCGATCGGCAGGCTGCTCGGCTGGGCCGCGCACATCCCGAAGTTCGGCAAGATCGCCGCCGGCCCCTTCCGGCAGAAGCTGAACAACATCGCCACGCACATCACCGAGCGCGACCTGCGTGCCGCGGCACGTGAGCTGAAGGGTGAGGTCGTCAAACGCAAGCCCGACGGCACGCCGTGGGACCACGTGCACGAGGTCCGCGACGCGCAGAACGGCCTGTTGAACGTGATCAGGGAGTCGAAGAAGGTGCTCGACAACCCCGCTCGGAGCGCGGCCGAGAAAGCCGCCGCGCAGGCGGACCTGAGCAGGGCGAGTAGGATGCTGGACCTGTCCGAGCAGTTCGTGCCGAGGAAGTGACCATGAGCATCGACCTCGATGAACTCGTCGAGCGAGCCAAGGAGGGCACGGTCGGCAAGCAGGAGATCGCCGAAGTGGTGCGTGAGCTGGCGTCCACTGAGGACGAGTCCCGGGCGTACCGCCTCCTGTACGTCGTCGGCCGTTCGTCGGCGACGGAGCACGAGGATCTCGTGGCGGGCTTCCTGCGGGGGGATGACGCGGAACTCGCCAAGCTCGCCTTGCAGACCCTGTGCACGTTCTGGGGTCTGACCGAGTCCTACTTGGACTTCGTGCGCGCGTTCCTCGACGGCGTCTCCTGGGACTACTCGGGCGATGTCCAGCTGATCGCGGCCTCCGCGGCGGGCGAGCACCTGCGCGACCACACCGACACCGGACTCCTCGCGCGGCTGGTCGAGCTCGCGTACCCGGAGAACGACAACCCGGTGCTGCGGAGGGTGGCGCTGGAAGCGCTCGCCCGCGGGCTCGGTGACCCCGACCGGGAGACGCTCCGCGCGGGCGGCGAAGACCGGGACGGGTGGGCGGCCCGCGTCCTCGCCCGCGCCGAGGACCGGCTCGCCGCCGAATAGCGCTCCGCGGGCCTTCGGTTCCACCTCGGTGAGGTGGAACCGAAGGCCCGCGCCGAACGCCCGTGAAGCGGGTCGCCGTGGGGATTGCCGAGGTGGACGGCACTCGCACCGGAGACGCCCCCCTGTGGGGTTGTGCCTGCCGATAACGTCATCCGTTTCCGGGCGCACCAGTAGTCGGAGTCGACGAAGCGTGGCGGCCGGGATTCGGTGCAGCAGGGCGGCGAGGAATGCCCGGTCGCCGGGGGGAGAACCGCGGACGGGTGTCTGCGAGTCGGCGCTCCAGGACCGTGATCTGGTGCCGCAGCGCCAGGATCTCTGTGTCTTTGTCCCGGTCGCTCATGGGCAGCAGGCGCAGCAGCGCGAAGGCGTTGGTCACGCCCAGGTAGGCCAGTCGGAGCAGCACGATCAGTCATCATGCCGCGTCAGCCGAGGGCGCTGCAGATCTGCGGCCGCACCCGGGAGTGCCTCGACCTCTCATGCTACGCACAGCTTCAACCTGCATGGATGAAGTTGTCGGCAGGCACAACGTCACCAACGTAGCTCCGGCCGCAGGCGGGTTCCTGGACTCGTCAGGCGAACCGCTTGACGACCCCAGGCGGTGTCGCACACCTCATGCCAGCCGAGTTGATCATCAACGCGTGGTTGCGCATACCGTCTCGATGATCTGGGAATCAGCCGTTTCCCGTCTACTTGGGCGTTCTGACCGGTAACGTCGCGAAGCGACATCTGATTCAGTCGAACTCGGCCGGGAGGGACGAGTGGCAGACGAAGCCGTACGGCTGGGCCGCGGCTTCCCGGGTGCTCTTCTTACTGATGCTGCAGAGCTTGTTCCGGGTCGCGTGCTCGGCGACGATTTGCTCGGCGAGGTTGGGGCACTTCCTGAGCGAGCTGGCCGCAGGCGGCGCGTCGGCCTCGTCCAGCCCGTACGGCTCCTCTTTGTCTTGTTCGGCACACCATCTCCGGTAGACCGTGGGAAAGGTACGCAAACAGGCTCCGACGAAGAAGGTCCGCAGCGAGGCGCCTCCCTCCGCAGACCAGCCCTCGCCGACCAGGGCGTATCGGTGGAACACCCGCAGTGCGGTAGCCACGCTCTCCGCCGCCAACTCGAACCGGAGCAACTTCGAGGTGGCCGGCCGGGCGCAGGCCGGAGCGTGGGTCAGTTGTAGATGAGGCGGTTGACCCGGACCAGGAAGTCCTTGCCGAGGTCGCTGGCGGGGTCGCCCATCAGTTCGGCGATGATGTGCATCGCCAGGTCCCGGCGTTTCGGGGAGCGTTCGGCGATGGCCTTGCCGAGCGCGGCGGGCATCTGTTCGGCGGTGAGGTCGGTGCAGTAGACGGGGCTGCCTGGCTGCTGGCGCCACGAGTCGGTGATGGTGCCGGCGTCGAAGCCCTCGAAGCCCGTCTGCTCGACCAGCGACATGCCCAGGGCCCGGTCGTCGTCATCGTCCGCGGCGACGGGGATCGCGATCCGGCCGGGGGTGCCGCTCGGGTTCGCGTAGGCAACGAAGGACTGTGCCGTGATGGCGTTCCACGCCTTGACGACGGGCCGGCCGAGGTGCTCCTCGACCCAGCGGCTTTCCACGCGCCCGCGATCGAGGGCCGCGATGTGCCCGTCGCGGGCCGGGTAGTAGTTCGAGGTGTCGATAACGACGGCGTCAGCGGGCAGGTCGGTCAGCAGCGGCTTGAGGTCGGGCACCCGGATGAGGGGGACCGAGGTGATGAGGACGTCCACGTCCGCGGCGACGTCGGCCGCCGGCACCGCCCGGGCGCCGGTGGCGAGGACGTCGGCGGGGATCGTCTCGGGCCCGCGCGAGTTCGCGATCTTGACGTGGTGGCCGTGGGCGCTCAGCCGCTGGGCCAGCACGCTGCCGATGCTGCCGGCTCCCATGATGCCGATCTTCATGAAGTTCTCCTCCTGAGTGATGTGCTGCGTGTCGTTCGTGTGCGCGGTGCTCTGCGGTTCTTCGTCTTCACGCCCCCACGACCAGGGCGATCAGCGAGAGCCGCGGGGAATCTGGTTGGCTCGGGCGCAGCACGCAAACGGTCGTCTCATTACTTGCGGCAACCACCTGAGTCCGGTCACTGCTCGGCGCCGGTGATGCGTGGGTCGAGTCCGTACTGGTGGGGCACGCCGAGGTTCGCGCGCAGGGTCGTGCCCAGGTACTCGGTGGGGTAGATGCCGCGTTGCTGCAGGATCGGCACGACCTCGTCGACGAAGGCGTCGACGCCGTCCTCGTAGATGTCGGGCGTCACCCAGAAGCCGTCGGCGGCTCCCGCCTCGAACCACTCCTGCAGGTGGTCGGCGTGCAGCTTCCCTGGGCCCACGACCGTGGGGTGGAAGTCGATCACGCCATGGGCAAGGACATCGCGCGGGGACCACCCCTGGCGTGCCACCGCGAGAGCGTTCGACGAGCGGGGGTCCCTCGGTGAGGCGTGCGCGGTGGCCAGTTGCTCCGGTGTGAGGGGCTCGTCGATCTGGTCCGGGTGGATCCGGATGCCGAGCACCGCGCCGAGGTGGGGCAGGCGGGCCTCGATGACGTCGCCGGCATACCTCAGGCGCCGGTCGAGGCCTGCGCGCACGGTCGGTGCGACGGTGGTCATGATGCCGGGGATGTACTTGATCTCGTCGGGGTCGCGGCCGGCTTCGCGTGCCGCGTTGCGCACGAGTTCGCGCTGGGCGCGCGCCTGCTCGATCGTCCATACCTCGGCGATGAAGCCGCTGGCGTAGCGGCCCGCGATCGACAGCAGGTGCGGGCTGGGGCCGCCGGCGGTGAAGACGACGGGCTGGCCCTGCTCCGACGGGGGATCCCGAGGGGGCCTCGCGAAGCGAGGTACTCGCCTTGCAGGTTGACCGGTCGCAGCTTCGACGGGTCGATGAAACGGTCCGCTGCCTGGTCCTTGACCCACGCGTCCTTCTGCCGGCTGCCCCACAGCGCCTGGACGATCTGGATGGCCTCGTGGGCGCGCTGGTAACGCTCGTCGCGGTCGGCGACGGGCCTGCCGTAGTTGGCCGCGACGGCGGGATCGCTCGTCGTGACGGCATTCCAGCCGGCGCGACCGTGGCTCAGGACGTCGAGGGCCTTGAACTGGCGTGCCGTATTGAACGGCTCCTGGAAGGTCGTCGACCCGGTGGCGACGAAGCCGATGTTCGTCGTCTCCCGCGCGACGGCGGTCAGCTGGATCAGTGGGTCCATGAGGTTGCTGATCGTGGAGTGCTCGACGTCGCCGCGCACGGCGGGGAAGTCGGGCGTGAAGAGGAATGCGAACTTGCCGCGCTCGGCGGCTCTCGCGTGGCGCACCGTGGCGTCGACGTCGGCGTAGGTGCCGGGGTCCACGTGCGGGGCACGCCAGGCGCCGTGCAGGCCACCGTATCCGTCGATCAGCCCCATACCGAGGACGAGCTGCTTGTCCGTCATGGTCACCGGGCCGCCGTCTCGCCGACCGCTGCGTCGGTGGCCGGTGCCTCAGCCACCGCCTCGCCGCTGACCGGCACGGCTGCGTCCGTCACGTCGGCGGCGGGACTCGGTGTCCGACGGACGAAGAAGGCGCCTACCAGCACGACCAGGCCGATGGCAAAGGCGGTCAGGAAGGCGGCGTTCGCGGCGGACGTGGCTTGGGCCGTGTCGAGCACGCCGGCGTCGCGGGCACCGGAACCGATGGTGTAGGCCGAGATGAACACCGCGCCGAAGGCGGCACCGGCGAGCTGCTGGGCGGTGGCGAAGGCCGAGGCGCCGTGCGGGTAGAGCTCGGGGCGCAGGCCGCCCATCGCACTCGTCGTCAGCGTCGCCCACATCGCGGACTGCGCACTGGTGAACACCAGCCACGCGACGATCAGCGTGACCACGCTCGTACTCTCGTCGACCTGGCTGAGGAACCACAGGACGGCCAGCCAGACGATCGCGGCGGGGATCATCAACGGGCGTGGGCCGAAGCGGTCGTACGCCCGGCCGCTCGCAGCCGCAACGATCGAGATCGCGGCCCCGCCGGGGATCAGGAAGAGGCCGAGCTGCAGGGCGCTCAGGCCGGTGACGTGGGTCAGCACCAGCGGGAGCACGACCAGCAGTCCGATCCCGTTGCCCGCGACGAAGAGCATCACCAGCAGAGGTGCGGTGAACGACCTCCGGAGGAAGATCCGCATGTCCAGGAACGCGCTGTCGCGACGCTGCAGGGGAATCTGTCGGAGGACGAACGCCACCAGGCCCACCAGGCCCACGGTGATCGGCAGGTACGGCGAGATGGAGGTGTGCCCGGAGGACGCCTCGCCGATCAGGGAGAGTCCGTAGACCAGGCCGCCGAACCCGAGCGCGGACAGCAGCAGCGACAGCAGGTCCAGGGTCACCGGCTCCGGGGTGGTGGTGTTGCGCAACTTCCACGCGCCCAACGCCAGCACAGCAACCGCGAACGGCAGCATCAGGATGAACAGCCAGCGCCAGCTCAGTGTGGACAGCACGAGACCTGACAGTGCCGGCCCGACCGCCGGCGCCACGGCCGGGACGGCCGTGGTGATCGCCATCATCTGGCCTCGGCGAGCGACGGGGACCAGGCGCATGGTCGTGGTCATCAACAGGGGCAGGAAGACGGCGGTGCCGGAGGCCTGGATGATCCGGCCGGTCACCAGGACGCCGAACGTCGGCGCGATTGCGGCGAGTGTCGTCCCGACGATGAACAGCGACAGCGCGACCAGGAAGACCGTTCGCATGGGGAACCGTCGCATCACGAAACTGCTGGCCGGGATCAGCACGGCCATGGTCAGCAGGAAGCCGGTCGTGACCCACTGCCCGGTGCTCGGGGTGACCCCGAAGTCGGCGATCAGCGTCGGGAGCGCGACTCCCAGGAGCAACTCGTTGAGGAAGACGATGAACGTCGAGACGATCAGGATCCCGATGACCAGGGCGACACCCGGCGGAAGCCGGTCGTCGGAGGGGACCGTCGGTGCCGGAGCGGCGACGTCGAATTCTGGTGGGGTGCTCATGTGCGTGCTCGCTGTCTCAGGAAGCCGGAAGAGGAGGATCAAGCGGTGCGACGTGCGCGCGTCATCGGCGCTCAGGGGTCAGGTCCGGGCCGGACAAGTCGGCGCCCGAAGGACAACCGGGTGGGTGGCGGTCGGGCCCAGGTGATCACCGACCCGCAATCGCCTACGAGGATGGCGCTGCTTCCCGAATAGCCGACAATCTTCGCGGCGGTGACGGCAGCGCCCCGTCGCGAAGCCCACAGGGGTACGCCGCATCGTCCGCGGTGTCACGTTTTGCGGGCGGCATTGTGGGAGGTTGCTGGTCCGGGACATGCAACCATCGTGCAACCTTCACATCATGTGAATGTCAATTCTGAGCGACGAGAGGTCACTCACACCCCGTCAACCTTGACATCACCGTAACGTTGGGCAGGTGCTGAGGAGGCGGTCATGAAGATCGGTGAACTGGCGAAACGCACCGAGGTCCCGACGCGCATGCTGCGCTACTACGAAGAGCAAGGGCTGATCACGCCGCGGCGGCAGCAGAACGGCTACCGAGAGTACGACGAATACCTGGTGGATCGGGTGAAGAAGATCCGCGGCCTGCTCGACTCCGGCATCCCCACGCGCATCATCGGCGACATGCTGCCGTGCCTCAACCAGCCCCAGGAGATCGTTGTCGCCGATCCCGACCCTGAGCTGCGCGAGATGCTCGCGCGTGAGCGCGACCGGATGACCGAGCGCATCGCCCTGCTGGAGCACCACTGCCACGCCCTCACCCAGTACATCGCGGCCATGGACCGCTCCCTCGCCGCCACGACCGAGACCCGCCTACCGCAATGAACCTCGACCCCAGGGTGGCCGAATGACCTTGCTCGATCTCGACCCGGACCAGCTGCTCTCCACCACGCGGGCGGTCCGCAAGCGCCTCGACTTCACCCGTCCGGTGCCCGACGACGCGATCCGCGAGTGCGTGGCGATGGCCCTGCAGGCGCCGTCGGGCTCGAACATCGTGACCATGCGGTTCGTCGTGATTCGCGACGAGGCGAAACGCCGGGCGGTCGGAGACGTCTACCGCGAGGTGTACGCCGGATACAAAGCCTCCCCGGGATATCCCGGCAAGCCCACCGGTGACGACGCCCGCGACGCCGTACAGCAGCGGGTGGCAAGCTCCGCCGACTACCTGGGCGAGCACATGGGCGACGCACCGGTACTGGTGCTGGCCTGCAACGAAGGCCCCAACCGGCAGTGGGCGGTCGCCGGCATGAGCAACGTCATCCCGGCCACGTGGAGCTTCATGCTGGCCGCCCGCGCCCGCGCGCTGGGCACCGCGTGGACATCGATGCACCTCGCCCGCGAACGCGACGTGGCCGACATCCTGGGACTCGACTACGAAACGGTCGCGCAGGCCGTGCTCACGCCGGTCGCGTACACGAAGGGCACGGATTTCCGCCCGGCCGGGCGCCCCGACCCGGACGAGGTCATCCGATGGATCTGAGGCATGTCTCGTAGGCCATCACCTGGCCGGCCTCGCGGCACGCACACGCCGGCGGCTTGCACGCTAGGAGCTGAGCAAACCGGACGGGGCAGGTGCTATCCGGCATCGCGCCGGAGATGCTCGCCGGGCCGCTGACCGGGATCTACGACCCGTCCGGCACCGGACGGGTGCTGTTCGCGTTCTTCGCCGCGATGGCCGAAACCGAACGCGAGAACATCCGGAAGGCCACCCTCGAATGCCTCAATGCCGCGGCCCGCAAGGGAAACCACGGCGGCCGGCCACCGGTCATCACCGACGACATGCTGCACACCGTGCAGCATGTCGTCGCCGCGCGAACGGCGAGTCCGTCGAGGAGATCCGTCCCGACCTGATCATCCCCACCGGCAAACGCAAGGGGAAGAACCCCGGCCCGGCCAGTATCTACCGCGCGCTAGCCGAACACGAGAAGCGGCAGGCCCTGTGCTGCCGACAACTCCATCCATGCAGGTTGAAGCCGCGCGTAGCGTAAGGGGTCGAGGAGCTCCTGGGTACGGCCGCAGGTCCGCAGCGCCCTCGGGTGACGCGGCATGATGACCGGCCATGCTGCTCCGACTGGTTTACCTGGGCATGACCAACGCGTTCGCGCTACTGCGACTGCTGCCCATGAGCGTGCGCCGCTCGAAAAGCCATCGTCCCAGGTCACTCGGCCATACCGGCGCTCTGGCTGACCATGAGAACTGGTGCGGTTGCTGCGTGAGCGCGAGGGCCTATGCGTGGTGGGCGCCTCGGAGCCGATGGTGCTGCGCTCGCCGGGCGTGGACTGTCAGATCAGCTCCGACGGCCAGCAGGAGACCGCCACCGCGGCCGTCCGGCCACGCCAGGGCGCGGCGATCCCGCCGGGGACTGCACTGCGGCACCGACAACCTGTCCGAGACCATCCCCGGCGGGCCCGAACGGCGCACCCGCGCCAGCACACACTGCTCGAACTGGACCGCCACTCTCAAGCTGCCCGCAGTCGAGCCGGACCTGGTGCTGCGCTCCGCGTTCCCCATCAAGGGCCTGGCACACCACGACACCGGCGCGATCATGGCCGCCACCACCCCGCTGCCCGAGGGGCTCGGCGGCATCCGCAACCAGGACTACCGGTACCACCAGCCGCGCAACGCCGCGCCGTGAAGCCTCAGCCGCCTCCGACAAACACCTCGAACAGCATCATCGGAGCAGAGCGGTAGAGTTACACAGCACACCGAGAGTCGCCTTCAGCCGAGCCCGAAGATGCGACCACTTGACCAACCGATATGTCGCATCCTCCTCCCCCGGAATTGCCTAAATCATGCCCTGACCTGCGGAAACACTAAATCAGCAGGCGGCGACAGTGAACCTTTTTCATCCTGCGGCGACCTTGTGGTTCTGTAGGACGTGAATGGCTTTGGCCAGGCGGCTGGCGCGGTAGGGGCAGCAGCGGAGCTTGCGCAGGACGCGCCAGGTCTTGAGTTGGGCGTTGGCGCGTTCGCCCGGTCCGCGCAGGCGGGCGTGGGCGCGGTTGGCCTCCTTCTGCGACTCGGGCTTGTTCCTGCCCTTGTACGGGGTGATGACGTGATCACCGGTGTCGTCGTAGCCGTGGTAGCCCTTGTCGCCCAAGGCGATCAACCCGACCTCGCGCAGCGCGGCGAGGATGGTCCAGATCCGGGCGGCGGCGGTGTCGTGGATGCTGCCGGGCAGTTGGCCGGACACCCACAGGATCGTGCCGTCCGGCGAGGCGATGACCTGCAGGTTGACCCGTGCATGCGGTGCTTGCCCGAGTAGAAGGGCCGGTCGGCGGCGACGCGGTCGGTCGGGATGAGCGTGCCGTCGACGACCACGTAGGCCAGGCCCTGCCGCTTCGCCGACCGCAACGCCTCGCGCAGTTTCGGGGCCCGCCGCGCGAGCAGTTCGACGGTTCGTTGACATAGCGCCAGGCCGTCGTGGTCGAGACGCCGAACCCGGTACCGATCTCGGCGAAGGTCTCGCCCTTGCGCAGGTACACCAACACCAGCAGGGCCTGCTGCCCCGGGTCGAGCCTGCGCCACACCGAGCCGGACTGGCGGCGGTGGGCGCGGACCAGGCCGGAGACGAAGGTCAGGGTCCGATGTGACAACGGCAGCGCGGCACGGTAGAACAGCACGTGAAGCCTTCGGTGCAACAAGACTGATCTTGGTCGACAGCCCTCCTACCGAGGGCTTCATCCCGTTGCGGCACCGACACGCCGACGATCACCGGTTTGTGGCCCACATCCCGTGCCTGCCAACGCACCCCGACCAGGATGAAAAACGTTCAGTGTGTTGACGTGGACGGACAGAGCGGTGGCGGCGTCGGGGATCGACCGCCGCCGGGTCAGATATGTTTCGACGCTCGTGAGCAAGGCCTCGCCGATGGCACTCCCGGCCTCGACCGGTTCGACGTACCGGGCGTGAAGGTATCTTCCCAGCTCCGGCGCATTCGCGACCGCCAGCCGCAGTGCCATCCGACTGTGATCCACGATTCCGCGGTGGCCGAACCTGGTCGCGACCTCGAGCAGTTGCGTGGCTTCCGCGAATCCAGCGTGCAACCGTGACAGTCCGGTCGGGCAGGCCAGTCCGACCGTGACGTCGCCGGTCAGTTCGCCGGTGATGGGCCGGGTAAGCACAGCCGCCACATCACCGCCGTAGGTGCCGACCAGGGCCGTGTCCTGTGCACCGGCCGCGCGTTTCAGCCGGCGGCTGAGCACGAACGGATCGGTGCCGTCGGATCGTGCCCGCAGGACCCAGTAATGCTTGTTCGCAGCGAGTCCGAACCCGACCCCCGCCGCGACCATCTGATCCGTCGTCATCGTGCCCTCCAGCAAGCGGGCGAGCAGCATCGTGCTGCTGCTCCGCACGACGGGTGAGGTCAAGCTCGGCTTCCCGGTAACCGTCGAGGAACTCGTTGCTGTAGTGGTCGCCGAGCTGCCAAATCCGCTGTGTGCCGATCAGCACGGCGTCGGCAGGAGTCGCCTCAGCCTGAGCGACCCGGAGAAACTCGTCGCGCAGCAACGCGATACAACTCCGGTAGACGGTCAGGACATCCGCGCTGGGTATGCCCTGCAACGCCCGGCGCCGTCCGGTTTCTCGCTCGTCCGCCGCCACGCCGGCCGGCAGGTGGTCGTCACCGCACAAAGCGGCGATCACGCGCAAGACGTTGCGGTGTGCGGATGGCCGGATCTCCGACAGGGGAGCCACGCGGTACGAGCCGACCGCACCGGCAACCCGCAACTGCGCGGCTACCAGCTCGTCGGCCTGCTGCAACAGTTGTGTGGCCATCAGGGTGAGGTGGGTCTCGAGCGGATCGGGCACTGATTGGCCTTTCCCTTGGTGCACAGCATTCTCAGTGCGCCTGAGATCGGCATGCGATCCTTCCCGAAGCGGCACGCCCCCTGTCCAGGTGGGACTGACGCGCGCAGGCCTCCGAGTCGAACGCCGGTCCACGGCCGACACTGAGCGGAACCCGAGCCGGGCGCATCGTCCTGTTGAGAATGAGCCTTATCAGAACGGTTGGACGGTTCGCACTGACACCCATAGTGTTGCCGCAGCCCCGGCTTCCAACGATCCCATGCGCTGCACAACTCTGGTACAGCCAGCACTACCTCCATCGACGCCCGGCCGGTCGGATCCCGCGGAGACGCACGTGCGGCAAGGGCTCGGGCAGATGCGTTGAGCACCCGCCCGAGCCCTTGCCGTTATGTGGCTTCCCCAGCGCGGAAGCTGCCTGTGCTCTGCCGGGGGTCAATTCGCGCAGAGTGCGGCGTCGAAGAGCGCGGCCCGGTCCGCAGCGACGGATTTGTCCTTCACCGATCCTTGCGTCGCAGTGACCACGATGGTTGCCGCGCGACCGTCATCGGTGACCGCGTTGTCGTTCGCATAGCCCGGGATGACGCCGCCGTGGCCCCACGCGACCTTTCCACAGCTCAACGGGATGCTGAAGATGCCGAGTCCGTAGCCCTGGCCCGACTCCGGGTCCGTCGGGATGGTGGTGCGCAGCTGGGCCAGCTGGGCCGGTTCGAGAAGCTTCCCACCCAGCAGCGCACCCAGGAAGGTGTTGACATCACCGGGCGTGGAGATCAGCTGGCCGGCACCCCAGCCCCAGCTCGGGTCCATCTGCGTAAAGTCGAGCAGCTCGTCGGTCACCGGATTGCGCTGGTAGCCCTTGGGGTGCCGGCCGCGGATGTCCTGCTCGCCGACCTCGGGCGCGTAGGTGTCGCGCAGGCCGATCCGCTCGATCACCCTAGTGGTCACCAGTTCGTTGAACGGGCGACCGGTGACCCGCTGGGCGATCAGGCCGGCCAGGACGTAGTTCGTGTTGCTGTAGGACCAGCCGCTGCCGGCGGGCCTGCCATCCACCCGGGCGTTCGCCAGGTCGAGCAGTTCCCGCGGTTCGAGGTAGACGTGCTGGTACGGAAGCAAGTCGCCCATGTCCGCGAACAACGAATCGGTGTACTCGGGCAGGCCGCTGTCGTGCTGGAGCAGCTGGCGGACCGTGACCTTGTTCGCGTCCACACCCTTGGCCCGCACCAGGCCCGGCAGGTACTTCTCGATCGATGAGTCGAGCTCCACCTCGCCCTCCCCCACCAACTGCAGTACGACCACAGAGGCGAACATCTTGCTGGCGCTGCCGATTCGCACCCTGCCGTTCGCCGGTACCTTGCTACCGGTCCGCAGATCACCGACCCCGGCCGTGTAGTGGCGGGTCCGGCCGTGCTGGTCCCGGACAGCTGCCAGCGCTCCTGGGTGCCGGTCGGTACCGACGATCTTGTCCAAGCCCTGCTGAATCGCATCGCGACTAGGTTCGGCCTGGGTGATCGGGGCCGGGCCGGCGAACGCGAGACTGCCCGCCGCGACCGCAACCGCCGCCACGGTGGTCACACGGCGATACCGCGGCGAAAAAGGCCGATCTCGCTGGGAAGAGGATTTGAACAAGGCAGCCACTCCTAGATTCCGCGCGGATGTCGATCCTGCGCACATCGAACGACCTCAGTCTGTTCACCTTCATCCAGGTCGACAATCCAGCCTGCTGGACAACAGAAGTAGCGGTGCCACCCCGGTGACCGAGCTGCTCACGCCCCGGCGGAGGGGCCTTGAATGGCAGGTCGACCTGCATCCGACTCCGGCTGTGTTGATCGGATAAGATCCGGCGGGGAGGTGGCATGGCACGGGTGCGGGAACGACTGCGGTCGACGCTCGATGCCATCGCGCGCCTCCTCGGCGGCTTCGGCACGGCGTTGCTCGCACTGGCCGTCCTCGTCTGGATCGGCGTGGTCGGGCTGCTCAGCTGCGTCGGTGCCGGTGTTCTCCTGGTGCCTTCCGCCCTGCGCACGCTGCGGTCGGTCGCGAACCGGGAACGGGTCCGGCTCGACGTTCTCACCCCCGACGCGGTGCCGCAGCAGGCGCGCGCCGCGCTGCGCGACGTGGCCGTGCGACGTGAGCTGGCCTGGCTGCCGCTCCACGCCACAGCCGGTTTGGCCATCGGGTTCGTCGCGATCGCGATGCCGGCCACGATGCTGCAGAACACGACCTACCCGTTCTGGTACTACGTGCTGCCACCCTCGGACAACACTCCCACCTTCCTCTTCTGGAACATCTTCTCGAAGGTCACGGACCTCACCGGCGCGTTGGTCGTGGCGCTGTCCGGCGTGCTCTGCGCCGCCTTCCTCGTCGCGCTCGGGCCGGCGCTCGTCCGGGTACAGGAGTGGCCAGGCCGCCACCTGCTGGCGCCTCCCCCAGGCACCGACCTCTCGCTGCGGATCACCGAGCTGACCGTCACCCGTGCCGCCGCTCTCGACGCGCACGCCGCAGAGCTGCGCCGCATCGAGCGGTCACTGCACGACGGCACGCAGAACCGGCTCGTCGCGGTGAACGTGCTGCTCGGCGCCGTGCGACGAGCCGTGGACCGGGACCCCGCCGCGGCCCACGCCGCGCTGGACCGGGCACAGGACGCCGCCGAACAGGCACTCTCCGAGCTGCGTGCGGTGGCCCGCAGCATCCTGCCCCCGGTACTGGCCGACCGCGGGCTCACCGGTGCCCTGGACGGCCTCGCGAGCAGCTGCGCCGTGCCGTGCGAGATGACGGTCGACGTGCCGGGCCGGTGCGCCGCCTCCGTCGAGGCCACCGCCTACTTCGTGGTGGCCGAGGCTCTCTCCAACGTGACCAAGCACAGCGACGCCGCGAAAGCCGTGGTGCAGGTGGCCAGGCAGGGCGACCGTCTGGTGCTGCGGATCGACGACGACGGCCGGGGTGGCGCGGACGAGAGCAACGGGTCAGGCCTGTCCGGCATCCGCCGGCGAATCGAGGCCTACGACGGGCGCTTCACCCTGGACAGCCCGGCCGGCGGGCCGACGACGATGCGAGTGGAGCTGCCGTGCGGATCGTGATCGCCGAGGACGACCCGTTGCTGCGCGAGGGCTTGGCCCTGCTGCTGCGCGCCGAGTCACTCGACGTGGTAGCCACCGCGGACACGCCGGGATCGTTCCTGGCCGCGGTGGCCGAACACGAGCCGGACGTCGCCATCGTCGACGTGCGGATGCCGCCCACTCACACCGACGAAGGGATCCTGGCGGCCGTCGAAGCCCGCCGCCGCCAGCCCGGCCTCGCGGTCCTCGTGCTCTCGGCGTATGTGGAGCAGACGTTCGCCACCGAGCTGCTGGCCGGCGGCACCAGCCGGCTCGGCTACATGTTGAAGGAACGGGTGGGGCGGGTCGACGAGTTCCTGAGCGCACTGCACCGGGTGGCCGACGGCGGCACCGCAGTGGACCCCGAAGTCGTCGGCCAGCTGCTGGCCCGCAACCCGCACACCAGCGCGCTGGGCCGGCTGAGCCCCAGGGAACGCGACGTGCTCGCGCTCATGGCCCAAGGACTCGGCAACACCGCCATCGCCGAGAAACTCGTCATCACCGAAGGCGGAGTGCACAAGCACATCCGCAGCATCTTCGCGAAACTCGACCTCGCACCCGACGACCGGGCCGACCGGCGCGTCACCGCGGTCTTGCGCTACCTCGAGGGCAGCGGACCGCGGTAGCGCCGTTGTACCACCGATCGGTCGGCGCCGGTTTGTGGGCCACCGGCGTGGATCTGTGGCACAGAGGCTCCGAACACCGCCGTCAATGTCCTTTCCGGACGGACGCTTGACGACGACGACCGAAGGGCGTCCGCGCGGTGCGGACACGCCCTTCGGTCGTCGCTCAACCGGATCGGGGACGTCTGCCGTCCCCGGTGACCGTCACTCCTTGATACCGATGCCGGCGATCGGTGGGACGCGGAGCAGTCGTGCGATGGGCAGGATGGTGGTGAGCAGGGCGAGCAGCGCCGTGCCGCCGGTGATGGACACCCACCCCAGCGGGGGAACGTAAGGAACGCTCTGCCCGGTGAGAGTGCGCACCACCGATATCAGGGTGAGCGCGGCGATGGATCCGCCGATGAGCAGAGAAACACCGAGCAGGCCGGACTGTTCCGCGTGGACCATTCTTTTCACCTGCTTCCTGGTGACGCCGACCATGCGCAGTGAAGCCAGTTCACGGCCCCGGGTGAGAGCGGCCATGACCATGGTGTTGGCGGCGGCCATGGCGGCGTAACCGATCATGATGCCCATCAGCAGCTTGTTCATCCAGGCGCTGAGCGCCAGGTCGTCGGCAAGCTGGCCGGTGTGCCCGGCCGTGTTCGTCACGGTGCTGCCGGGATACCGGCCGGTGACGTCAGCCAGGGCGGTGGTGATGTCGGTGCCCGGTTCGACGCGGACGAGGATCCGCTCGTAGCCGGTGGAGGCGGTGTGGCCCGCGATGACGTCGTTGGTGACGGTGAAGTCGCCGAAGCCTATGCCCCGGCCGTAGATCGCGACGATGCGCAGGGTGACCGGTGTGCCGTCGCCGAGCCATACCTTGGCGTGGTCGCCGACTTTCCAGCCGTTCGAATCGGCTTGCAGGGCCGACACCGCCATGGTGGGCCCGCTCAGATCGGCCAGGTTTCCGCTGCGAACCTGAAGGTCCATGGTGTGCTCGACGCCGTCCGGATCGATCGCCTGCACACCGCCGCCTTGCCCGGCCCCGAGGATGATCGAGGTGTTCCGCACCCCGGTGGCGGCGACCACGCCGGGAATCTCGCGGATTTCTGCGAGGGCGGTCTCAGGCAGGCCGGCGGCGGAGCTCACGGAGTGCTGGGCAAGCATCCCGGCGCCGATCTGGGTGACGGTCTGTCGCAGCAGGTTGTCCTGCAGGAACCAGATCGAGCCACCGAGGCCGACAGTCAGCACCAGTGCGGTCAGCACGGTGGCCATGCCCTGGGCGTTGGCGCGCAGGTTCGCCGCGGCCAGGTAGCCGCTGTCACCCCACACCGCACGCAGCACCGGGCCGAGAAGCCGGGCGGCCACCCGGTTGACCCAGGGGGCGAGCAGGGCGACCGCGAGGACGAGCGCGAACAGCATGCCGAGCGCGGTGCCCAGGGCAGCGTTCCCCTTCTGCGTCGTGCTGAGCGTGGTCAGGTAAATGGCACCGGCCAGGGTGACGAACCCGGTGAACAGGCGGATCTTGCTGTTCCGAGTGGGTTCCACGGCGATCTCGCCGAGCGCCTCTGTCGGGCGGATCAGCATTGTCCGGCGCGCGGCGATCAGCGCGGCCCCCACCGCCACCGCCGTTGTCGCCCCCACCACGGCGGCCGCGGTCAGGGCCCCGCCGCTGAACGGGAACGTGTTCGGGATGAACCCGCGGTCGACCAGTTCCCCGCGCACCCATCGAGTGGCGAACCAGCCCGAGGGCACACCGATCACGACCGACAACAGACTGAGCAGCCCCACCTCGGTGAGGATCAACCGGGAGATCTGGCCTGGAGTCGCGGCGACGGCCCGGAGCAGAGCGAGGTCGCGTCGCCGGTGCCGGACCGCGAGGCCGATGGTTCCGGCCACGACGAACATCACCAGCAGCCCCACGAATCCGCCGAAGACGATGCCGAGGTTGATCAGCGTGTCGCTGGCCGCCAGGTCCGCGGACTGTTCCAGCACCCCTCGCTCGGCGCCGGCGTGGGCCTTGACACCGGCCTCGGTGGCCAGCTTGCGCACGTCGGCGACCAGTGCGGTGCTGGAGGCACCTGGCTCGGCGATGACGCCGACGGCGTCGACCTGGCCCTGTCGTGGGTACACGGCCGCCGCGTGCTCGTCGGTGAAGAACACCGCGGGCGACGCGTCGGAGCCCGGCCGGGGACCGGCGTTGCGCACGAGGCCACTGACCCGGTACACGCGTGCCGTCCCCTCCATCAGGACAGGGACCTCGTCGCCGGGTGCGACCGAGCCGGCCACGCGTTCGTCCAGCGCGACCTCGTTGTCTTTCTTCGGCTGGGCGCCCTTGGTCAGCTGGTAGGGGGTGAGAACCGTGCTGCTCCACCCGTGCCCGGTGGCCCCGCCGTTCTCCAGGATCGCCGTCACCGACGTGTCCGCCACGACGGTGGCCACGCCCGGTACCTGCCGGAGCCGCTCGACCATCGAGGCCGGGACGGTGCCTCCCTCAGGCAGCGGTGCGGTGGCCTCCTGGCCGTTCGTCGTGAGCGTGATGTCGCGATTGGCGACGACGACGTCCGTTGCGGCGTAACGCTGCGACGCGGCCTCGAACCGCAGGCCGGACTCCACGAGCAGTCCCATCGACATCAAGATCACCACTCCGGCCGTCAAGGCCAGCAGGGTGGCGACCGCGCTGCCCTTGCGGTGGCGCAGCATCTTCGCGGCTAGCTTCAGCATCGGTCAGCGCTCCTGCGTAAGGCGCTGACGGCGGCCCAGCAGGGCCAGTTGCTCCGCGATGCGTTCCGCACCCGGCTGCGGCATGTCGTGCACGATCCGGCCGTCGGCCAGGACCATCACACGATCCGCGTACGACGCGGCCACCGGGTCGTGCGTCACCATGATCACCGTCTGCCCCGCCTCGTCCACCACCGAACGCAACAGGCTCAGCACCTCGGCCGCGGTCTGGGTGTCCAACGCACCGGTCGGTTCGTCACAGAAGATGACCTCCGGGCGCGTTGCCAACGCCCGCGCGATCGCCACCCGCTGCTGCTGACCGCCGGACAGCTCCGACGGCCGGTGCGCCAGCCGGTCGGTCAACCCGACCCGATCGACGACCTGCCGCACCCAGGTGGCGTCGGCGCGTTTTCCCGACAGTTGCAGCGGCAACACGATGTTCTCCTGCACCGTCAACGCTCCGATGAGGTTGAACGCCTGGAAGACAAACCCGATCTTCGACCGCCGCAGCTTCGTCAGGTCCGTTTCGGACAGTTGCGACAGCTCCGTGTCGCCGACCCACACCTGGCCGCCGGTCGGCTGGTCCAGCCCTGCCGCGGTCTGCAGCAACGTGCTCTTGCCCGAACCGGACGGCCCCATCACCGCGGTGAACGTTCCCCGCTCGAACATCGCGTCGACGCCCGCAAGAGCAGTCACCGCCTGGAGTTCCGTGCCGTAGACCTTTCTCAGGCCCTGCACCCGCACCGCCGACGCGGGTCTGCCAACGCCCGCACCAGACGCCCCATCAACTTGTACATTTTGGATTGACATCACAAAAACCCGAGGTCCTATTCGTCGATTTCCCAGGCAGGACGGTAATGTCGCCCGCCCGCCGGAACGACCCAGGCAGCAGGCGGTTTCTGGTAGCGCAGGCTGTACCTTTTGCTCCGCGGCAGTCCCAGCCTGGATCCGACGACACGGACGTCATCGGCGCGACATCACAGCCGGTCCCCTCCGCGCACAACGCACCAGAGCGACGGAGTCCGCTGCTCGAGCCGGTGAGTAGCAGGTAGGTAACCCTGGGTCACCGTGGGGCTGACAACGGCACACGAGTTCGCAGAACCGAGCAAAGTCCTGCTGCGCTTCGAACTCATCGCACCAGCGCACAGAATCGAGGTGCAGCCTGCACTACCTGACGCCTGGGCGCCTGCGGTATCGGCGACGCTGACGAACACAACTAACTTCTTCGTCATGAACTTCTCGCCCACCCGCAGCCAAGCCCTGCTCGCGACGGTCCTGGTAGTCAGCGTCGCGGCCAACGTTGCCACTCAAGCCTTCGGTCTGAGCCTCTACATCAGCGCCGTTTTCGGACTGATCGCCGTCGCCAGCGGCATCACGCTGTTCTCCAACTATCGCAAGAACCGTGAGAATCCGCGGAACTGATGCGGGACAAGACACAAGGCACGTCATCCGCGCGACCGTGACGGCGGGCGGTGTCCTAAGCGTGCTGGCCGATGTCGAGGATCAGCTTGCCGCGGTCACGGCCTTCTACGAGCGCCTGAACGGCCGTGCCCGCGTTCTTCCAGTCCTCGCGCCGGGAGATGCCCGGGCTCAGGGTGCCGTCCGCGACCCGCGCGGTCAACCAGGACAGGTCCGCGGACAGTCCGGCGTGGGCGCCCAGGAAGAAGGAGGTGATGCTGCGGTTGTTCCGGCCGTCGTGACCGGAGAAGGCCAGGGCTGGGAAGTGCTCCCCTGCGCCACTCATGTGCCCGACCGACACCAGAACGCCGTTTTCGGCGAGCTTCTCGTACGCCTGCACCATGCGTTCACCACCGACCACGTCGATGACTCCGGACACTGGTTCGTCGAGGTCTCCTGGCTCGCGGACCACCTCATCTGCGCCCAGTGCCCGCAGTTGGTCACCGTTGGCCTCCGGGTCACCGGTGGAGGCCACGACGTGCGCGCCGCCGAGCCGGGACAGTTGCATGGCGTATCGGCCCACCGCACCGGTGGCGCCGGTCACGAGAACCCGGCGGCCGAGAATCGGGCCCAGCCTGTGCAGCGCGCGCAGTGCACTGGTGCCCGCCACCGGAACCGTGCTGACGGCGGCGAGATCGGCGCCGGCCGGCGCGACGCCGATCCAACCGGTCCGGACCGCGCGAAGCTCGGCCCACCCGCCAGCGAAACCGAGCGTCACCACCGGTGTGCCGACAGCCGGGCCCGAGCCGTCCGCAGCCGCCCGCACGACGACCCCGGCGGCGTCGTAGCCGGGCACGCTGCCCTCAGGAGCGGCATCCAGGTACAGGTCACCGGGGTTGACGGAGCTGGCGATCACACGGACGACAGCCTCGTCGACGGCCGGCTCCGGGTCGGGAACCGAGCCGAGCCGGAGGTTGCCGGGTGCGGAGTGGTCGAGGAGCAGGGCCTGCATGAGTGCCTCCCAGGTTGGTGATCGTTCCCTGGTAGTTTGCCACTGAGTGGCGTTTGCTTTCAAGTGGCGTATGACACCGAGGTAAGCTCGCCGAATGGCCACCGACTCCGCGCCGTCTCCCGGCCCACGGCCGACATTGCGGGAGCGCAAGAAGCAGCGCACACGCGAGGCGCTCATCGACACCGCGCTGCGCTTGTTCACACAACGTGATTTCGACAGCGTGACGCTGGACGAGCTGTGCGACCGGGTGGAGGTGTCCAAGCGAACGTTCTTCCGCACCTTCGCCAGCAAGGAAGAAGTGGCGATGGCGCCGTACGAGGACATGTGGAGAGCTTTCATCGACGAGCTGAAAACCCTGCCGGTGGCCGCGGAATGCTCGATCCTGCAGGTGCTGCAAGACGCCGTGCTCGCCGCGATGCGCACCATGAACACCGGCGACTGGGCACACCGGCTGCTGTCCTGCACACGGCTGGCCGGCAGGACTCCGGCGATCGAGGCGCACTGCCGGTACTTCTGCGGCGTCACCGTCCGCGCCGCCCTCGACGTCCTGCACCGCAGGTTCGGGCTCGACCCACACGACCTGCGTCCCCGCCTCGCGCTGGACATCCTCGTCGCCGCGTTCCACCGCGCGCTGGAGAACTGGGCAGACCGGCCACAGGACCCCACCGCTGAGCACCTCGCCACCGACACGCTCGCGGCCTTCGCCGCCGTTCCCGGCAGCCTCACCCTCACCGGCGTCCCACCGGTCAACCGGGCAGGATGACTCGCCCACCCGTCCGGCACGGGAGCCGTCCGGTCAACATCGCGGGCTCGAACGGCTGGTGTGATCGCCGTGGTTGCCCTCTCGCCGTGGCGAAGGCATTGACCAACGCCGTCAAACACAGCAGAGCCAGCCACATCACCGTGAACCCGCGTGACGAGGACGGCGCACTCCACCAGGCGAGCCACCGTGATCAGAATGGACATCCCGCTGGACCGTGAGACGTCCTCGCCGGCAGAAGTGGTGGTGCTGCCGCAGGTGGAACTTACCCGACGGCTGCGGTAGCCCCGGCCTTCCGATGGTTCTCATCACCACGGGACGGGTAGCTCAGCGCGTCGGAACCGCCCAGGGGGCACGCCGAACGCTCTGCGAAAGGCGTTGGCGAAGGCGAACTCGGACCGGTAACCGACCTGACGCGCGATGAGGGCGAGGGGATCATCGGTTTCCCGCAACAGCTGGGCGGCCCTGCCCAGCCTCCAGTTCGTCAGGTAGACCAGCGGGGGCTGCCCGACCATGGAGGTGAACCTCCGGGTGAACGCGGTTCGGGAAAGGCCGACCGCCTTACCGAGCTCCTGCACTGTCCACTTGCGACTGGGTTCCCGGTGCATGTGCTGAAGTGCCTCGGCGATCGCGGGATCAGCCAGTGCGGCCCACCAGCCGGTGCTGGTTGTGCGCTCGGACTCCTCCTGCAACCACGCGCGGAGCGTGTAGATCATCACCAGGTCGATGAGCGCGGGCACCGCCGCGTCCGCACCGGGGAGTGCGTCCACCACATCGGCGGCCAGGAGGTCGACCGCCGCGCGTAGCGCCGGGTGTCGGCCGGCCCGCGCAGGCACGTGGACGACGTCCGGCAGCGCCCGCAAGAACGGGTGCAGCGGCCGGAGCTGCAACTCGTAAGCGCCGCACACCATGTCCGCGTGCGCCACCGCCGGGTCGATCGGCACTTCCGGTCGCACATTGGCTCCCGAGGGGAGACTTGCCTCCCTCGGCAGATCGGCCAGTGGCCGATCCGGTCGCTCACTCAGCCCGTGCCGAGTGAGGTGCCCCGAGTTCTCCGGACACGTCCCCAAGTAGGCTGAGGGAAGTTCGGAAGGGATCGGTTGCGTGGCAGGGAAGTCGGGGAAGTATTCGCCGGAGTTGCGGGCCGAAGTGGTCGCGGCCGTGATCGAAGGCGGGCGTACCTATGCCGAGGTGGCCCGTGATTTCGGCCTGGTCGCCGAGACCGTCCGCAACTGGGTGGTCACGGAGAGGAAAAAGAATGCCGGCTGCAGCGACGAGGCAGCCGGGGCGATCGACCGGGCTCGTACCGCGGAGCTGGAGCGGCGTGTCCGGGAGTTGGAGCAGGAGAACGCCTTCCTGAAAAAAGCCGCGGCCTTCTTTGCGCGCGAGCAACGGTGAGCGAACGGTACGCGTTCATCGCCGCGGAGAAGGCCCACTTCACCGTGTCCATGATGTGCCGGTTGTTGCGGGTGTTCCGATCGGGCTTCTACGACTGGGCGACACGCCCGCTGTCGGCACGGGCGCTGCGCCGGGAGGAGTTGACCGAACGGATCCTGTGGGGTGTCAGAACTCTGCACTGGGATGCTGAGCTGCGACGATCGCGCACGCTGGACCTCGAGGGCATGATCGTGAAGTTGTGGCGTTACGACTGCTCTACCTCATCTTCGTCCGACTCGGTAACTGGCTGGTCCTGCTCGGCCGGCCCTCAGCGGCCAAGGACGTCGAACTGCTGGTACTGCGGCACGAGGTCGCCGTGCTGCGCCGGACCAACCCCCGCCCGCGGTGGGACTGGGCCGACCGCGCGATGCTCGCCGCGCTGGTTCGCCGACTCCCCTGGCTGTTGAGTGAGCACCGGTTGGTGACACCGGGAACCATCCTGCGCTGGCACCGGCGCCTGGTCGCGAAGAAGTGGACCTATCCCAGTCGCACCGGCCGACCACCGGTCGACGACACCATCGTGGCGCTGATCGAGCGCATGGCGCGGGAGAACACCGGCTGGGGCTACCGCCGGATCCAGGGCGAACTGCTCAAGCTCGGACACCGAGTAGCCGCGTCAACGGTTCGCCGCGTGCTCAAGCGCCTGCGGATTCCACCCGCTCCCCGGCGCGACACCGACACCTCCTGGCGACGGTTCCTGCGCGCCCAGGCATCCGGCATGTTGGCCTGCGACTTCTTCCACGTCGACTGCGCCCTCACCCTCAAACGCGTCTACATGTTCTTCGTGATGGAAGTCGCCAACCGCTACGTCCACATCCTCGGCACCACCACCAACCCCGACGGGGCATGGACCGCCCAACAAGCCCGCAACCTGGTGATGGACCTCGGCGACCGGACTGACGGCTTCCGGTTCCTCGTCCGTGACCGGGCCGGCCAGTTCACCGCCTCGTTCGACGCGGTCCTCTCCGGCACAGGCATCCAGGTTACGAAGATCCCACCACGGTGCCCGCGAGCCAACGCCCACTCCGAACGGTTCGTCGGCACCGTCCGACGCGAGCCACCGACCACCTGCTCACCCTCAACGAACACCACCTACGGACGGTGCTGGACCGCTACGCGGCCCACTACAACCACCGCCGACCACACCAAGCACTCCAACTCGCCCCACCACGACCCGACAGGCCGCCAGTAGCGCCGAACTGCACGTCGATACGTCGCCGACCAGTCCTCGGCGGCCTGATCAACGAGTACGAACCCATAGCAGCATAAACGCAGATCAGACCACGTGGCCGGCTATTGGCACCCCACACGATCAGGTGACTCCAGTGGGACGGCAAGCCGCCGAGACACGCGGTGTACACCGGCAGGCGGGGTGCGGCCCGCCGGATCGGGTCTTCCATGACGGTGCTGTGCTGTAGAACTGTCCGATGGCGCGAGCGGATAAGCCGCTGAACCCGCATCAGGTCGAGGTCCTGGGTTGGGTCGCGGACGGGTGTCCCGACGGCGTGTGGCCGGGGCAGCAGCACAAGGTCTCGGCAAGGGCGCTGCAGGCGCGCCGTCTGCTGTCGGTCAACCGGCTGGACGGTAGGTGGCACGCGACCCTGACCCCCGCCGGCCGCTACTACCTCGACCACGGCTCGTACCCGTCACCAGGCGCTCCTCTTCCCGCCCCAGTGGTGAAACCGCGAACCCGTCTCACCGCCAGCGCAACGTCCACACCGGCGTCGACGAAGAAGACCGCGGCGACCGGCAAGGCCGCGGTCACGACACCGACGCCCAGTCAGTCGGCGGCGGACGAACTCGTCGCCGCCGTCCTCGCCGCGGGCGGCACGCTCGCCGTCGACATCCGCAATGAGGGCGACGACCGCAGTTTCACCGCGAAGGCCAACGCCATCCGGCGCGGCTACCGACTCCCCGCAGGCAAGCAACTCCTCGTCCGCCACAATGGATGGAAGCACAGGATTCTGTCGATCGTCGATCTGCCGGACTGGATGGCACCGCCCGTCGCGCCGGTCCAGGTCCCCGAGCGGCTAAGGAACCCGCACCCTGCCATCGTGGCCCTCCGCGACTCCGAGCGGGCGTTACCCGTGGTCGGGCTGGCCCGTGCCCGCGCGTTGCGACTACTGCACGCGCTGGCCGCCACGGCGCAGGAACGCGGTCACAAGGTCAAGGCGGTCACCGACGACGGCTACCGGCGCCGCGACGACGTCCACCAGCTCGTCTTCCACATCCACGGCCACCAGGTGCGGTTGCGGATCACCCAACTCAACGACCGCGCCGACCACGTCCCAACCGCCAAGGAACTCGCCGACAAGCGACGTTGGCCCAACACCAGCTACATCCCCAAATACGACTACACGCCCAGCCACCGACTACGCATCGAGATCCCCGGTCGGCACGAATACTACCGCTCCGCCTGGTCCGACGGCACCGGTATCCATCTCGACGACCACCTGCCCGAAATACTCCGCGAACTCGAACACCGCGCCGACGGCGCCCACCGCGCCGAACAGGAAGAACAGGAACGCCGCCACCTGCAGGAGATTCAACGACAACAACGCCTCGCACGCGCCAAGGTCATGCTCGTCGAGAGCCATCGCGCCGACACGCTGCACAAACAGCTCGATGCCTGGACCCGCGCCCGCCAGCTCGATGTCTACCTCGACGCCATGCAGGCCCGCATCGACACCCTCGACGACCTCGACCAAGCCACGGCCGCACGCGAATGGCTGAACTGGGCCCGTGACTACGCCCACCGCACCAACCCGCTCAACCATCCCATCGCCATGCCAGCAGACCCAGAACCCACCCTCGAGGCCCTCGCTCCCTTCCTGCCCCGCGCAGACCACTACCTGCGTTGAAGCGCCTCCCACACCAGTAACGGCAGCAGGCAGGCCAGTGCGTATCACGGCCGGCTGTAATACGAATCCACGCTCGGCGATCTCCAAGACAAGTCCCGACTGGATCGAGGTCACGAACACATGGCGGATTTCGGCATCAACACCGGCATCTTCAAGGTCGACTTCACCTCGTCCGAGGTCGCCGCGATCCGTCAGAGGCTGCGCCGCGGCCCGCTGCACTCGGGACCCTGCCTGATCATCGAACGCCAGTCAGGCCTGGCACTGGACTCCACCCAGGAACCACATGAAGGCAGCAGCCCCGTCTTCTACGGCACGCACGGCCTGCCCTGGCAGCACTGGCGGATCAAACCCGCCGGACGCGGCACCTTCACCATCACCAGCGCGACAGGCGATCTGGCGCTGAGCGCACCACGCAGACCCGAGGACTGGAGTCCGGTACACCTACGGCGTCCCAACTCAAGTAACGAACAGCGCTGGCGCCTCCACCCCACTGACGACGGCTCAGCCTTCCTGATCGAAAGCGCTGTCTCACCACACGCCCTCGACGCAACCCAACAACCCGAACGACTTGCCTCACCACACCTATGGAGCACCCATTGGAAAGCCTGGCAACAGTGGATCATCTGCCGACTACCGATGAGCTGACCCCAAGCGATATAGTCACAAAGCACACCGCCAGTCGCCTTCAGTCGAGCCTGAAGAGACGACCACTTGACCAACCGATATGTTGCGGACTCCTCCCCCAGAATTGCCCAGATCTTTTTCTGACCTGCAAGAATATTGAATCCGCAGGTCCCGGCAGTGCAGTTGAGCGCACCTCAACACAGTTCACCCCCGTTCATTCATCTTGAATTCTCCCAATTTCCTCCCACCTTCCTCCCACGGCGAGCTCATGTCGACCGCGGCGAACATCGAACACTTGTGCACCCATCGAGCGACCGACCTCCACCGCCGCCGCCACGCCGTAGTGCCAGCGGCTACCGCACCAGCGAACCCGATCAACGAGGGCCGCGCTGCCGCAGGTCAGAGCCGTGACGGTCGCTTCGGCAGTCACGGACGGAACAACCTGGCACCTCGACGAGTTTTAAGATACCTTGCAACTATGTCCACGGCTGCGTCAGAGATCAACTTCAGCGATCTGTCGAACAAGCCGGCCGACTCCGTCCGCAAGCTCCAGGAGTCGCCGAGCCGGACGCTGCTCGTGCACCGCCGCGGCGACGAGGAGGACCTGGTCCTCACCACGGCCAGCCGGGCACAGGAGGTCCGCGAGGTCGTCTCGACCACCACCGCCCTCTTCGTGGCACTGATGCAGCACAGCGACAGCGTCCGAGACCTGGTAACCGACGTGATGCCCACGGCGTTCCCCTGGGTGCGGTTCCTGCCCCGCGAGGACATGCAGGCCTTCGTCGTCGAACTAGTCGACACCCTGCAAGCCGCCGACTCGCTGGGCACCCCCGCCCCGGTCACGCAACTCATCACCCAGTGGCAGCACACCGCCGAAGTCCACGCCGACCCACGCCTCCTCGCGATCCTCCGCCAGGACGGCGAAGACCTCGGTGACGTCCCCGCACCGGGAGCAGCCACCGCGTGAGTCCGAAGAAAGGCGACCCGGTCGCCCCGCCGGCCGTCGACGGCGAGTGGCGCATCCGCTACTGCACCAACGAGGCGGTCAAGGGGTGGCAGGACCTCGAAACCCGAGCATCGGGCAACCTGCGTCAAGCCTGGGAGACCATGCGCAACGACCCGGGCCAGGGGCCCGGCAAGCCGACCAACCGCCACCACCAACTCAAAGGCAGCCTCGCCCACGGCACGCACAACGGGAAACCCCTGCCCCGCTGGCAGATCGAGGTCACCGGCGGCGACCGCATCTGGTACCTGCTAGACACCGACAAGCACACCGTATGGGTCCAGTACGCAGGTGCCCATCCCAAAGCCACCGAGTAGAACTCAAACGTCGCACACGGACATCGCGCAGTTGAGCGTGAATCAAGTGACCAGCGCGTCCATAGACAGCGGCACTGCTGTAGCCGCGACAGTTGTGCCACCGACGCAACTTGACCGTCAGGGCGTAGCCATGACTCTTGAAGCCGCAGGTCAGAGCCGCCACGTCACCTTCGCACTCTGGTAGACCCGCTGGTGCGATGGCTTAACAGCCGGAGATCCCACGGACGGCGAACTGACAGCTTGTTGCGGATCTCGATCGGCCCGCCCGAAACCACGTTCGGTAGGCGGGGCCGGCCCAGCGACCCACCCCGCCCCTCATCGTTCACTCCTCCGAGACCGCCTCGGCCTCCCGCCTGAACCGCGCCAGCCGGGCTGCGACGATCCTGCCCACGGCGTTGATCACCGCAGCAACAACGCCCGCACCGGCGGAGATGATCACGACTAACAGTTCCAAAGGCATACCGGACTCCCGTCCCTGCTCAGATGGCCCCTCAAAACTTCAAGCGAAGTCGGGAACCACGCGGAGACAGTGGCGATTCGCCAGTGGAGACAGCACTCGGCAGGGAGACACCTCAACCCGCGCCAATCAGAGACCGCTGCTCCCCACCGCGACCACCGGGGGAAGCCCGCTACCCCACCAACGGGCCACCGACGGACAAGGTTCCCGGCCAGCCATCCGAGACGTCGGGAACACGACCACGACCCTGTCCCCACCCGCATCCTCGACGGTCTGATCAACGAGTACGGACACGTCACTTGACCAGCAGCGATGACTTGTCGAGCGGCACACGGTTCGTCGGCGCCGTAAGACGCGAAGCCACCGACCGACTGCTCATCATCAACGAACACCACCTGAGATCAGTGCTCGACCGGTACGCGACCCACTACAACCACCGCCGACCACACCAAGCACTGCAACTCGCGCCACCACGGTCAGACCAGCCGACCGCAGAGCCGCGCTGCACCTCGATACGCCGCCGACCAGTCCTCGGCGGCCTGATCAACGGGTACGCACCCATAGCAGCCTAACCGCAGGTCAGGCCATGTGGCCGACTTTTGGCACCCCACAGGGCGCCACCGCACACCCCACCGCATCCTGGGTCACCCAAACCGCCAGAAACCTCGCCATGGACCTCGAGGACGCGGGCAGCACCGCACGATTCCTGATCCGCGACCGGGACGGAAAGTTCCCCACCCTGTTCGACTCCGTCCTCACCGACGCGGGCCTCCAGGTCGTCTTCAGCGGAGTCCGTCTCCCGCGCATGAACACGATCATGGAGCGCTGCATCCGCAGCTGCCGACGCGAGCTCCTCGACCGCACGCTCATCTGGAACCAACAGCACCTACTCCATGCCCTGCGCGAATACGAGCACTTCTACAACACCCACCGACCCCACCAGGGCATGGCCAACGCTCGACCGCTATGACCACTGCCACAACCGACCGCCGGTCAAGCGACCGTCACCAGACTCGACATTCGCCGACGGCAACGACCGGGCGGCATCCTCAATGAGCACCACCACGCCGCCTGACCTGCACGGACGACGTTTTCGGCAAGCACAGGGTCATCGTCGGGGTTCCAGAAGTCCCCGTCGCTGGCACTGGTGCGAGCGACACGGTTGACACGAAGCTCGGACTTGTCCTTGGCATAGACCAACAAGTAGTCGTGGTCCGCACTGAAGTGCTGTGCGCTGTTATTGCGTGCATGGATCTTTTTCCAGACGACCGTGGCGATAAAGTTCCCTCGGCCGAATATCTCGTCCATGAGGACTCGGCAGTAGGGCATCTCGGCGTCGTCGAGGTGCACCCACACCGCCCCATCCGGCGCGAGTAGATCGCGGATGAGCAGGAGTCGGTCGCGCATCATCGTCAGCCACACGGAGTGTTCCAGCGCGTCGTCGTACTGGGCGAAGGCTTGCCCGGTGTTGAACGGCGGATCAATGTAGACGAGCTTGACCTTGCCCAGGTAGTGCTCGGCGTACTCGGGGACACGAGTCAGCACGTGAACTGCGTCGTAGGAGTCACCAACGATGAGAAGGTTGTCCTCGTTCGCGCGGCTGGGCTTATTGACCTCTCCCACGGTCGCGAGGTGACGGAGCAGACGCACCTCGGTAACACGGGGATCGTCGCGGTCGACCCACTCGTATCCCCCTTCAGGCGTACCCAACAGGGCTTCGTCCTTGCCTACCCACGACAGCGTCAGCCTGCCCGATCGCGCCACGGGCGCCCCTCTCGTGATCTTCTCTGTCCTGCTATCAAAGAGTAGCGACCCCCTCCGACAGTCTCGGCGACCGCCCATGGCGGCACCACCTCGTTGCCGAGCGGCGAGGTGACACACGTGCCGAATCTCGTCCCATGACGCTGAGACGGTCGGTGTGGCCGCTGACCAGCCGATCGGGCCGAGCGATGGGCTGACTGCCTATCCCGTTCGCGGTGGCCGGCAGGCTCCACATCGCGGGCGCCATGGCCTTCCCACACTTCCCGGGTCGGCACCGTGCTGCAGGTCGCCGAGAAGCTGGCCAGGCTGCGCGAGACCCTCGGGATCTCGCACTCAAGTCCCTGACCGACACCTAGTGGCGTGTGACGCGGCCTTGGTCGGGTAACGGGTCCAGGTGCGGATGGGAAGTCGGTGGCGAAGCCAGTCTTGGGTTGGGCTTGGGCGTTCCGCCAGCGGATGAATGAGGCGATGGCGGCTTAGAACCGAAGGTTGGTGGCCGCGCACGTCGTACGACGGCCACCAACCGTGAGGACAGACCGATTGAGTACCGAAAGCACACCCCAGCGGATCAGCCCCTGTCGCGGCTCACATTCCGCAATGCGACGGTCAATGCCACAAGTTGTTCAAGCGTTCCGTCAGCGGCAACTCGGTTAACTGCGTATCCGACCGCACGGTCGCTGAAGTTGTTGCGACGTACCCAATCCAGGATCACGTCGATGTCGATAATCGATGACCCGGCTGGCCGTGAGATCTCGCGCACTAGCTCATCTGCGGTCATACCAGGCCCATTGTCGTGGATAGTAATAGTCGAATCGCTCACTGACGCAGTGTTGCACGAGCTTCTCTGCTGGATGAGCATTTGCTCGACCTGCGCATGTTGCCGTTCTGCTATCGCAAGAGCTGCGCTTCGCGCACGCGCTGGTGCGTTGCCAGGCGGAAGCTCGCGTAGGACCTCACGCCGCTTTAGGAGAAGGGTCTGACCGAAGTCGGCTCTCATCCAGGCCCACTGGGCGTCCCTCGATTGGTACACCTCGGCATAAGAAACCGGAGTTAGGGTTCCGAGTCCAGCGATGGCTGGTTCGCCAGCTAGACCAACCACGTCGAGCTGGCTTCGCGGCGGGCTCCACGCGAGCAGATCCGGGTAAGCAAACCGGTCAGGTTCACCGCCTGCGGCCACATCAGCCAAGCGCAGGGCTTCTGCTGTGAGGTAATCCATATCTTGCAATGGTTTTGGGAGTTCGACCGGGTTGGCTGCGGCTGCGATCGCCGCGGCCATGGTCGCGATAGTGTCGGTGTCGGTCCCCACAGCGCGTGCTGCTGTCATCGCGCTGTGGGCCGGGTGTTTCGGACACCCTGCTGCCAGCGCGAGAGCCGCGATCACTGTTCCGGTGCCGCTTCCACGTGTCACCTCGTTGCGTAGCCCGAGTGCGTCCAGATACTTCTCATAGACGTTGTCTCGGTCGACTTGTGAGCGCGTTGCGCGTAGATCCGTCACCAACAGCTTTGCAGCCGTCAGCAGGTCGCGGCACTCGTTGGTGCTCTCTTCCCACACACTGCGGAATCGTTGGCCTGTCTCACGTTCCCAGGCGGGAAGCCACACTCCAGCCACAGCATCTTCTGCCTCGAAGCCGATGATCGCGTCATGCGCGATTTCGAGCATCTCCGACCAGGATCCTGGCACTGGAGCATGATCGTCGCGCAACGCCTCACCGAGGACTACGGCATGCAAAACAGCGCCAAGGAGGGCACGAGGGTGGCCGTGGGTTGTGATGGCATTAGCCAAGACTGCGCGGACAAAACTACTGGGCTCATCGGAGTTCCTGGCCGCCCAGACGTGTGGTTGGACACGCATGGCGGCTCCGTTGCCGCCCGCTTCGGTCCAGCCCTTGAAGAAGTTGCCGAACCAAGGATTACCGGCCTTCGTCATGTTGGCGGCGGCGGCCTTGCTAGCTCGGCCGCCACCCAAGGCGTAGGCGGGCCAGTTCGTCAACTCGACCGCGGCGAAAGCCTCCACGTCGAAGCCTTGTGCGGATATGGCTCTGCCGGTAGCGAGCCGGAGTTGTGTATCGTCAGAGTAGGTACCAGCAGGCAAGTCCGCGATGACGCCGAACCTTCCGCCCACCCGGCGTTTCCATGCCAGGGGTTCGGTGAGGTCTCGGTTGCCGATTCGGCGTCGGAGTCCCGCCTCGTCGGTGAGTTCACTGATGAATCCGAGCGCGTCGGCCCAGGCCGCCCACAACTGCGAGGAGACGACTCGATCATGGTGCTGTGACGTAGCCGAGGTCACCTGAACACCTCCGGCTTGTGCAGCACCGGGACGTCGGGCATGCCGGTGAAGATTCCCGACAGGCTAGCCACGTAGTCGGTGTGTTCTTCCTCGCGGAGATAGATGGCGCGTAGCCAGTCGAGCGAGATACGACCTGGATACAGGACCTCGGCTTGCGGGTCAGTGGGGACGTTGTTCGGTGTTGACCCCAGGCGAACCTTACGACTTCCGTACTTGCCCCATTCGACCGAAGGCTTGAACACCGCCTCGAAGCCCTCCACGCCAGGTGCACGCTCAGCGCACGGGTAGACGTTGTTCGTCGTGACAAACTGTACGTCGGGGTGCCCGAGGATCTCCACGTCAAACGCCAAGATCGTCCACCACAGGCCATCCTCCGGATGCCATCGCTCCGAGCTACCGAACATATGGCCGTTGATCTCAGTGATGGACAAGTTGATGTAGCCGGTCCACTGCGCGTCCCTTGACCGCGTGGCGCAGTTGGGTGTGTAGATGTGTTCGAGGTATTTGTCCTCATCGAGCTCATCTCGGCACAAGACAGCTGCACTTGCCGCGATGCCCAATAGCCCGTGGTTAGTGGTGAAGTGAAGGACGTCGGTGACGCCTCGAGCGCGGGCCGCGGCGACAACGTCCCCATTCTGCGATGCATGGAGAAATCCGGTCACGGGGTCACCAACGTGTAGGTATCAGGCTTGAGCAAGCTCAAGACGCGGGAGGGGTCGTTCGGCTTGAATCCGATGTGGACCGACTTGCGTGCTCGCCCGACACCCATCGCGATCAGGCGTCGAAGTCGGTCGAGGTATACATCGCCCGGCTCGTCGCCGTGCGGGGTCACCTGTTGGTTGAGCCCAGGCAGCACAACGTGATCGAATTCCAGGCCCTTCGCGGAGTGCAAGGTGCACAACGCGATCGCCTCGGAGCCCGTGGGCCAACTGCTCTTCCGAGTGAGCTGCACGTATGGAATCTTTACTCGCTCAAGCCGCTCGCGAAGGTAGTCGAACCAGCGTCCACCGAAGGGCTGCAGGAACACCACCGACTCGTTGGCGAAGTCAACGGTCTGACTCAACGAGCCCAGGATGTAGTCCATCTGCGCGCTGTAGGTACCCGCGACCACCGTCGGCAGCGGGCCATCGGTGGTGCATGACGTGAAGTCCGGAATCTGCCCATCCCCGTCGAGCGGCAGGCCTTCCACCAACGGCTGCGCGAAGGCTGCGATCTGGCGCGTGTTGCGGTAGTTGACCTTCAGCGTGGTGTTACTTGCGGACGGGATGGTGATCCCGACCTCGTTCCAGGTAAAGAACCTGGGGTAGATCCGCTGTGCAGCGTCCATGACGAACGTCATCGAGTGAGGCTCAGCCAGGTGCGTGAGAACGGAGCGGATCTGGTTGGCGGAGAAGTCTTGGGCCTCGTCGATGATCACCACGTCCCACGGAGGCATGCCGGTCACCGCACCAGCCGCAAGTGCAACATCGTTCCAGTCCATGGTGCTGGAGGACCGTTTCGCCTCCTGGTATGGGAGAACGACCTCCTCCAGCAGCCGCTGGCGCAGTGCGTGATCGACCCGAGGACTCGTGCCCCGACCCTCGCGCCGGACGGTGAGGTAGCTGTCCAGGTGGTCGCTCGGGAAACGGCCGAGCAGATAGTCGACCTCCTCAGCCCAGAAGTCCGGGTTGCCGGGAAGCTCCCTCGCGAGACGCCTGAGCATGGTTCCGACGTCTTCGAAGTCAAGGGTCTGCGGCTGAACAGGCAGCAAGCCCAAGGCCCACTTGCTGAAGGTCGTCACGGTCAACTCAAGGTGCTCGTCGCCCTGAACCTGTTGGCGGGCCAGCTCCGCGATGTAACCTTCGAGTGTGCGGTTGTAGGTCATGACCAGCACCCGGACCGGGGCTTCCAACCCGAGTCGCCGCCTGCGCGCAAGCCACTGACCACAGAGAAGCTTCAGCCGGTATAGAGCGGTGGTGGTTTTGCCGCTACCGGCGGCACCCTTGATCAAAGCAACACCAGGCTTGGTGTGGCGCAAGACAGTCAACTGCTCAGCCGTCGGTTCAACGGGTTGCAGGATGCGCATGGGGCACTCCGCAGAGATCGGGGTCCGGTGCACCGGACTCACATGCTGCCTACTCTACCCCTTGGCTTCCAGTTCTCGGAGTACGCCACGCTGGATTGGACCGAGCGCGTAGACCGGGTTGCGACGAACCTGTGCGAAGACCTGGCTGGCGCCAGCCACCTGGCCGGTGTCGTCCTCTCGTCCGGCCCTGCTGTAGCACTCGGCGCGACAAACTCAACGGCCGAAAACCAGACGACTCGCTCGACAACCGGATGCGACCTACGACGCCTCATCGGCGCACACCGTCCGAGAGACGGCGGTTGTCGCTCTGCGCGATGATGTGGCCGACCAGCGGGAGCGGTGGAGGGCCGCGTACCCCACAGAGCCTAGATGGCTCCGGCAAGACCTCTCCGCAGGGCACTCCCGCAGCTCCCTGCCTTCCTGGCTGGTTGAGGCAGTCCTGCGGTCACTCGGATGGAGAGGGAACGCTCGAGGTGGGAACGAGTCCGAGCGACCCATCCCCAGACCGCTACTCGGACGCGGATAGGTCGAACGATGACTTCATCACCAGGCTGCCAGTATAAAACCGCTGGTCAGTCCTGTTCCCTTCCCTTGGCGCTCCCGTCGGGATTCGAGCCTGCGCAGCTACTGCCAACCCCTTCGCATCCACCGGTCGACACGACCATGACCTCGGAGCGCTACGGCTCACCGGCGGAGCCTGCCCAGCCCAACCCAGTCCCGTAACCGGACCACCATCCCAAACGACCTCCGCGAGGACCGCCTGCGTTGTCACCACCAGTACGGCTCAGCGCACCAGGTGCCAGCGCTACACGATCCATGAGATCACCAGCTAAGACCGTCTGGACAGCACCGTTGCACGCGCCGACACGACCAGGAAGAACACCCGAACGGAGGACAGATTCGCTTTAGCCAACGCGACCCCATTTCGCCCCGCGCAGCCCGATCCTCCCAAAATCCTCCCAAACAGCGGGTTACCAACCAGTACAGACCACTATGGACAGTCACTTCAAGATCGAATCGAGCACACGAAAAAGCCCGCTGACCTGGACTTTCATCCAGATCGAGCGGGCTTCTTCAGACCGTCGGGACGACAGGATTTGAACCTGCGACCCCTTGACCCCCAGGGTGGATCGGATCATGATCTGACCTGCGAAAACGCCGAATCGGCAGGTCGCGACGGTGCCGTTGGATGCACTTGAGCGCAGCTCGATCCTGTTGTCCCACCTTGACTTCTCCCAATTTCCTCCCATCGTCCTCCCATAACGAGTCTGTGTCGACCACAGCGGGCGTCGAACGCCTGTGCGCGAATCAAGTGAGCGGACTCCTTGCCAGCAACAGCATGGCCGTACCCACGACTGCCATGTCAGTATCACTTGATCGCCAGCCGAAGCTGTGACGCTTCAACTCGCAAGTCAGAGCTGCAGTGCCGATTTTGATACCCCGCAAGCGCCTGACCTGAGTGGACGGCATTCTCGGCAAGCACAGCGTCCGCGATGCAGTCGAACGCGCACCCTTCGGGTCCTGCTACCGGCGCCTGCCACGACGCAGCACCGTCGACAGTGCCAGGAGTACCTCCGCCAGCGCCTTCAACACCGCCGGACGCTGATGTGGTCGGCTGCCACGTAGGGCAAGCCATGCAATGACACAGGCGGCGACCGTGGCGAGCGCCGCACCTCCTAGGGCTGCCAGGGTCACCATAAGGGCAAGGTCGTGGCTGGTGGCTGGCACGTCATGGGTGAACTGCCGGCTGAGTCGAGTCACGGTGAACACAAGGTCAAGTCAGCCAGACGGACTGTTCTCGGCGGGACAGGAACTTCGCGGGGTTGTAAGTTGCCGGTATGGCACGGCGCGCACCGAGTGCAGCGGATCGGGAACTGCTCGTTGCTGCCGCCGCCGCAGGGTGGCCGGTGTCGTACTTCCAGTTGGAGCGGTGGCGTGCGGCTGGGCTGGTGCCGCGCAATGTGCGGAGAGGGCTGGGGCGCGGCCGGGGCACGGTGTCCGTCGTCCTGCCGGAGGCACTTCCCCTGCTGTTGGCGGTGGCGAAGAACACCCGGCAGGGCAGGAAACTGCCTGGCGGCGGCCCTCTGGAGCGGGTGATCAAAGGGCTCGCGGTGCCGGACGCTGTAGTGCGTGCGGCAGCGGCCCGCCAGATGCGGCGGCTGGCCAGGAGTTTCGCACCGGAGGGCATCGGGGAGGCCCAGTGGCAGCGGCGTGACGCCCGTGCCCGCGCGAACGCAGGTACAGGGCTTGGTCAGGGTCTGAATGGTCTGCTCGACGACAGCGACGACGAGGACGTGCCGACGCGGCCGGAGTGGAAGGACGCGGCGGCGGCGTTCGCGCACATTTGGGCCGGCGACGTTGACGGTGCGACGGGGGAAGACCTTGTCCGCGGGATGATGGTCGCGACCGGCAGGCCGGAGGTTGAGGTCGAACAGGCGTTGGCGGAGGTCCGTGCGCAGGAGATGGCCGGTGTGGACCTAGTGGAGTTGTTGGTGCCGCGGATGTCGCTGCGCCGCACGCTCGACGACTTGGCCGAGGTCGATCTGGCGTTGTTCAAGCGTGCGTTGACGGCGATGGGGATGATCCAGGCGGGCCACGGTGCCTTGACGCTCCAGGCCCTGCATACCGTTGTGCGCCGCGAGATCGGACCGACGGAGTTGGACAGTCTCATGCCCGAGTCGCTGCAACGGGTTCCTGAGGGCGTCGACGAGCTGCGCGCACATCCGGCCTGGGCGTGGCTGTCCCGTATGATGCCCACGTCGCGATACTGGCTTGCTGAAACCGTGCTCGTGACCATGGTCGCGCTACGCGATCCGGCGATCCTGGCGGAACTGGAGGACTACCGCGACAGGTTGGTGGCGACCGTGTTGTCTCCGCCTGCACCGGCCTGATGGTCAGCGGACCTGACCGCGCCGGAAGCGTGTTCCGGTGTGGTCGGCGGTGGCGGGTCTGTTTGGATGTGGTGATGGGTCTGGTCAAGAGCTATATGGCGGAACTGGAGGAGCGGGGCTTCGGCGCCGTCGACGGCCAGGCGGTGTGCTTGGCCTGCGTGCTGGACCCGACGTTGCAGGAGACGCTGCGGCCTCGGCTCGCCGAGCACGAGTGTGCGTTCTGCGGTGCCCGCTCCGGTGATGCCGGTGAGCCGATCGCGGTTGATTTCGAGGACCTCATGCATGCGGTCATGCTGGCGGTGCGGTTTCTATACCTGACCGTCGAGGACGCCTGCATGCTCTACGACAGCGAGGACGGCGTGTACGTCGGGGGCTCGGTGTACGACGCGACCGAGGTGGCCTACGCGGTCTGCGAGGGCGACGTCACCGACGAGGTGGTGCAGGCCATCGGTGCGGCGATTATCGAGGACGCTTGGACCGAGGCGCATGGGGACTCCGGACCGACCCGGACCGACGAACGCTTGAGGTACGGCTGGGAAAGCCTGTGCGACCAGGTCAAGCACCGTTCACGGTTCGTCTTTCTCAGCACTGCTGACCCGGACCCGCATCCCGACGACATCACCGCTCCGATGCTGCTGCGGCACCTGGAGCGGATCATCGATCGTCACCGCTTGCGGCGCATCGTGCGGGCCGGGCGGAGGTTTTGGCGCGGGCGTCTGACTAGGGATCCCGACGATCTGCTGCGGCTGGCCAATGCCGAGCAGTTGGGCAGCGCTCCCCGCCATCGCGCGTCGAACAACCGCTTCAGCCCTGTCGGCATCTCGATGTTCTACGGCAGTGACAGCGCCGACACCGTCGTGGCCGAGATCGGTGCCCACGGCACCGGCGACTACGCGGTGATCGGGGCGTTCGAGACCGTCCGGGACCTGCTGCTGCTCGACCTGGTCGACTTGCCGCCGGTGCCCAGCCCTTACACCGAGGCGGGCCGCGGCAGCCACTTCTATGACCTGATCTTCCTACACCGCTTCGTCAGCGACCTAACCAAGCCCGTCGTCCCCGACGACCACCTCCACATCGAGTACGTGCCCACTCAGGTCGTCACGGAGTATCTGCGCTACGCCGCAGCCTCTCCGGTTGACGGCATCCTGTTCCGCGGAGCCCAGGACGGCAGGGTCAACACGGTGCTGTTCTGCGATCCAGACGGCTGCGTCGACGACATCACCGCACCTCGTGAGGTGTGGGAAGCCAAGCCGTATCTGCGTTTCGCCGCGGACTCCGCGCAGTTGCGCCTACTGTCCTCCTGACTTCTTCGAGAACTCCACCTTGAGCGGTACCTGCCTGTACGTGCCAGCGGTGATCAAGCACGCCAGCCGCCGGATCCGCACGAAACGCACTCGCTGGTCGCGCCATCCAGCGGTACCCTTCATCTTCTCGAATCAGCAGGAGCCAGAGATGGATCGGTGTATCTTCTGCAAGAACTCTTCGACAGGGTCACGCAGTGTCGAGCACGTGGTACCCCAGGCATTGGGCAACACGACACAGACCCTTCCACGCGGCGTGGTGTGCGACAAGTGCAACAACTACTTCGCCGTGAAGATTGAAAAACCGTTCTTGGAGTCCGAGACAGTGCTCCCACTGAGACACCATCAAAAAGTACCGAACAAAAAGGGGAGAGTGCCTTCCCTTGACGTTTCTTTCGGGCCGGACATGCCGGCCCGGCTTCACACTTTCCCGAGATTACCGTTCGCCGGGATCGTGGAGATATCACCCAGCGGTCTGATAGCAGTGAAGAAGTCGGGGTCGAAAGTCCTGAACGCGCCTGCAGCTCGCGACGAGTGGCCAGAGTACGTAGTCTCGCGATTCATGGCGAAAGCGGCAGTGGAATCACTTGCCGCCCGAGCAGAGACTCAACCGCAGCTCCTCGACTCCCTGGTGGACGACGTGCCGTTGGAACCACTCAGGAAGTACGCCCGCTACGGCGAAGGGCCTTTGTGGCCGCACCGCTCCCGCCGCATCCATAGCTGCTGCCTCTCGTGGAAACTTCCCGATCAATCGATAGTGCAACGGATATGGGAGTCGGACCTCTTTTACACCGACGACGACCACCTGCACTACACGTTGTCAATCTTCGGACTCGAACTCACGATCGACATGAACGCCAGGTCCACAGCCTCGTACAGTGACTGGCTGCGCGACAACAACGACACGAGCCCCCTGTTCGATGAACAGTATAGAAATTCGCCTACCAACGGGATTCCAGTATGCGACTACTGCGACGCGGAACTCGCGTCACCGGCCACTGGCTGCCCATGCGGCGCCACTGCGACGCATGACGCGAGTTCCCGCTCGGCCGCACAGAACGGCGCTCATCACTGCACCCCTGGTCGCGGCTCGCAACTGTTGCTAGTGGTTCGCGAGTCCATCTGACGGTCAGGTGGGAGGGATTGAGATGGCACTAATCCACCATTTGATGTTGTCGTCGATATGTCGGGGGATGTAGTTCGCGTGGTCCCGGACGGACCGGAGGATCATGGTTAGTTCAGTCGGCGTAAGTTTGGCGGCGTCGGCGTAGTCGCGCAGGATTGTCGTGGTTCCGGTTGGCGCAGCGAGCCCGAGTTGGGTGGCGATCCTGCGCGCTTTGCGGTCGTCGGTGGCCATGTGCAACGCACGTGACCGTGCGACGGCGATTGTTGCGGCTTCGCCGTCATCGATGTCGCGCGCCAGCTCGACGTATACGTCGAGCTCGGAGTCGTCAAGCGTCAGCACCTCGGCGAACGGCAGGTCGTCGGGTGAAGCGCTGCGGCGGCGAACGAGGTGGGTCTGTTGGGCCTGGTACACCTCGCCGCATTCCTTTGCGGCCTGTGTGACCATCAGGAATCGGATGCCGAGGACCCTGGAGATGTCCTCGACCCGGTCGGTGGCGAGCAGGTTGATCGCGATGCACGCGTCCAATAGGAGCGGATTTCCCACTGCCTGTCACTCCACGCTGTCCAGTAGATCGACGATCTGAGGCTGGCCGTCCTCGCCGACGTCCGACGTGGAGGTGAGCTTGTGGAACTCTTTACGCGCTTCGACGACGCTCATGTCCAGGTACTGGGCGAACTGCGTTTCGGTGATGTCGCCGTCGACGTAGAGCTGAGTCGCGAGGGTGCGGTAGTGGTACGGGAGTGGCTCTCCGCTGTCCGGCACGGGCACCAGATTGAGCATGTCGGCAGCGGCGCGCGGCTGGAAGTTGTGGTTCTTGAGGCGGTCCCAGGTGCCGTGCTTGATGAGGTCGAGGGTCTCCAACCGGAGACACAGGGCTTGCACCGATACTCGGTAGGTGTGGGCGAGTTGGATGAGAGTGGTCGGTGTCGCTTTGCCGCCGCTGTCCTGTTTGAGCTCGTGGAAGCGGCGGACCACTCCGTTGCGGGGCATGAGGAAATTCGCGGCGAAGGCTTCGGCGAAGCGTTCGGAGTCGTTGAGGCGGCCGGAGCCGAGGCGGGTGACTTCTGGCCTGTCGCGTGACGCGAGGTAGTGGGCATACTCGTGCGCCATCGTCCAGCGTCGCCGTTGGGGTGGGTGGTTCCGGTTGACGCCGATGCAGCCGCCCAGCGGTTCGACGTTGATGAAGACGCCGGCGACTTTGGATGGCAGGTCGAGCAGGAAGATCCGTAGACCGACCTCGACCTCCAACACTTCCCGCAGCCATTGGAGTGGTCCGTCGCCCAGGCCGAGCCGGTTGCGTTCCTCGGTGGCGAGAGCTTCACCCGCTCCTTGGGGGCCGAGGTAGTCGGTGGGTCGCACGGCGGGGGGCCTGCCGGGCAGACGGCTCTGCGATCGACGCAGCAGGTCGACGTAGTTGTCCGCGAAGTGCTCCAACTCATCGACGGCCTCGTCCAGCTCGGTGTCGTTCGGGCTGGTCATCAAGCCGGTGCGAAACTTGGCCCGGATTGACGCCGGCGGTTGCGAGGGGCGTAGCAGGTTGGCGACGTCCCGCCCGTACAGTCGCGCGAGTTTGACCAGCTCCAAGGGGGTGATCGCGCGAGTGCCCTTCTCCATCGCGATGAGGGTCGGGCGACTGACGCCCAGTTCCGCGGCCACTTGCGCTTGGGTGAGCTTCGCGCTCTCGCGTGCGTCGCGGATCCGCGTGGCCAGTGCCTCGGTCGTCCCGTGCTCATCCACTGTGGTATCCATCGCTCGCATCCTGAAGGCGGTCACCGAACCAGTCGTCGACGCGCAAACCTAGCGAGTCGAGAAAGGACGGCCACTCGCGGGTGTAGGTCGCGAACATGCTGGTCAAAACCTCGGGAGCGACGAATCGCGCCGCCTGCGACAGCGTCGGGAACTCCTCCAGCAGAGCTGGCCACGGCGAGTTTCCCCGTAGACGGTCTGCCAGCCGCGAGGCCTGCCACAGCATCGCGACCAGATTCGCGGTCTTGACCCCTGCCGCCCTCCGGTACACCACTCCCTCGTCGATCCAGGGGTGCGTCGACGCCGCCACCGCTTGCCGGCGCAGCAGACACGACGTGCAAACACCACACGGCGGGTGCCCTTTCACCCGCGCTGCGAAGCTTGTGTCGCACGAGACGCTCGCCGACATGGCCGCCGCTGAGGACTGGGGCACGGCGGACAGGACTTCGGCTTTAGTCATTCCGAGGAATGGGTTGTGGATCACGAAGCGCTCGCCCGTAAGCTCGCGCACCAGGTTCTGCATCAGGGCAACGGTCTTGGGGTGAGCTGACCTCGTGGCCTGGGCGCCGAGCTGAGATCTGATGTAGGGCAGGTTGACAGCCCCGATGCCATTCTCGCAGAACCACAGTCGGCGCACTCCCAGGGTCAGAGCGGTCGCGGCGCCGGACGCGAGGAACAGTAGCCCGCGGGAACGTTGCGAGGATTCCTTTGCCCCTGCGTTGCCGGTCAGGTGCCGCTTGAGGTTCGCGTTGTACTGCAGGTGTCTCGCGTCGTCGATTCCCAGTCGACGCAGCACCTCGCGTTGCACTCCGGCCATGTGGCCGTTGGTCACGACGCTGACTGGAAGCAGGGGGTTCGCTGGCGCGTGGACGGCCAGGCCCGCAGAGGAGTCCAAGCCACCGGAGAACAACACGGGTTCGACGCCTTCGGGTAGGAAGTCGACGAGGTAGCCCTGCCCGGAAGCCAGTCCACGACCGCTGGAGCGCGCGAACGAGCACTCCCACCGGTCGTCGGTCAGCCACTCCAGCAGCATGTGAACCTCCTCCTGTGCCGCTGCCCAGCGGTCTGGTTCACGAACCTGGATCACCGCGCGAATCCTGCGGCCCCAGTCATCCCCGTTGTCAAAGCCCCGGTAGCGCGGTCGCTCGACCATCCTGTCGAGCGCGTACACGGACGCGGCGAAGTCCAACAGATCTGCCGCCACCACGGGAAGGTGGCGGGACAGCCGGTCGACCACTCCGGTGCCATCGAGCCGGGCATCAACACCGAACCGGACGCGCTGCTCGTGTGGCGACGAGCCCGACCAATAACGGACCACCGCGTCCGAGGGTGTGATGTCCATGGCCTTCACAGGTCGTCCAATCCCGTATCCATCAGTTCACCCATCGGCTTCACTGATGTGCGCCGATCCGGAGCACGAAGCCCTTCCCCTGACGGGCGTCGGACCAGCCGGTCACGGAGGAGTGCCATCGGACGCGACTGGCACAGCTCGTTGATCAGGTTGCGTAGCTCGACCATGGTGAATTGCCCCTCGGCGATCAACAAGGGCACGATGTGATCGAGCCCTGCCTCGGCGACACGGCGGAGCAACTTTTCGGCAAGCGCCTCCGCCGCCGCTGTCGGCGACACCAAGTTCATGCCCGCCTGCATCGTGGCAACCACTTCATCGAGCAACCGCCCCAGCACTCCACCGGAAGCCGACGGACGGTCGACGACCACCTCGCCGCCGCCATACCCCGCTGCGCCAGCTTCGGTGATCCCTCCTGCGACAGCATGCAGGTCCGGGACACCGCCTGCGGCACGGATGAACTTGGCGACCGCGGATACCACCGCGTCCTCCACCTCAACTGTGGAGGCACCGGACTTGAGCAGATTCGCGACCTTGCGCCACTTCGCCCCCGCACGCCACGCCAAGTAGTCACCGTCAGGCATGACACCTCCCAACCTCTTGACATCGAGAGTACGCCTCTAGGGAAGTAAGCTGTCAAGAAGTAAAACACTTGGGCGGTCCGGTCACACTCCCGGCGACCCACCGACACGTACCCGCTGATGGTCGACACGAGGAACTGGAGCCCTCGACATGGGTGCCACTACTCACCGCGACGTGCAGAAACAACCGATGATCTACACAACGACACCATTCAAGATCCATACGCTCGGCACGCGTATGGTAGTTTGAGGCATGTCCGACAGCTTCGGCGACATGGTCAAGCAGGCACGGAAGAGGTTGGGCTGGAATCAGCGCGACCTTGCTGGCCGCCTGGAAGTCGGCCAGCAGGCGGTCAGCAACTGGGAGCGCGGCTCGACGTACCCGTCAGCGACCATGGTGCGCCGAGCCGCAGAACTGCTCAGCCTTGACGTCAATGCACTGAGCAAGCCCGAACCGGCTAGAGCTTCGCCCGGCGAGGTCGCCAGGGTGCAGCGTCCGGTACGCCCCCTGGTCACCAGACTTCCACTGCACGAACTTCAACCCGACGTGTTCGAGCAGTTCAGCGCGGAACTGGCCGCTGCGCTGCATCCAGCGGCACGAGTCAGCCGGTTCGGCGCTCAAGGACATACCCAGTACGGGATCGACGTCATCGTTCACCACCCTGACGGCCTGCCGACCGGAATCCAGTGCAAGCGGGAGCAGAAGTTCGGTCCGGCCAAGGTGAAGGCGGCGATCGACGAACTGAAGATCGACGTCGGCCACTGCTACCTCTTCCTCACCCGCGTGGCGACGCCCCAAGCACGACAGGCGATCGCCGATCACCCGTCATGGACGTTGTGGGACATCGACGACCTGTCCCGCGAGGTGCGTTCACTGCCGGACCGGGACGCCGCACTGCGGCTCGTGGACACCTACTTCCCCGGTTGGCGGGAGTCGTTCCTGGGCGTGCCCTCTCCCGGACCGTGGCTGCCGCCGGACGACTTCTTCCGCCCGTTCCTGAAGGGGGGCATCTACTCCCACGACTGGGAACTCGCCGGGCGCGTCGTCGAGTTGGCCGACCTGCGGGCCTATGCCGCCGATCCCGATCGCAAAGAACGGGTTGCCGTCGTCACCGGACGCGGGGGGATCGGCAAGACACGACTGTTGCGCGCGGTCGCAAAGGAACTGGACGCCGAGGAGCACGTCACTGTTCGATTCCTCGCGACCGACGTTGACGTCGAGACACGGGACTTCGAGGTGCTCCCGCCCGATGACGGGCTGCTCGTCATTGTCGACGACGCGCACGACAGGACCGACACCGCCGCGATCATCGCCGGCATCCGGCGGTTCCGCCCGAACGCCAAGGTGCTGGTATCGCTGCGCCCGTACGGTCTGGCGCAGCTCTTCACCGACCTGCGTTCCGTCGGGGTGCACCCCTCGGAGGTCCCGAAATCGGAACTGGACGACCTGACGTTCGAGGACGCCGAGCGCCTGGCGCAGGCCATCCTCGGTGCCGACGTCGAGCCGCAGGTGGCGACACAGCTGGCCGTACTGGCACCGGACTGTCCCCTGCTGATCGTTGTCGGCGCCGCGCTTGTGGCGAGAGGAACGTTGCACCCCGCTCGGCTGGAGGGCAGCGAGGACATCAGGTCTGAGATCCTGCGGATGTTCGGAGCGGCCGTGGTCGATGCGCCGGGCACCGGTGAGACCGAACTACGGCGCGAGGTCCTCAAGGCGGTGGCCGCGCTCCAGCCGTTTCGCCTGAACCAGCCGACCTTCCAGGAGGCCGCGTCAACGCTGACGGGCAAGCCTTTCGACCAAGTGATGCCTCACTTGCGTGCCCTGCGGGACGCGGGTGTGCTGCTTCAACGGGGCCAGTCCGTCAGGATCGTCCCTGATCTGCTCGGCGACGTGCTCCTCGCTGAAGCCGCCGTCGACGGTCCTTCCGGCGCGTCCACCGGCTACCTGGAACGGGTGTGCGGCGCCACCTCCGGGGAAACGCTCGCACACGCCGTGGTCAATGCCGGACGCGTGGACTGGCAGACCCGACAGCTCGACAACAAATCGGACTCCGCCGTCGAGGTACTGTGGAATGCGCTCACCGCCGAGTACGAGGCCGGTGAGGCGTCCTCGCGGCGTCGGATCCTGCAGGCGGTCCGCCACGTGGCGGCCTTCCAACCCGTCCACGCCATCGCCCTCGTCCGTAAGGCACTCGACGACACGCCGGTGACCACGGAGCCTGTTGACCCGGCGATCCTCACGGCGAACGACGACGTGACCGTCGACCTTCCGGGCATCCTCCACCGTGCCGCATTCGGCCTCGATCACCTTCCCGAAGCAGCCGACCTCTTGTGGGAGATGGCCCGCCACGACACGCGGCAACCGCATCAGTACCCCGAACACCCGGTGCGGCTGCTCGCCGAACTTACCGAGTACGCCGTGGGCAAACCCGTCGAGTTCCAGTACGGCATGATCGCGAGCGCACGGCGCTGGTTGCATGACGACGACGTGGCCGCACACACGCATTCCCCGTTCGCCGTGCTGGAGCCCATTCTGGCCACCGAGGCTGAGCAACGGCGATTCGACGGACTCACCATGACTCTGCGGGCCTACCCGGTCAACGTCGAGGCGGTGCATCCTCTCCGCGACCTCGTCGTCGACATGGCCTTCGCCGAGGCGCGTAAGGACGACGTCCGTCGCGCTGTGCGAGGAGTCCAGGCACTGGAGGCAGCGCTGCGATATCCAATGGGGATGTTCGGCCGTGCGATCAGCGCCGAGGAACACGACCACTGGGCTCCGATGTTCCTCGACATCCTTAACCGCCTCGCCGAGTTGGCCGCACACGCCGGGCTCGACCCGGCCGTGGCGGTCGCCATCCGTCAGGCCGTGCACTGGCACGCTTTGTACGCAACCGGGGAAACTGCTCACCCCTCCCAGGCGGTGCTGTCAGCCCTGCCGACCGACCCCGAGCACCGACTGGCGCACGTCCTGCACGACATGTGGGGACCCTCTACGCGCGAACTGGACGACTACAACGAATACAGCCGTAAGCAGGAGGCGCACCTCGCCGACGTTGCTGCGGATGTGTGCCGCCGCTGGTCACCCGATGAGGTGATCGACCGCATCGTCCGAAGGCTGATCCTGGACGGCTACGCCTACGGTGCCGCCGCAGCCGCCCCTGGCCCGTTCATGTGGACCCTCGTACGCGATCACGCCGAAGTCGGTGCCGCCCTCGTGCGTCGAGTGGTCTCCGACCGCTCGAACTCCGAAGCCGCCGAACTGCCCGCATTGGGAGTGCTGCGCGAACTCGTCCCTGTGGTCCTGAGCGTGCTGACCGGATCATTGCCGACCCAGGCCATGAGCCTGGCACGAGCGCTCGTCGACGACCCGAGCATCGTTGACGCCAGGGCTGTGGCATACGCCTTCGGTTCGGGCCGCGGTAACCGCACGACCCTGCTCGATGGTGAAGCCGACTTGCTCCGAGAGCTGATCGTCCACGGCGATCCGCACGTGCGTCGGTTCGCTGTGTCCGCGTCGAGGTTCCTCGGCGACGACAATCAGGAGCTGGCGATGCACCTGGTCACCAACGTTAGGTTCGGCGACTCCTCCCAGCTCGCCGCCGAATTGGCATCGCTCCTCAAGACATCGGGCACCGTGTCATGGAAGCATTTGACCGATACCCAGAAGATCGATCTCCTAGGACAGTTGCACGAATGTCCTTCAATCGACGACTACCACGTCACCCACCTAATCGCCGAGATGTCGACCGACCGGCCCGAACAGATCCTCGAACTGCTCATGCGCCGCGTCGAGACCTACGAACACAGACCGTCTCCGGCCGGGTACAAGCCTCTTCCTCATGAGTGGCACAGGCCGCTGCACTTCCGGGACAACAGGGACTTCGAGCGATTTCTGCGACGGACACTCGACTGGATCGCCGGAAACCTTGAATCCTGGATTCGAAAAACCATGGGGGCGCGGATTTTCGCGGCTGTCGCCCAACAGTACGACGAGGCGGTCCTGCGAGTGTTGCTCGACGCCATCACGTCCGCCGACAGAGGAAACGTACTTGCCGTTGGCGCGGTTCTCGATACCGCACCGCGCAACTTCGCCTGGAGCCACAGCGGATTCGTCGTCGAGGCAGTGCGCGCCGCCGAGAAGTTGGGCGACGATTGCGTACGCGCCATCGGCGGCAGCTTGCACTCGGCCGCGATCCGTGGCGTGCGCATGGGCACCCCAGGACAGCCCTACCAAGAAGACATCGAACAACGGGACAAAGCCGCCGAAGTGGCCAGAACACTGCCCGCCGGCTCTATCGAACACCGGTTCTACTTGTCGCTCGCCTCAAGTGCCGAGTTTCGAATCGAGCAGGATTCCAACAGGGATGACGTCCTTGACGACCCGCGCACTTGGTAGGGACCTAGAGAAAGGTTCGAACAAGGTCAAACCCTAAAGAAACCCGAACGACCGGCGCGCGCCGCGAGGCTGCGTCTCCGACACCCGGACATTCTGGTGCCCGAGACACAGCCCTGGATCGCTCGGTCAGTACCCGACTCCGGCGGGCCATTCACCTCACCCTGATTTCGTGATCATTCCTCGACAGGCGTAGTACTACAGCCGCAATCTGGAATACTTGAGGCGTTGTCGCTGGTAGTGGCTGTGCCGGGCGCGGGTCTGGTGGAGTCGTCGCCAGTCCGACCAGTGGTCGATGTGTGTTCGGGGATGCGCGGGCCGGGTCAGGCTGGCCCATAGGCGTCTGATCTCGTTACGCGACAACGGAATCAGTCGCTTGCCGCCTCCTGCGGAGCCCTGTGCATGCCGATAACCTCATCCACGCAGGTAAAATGCCTACGCAGCCCAAGCGTCCGAAGCGATCACGGGCAACGGTTGCCATCCGCGTGATGTCGTCCAGCACGGCATGATGGCCGGCTGTGCTGCTCCGACTGGCCTACCTCAGTGTGACCAACGCCTTCGTTTTGCTGCGTCTGCTACCCATGAGCGACCGGGACAAGGACACGGAAATCCTGGCGTTACGGCACCAGATCACCGTCTTGGAACGCCAACTGGGCAACGCCCGTCCACGGTTCTCCCGCGCCGACCGAGCGTTCCTCGCGGCACTGCTGCACCGACTCCCGGTCGATGCGCTTCGTCGGCTCCGACTACTGGTACGCCCGGAGACGATTCTGCGGTGGCACCGAGACCTCCTCGCCCGCCGCCACGCAGCCAGATCCCGACCCAAGCGGCCCGGACGCCCAAGGACCATCCGCTCTATCCGACTCCTGGCGCTGCGCCTGGCACGAGAGAACCCGACCTGGGGCTACCGCCGCATCCACGGCGAACTCCTCGTCCTCGGCATCAAGGTCGCCGCCTCCACCGTGTGGCAGATCCTCCGGGACGCCGGGGTCGACCCCCCGGTACCCGAGCGCACCACGACGACCTGGTCGGCCTTCCTCCGCTCACAGGCCGAGGCGCTCCTGGCCTGCGACTTCTTCGAGACCCGCACGTTGAGCGGAGCCCACCTGTACGTGCTCGCGGTCATCGAGCACGCCAACCGCCGGATCCGCGTCCTCGGCGCCACCGCGCACCCGACCACATCCTGGGCCGCCCAAGCCGCCAGGAACCTCGTGATGGACCTCGAAGACGAGGGCCGACACGCGCGGTTCCTGATCCGCGACCACGACGGCAAGTTCCCCGCCCTGTTCGACACCGTCCTCGCCGAAGCGGGTACCAGGGTCGTCCTCAGCGGAGTCCGCATCCCGCGCATGAACGCGATCATGGAACGCTGGATCCGCAGCTGCCGCCACGAACTCCTCGACCGCACCCTCATCTGGAACCAGCGGCACCTACTCCACGCGCTACGCCAGTACGAGCAGTTCTACAACACTCACCGACCCCACCAAGGCATCGCCAACGCCCGACCGCTACAACCGCTGCCACAACCGACCACCGATCAAGCAGCGGTCACCCGACTCGACATCCGCCGACGACAACGACTGGGCGGCATCCTCAACGAATACCACCACGCCGCCTGACCTGCACGGATGATATTTTCGGCAGGCACAGCCCTGACCTCGGCCTGCCCGGAGATGACCGCGCTGGCAAGCGTTGTGCGTTCCTTCGCCACCCTGCTCGTACCCCACAAGGACAATCCCGCCCGGTTGACGGCGTGGACCACCGCCGCACGCGAGGCGGACCTACCGCACATGCACTCCTTCGCCCGGGGCATCGACCAGGACACCGACGCCGTCACCGCCGCGATCACCCTCGACCACCACAACGGACGCACCGAAGGTGTGAACACCAAGACGAAGCTGCTCAAACGCCAGATGTACGGACGAGCCAGCTTTGCCCTTCTCCGCCACCGCATCCTCCTCGGATGACACCACCGGAAGTGCGCCAGAGCCGCTCGTTTTACAGTCCCGCGCGGCGCAACGAGTTCAGGGCAGTGCGGCGAGAGGTGGTCGAGTTGCGCGAGAACCTCGTCGCCGCCGCGAGGACCAAGCCCGTCTGGCACCTACCGTGGACTGCGGTGTGCCGGAGTACCTCCAGCAGCTGGCAAAGCCGTGGATGGAGATGCCGGCCAGCGGCAAGCGGCTGGAGGTGGATATTGAGGGGTGAATCAACAAGACGTCCGGACGCGGCTCCATCTTGCTGGGCATGGACAACGAGGACGGCGAGAAGCCCGAGAAGCTGGCCAGTTGGGCGTGTTCTCGACTCGGCGAGCTACGCCGAGGTGGTGCCCCGCCTGTTCGCGTGGGCGGACGTGCAGGTGCACGAGGGAACCTACGAGGACGCGGCGCAGTACGCCCAGTACGAGACCGCGTGCGTCATCTACGACAACGAGGGTGACCGCTTCGTCACCGAGGACTTCCGACGAGTGGCGCAGCGGCAGGTTGGCACAGTGCCTGCGGCCCTACGCCAACGGCGCTGGCGGAGTCGACTTCTGGCGCCTGGAGCTGACGCTCAACGAGCTGGGCAAGGCGTTCCTGGTGGTGGACAGGTTCGAGATGGACGGCCGGAGATTGTTGACGTAGAGCGGGTTGCCGACGACAGAGTCGTTCGCGCCATCACGTTGACCATCGCCGCGGTCGTTGCGCACACCTCAAACTTCAGGTTCGGCAACGTCCTAGATCTTATCCTGCGACTCGGCGTCCCCGGACGTCTACCGGGGCAGCGTTGGGACTCATGTCCCAACGCCCCGTTGGGGACGGGTCGGAGCCCGCCCCTAACGGGTGCTGCTCGGGCGTGGACAGCCCGAAACTTGACTCCACCACCAGGCTGCCGGGGTGTGTGAAACCGCTGCCCAGCCCTGTTCCCATCCTTTGGTACTCCCGCCGGGGATTCGAACCTGCGCAGCTACCGCCGAGCCTTTCGTAGCCACCGGCCAACACTACGACCTCGGAGCGCTACGACCGCTGCGGTGCGCCTGCGCGGCCTGCCCGTCCAAGCCCACACGACCCGGTCCCCGTAACCCGAACATGCTCCTTGAACACCATCCAGACGACCGCCGCCCGAGGACCACCGCCTCAACACCACACCAGCACCGTCCATCGGATCAGGTGCCAGCGCGCGATCCATGAGATCGACAGCGTGGACCGCCTGGACATCGCCACCGCACGCGCCGCCCGCGACCAGGAAGAACACCCGAACGGAGGACACGATTCGCTTTAGCCAACGCGACCCCATTTCGCCCTGCGCAAACCGATCCTCCCAAAATCCTCCCAAATACCGAGTTACCGATCAGTACAGACCACTGTGGACAATCGCCCCAAGATCGAAACGGGCGCACGAAAAAGCCCGCTGACCTGGTGTTATATCCAGATCGAGCGGGCTTCTTCAGACCGTCGGGACGACAGGATTTGAACCTGCGACCCCTTGACCCCCAGTCAAGTGCGCTACCAAACTGCGCCACGTCCCGGCCACACCCCCGCTGTGGGGTGCGCGCATAGCTTAGCGCACCCCCAACGGGCACCCGACACGACCCCCCGACCACGGTCGCGTAAGGCGTCTAGCTGCGGTTATGACGGAGACCCACAACCAAGTAGGCCCCGTGTCCCCTCGATCCAGCCGCTCTCCCGGGAGTCGACGTCCCTCACTATGCGGTCGCCCGCTTGTGCGCACTACCGCCAAAAGTCGAGTCGTTCGTGCCGGCGGGTGGACCCACGGGCAGGGTCGCCTCCACCGTGAAGCCGCCGCCCGCGCGTCTCGTGGTCAGGGTGCCCCCGGCCAGGGCCACGCGTTCCTCCAGACCGTGGAGGCCGTGGCCGCCGGGGGACGGGGACGAGGACTGGGACGGGGCGCTCGTCGGCGGCCCGTTGGTCACGGTGACGGTCAGGTGGTTGCCGCGCGGGGTGAGGTTTACCTCGGTGGGGGCTCCCGGGGCGTGCTTGGTGACGTTGGTCAGGGCCTCCTGGACGACCCGGTAGGCCGCTCGGCCGGTGGCGGGTGGTGGGGCGCCGGTGGTCCGGTCCTCGTAGGCAACGGTCAGGCCCGCCGCCCGTGCTCTGTCGACCAGGTGGGGTATGCCGTCGTAGCCGGGGATCGGTTCGGTGTTCAACAGGCCGAGTGCCGCCCGCATCTCGGCCAGCGACTCCTTGGCCAGGGCCCTCAGGCGCAGGGCCGTGTCCCGGATCCCCTGGTCGTCCGTCGTGGCGGCCAGGGCCGCGGACTCGACGGCGATCAGGGTGGCGTGGTGGCCCACCGCGTCGTGGATCTCCCTCGCTATCCGCGCTCGTTCGGACGCCTTGGCGCCCTCCTCGCGCGCCTCCAGCTCCGCCGTCCTCGCCCGGGAGGCTTCGGCGAGGCTGGCGGTCAGGCTTCTCCTGGTGGTGATCAGGGCGCCGAGCGCGGTGGGGGCCCCGGCCATGAACAGGGCGAAGGCGAAGGTCAGGAACGCCTGGTTGGGGGCCAGGGACTCGTGCGCCACGACGAACGTGGCGGGGACGGCGGTGGCCGCGACCACCCAGGCGATCATGACCGGCGGGCTGGACCTGCTGCCCACCCGGTAGAGCGCGACCACGGTGGGCGGCCAGCCCAGGCCCCCGACCAGCGCGGGCAGGCAGGGCAGGGCGGCCAGGGACGGGTTGAGCCGGCGCAGGGGCAGGGCCAGGCAGGCGAGCAGGGCGGCGGGGACGGACCAGGTGAAGGGCACCTCGCCGGCCATCAGGACCATGGCGGCGGGCACGACCACCACCAGCAGCTCCAGCAGGATCACCACGCGTTCACCTGGTGGGCCACCAGCGCCGCCTGCACGCGGTTCTCCACGCCGAGCTTGGTCAGGATCGTGGAGACGTAGCTCTTGACGGTGGCCTCGCTGAGGCCCAGGCCGGCCGCGATGGCGCTGTTGGGCCGGCCGCCGGCCACCAGCGCCAGGACCTGGCGCTCACGGGCGCTCAGGCCGTCGAGCTGGGGGTTCTCGCGCGGTCTTCCCCTGAGCCTGGGCAGCAGGCGGACGGTGATCCGGGGGTCCAGCACGGCTCCCCCGGCCGCCAGGTCGAGCACCGCGCGCACCAGGGCGTCGGGTTCCGCGTCCTTGAGCAGGAAGCCCTGCGCGCCGAGCTCCAGCGCCCCGGCCACGTAGTCGTCCAGGTCGAACGTGGTGAGCACGGCCAGCGCGGGCGGGTCGGGCCAGGTCAGCAGTTCGCGCAGCGCGGCCAGGCCGTCGACGCCCGGCATCTGGACGTCGACCAGGGCCACGTCCGGTCGGTGCCGCCGGACGACGTCCAGCAGCTCCGCGCCGTCCGCGGCCTCCGCCACCACCTCGACGCGGCCGTCCGCTTCGAGCAGCACCCCGAGGCCCCGGCGCAGCAGCGCTTCGTCATCGGCGAGGACCAGTCGCACCGGCACGTCGCCAGGCAACCTCATCCGGCCCGCCGGGGCAACAGGTCACTTCCTGGCGCGCTTCTCCCGCACCCGCACCGACACGCGGACCGGGCTGCCCCGGAACCCGAACTCCTCGCGCAGCTTGCGCTCGATGAACCGCCGGTACCCGGCCTCCAGGAAACCGCTCGTGAACAGCACGAACGTGGGCGGGCGGGTGGCCGCCTGGGTGGCGAACAGGACCTTGGGCTGCTTGCCGCTGCGCACGGGCGGCGGGGTGGCGGCGATGAGGTCGTTCAGCCAGGCGTTCAGCCGCCCGGTGGACACCCGGGTGTCCCACGAGTCCAGCGCCGTGCGCAGGGCCGGCGCGAGCTTCTGCACGGAGCGGCCGGTCAGGGCCGAGATGTTCACGCGCTCCGCCCACGGCACCCGGACCAGGCCCCGCTCCAGCTCGCGCACCATGGCGTTGCGCCGGTCCTCGTCGACGAGGTCCCACTTGTTGAACGCCAGCACGCACGCGCGCCCCGAGTCGACCACCATGCTCAGCACCCGCAGGTCCTGCTCGCTCAGCGGCTCGGCCGCGTCGAGCAGCACGACCGCCACCTCGGCGGACTCGATCGCGGCCTTGGTGCGCAGGGACGCGTAGTACTCGGCGCCGGAGGCGAAGTTCACCCTCTTGCGCAGCCCGGCGGTGTCGACGAACCGCCACAGGTCGCCGTCGAGCTCGACCAGGGAGTCGACCGGGTCGACGGTGGTACCGGCGGTGGCGTCGACGACCGACCTGTTCTCGCCGGTGAGGCGGTTGAGCAGGGACGACTTGCCGACGTTGGGCCGGCCGACCAGCGCCACCCGGCGGGGGCCGCCGCGCTGGGCCTCGAACGTGTCGCGCGGCGTCTCGGGCAGGGCGCCGAGGATCCGGTCGAGCATGTCGCCGGAGCCGCGGCCGTGCAGGCCGGAGACCGGGATCGGCTCGCCGAGCCCCAGCGACCACAGCGCGGCCACGTCGCCCATGACGCGCTCGTCGTCGACCTTGTTCGCGACCAGCAGCACGGGCCGCTTGGAGCGGCGCAGCAGCTTGACCGCGGCCTCGTCGTTGGTGGTCGCGCCCACCGTCGCGTCGACCACGAACAGGATCGCGTCGGCGGTGGACATGGCCAGCTCGGCCTGGGCCGCGACCGAGGCCATCATGCCGGTGGCGTCGGGCTCCCAGCCGCCGGTGTCGACCACGGTGAACTTGCGGCCGTTCCACAGCGCGTCGTAGGCGACCCGGTCGCGGGTCACGCCCGGCACGTCCTGCACGACCGCCTCGCGGCGGCCGATGATGCGGTTGACCAGGGTGGACTTGCCGACGTTCGGCCGGCCGACCACGGCCAGCACGGGCTGCGGCGGCGCCGCGGAGCCCTCCTCGCCGGTCTCGTCGTCGAACGCGGTCCAGTCGGACTCGTCCGCCCAGGTGCCGTCCAAGTCCGTCATCGTGCTTCTCCTCGTTGGCTGTCGAGCTCGGCCACCAGGGTGGCCAAGCGGTCGCGGACCTGCTCGGTGGCCTTCACGAGCGCCTGCCGACCGCGGTCGTCGGGCAACTCGAACGGCTCGCCCACGAGCACGTCCACCGGGGGCCGGAACCTCCTGCGGGTCCCGGGCGGGCGCAGGGTGCCGCGGACCGCGACGGGCACGACGACCGCGCCGGTCGAGCGGGCGAGCCAGGCCGCGCCCCGCTGGGCCTCGGCCACGTCGCCCGCGCCGCGGGTGCCCTCGGGGAACACGGCCACCAGGCCGCCGTCCCGCAGCACCCCCTGCGCCGCCAGCAGCGGCGCCCGGTCGGGTTCGCCGCGGCGCACCGGCAGCTGGCCGATCCACCGCAGCAGCGTGCCCGCCACGCCCTTGAACATCTCCTGCTTGATCAGGAACACCATGCGGCGGGGCACCACGCCGAACAGGATCGGCCCGTCGACCATGGAGCTGTGGTTGGCCACCACGACCACCGGCCCGCTGGTCGGCACCCGCCCGCCGCCGTGCACGCGCACCCGGAACGGCGTGCGGAACGGCCCGCGCGCGATCCACCGGCCGAGGTCGTGCAGCCGGGGCAGCGCCCCGTCGGGGAGCTGGTCGGTCACCCGCGCACCCGTCCGCTCGGCTGGGCGAGCAGGCCGCGGTCGGACACCAGCTCCAGCAGCGCCGCGAGCACGCCCGGCAGGTCGAGGTCGGTGGTGTCGAGCACGACCGCGTCCGCGGCGGCGCGCAGCGGCGACACCGCGCGCGAGGAGTCGTGGGCGTCGCGGCGCTGGACGTCGGCCAGCGTGGCGCCCAGGTCCACCTGGCGGCCGGCCGCGGCGTCCTGCTTGGCGCGGCGGCGGGCGCGGGCCTCGGCGTCGGCGGTGATGTAGACCTTGAGCGGGGCGTCGGGCGCGACGACGGTGCCGATGTCGCGGCCCTCGACCACGATGCCGCCGACCTCGTCGAGGGCGTCGGCGATGATCCGCTGCTGCTGGGCGACCACGAGCGCGCGCACCTCGGGGACGGCCGAGACCGCCGACACCGCGAGGGTGACCTCGGGGCCGCGGATCTCGGCGCCGACGTCCTCGCCGTCCAGGTGCGTGGTGGAGCGGTCGGGGCCGGTGCCCTGGACCACCCCGGCGGCGCGGGCGACCTCGGTGGCGCGGTCGGTGTCGGCCGGGTCGACGCCGGCGCGCAGCACGGCCAGGGTCACCGCGCGGTACATCGCGCCGGTGTCCAGGTAGCGCGCGCCGAGGCCGGCCGCGAGCCGGCGCGCGACGGAGGACTTGCCGGTGCCGGACGGCCCGTCGAGGGCCACCACGCCACGCAGCTCACCGTGTGCCACGGGTTGTCCTCCTCAACGCGACTGCGGTCGTCAACCCCGCAATTGTGCCCGGTGCGGGCGGTCACACCCGAACCCGGGTCGTCCCAGGTCCGCCAGCAGCAGGCCGCTGCGCGGCTTCGGCGTGAAGTAGGTGCTCTTGCGCGGCATCCGACCCCCGGCCGCGTGCACGGCGAGCACGTCGCCCAGCGGCACCGGGGCGATCAGCACGACGAAGTCCGCGCCCGGCACGACCTCGTCGGTGACCGGTCGCACGCGCGGGGCGCCGAGCCCCAGCGCCCCGGCCAGCAGCACCGACTCCACGGCCGCGTGGTCCACCCCGCCGGGCGGCAGCGACACGGCCACCGCGCCGTCCCGGCCGACCGCGACCACCACCCCCGACGACGGGCGGGCGTCCCGGGGCGCCGGGGCCACGGCCAGCCCGCGCGCCCGCCACGCGGCCGCCGCGTCGGCCACCGCCAGCCCGGTGCCCGCCACGGCCCGGTGGATGGGGCCCACGCGCAGGTCCGGTCCCGCCGTGACCAGCGCCAGCAGGCCGGGCGTGCCGGCCGCGGCGGCCACCCGGTGGTTGCCGTCGGCGACCACCAGCGGGTGCTCGCCCGCGGCGGCCAGCAGCGCGTCCTGCCGCTCGCCCGGCCCGACCAGCCACAGCCGGTGCCGCCGCCCGCCCGGGTCGACCACCGAGGCGGCGGGCTCGTCGTCCACCCCGGCCACCAGCCGGGTCAGCGACACCTCCCGCCCCACGGGCACCAGCAGCGCCGCGCTGGTCGCGCACCCCAGGCCGGCCAGCACGCGGGCCCGCTCGGCGACCACCTCGGGGTAGACGTCCTCGGTGTGGCCGACCGCGGCCGGGTCCGCCACGCACAGCAGGCCGTAGGCGGTGCCGTCCGGGCCGTCCACCCGGTAGGGGGCCACCACGTCGCGCACCTCGCGGTAGGCGGTGGCGCGCAGGCGCGCCAGGTCGGCCAGCGCCCGCGGCAGCGCGTCCACCAGCGACAGCCCCTCCGCCAGCGCCTGGGGGGTGCGGTGCGGGTGCTGCACGGCCAGCAGGGTGCCGGGGCGGGCGCGGGCCAGCGCCGCGACGACCCGCTCGGGTTCGGCGAACTCGTCCACGTCGGGACCCGGCACCCGGTCCCGCACCACCCAACCCCGGCGAACCGGACCAACCCGTACGACCATCCGACTAGACTCCCGCTCGTGAACGTCGAGGTGACGCCGCTTCCGGGGATCGGCACCCGGCAGGACTTCATGATCCGCGCCGGCCGCCGCATGGGTGTCATCACCCACCGCGACGGCAAGTTCGAGCTGATCGTCTCCCGGAAGGACGACCCGGACGACTGCATGGCGTCCATAGCGATGACCTCCGCGGAGGCCGCCACCCTGGCGGGCCTGCTCGGCGGTCCGCAGCTGGTCGCGCACCTCCAGGAGCAGCACCGCGACGTCGCGGGCATCTCCACGCAGCAGTTCCCGGTCGTGCCCGGCTCCCGGTTCGACGGCAGCCCGCTGTCCGAGACCGAGCTGCGCACCCGCACCGGCGCGTCGATCGTGGCCGTGGTGCGCGCGAACGGCGTGCACCCCTCGCCGCGCCCGGACTTCGTCTTCGCGGGCGGCGACCAGGTCGTGGTCGTGGGCACCGCGGATGGCCTGGCGGCCGCCGGCGAACTGCTGGGCGGTGGCTGAGCACCTTGCACAGCACAGCAACCGCGCTCATCCAGCTCGGCGCGGTCTTCTTCGGGCTGGGCCTGCTCGGCAAGATGGCGTGGCGGATCGGCATCTCACCCATCCCGCTCTACCTGATCGGCGGCCTCGCGTTCGGCGAGGGCGGTCTGATCCCCCTGCACGGCATCGAGGAGTTCGCGCACCTCTCCAGCGAGATCGGCGTGGTCCTCCTGCTGCTCCTGCTCGGCCTGGAGTACTCGGCGGCCGAGCTGATGACCGGCCTGAAGCGGTCGTGGATGGCCGGCGTCCTGGACATCGTGCTCAACGCGACGCCCGGCGTGATCGCCGCGCTGGTGCTGGGCTGGGGCCCGGTCGGCGCGCTCGCGATGGGCGGCGTCACCTACATCTCCTCGTCCGGGATCATCGCCAAGGTGCTCGGCGACCTCGGCCGGCTGGGCAACCGGGAGACCCCGGTGGTGCTGTCCGTGCTGGTGTTCGAGGACCTGGCGATGGCGGTCTACCTGCCGATCCTGACCGCGGTGCTGGCGGGCGTCAGCTTCGTGGGCGGGATGACCGCGGTGGGCATCTCGCTGGCCGCGATCACGGTGGTGCTGGTGATCGCGCTGAAGTTCGGCCGGTACGTGTCGGCGCTGGTGGACAGCCCCGACCCCGAGGTGTTCCTGCTCAAGGTGCTGGGCGCGGCGCTGCTGGTGGCGGGCCTGGCCTCGCAGCTCCAGGTGTCGGCGGCGGTCGGCGCGTTCCTGCTGGGCATCGCGATCTCCGGGTCCACGGCGGAGAACGCCACCCGGATGCTGGAGCCGCTGCGGGACCTGTTCGCGGCGATGTTCTTCGTGGTGTTCGGCCTCAACACCGACCCGGCGTCGATCCCGCCGGTGCTGGGGCTGGCGGTGGCGCTGGCGGTGGTGACCACGGCGACCAAGGTGGCGACCGGCTGGTGGGCCGCGAGGTGGCAGGGCATCGGCCGGATGGGCCGGGCGCGGGCGGGCGCGGCGCTGGTGGCGCGCGGCGAGTTCTCCATCGTCATCGCCTCGCTCACGGTGGCCTCCGGCGCCGTGGACGGGCGGCTGGCGGCGCTGGCCACGGCGTACGTGCTGCTCATGGCGGTGCTGGGTCCGGTGGCGGCCCGCGTGGTCGAGCCCCTGGCGAACTTCACCCGAAAGCGTGAGGCTGAACCGACCCCGGCCTGACCTGTATCCACCGGCCGGCCGGCCCCTCCACCACGGCGTGCGGACCACGCCCGCGCAGGTCCAACCCGTACGGGTGCTTGAGCGCGGGCGTGGTCCGGGGTTACACCTGACAGCCGCCACACCCCGGAGGGGGTCGTCATGTCACAGCCAACGGGTACCGAGACCACGGGGCGCTACCTGGTGCTCCTGGAGGACAGGTCGGTCGCGGCCGGCGCGGTGGAGATGAACCGGGTCGCCGGCATCTCCGCGGCCAGCACCGCGGACCACCCCACGGCGGCGGACCTCGCCGCCGCGGACGGCATGATCTTCCAGGACCTGGGCGTCGCGGTGGTCGACGCGACGCCGGAGCAGGTCGCGCGGCTCTCCCGGGCCGCCGAGGCGTCCGGCCCGATCAGCGTGGTCGAGGCCGAGCGCGTCGTGCAGGCCTACACGACCACCGAGGGGACCGCCGCCGCGGTCGACGAGGGCGTGTTCACCTGGGGCCTCCAGGCGGTGGGCGCCAACCTCTGCGCGGCCACCGGCAGGGGCGTCCGGCTGGCCGTGCTCGACACCGGGTTCACCACCGCGCACGCCGACTACGCGAGCCGCACGGTGGTCACCCAGTCGTTCATCAAGGGCGAGACCGTCGACGACGCGCACGGCCACGGCACGCACTGCGTCGGCAGCGCGGCGGGCCCGCGCAAGCCCGCCGCCGGCCCCGGCTACGGCGTCGCCCACGAGGTCGAGATCTACGCGGGCAAGGTGCTGTCCAACGCGGGCTTCGGCTCGGACAGCGGCATCCTGGCGGGCATCGAGTGGGCCATCTCCAACGGGTGCGCGGTCATCTCGATGTCGCTGGGCGCGGCCGTGCGGCCGGGCACGCCGTACTCGCAGGTCTTCGAGCAGGCCGCCACCCGCGCCCTGGCCCGGGGCGCGCTCATCATCGCCGCCGCGGGCAACGAGAGCCGGCGGCCGGGCTCGGTCAACCCGGTCGGCCACCCGGCCAACTGCCCGTCGATCCTGTCGGTCGGCGCCGTCGACGTGGACCGCGCCATCGCGCCGTTCTCCTGCGGCACGGTCGACACCATCGGCCAGGTCGACCTGGTCGGACCTGGTGTCGACGTCTACTCGTCGTGGAACAAGGACGAGGGCGCCGGCATGTACAAGCGCATCCAGGGCACCAGCATGGCCACGCCGCACGTGGCGGGCGTGGCCGCGCTCATCGCGGAGAGGTACGGCGCCCGCGGTTGGGAGCTGTGGGCGAGGCTGGTGCAGTCCGGTCGCCGCCTGGGGTTGCCTTCCACGGATGTGGGTGGAGGATTGGTGCAGGCTCCCTGACGGCACCGACGGAGGCGACCGTGGCAGGTTTTCGGCACAGGGTGGTCGTCTCGGTCGCCGACGACGGGCTGGCGGACCTGCCGGCCGTCGTCTCGGCCCTGCGCGAGGCCGGCATGGAGGTCGACGACGTGATGGAGTCGCTGGGCGTGGTCACCGGGTCGGTGCCCGGCCCGGCGGCCGGGGCGGGCGGCGCGCTGGGCGCCGTACCCGGGGTGGCCTCGGTGGAGCTGGAGCGCGAGGTCGGCCTGCCGCCCGGTGAGTGAGCGGCGGTCCCGGGCGCGGGAAAGCGGGTACGGGAAGGCGGGCGCGAGGAAGGCGGGCGCAGGAACGCGGGCACGGGAACGCGGGCGGGAAAGGCGGGCGGTCCCGGCGAGGGGCCGCCGGCCGACCCGCCCGGCCGGCGCTACGCCCCCGGCACCGGCTGCTCCCGGCGCGCCAGGTGGCACACCGCCGCCAGCCTCAGCGTCGTCCAGTCCGCGTTGGGCCAGTCCACGCGGGCGGGCTGCCGCCAGCCGTGCGACGCCGCGCCGTCCAGCACGCCCCTGGCGTACCCGGCCAGCAGCACCGCCTCGTGCGCCACGGCCGACACGCCGTGCGCCAGGATGTCGCGCACCGCCGCGCCGTGCTGGTCGACGGCGGCCAGCACCCCCGGCACCGGCGCGGTCGCGAGACCGAGTTCGTCGCTCAACCGGTCCAGGAACCGACGAGCGGAGAAGTCCCTCCACACGCTCACAAGGCGGACACCCTACGCTGTGCGGGGCACTCGACCCAAAGTCGAACAGGTGTTCTAAGATCACGCCGGGTCGAGCCGGATGCGCAGAGAGGAACCACAGGATCGTGCAGGCGGACACGCTCGCAGAACAGGAAGTGAAGGTGGACGCAGCGGCGCCCGCCGCCGCGCCCGTGCAGGAGCAGGAGGTCGCACCCGTGCCGCAGGAGCAGCAGCCCGAGGCCAAGGAGCAGCCCGAGGTCAGGGAGCCCGAGGTCAGGGAGCCCGAGGTCAGGGGCGAGGAGACCGAGGCCAAGCCCGCGAAGCGGCCGAAGTCGACCGCGAAGAAGACCCGCACGGTCGAGCTGACGCTGACCGTGACGGGCACCGCGGACGGCGAGTGGCAGGCCGACCTGGTGCACGGCACCAAGCGGGTCGTGCAGGGCCTGTCCATCTCGGCCGCCGCCGTGGCGCGGGCGGCCAAGGAGCTGCACGACGACATCGCGGGCGGCATCGAGGAGGTCATCGAGACGGCCCGCGCCCAGCACCGCACCCGCATGGAGGAGCTGGAGGCCGAGCTGGCCAAGGTCAAGGCGGCCCTGGCCGAGCTCAGCGACGAGGACTGACGTGCCGACGGGGCCGGTCCGACCGGCCGGCCCCCACCGGGACCGGGACCTCAGCGCGACGGGTCCAGCACCAGCTTGCCGGTGGTGCGGCGGGCCCGCAGGTCCTCGTGCGCCCGGCGCACCTCGGACAGCCCGTACTCGCCGCCCGGCACGGCGCGCAGGTCACCGGCCAGGACCAGGTCGAACAGCTCGGTCATGGCCCGGTGCACGACCCGGCCGGGCAGCCTGAACGCGTGCGGCAGCCACATGCCCGCCACCGCCGCGGAGCGCGCCAGCAGCTTGCCGGGCGGCACGGGCGTCGGCTGCTGCCTGCTCGCCATGCCGTAGAACGCGAGCCGCCCGAACGGCGCCAGCGCGGCCAGGCTCTGGTCGGTCACCGCGCCGCCGGTCATGTCCAGCACGACGTCCACCCGGCGCCCGTCGTTGGCCGCGCGCAACGCCTCGGTCATGTCCGGCGCGGTGGAGTCGACCGCGACGTCCGCGCCCAGCTCCAGCGCCAGCTCGCGCTTCTCCTCGCTGCTCGCGGTGGCGATGACCCGCCCCGCGCCCCACCGCTTGGCCAGCTGCACGGCCAGCGTCCCGACCCCGCCGGCGGCGGCGTGCACGACGACGCTCTCCCCCGGCTCCAGGTGGGCGCTCCGGCGCAGCAGCAGCCACGCCGTGGCGCCCTGCACGACCATGCTCAGCGCGGTCAGGTCGTCCACCCCGTCCGGCACGTCGAACGAGGTCGCCCCGGGCACCACCGCCTTCTGCGCGTACCCGCCGCCGCCGGCGGTCAGGGCGACGACGCGCCGCGGGCCCACCCGACCGACGACCTCGCCGCCGGGCACGAGCGGCAGCTCCATCTTCGCCAGGTACGAGTTCTCGGCCTGATGAGTATCAGCAAAATTCAGGCCCGCGCGGTCGACCTCGACGAGGAGTTCGCCCGGACCGGCGACGGGGTCGGGCAGCTCGACCTCGGTCAGCACCTCGGGGCCGCCGAACTCGGTGATCTGGATGGCTCGCACGGTGGTTCAGCTCTCCTCGTTGGTCAGGGCGTCGTGGCGGAGGGTGACGCGCTCGCCGGAGGCGGTGCGCGGACCGGGCGGGTTGGGGAACCGGAACGGCGCGCTGGGCCTGCCGGCCTGCACGAACCAGCATTCACCCGGCTGCCCGGAGCGCAACACGGACACGAAGGCGTCGACCACGTCGTCCACGCCCAGCACGGGCATCCCGGCCGACTCCAGGGTGTCCCTGAAGCCGGAGATGATGCCGGTGTCGGCGAACGACGGGCAGACCGCGTTGACCGTGACGCCCTCGGCCGCGAGCAGCGGGCCCAGCCCGCGCACCAGGCCGACGACGGCGGCTTTGTTGGCCCCGTAGAGGGGGTCCATCGGCATGGGCATGAGCCCTGCCATGCTGGCGGTGGCCACGATCCGCCCGCCGCGCTCGCGCAGCGCGGGCAGGGCGGCGTGGACGCCGTACACCACACCGTCGAGGTTGATGCCCATGACGTCGCGGTACCGCCCGGGGTCGAAGTCGTCGCCGAGGCCGAAGCCGGTGCCGATGCCCGCGTTCAGCACGGCGAGGTCCAGGCCGCCGAACCGCGACACGGCCAGCTCCACGGCGGCCGCGGACGCCGCGGGGTCGCGGACGTCGCAGCGGGTGTACGCGCCGCCGACCTCGTCGGCCACGGCCGCACCGCGCTCGTCGTCCACGTCGGCGACCACGACGGACGCGCCGCCGGCGGCCAGTCGGCGCGCGAGCCCCGCCCCGATCCCGTTCGCACCCCCGGTGACCAGCGCGACCTTGCCGGCGAACTCCACAGCGCCTCCCCTGGTTGACATTCCGACCAGTCGGTATGCTTCCCTCGCCCCGCCCCTGGCGTCAAGGGAACGCCGCCGGGTAGGTTACTAAGCGGTTGCTTAGGTCGTCGGCGGCGTCCGCGACCCGGGTCCGCGGCTCGTGCTCGCGGGGCGAGCCAGGGACGAAGCTCGTACATCGCAGATCAAGGAGGACTGACGTGGCCGAGACCGACAAGCGGGTGGCGATCGTCACCGGGGCCGCGCGGGGCATCGGCGCCGCCGTGGCCACGCGGCTCGCCGAGGACGGCTTCGCCGTCGCGGTGCTGGACCTCGACGAGGGCAACTGCGCCGAGACCGTCGAGACGATCCGGGCGGCCGGTGGCACGGCCCTCGCGGTGGGCGTGGACGTCGGCGACAGCGCCGGGGTCGAGGCGGCGGTCCAGCGGGTGGCCGACGAGCTGGGCGCGCCGACCGTGCTGGTCAACAATGCGGGCGTGCTGCGGGACAACCTGCTGTTCAAGATGACCGACGAGGACTGGGACGTCGTGATGGACGTCCACCTGCGCGGGTCGTTCCTGATGAGCCGGGCCGTGCAGGCGCACCAGACCAAGGCGGGCTGGGGCCGGATCGTGAACCTGTCCAGCACCTCCGCGCTGGGCAACCGGGGCCAGGCGAACTACTCCGCCGCCAAGGCCGGCCTCCAGGGCTTCACCAAGACGCTGGCGATCGAGCTGGGCAAGTTCGGCGTCACGGTCAACGCGATCGCGCCGGGCTTCATCGCCACCGACATGACCGCCGCCACCGCCGCCCGCGTGGGCGTCGACTTCGAGGACTTCAAGAAGGGCGCGGCGGCCGCCATCCCGGTCAACCGAGTGGGCACGCCCGAGGACATCGCGCACACGGCCTCGTTCCTGGTGAGCGAGGGGGCCGGGTTCGTGTCCGGTCAGGTCGTCTACGTCGCCGGCGGACCGAGGGACTGAGGACCATGCGGACCTTCGAGAACCTCGACGAGTTCGCCGCCGCCGCGGGCGAGCACCTCGGCTTCGGCGGGTGGCACGAGATCACCCAGGAGGAGATCGGCCTGTTCGCCGACGCCACCGGCGACCACCAGTGGATCCACCTCGACCTGGAGAAGGCGGCCGCGGGCCCGTTCGGCGCGCCCGTCGCGCACGGGTACCTGACGCTGTCGCTGATCCCCCTGCTGGTGCGCGACGTCTACACCGTGCGGGGCCTGCGGATGGCCGTCAACTACGGCCTGAACAAGGTCCGCTTCCCCACCCCCGTGGTCGTCGGCTCGCGGGTGCGCGCGGGGGTGGAGCTGGTCGAGGTGACCGCGGCGGCGCAGGGCAGCCAGTCCGTGGCGCGGGTGACCGTCGAGATCGACGGCAACCCCAAGCCCGCCTGCGTGGCCGAGACCGTGACGCTGCTGATCACCTAGCCGCCGACCACCCGGCCGCCGACCACCCGGCGCTGACCGCCCGACCGCCCGACCCCTAGCGGAACCGCCGGGCCAGGTCCTCCAGCCTGGCCCGGTACCCCGCCCGCGCCGCCTCGTCGCCGGGCGACATGTTGTCCCGCTCGCGGCGGTGGCCGACCTCGCCGTCGAGCTGCTCGCGCAGGACGTCGAACTGGCCGAGGTGGCGGTTGGTCTCGGCGATCACGTGCACGAGGACCAGGTGCAGCGTCGGGTGCCGCCGCTCCTCGCCCCACCACGGGACGTCGGCCCGCGCGTCGAGGTCCAGCCCCTCGACGGTGGCGTCCGCGTGCGCCCAGGCCCGCCGGTAGAAGGCGACGACGTCCTCGCGGGACTCGTCGGCCGTCGCCCACATGTCGGAGTCGGGCTCGTCGTCGTCGTAGGACAGGGGGTCGGGGAACGGGCGGTCGAACACCTCGCCGAAGTACCCGGTCTCGACGATCGCCAGGTGCTTGACCACGCCGAGCAGGTTGGTGCCGGTCGGCGTGAGCGGGCGCCGCACGTCGTACTCCGACAGCCCCTCCAGCTTCCACAGCACGGTCTCGCGGGCGGTGCGCAGGTAGTGCAGCAGGTCGGCCCGGGGGTCGGTCACCGGCTCTCCTCGACGGGTCGCAGGGATGTGAGCAGCAGGTCCGCGAAGTGCCGGCCGACCTGCTCGGCCGACAGCGGTCCGTCGGCGCTGTACCACTGTCCCAGGTGGTGCACCGAGCCGAAGAAGTAGTGCACGGTCAGGTCCGCGGGCACGTCGGCGCGGAACACCCCGGTCCGCTGCCCCTCCTCCACCAGCGCCCGGAACCGCTCGTGGTAGCGGCGGCGCTCCACCCGCATCTCGCGCCGCTTGTCCTCGGCCAGGTGGTCGGCCGAGCGGAAGTACACGCGCGCCTGGTCGAAGTTGTCCACCGAGGTGACCACCACGTCCACCGCGGCCGCGCGCAGCCGTTCCGCGACCGGGGTCGGGCCGGCCGCGATCCGCTCCAGCCGCTCGGTCTGCATCCGCAGCAGCCTGCCGTAGATCTCGTAGAGCAGGTCGTCCTTGGAGCCGAAGTAGTGGTACATGGCGCCCTTGGTGACGCCGGCCAGGTCCACGACCTCCTGCACCGCGACCCGGTCGTAACCCTTGGCGGCGAACAACCGCGTCGCGGCCTCCACCAGCCGCTCCGGTACCGATGCCATGGTCCAAGCATCGCACGCGGGGCTCGGCCGAACACCGCGGTGGGCGGGACGGGCGGTCCTCCCGGGCCGCCCGGACCCCGCCGCCGGCACCGCTCAGCCGCCCAGCGCCACGCCGCCGTCGACGACGAACGTCGCGCCGGTGGTGTAGCCGCCCGCCGGCGAGGCCAGGAACACCACGGCCGCGGCCAGCTCCTCCGGGTCGCCGATCCGGCCCAGCGGCAGCCGGGCGAGGTGCGCGTCCAGGTAGCCCTCCGGGTAGTCGTCGGTCATCTCGGAGGCGAAGTAGCCGGGCGCGATCGCGTTGACCCGGATGCCCTTGCGGCCGGTCCACTGCGCGGCCAGGTCGCGGGTCAGGCCGAGCAGGCCGGCCTTGGACGCCGAGTAGGCCGCCTGCGGCAGGCCGCCGGAGACCAGGCCCAGCACGCTGGAGACGTTGACGATCGAGCCGCCGCCGGTCATCACCGCGGCCGCGGCCTGCGCCATCCAGTACGCGCCGTTGAGGTTGACCTCCACCACGCCGCGGAACTGCTCGGGCGTCTCGCGCGAGGCGGGCACGGCCGAGGCGACGCCCGCGTTGTTCACCAGCACCGACACCCGCCCGAACGCGGCGGCGGCGCGGGCGACCTCGCGGCAGTCCTCGGGCCGCGCCACGTCGGCCGGCACGACCAGGGCGCGGCGGCCCGCCCCCTCGACCAGCGCGGCGGTGTCCTGGAGCCGGTCGGCGCGGCGCGCGGCGAGCACGACGTCGGCGCCCGCCTCGGCCAGGCCCTTGGCGAAGGCCACGCCGAGCCCGGAGGACGCGCCGGTGACGATCGCGACCTGCCCGTCGAGCCGGAACCGGTCGAGGATGCCCATCAGGAGAGCCTTTCCAGGATGATCGCCATGCCCTGCCCGCCGCCGACGCACATGGTCTCCAGGCCGAACTGCGCGTCACGGGCGCGCATGCCGTTGATCAGGGTGGTCATGATGCGGGCGCCGGTGGCGCCGAACGGGTGGCCGAGCGCGATCGCCCCGCCGTGCACGTTGAGCCGGTCCGGGTCGATGCCGAGCGCGCGTTGGCTGGCCAGCACCTGCACGGCGAACGCCTCGTTGATCTCGACCAGGTCGATGTCGCCGATCGACAGGCCCGCGTGGGCCAGGGCCTGCCGGGTGGCGTCGACCGGGCCGAGGCCCATGACCTCCGGGCTCAGGCCGGAGACGCCGGTGGCGACGATGCGCGCCAGCGGGGTCAGGCCGAGCTCGGCCGCCCTGGTGTCGCTCAGGACGACCACGGCGGCCGCGCCGTCGTTGAGGGGGCAGCAGTTGCCGGGTGTGACCGTCCCCTGTGGACGGAATGAGGGCTTGAGCGCGGCGACCGCGTCGTGGGTGACGCCGGCGCGCGGGCCGTCGTCGGTGTCGACCACCGTGCCGTCGGGCAGGGTCACCGGGGTGATCTCGCGCGCGTAGAAGCCGTCGGCGATGGCCTTCTCCGCCAGGTTCTGCGAGCGCACGGCGAACTCGTCCTGCTCGCGGCGGCCGATGCCGAGCAGCGTGGCGACGTTCTCGGCGGTCTGCCCCATGGCGATGTAGTAGTCGGGCGGCTCGCCGTCCTCGCGCGGGTCGCGCCAGGTCGCGTTGTCCGCCGCGGTGCGCTCGGTGCGGGCGCGGGCGGCGTCGAACAGGGGGTTGAGGTGCGGGTGCCCGTGGCGGTAGCGCGAGACGCACTCCACGCCCGCGCTGACGAACGCGTGCCCCTCGCCCGCCTTGACCGCGTGGAAGGCCATCCGCGCGGTCTGCACCGACGAGGCGCAGAACCGGTTGACCGTGGTGCCGGGCACGGTGTCCAGGCCGAGCTGGACGGCGACGCGGCGGGCCACGTTCTGGCCGTGCTCGTCCTGGGGTTCGGCGCAGCCCAGGTGCAGGTCGGTGATCCCGGCCGGGTCGAGCCCCGGGACCTGGTCCAGGGCCGCCCCGACCACCTGGGCGGCCAGGTCGTCCGGGCGCAGGTCGACCAGCGACCCCTTGCGGGCGCGGCCGATGGGGGAACGCGCGGTGGCCACGACGACGGCCTCGGGCATCTGCTCTCCTCCGCTCTGCGGTCCGCGGTCCCTCACAGCTCCAGGTCGCGGCCGATGAGTTCCTTCATGATCTCGTTGGAACCGGCCCAGATCTTGGTGACGCGGGCGTCCACCCAGGCGCGGGCCACGCGGTACTCGGTCATGTAGCCGTAGCCGCCGTGCAGCTGCACGCAGGCGTCGAGCACGTCGTTCTGGACCTCGGCGCTCCAGTACTTCGCCTTGGCCGCGTCGGTGGCGGTCAGCTCGCCGCGGGTGTGCGCCTCGGTGCACCGGTCCACGAACGCCTGGGTCACGTCGATCTTGGTGACCAGCTCGGCCAGCAGGAACTTGTTGTGCTGGAAGGAACCGATGGCCTGGCCGAACGCCTTGCGCTCCTTGACGTAGGCGATCGTCTCCTCGAGGATCTGCCCGGCGTGGGCCAGGTTCGCGATCGAGGAGCCCAGGCGCTCCTGCGGCAGGCGCTGCATCATGTGGACGAAGCCCTGGTCGACCTCGCCGATCACGTTCCCGTCCGGGACGCGGACGTCGGTGAAGAACAGCTCGGCGGTGTCGGACTCGGGCTGGCCGACCTTGTCCAGCTTGCGCCCGCGCTCGAAGCCCGCCATGCCGGTCTCGACGGCGAACAGGGTGATGCCGCGGGCCTTCTTCTCCGGGCTGGTGCGGGCGGCGACCACGACGAGATCGGCGGAGAAGCCGTTGGTGATGAAGGTCTTGGAGCCGTTGAGGACCCAGTCGCCGTCCCGCCGCACGGCGGTGCTCCTGAGCGCGGCGAGGTCGGAGCCGCCGGACGGCTCGGTCATGCCGATGGCGGTGACCAGCTCGCCCGAGCAGAAGCGCGGCAGCCAGCGCCGCTTCTGCTCCTCGGTGCACAGGTCGACCAGGTAGGGGGCCACGACGTCGTAGTGGATGCCCAGGCACGAGGACATGGCCGCGCTGACCTTGGACAGCTCCTCGCCGAGGACGGCGTTGAAGCGGTAGTCGCCCGCGCCGCCGCCGCCGTGCTCCTCGGGGACCTCCAGGCCGAGCAGCCCCTGGCGGCCCGCTTCGAGCCAGACCTCGCGGTCGATGTGGCGCTGCTCGATGAACCGGTCGTGGTGGGGCTTGAGGGTGCGGTCGACGAACGCCCGCACGCTCTCGCGGAACGCTTCGTGGTCGGGTCCCAACAGCGAGCGACGCACCTCTCCAGCCTCCATACTAAGCGGTTGCTTAGTCGCCAGACTGCGGTATCGTCCGTGCTCGTGTCAAGGCGCGACGAGTTCGACCGGCTGGATTCGACCTGGTCGTCGGTGACCCCGCCGGCCGCGCGCCGGATGCTCATCGCGGCCGCCGCCGCGTTCTCGGTGCGCGGGTACCACGCCACCACCACCCGGGACATCGCGGCGCAGGCCGGCATGTCGCCCGCCGCCGTCTACATCCACTACCGGTCCAAAGAGGAACTGCTGTTCCAGATCTCCCGGATCGGGCACACCACCTCGCTGGCGCTGCTGACCTCGGTCGCCGGGGACGACCCCGCGACGCGGCTGGCGTCGGCGGTGCGGGCGTTCGCGTCGTGGCACGCGGAGTACCACGTGACCGCGCGGGTGGTGCAGTACGAGCTGAGCGCGTTGACGCCCGAGCACCTGGCCGAGGTCGTCGAGGTGCGGCGGCGCATCGAGGGCGCGGTGCGGGACATGGTCGAGGCCGGCGTGGCGGCGGGGGTGTTCGACGTGCCCGACGTGCGGGGCGCGACGCTGGCGGTGCTGTCGCTGTGCATCGACGTGGCCCGGTGGTTCCACCCGGACCGGGGGCGGACGCCGGCGCAGATCGGGGACCTGTACGCCGACCTGGTGCTGCGGATGGTCGGCGCCGAGACCGCGCGCTGAAGCGCCCCGCCCGGCCCGGGTGCTCGGGCCGGGCACTCAGGCCGGGTCGCTCAGGCCGGGTCGCTCAGGCCGGGTCGCTCAGGTCGGGCGCTCAGCTCGGGTGTTCGGCCCGGGTCGCTCAGGCCGTCACCCAGCCCCGCTCCCGGGCCGGGTCCGAGCCCGCCCAGTGGTCCCCCACCGGCCACATCACCGGGATGCCCAGGTTCGCCAGGCCGTCGAGCACCCGGTCACCGGGCCGGTCCGGGAACACCACCACGTCGTCGCCCCCGGTCTCGGTGTGCGTGCGCACCAGCCGGGCCACCCACTTCACCGAGGCGTTCGGCTCCGCGAACGGCGGGTCGACCAGGAACGCCCGCCGCCGCCCGCCCGCGTCCCCGGCCCGCAGGACCACGTGGCCGTCGCCGGAGTGGTAGTCCGGGATGAGGTCGCGGGTCAGGAACACCTCGACGAAGTTGAACGCGAGCACCTGGAGCGCCGAGGTGTTCGCCTGCCGGAGCGCGCGCTCGACGTCGTCGACCGACTCCTCCCGCACCACCGGGCCGAGCAGCTCGTGCGCGTGCCGCAGGAAGGCGTCCGGCCGCATGGTGAACAGCCGCACCCCGGCCACCTCGCGCAGCTCCTCGTACAGCTCGGGCCGGGGTCCCCGGGCGTTGCCGTGCTCGTCGAGGCGCCACCAGCCCTCGGCGGTCTCGCCGGTGACGAGCAGGACGTCCCGCCCGCGCCGCGCGGCCTCCGCGAGGACCTGCCGCCACACCAGGTAGTCGCCCTCCCCGCCGGGCGGGACCCGGTCGCGGTCGCGCCCGGCGGCCTCCGCCAGCGCCGCGCGGTGCTCCTCCGGCGGCAGCGGGTCGCCGACGCGGCCGAAGAGCAGCCCGTCGAGGTCGGCGACCACCGGGTCCTCCTCGGTGTCCACCGCCGCCTCCTGGCGGGTGGCCTCGGTCAGGCGCGCCACCACGTGCTCGTGGGCGTCCCGGAGGACCCGCTCCAGCACGGGCAGCTCCTCGGGCCCGAGCGACACCCGGTCCGCCCAGGACCGCAGGCCGCGCACCGCCTGCTCCTCGGCCTTGCGCAGCGCCCTCGCGGCCCGCGCGGTCGCCTGCTCCGCCTCGCTCAGGGCCGCCTCGCGGCGGCGCCAGAAGTCGGCCAGCACCTGGTGCGGCACCCACAGCCGGCCGCGGGTGCGCCGGAGGGCGCCCAGGAGGTCGGACCGGGCCTGCGGGGTGCAGCGGTAGAGGCTGAGGAGGGTGTCGGTGTCGAGCACGACCAGGCCGCGCGCGAGCAGGTCGCGGTGGTGGTCGGGACGGGCGGTGCGGTAGGCGCCGAAGCCGTCGAGGATGCCCCTCGACTCGGCTGACGACTCATCGGCCATCCGGGAATTGTCGTACCCCGCCGGTAACGTGAAAGCAGGGGTCCCCCTGCGCGGGGGACGCCTGTCCGTCAGCGGCCCCCACCGCCCCGGGACGGGTGCGGCGCGGCCTCACCCGCCCCCACCCGGTCGACGCAGACCAGCGCCATCTCCGCGAGCAGCGGCAGCACCAGCAGGACACCGCCCAGCGCCTGGCGCAGGTCCAGGTCGACGTCCTCCTCGGCGTACAGCTCGTCGATGCCGAAGTCCTCCCAGACCCGGACCGCGGTGGTCCACAGGTCGGGGTGGGCGGGCGACATCGTCCAGACCAGGTACCCGAACACCCCCAGGTAGGCCCGCATCACCGACGTGGGGTGGCCGACCTGGTACATCCCCGTCTCCACGTCGGCCCCGTAGCCCCAGGCCAGCGGGATCAGCCGGTGCGCCCGCGCGAAGCGCTCGGCTTCCGGGCCCTGGACCGGCACCTCCACCACCAGCCCGCACTCCACCAGCGCGTCCACGATCGGGGCCGCGTCGTCGACCCCCAGCTGCTCCCGCGCCGTCCGCTCGACGGCCCGCCTGGTCGGCGGCTGCCCGTTCTCGCTCGTGCCGTGCGTGGTCAGGGTCCACACGGCGAACTCCAGGGCGCTGACCGGGAGCAGGTCGTGGTCGACCCGGATCCGCTGGGTGTCCTCCTCCTCGTCGTCCGCCAGCGGCATCCACCCCGACGGCTGCCCGACGGGCAGCAGGACCCTGGCGTTGCCCTGGAGCAGCGCCAGGCTGCGCCGGTTCTTCTCCTCCAGCGAGGAGGCCAGGACCAGGGCGGGGTCCGGTCCGGACGTCGGGGGTCGGTCCGCCATGTGCTCCCGGCCGATGGGCAGCGGTGACCAGCGCGTCGATCGCGGTCCCCCGTCGGCCCCCGACCCGCCGAGCTCGCCCAGCTGCTCTTGGGCCTGGGCCCAGGTCCTGGTCGCCGCGACCGGGGCCTGGTCGGCGTGCATGACGTCGTGCAGGTTGCGCAGCGCGGTCGCCAGCTCGATGAGGTGCGCGTCCGGGTCGCGGCGGGCCAGCTCCGAGAAGCACTGGACCGCCTCGCGCGCGGTCAGCGCGGCGGCCCGCTCCTGCCCCACCTCGGCCTGCAACGCGGCCAGGTTGTTGAGCGCGCCCGCCAGGCCGAGCGTGTTGGCGGCGGAGTCCCGCTTCACCGCCTCGCGACCGGCCCGCACGGCCTCCTCCGCGGCGGCCAGCGCCTGCTCGACCTCGCCGAGCAGGGTGTGGCAGCGGGCCAGGGTGGTGCAGATCGACGACATCTTCGGCTCCAGCACGCCGGGCATGTGGGGCGCCAACCGGCGCGCCAGGTCCAGCGCCTCCTGCCCCGCCTCGACGGCTTCGGCGACCTCGTCGGTGTCGCTGAGGAAGAACGCGACGTGCGCGCCGGCGTCGATCACGGCGAGCTGGTTCTCCAGCCGGAAAATGCCGCGCTGGACGGAGCGCTCGATGACCCACATCCACACCATCGCGGCCAGCGCGCTGGTGACCGGGTGCCCGCGCGACGCCAGGAAGCCGCGCGCGGCCTGCGCGGACGTCGGCGAGACCAGGAACTGCTCCGCGGTCCGGTACAGCACGTCGAGCCCGACGCCGTCCAGCGCCCCCTCGGCGAGGGCGCAGAGCTCCACCGGGTCCGGCAGCGCGGTGGCGACCGCCACCACCGCGGGCAGGAAGGCCGCGGGGTTGTCCGCCAGCAACGACGCGAGCAGGTCCAGCGCCGGACGCAGCGCGGCGGCGTCGGGTTCCGGGGTGAACAGCCCGGCGGCGCGGGCGATCACCGTCACCGGCTGCACGGCCCGGTCGGCGTCGAGCGGGGCGGTCACGGCCCGGATCACCGCCGCGGCACCGCCGGCCAGCAGATCCGCCAGCAGCGTCTCGCCCAGCCGGTCGGGTTGCAGGCTCGCCCAGAACCGCGTCGCTTCCGCGTGGGGGTCCGGGTACACCTCGGCCAGCAGGTGGGCCACCCGTGCCAGCTCGTCGGGGTTCCGCCCGGCGAGGGCGGGCAGCGCCGCGATCGCCGCCGCGGCCCGCCCGGCGTCCCCGACCGGGACCAGGGTGGGGACGAGCAGCACCTGGCGGACGACCTCCCCGTGCACGTCGCGGAGCAGGCCCCGGCTGGTCGCCAGGCCCGTCCACACCTTCAGCTCGTGGTTGAGCAGGCCGCGCAGCGGGTCCCGCAGCACCAGGTCCCCGGCGAGGGGAGGGTGGCCGTGCTCGCGCTCGTAGAGGACCGCGCCCAGGGCGAGCACGTGGAGGTTGAGCACGGTCTCGTGCTGCCGGGCGTGGTCGAGCACCCCGCCGGGGACCGGGCCGTCCTGTCCCAGGACGTGCCGGCGGAACCCCCGGTAGGCGGTCTCGACCAGGTGGCGCGGGTCGGCGCTGTCGGCGAGGTTGCCCAGGCGCAGCGGGTCGGGCGCGAAGATGCCCTCGGTGGTCTGGGTCGGCAGGTCCGTCCACCAGGTGCCCGGCGCGCGGGACAGCAGCAGCACCCGCACCAGCGGGCCGCCGAACCGGGCGAGCGCGTCGAACAGGCCCGGCAGCAGGTCGAGCTGCGCCTCGGCCTGGTCCACCGCGATGAACACCCGGTCGTGGCGCAGCGCCTCCGGCGGGCTGCCCCGCAGGAGCCGCGGGTGGTCGCCGGACTCGGGGAGGAGCCCGGCCACCCAGCCCTCCCCGGCCAGCCGGGCGCTCAGCTCGACCGCCAGCCGGGTCTTGCCCGTGCCGCCCGGCCCGTGCACCAGCAGCACGGCGGGAGCGGTGTCGTCGCGGGCCCACTCCAGCAGGGCGTCGAACTCCGGGCGGGCCTGGAACTCGACGACCCCGCGGTGCGGGTCGAGCCACGCCGAGGGCGCCCGGGGCGCCCCGCGCGGCGCCGGGCGCTCGAACAGGCCCTCCGCCACCTCGGCCCGCCGGGTGGCCAGGGTCCACCACTCGCCGCGGGTGGCGCGGTTGCCCTCGACGTCGATCTCGGGCAGCCGGGCCAGCTCCGACACGGGCACGATCCAGCCGCCCTCCGACGCGTGCCGGTCCCGGGACGCCTTGACCACGCCGCACACCCGGCGCGTGGACTCGTCGACCACCGGCGACCCGCTCAGGCCCGCCGGCAGCCAGTCGCCGGCCAGGCGCAGGTAGTCGCCGGACGGTCCGGCCACGTGCAGGCGCGCGACGTGCCCGCCGACGCCGGAGGGCGTGCCGGCCGCGAACCCGACGACCTCGACGGGCGTCCCGTTGGCGGGCGGGTCGTCGCCGAGCCACACCACCTCGTGGTCCACCGGTTCGGCCAGGTCGAGCACGGCGATGTCGGGCAGCGGGTAGTAGTCGCCCCGGCCCGCGCCGGCCGGCACCCGGCACCGCACGACCGCGGGCACCTCCCGGCCCCCGAAGACGACCGAGACGCCGGCGGGCGGGACCACGTGCGCGCAGGTGACCAGGCGGTTCGGCGCGACGAAGAACCCGGTGCCGCGGAAGGCCCCGCCGGCGCGCACCTGCGCCACGCACCGCCGGACGACCCCCGCGAAGTCAGTCATCGCCGTCGTCCCACTCCAGCCTGACCACCAGGCTCGCCTCGCCCGAAGCCTCGGCGACGAAGCTGAACAGCTTCCCGGCCTTCAGGCCGAACTTGAGGCCGAAGTCCAGCCCCACCCGGCTCGGCCTGCGTGGCAGCGCCGCGGTCACCGCGCCGCTGACCCAGGTCGCGATCGCGGTGATCTGGTCCTGGAGCGCCGCGGCGTTCGCCACGAGGTCCTGCGCCGAGACGTCACCCCCGGCGGGCACGGACAGTTCGACGTGCACGACCCGGTCCCCCACGACGACCGGCACGATCTCGGTGGTGCGCACCCGGACACCTCCCGATCAACGAGTGGCCACCACTGGAGACTGGCCCCGTCGAGGGGGGTGCGCAAGGAGGTTCGGGCAGCTGCCGCGGTCAGCGGACGGGTCTCACTCGATGGAGTGATTCTCGCGGTCGGGAAGGGGCTCGCCCGCGAAGCCGGCGCCGCGCGACCGAGCCCCGCTCAGGCCCGGCCCCGCTCAGGCCCGGCCCCGCTCAGGCCCGGCCCCGCTCAGGCCCGGCCTCGCTCAGGCCCGGCCTCGCTCACCTCGGTCCGCTCACCTCGGTCCGCCCGGGTGGGTCCGCACAGGTGGGTCCACCCGGGTCGATCCGCCGGTCGGCGAACCGGTCCGGTTCGCCGACCGGCCCGCTAGCGGACCGACCTCTTGCCGTAGAAGCCGGCCACGAGGCTCACGCCGACCGCCGCGATGAGCACCTGCACGATGATCTCGATCCAGTCGATGCCCCGCGTGTCCTCGACGCCGAACGCCCTGGCCACGAACGTGCCCAGGAAGGCGGCCACGATGCCGACCACGAGGGTCAGCCACAGCGGGATGGCCTGCCTGCCCGGCGCGACGAGCTTGCCGAGCAGCCCGATGACGAGCCCCACCACCAGGGCGCTGATCACACCGCCGATGCCCATGACGCCTCCCGCGGTCCGTCCACCTCGTCGGGGCCCGCGCACCGCCGGGGCCCCGACGTCCATCCTCCCACCGAACACCCCGGCGGCCGCTCGCTCAACCCACGTCACCGGGTTCGGTTCACCCGACTCGGTGAACCTCCGGGGACGACCGCCCTACAGGCCGTAACCGCCGAAGGAGCGCCGGCCCGCCACCTTCTCCATCCACTGGTGCAGCAGCGCCGCCCAGTCGGAGCGCAGCACCTCGTCGTGGGACATCGCGAAGTGCCCGAACGTGTCGCCGCCCGCGCGCAGCAGGCCGCCGCGGCGGTCGGCCTCCAGCACCACGTACAGGTGGTGCGGGTCGGTGACGAAGGTCAGCTCCAGCTGGCTGATCTTGGCCAGGAACTGCTGCGGGGGCAGGAACTCGATCTCCTGGTAGAACGGCAGCTGCTGCGGCACGCCGTGGATGCGCCCCTGCTCGGAGTCGGCCCGCTGGAAGCGGAAGCCGAGCGCGCCGAACGCGTTGAGCACGTGCTCCTGCGAGCGGGTGGGGTGCACGTTGAACAGGTCGAGGTCGCCGGGGTCGACCGCGCCGCGGACCTCCAGCTCGGTGCGCAGGCCCATGGTCATCCCGCGCAGGACCTGCCCGTGGACCACGGTCAGCGGCGTCTCCAGCGGCACCGGGAACTGGAACGGCAGCGACAGGTCCTGGCCGGGGCCGACGCCGATGCCCCGGCCGACGACGACCTGGGCGAACTCCACGTCGCGGCGGTACTCGTTGTCGCCGCTCTCCACCTCGACCTTGGTGACCAGCGACAGCTTGACGTGGTCGATGTCGACGGCGTGGTCGCCGCCGGCGATGCGGACCTCGCCGGTCAGCACCTCACCCGGCCGGACGTTCGGGTTGGTCAGCACCGTGTCGACCGTGGGACCGCCGACCCCGAACGCGCGCAACATCCTCTTGAAAACCACGGTGGTGCCTCCTGAACCGCTCCGGCGATCACGCCCTGGGACCCGAATGTCGTAATGACGCGTCGCCGGGTGAATCGGTTGCCCCTGGACGAACGCCAAGCCAGGTGCCAGTATGCGACCGGCGTCACATACTAAGCGGTCGCTCAGGAGGTTGTCGTGCCCACGCTGCTCGTCGCCAACCGGGGGGAGGTCGCCGTCCGCGTCCTGCGCGCCGCCGCCGACCTGGGGTGGGGCTCGGTCGCACTCGTCACCGACGCCGACGACGCGCACGCCCGGTTCGCCGACCGCGCGGTGCGGCTGCCCGACGCGCGGTCCTACCTGGACGTGGACGCGGTGCTCGCCGCCGCGGGCGGGTGCGACCTGGTGCACCCCGGCTACGGGTTCCTGGCCGAGGACGCGCGCTTCGCGCGGCGGTGCGCCGAGGCCGGGCTGACCTTCGTCGGGCCGCCGCCCGAGGTGCTGGAGCTGCTGGGCGACAAGCGGCGGGCGCGCGAGCTGGCCGCCGGGGTGGGCGTGCCGGTCCTGGCGGGCGCCGAGGACGGGTTCGAGGAGTTCTTCCGCGCGCACGGCGCCGTGGTGGTCAAGGCCGCGGCGGGCGGCGGCGGCAAGGGCATACGGGTGGTGCGGCACCTCGCGGACCTCGCGGCCGCCGTGCGGCGGTGCCGGTCCGAGGCGCTGGCGGCGTTCGGCGACGACGCGGTGTACGTCGAGGAGCTGGTGGAGCCCGCCCGGCACGTCGAGGTGCAGCTGGTCGGCACCACCGTGCTCGGGGACCGCGACTGCTCGCTCCAGTCCCGGCACCAGAAGCTGGTCGAGATCGCGCCCGCGCCGCACCTGTCCCCCGACCTGCGGGCGGCGCTGCACGGCGCGGCGGCCGCGATCGCCCGCGCCGTCCGCTACACCGGTCTGGGCACGGTGGAGTTCCTGGTCCGGCCGGACGGGCGGTTCGCGTTCCTGGAGGCCAACCCCCGGCTCCAGGTCGAGCACACGGTCACCGAGCAGGTCACCGGCCTGGACCTGGTGCGCGCCCAGCTGCTGCTGGCCACCGAGGTCGAACCGGACCTGGCGCACACCCCGCGCGGCTGGGCGGCGCAGCTGCGGGTGAGCCTGACCTCGACCGGCCGGCTGTCGGTGTTCGTCCCGCCGACCGGACCGGGCGTGCGGGTGGACACGCACGCGTCGACCGGCTACCGCGCGGGCCTGGGCTTCGACCCGCTGCTGGCCAAGGTCGTGGTGCACGCCGACGACCCGGGCACGCTGCTCAAGCGGGCGCGGCGGGCGCTGGACGAGTTCACCGTGGACGGGGCGAGGACCAACCTCCCGTTCCTGCGCGGGCTCCTGGACCACCCGGACGTGTGGCGGGCGACCACCGGCCTGGTGGACTCGCTGCCGCGCGAGGACACCGGGGCGCGCGCTCCCGTGCGGGGCACGGTGGTGGCCGTCGAGGACGGCGCGGTCGTCGTCGAGGCGATGAAGATGCAGCACGTCGTGCCGGTCGGGGACGGGCGCGTGCTGGTGTCGGTCGGGGACACCGTCGCCGAGGGCGCGCTGCTGGCCGAGGGCGTGGACGTGGCGGTCGAGGAGAAGGCCGTCGAGGTCGACCTGGACGAGGTGCGCCCGGACCTGGCGGAGGCGTTGGCGCGGCACGACTTCGCCCGGCCCGGGGCGGAGGCGCGGCGGCACGCGGCCGGGCGGCGCACGGCCCGGGAGAACATCGCCGACCTGTGCGCCGACTTCGTCGAGTACGGCGGGCTGGCCATCGCCGCGCAGCGCGGGCGGCGGTCGCTGGACGAGCTGGTCGAGCGCACCCCCGCGGACGGGCTGGTGGCGGGCGTCGGGCGGGTCAACGGCGAGCGGGTCGTGGCCCTGTCCTACGACTACACGGTGCTCGCCGGCACGCAGGGCATCCGCAACCACGCCAAGAAGGACCGGATGTTCGAACTGGCCGAGCGCCAGGGGCTGCCCGTGGTGCTGTTCGCCGAGGGCGGCGGCGGGCGGCCGGGCGACACCGACCACGGCGGCGTCAGCAGGCTGGACTGCGCGGCGTTCCACCTGTTCGCCAGGCTGTCCGGGCTGGTGCCGCTGGTGGGCGTGGCCTCGGGGCGGTGCTTCGCGGGCAACGCGGTGCTGCTGGGCACCTGCGACGTGGTCATCGCGACCCGCGACGCCACCATCGGCATGGGCGGGCCGGCCATGATCGAGGGCGGCGGGCTCGGCGTGTTCCGGCCCGAGGAGGTCGGGCCGGTCGACGTGCAGGTGCCCAACGGCGTGGTCGACGTGCTGGTGGCCGACGACGCCGAGGCCGTCGCGGTGGCGCGGAAGTACCTGTCGTACTTCCAGGGGCCGGCAGGGGCGTGGGAGTGCGCCGACCAGCGGGTGCTGCGGCACGCCGTGCCGGAGAACCGGGTGCGCGCCTACGACGTGCGGACCGTGGTGGAGGCGCTGGCGGACACCGGGTCCGTGCTGGAGCTGCGGCCGTCGTTCGGGCGCGGGGTCGTCACCGCCCTGGCGCGCGTCGAGGGCGAGCCGCTGGGGATCCTCGCCAACGACCCGGCGGTGCTGGGCGGCGCCATCGACTCCGACGCGGCGGACAAGGCCGCCCGGTTCCTGCGGCTGTGCGACGCGTTCGACCTGCCGGTGCTGTCGCTGTGCGACACGCCGGGGTTCATGGTCGGGCCGGACGCCGAGCGCACGGCCACCGTGCGGCACCTGACCCGGCTGCTCGTGGCGGGCGCGAACCTGGACGTGCCGTTCGGGTTCGTGGCGCTGCGCAAGGCGTACGGGCTGGGCGCGCAGGCGATGGCGGCGGGCAGCCTCAAGGCGCCCCGGTTCGCCGTGGCGTGGCCCAGCGGCGAGTTCGGCCCGATGGGGCTGGAGGGCGCGGTGCGCCTGGGCTACCGGCGGGAGCTGGACGCCATCGACGACCCGGAGCAGCGCCGCGAGGCGTTCGAGGCGATGGTCGCCGCCGCCCACGAGCACGGCAAGGCGCTCAACGTGGCCTCCGCGTTCGAGATCGACGACGTCATCGACCCGGCCGACACCCGGCACTGGGTCACCTCGCAGCTCACCTGCGGGCCCAGGCCCGCCCGTACCGGCAAGAAGCGTCCGTTCCTGGACACCTGGTGAAGGGAAAACCATGGTCACGACCGCCCCGCCCGACCAGCGCCGCACGCTGCGCAAGCTCATGGCCGCCGGGCTCGTCGGCTCCTCGCTGGAGTGGTACGACTTCTTCATCTACGCCACCGCCGCCGCGCTGGTGTTCCCGAAGCTGTTCTTCCCGGGGGCGACGCCGCTGGTCGGGCTGCTGCTGTCGTTCAGCACGTTCTGGGCCGGCTTCGTCGCCCGGCCGCTCGGCGGGCTGGTGTTCGGGCACGTCGGCGACCGGTACGGCCGCAAGCCCGCGCTGGTGACGTGCCTGGCGCTGATGGCGGGTGCGACGTTCCTGATCGGGCTGCTGCCGACCAGCGCGTCCATCGGCGTGGCGGCGCCCGTGCTGCTGGTGGCGCTGCGGTTCCTCCAGGGCATCGCGGTCGGCGGGCAGTGGGGCGGGGTGGTGCTGCTGCTGACCGAGAGCGCCGGGCCCGGACGGCGGGGGTTCGCCGGGACGTTCGGGCAGGCCGGGGTGCCGCTGGGGGTCATCCTGGGCAACGTGTCGTTCCTGCTGACCGGGGCCCTGCTGCCGGCCGCGTCGTTCGCCTCGTGGGGGTGGCGGGTGCCGTTCCTGGCGAGCGCGCTGCTGTTCCCGGTGGTGCTGTTCATCCAGCTGAAGGTCGAGGACAGCCCGGTGTTCCGGGAGATCAAGGAGCGTCGCGGGGAGGCGCCGGTCGCGCCGCTGTCGGAGGTGCTGCGCACCCACCGGCGGCCGGTGCTGCTGGGGGCGGGGCTGATGTTCGCGTCGAACGCGGTGTTCTACGTGAGCATCGCCGGCGTGCTCGACTACGCGACCCGGGAGCTGGGGCTGGCGCGCAACCCGGTGCTGGTGGTGACGCTGCTGTCGTCGCTGCTGTCCGTGCCGGTGATCCTGCTGGCCGGGCGCTGGTCGGACCGCCACGGCCGGCGGCCGCTGATCGTCGTCGGGGCGGTGGCGATGGTGGTGTGGGCGTTCCCCTACTTCTGGCTGGTCGACACGGCGTCGCTGGGGATGCTGTTCGTGGCGCTGACGGTGTCGGGGATCGGGTCGAGCCTGGTGTACGGGCCGGTGGCGGCGTACCTGGCGGAGCTGTTCGAGCCGCACGTGCGGTACTCGGGGGCGTCGCTGGCGTACCAGCTGGCGTCGATCCTGGTGAGCGGTGGGACGCCGTTCATCATGACGGCGCTGCTGGTGGCGACCGGGACCTCCCTGTCGGTGTCGGCGTTCCTGCTGGTGATGGGGCTGGTGACGTTGGCCTCGGTGCTGGGGTTGCCGGAAACGCACCGACCCGGGGTCGAAGCCTGAACGAGGGCGCGCGGAGGGGTGTCCTCGCACGAGGGCGCCCCCCGGTCACGGTGCGCACCCGGGGTGCGGTGTGCCGGGAGGACGCCAGTCGACGATCACCGCACCGCCGTGGTGGGTCGTTCGCAGGCCGGACGGGTCCGTTCGGTGGTGCCTGTGCGCCCGGCCGACCAAGATCAACGCAGCTCACCCGAGTGAACGGTCAACCGGGTGACGTGCGGAACGTTGCGCGCTTGCCGTACGTTGCCGTGCCGTGACCACTCTCCTGGGACGGTTCAAGCAGCGGCTGCGCCGGTTCGCGCAGAAGCCCGGCTCCGCCGACCTCACGCCCTACCGCAAGCTCCTCGACGAGGTGAACGAGCGGGCGGCGCGCGTGAAAGAGCTGAGCGACGAGGAGTTGACCGCGGCGGCCGCCGAGCTGCGCGGGAAGTCCGAGTTCGGCCGTCCCGAGCTGGTCGAGGTCTGCGCGCTCGGGCGCGAGGCCGCGGACCGGGCACTGGGCCTGCGGCCGTTCGACGTGCAGGTCCTCGGCGCGCTCGGACTGCTCGAAGGGCACGTCGTGGAGATGGCGACCGGTGAGGGCAAGACGCTCTCCGGCGCCATCGCCGCCGCCGGCTTCGCGCTGCGCGGCGACCACGTGCACGTCGTCTCGGTCAACGACTACCTCGCCCAGCGCGACGCCGAGTGGATGGGTCCGCTCTACCGGCTGCTGGGCGTGAGCGTCGGCTGGATCGACCAGAGCTCCAAGCCCGAGGAGCGCCGCGCCGCCTACCAGGCCGAGGTCACCTACGCCTCGGTCAGCGAGATCGGCTTCGACGTGCTGCGCGACCGGCTGGCCACCGACGTGGCCGACCTGGTCGTGCCCCAGCCACGCGTCGCGCTGGTCGACGAGGCCGACTCGGTGCTGGTCGACGAGGCGCGCGTGCCGCTGGTGCTGGCGGGCTCCACGGCCGGCCCGGCGGTCGACCCGGCGCTGGCCGACCTGGTCAAGCGCCTGCGCCGCGACCTGCACTTCGAGATCGACGACGAGGAGCGCAACGTCTACCTGACCGGCGCGGGCAGCGAGCTGGTCGAGCGCGCCCTCGGCGGCATCGACCTGTACTCCGACGAGCACGTCTCCACCACGCTGTCCAAGGTCAACGTGGCCCTGCACGCGCAGGTCCTGCTGCACCGCGACGTCGACTACATCGTCCGCGACGGCAAGGTGCACCTGATCAACGACACGCGCGGCCGGATCGCGAAGCTCCAGCGCTGGCCCGACGGCCTCCAGGCGGCGGTCGAGGCCAAGGAGAACGTGGCGACCACGGACGCGGGCGAGGTGCTGGACTCCATCACCGTCCAGGCCCTGCTCAACCGCTACCCGACGGTGTGCGGCATGACCGGCACCGCGGTGGCCGTGGCCGAGCAGCTGCGCGACTTCTACCAGCTGGAAGTGCTGGTCATCCCGCCGAACGTGCCGACGATCCGCGAGGACGAGGCGCCCCGCCTGTACGCGACGGTGGAGCAGAAGGAAGCGGCGATCGTCGCGGAGATCAAGGAGGTCCACGCCACGGGCCGCCCGATCCTCGTCGGCACGCTGGACGTGGCCGAGTCCGAGCGGCTGTCCCGCAAGCTGTCCGAGGCGGGCCTGGAGTGCGTGGTCCTCAACGCCAAGAACGACGCCGAGGAGGCGGCGATCATCGCCGACGCGGGCTCGTTCGAGCGGGTCACCGTGTCGACCCAGATGGCGGGCCGCGGCACCGACATCCGGCTGGGCGGGCACGACTCGACCGACCACGAGCGCATCGCCGAGCTGGGCGGCCTGTACGTCATCGGCACCGGGCGGCACTCCAGCAGCCGGCTGGACGACCAGCTGCGCGGCCGCGCCGGCCGGCAGGGCGACCCGGGCGGCTCGGTGTTCTTCTCCTCCCTCCAGGACGAGCTGGTCACGCAGTACGTGCCCGACCACGAGGAGCCCGCCGAGGTGGCCGAGGACGGCCGGGTGGCCGACGAGGGCACGCTGCACACCGTGGAGCACGGCCAGCGCGTGGCCGAGGGCGTGCACCTGGAGATCCACCGCAACACGTGGCGGTACAACAAGCTGATCGAGCACCAGCGCCAGCTGGTCCTGGAGTTCCGGGACAACCTGCTGCGCACCGACGCCGCCTGGCACGAGCTGGCCAAGCGCAGCCCGGAGCGCGCCGAGGAGCTGGCGGAGCTGGACGAGGAGATCAAGGTGAAGGCGGCGCGGCTGATCGCGCTGCACCACCTCGACCAGCGGTGGAGCGACCACCTGGTGTTCCTGACCGACCTGCGGGAGGGCATCCACCTGCGGGCGCTGGCCCGGCAGAACCCGCTGGACGAGTTCCACCGCGAGGCGATCCCGGCCTACCACAAGATCGTGCCGGACGCGTGGGAGGAGGCGGAGGAGACCTTCGCCAAGGTCGAGATCGACGAGGAGGGGGCGCACCTGGAGGCGGCGGGTGTGCACCGGCCGAACACGACGTGGACCTACCTGGTCAACGACAACCCGTTCTCGTCCGGGCTGGAGGAGACGTTCAAGAGCCTGGTGAAGATGGTCCGCCGCCGCTGAGGGGCGGCGCGGGGACCGACAGAGCGCGGGGACCGACAGGGGCGGGAACCGACAGGGCGCGGGGATCGACAGGGCGCGGGGATCGACAGGGCGCGGGGATCGACAGGGCGCGGGTTCCGCGGTGGGCACACCGCCGCGGGGCTCGCGCCTCCTGCTTCCCCGGCCCGGCTTTCCCACTTCCCCGGCCCGGCTTTCCCACTTCCCCGATCCGGCCTTCCCGCTTCCCGGTCCCGCCGCCGGTGGACCGACCCGGCGAGCCCGCTGCGGGCGGGACTCGCGAGGCACCCCGGCACGGGGTTCGGTGCGGGCTGGGGAGCCTCCCCAGCCCGCGGCGACCTAGTTGAGCGGTGCGGTCACCTTCGGGTTGTGGACCGGCTCGGCCTGGCGGGGCACCTTGGCCGATCTCGGCATCCGCTGCGCCACCGCCTGCTCGGTGAGCACGCGGATCTCCGCCAGGATGTCCAGGTGCTGCTGGGAGGGTGGCGGCCCCACGAGGTTGGAGTGGTCGTACGCGGTGCGCTCAGCCCGCCTGACGAGGTTCTGGATGCGCTGGATCAGGTCCCACTCCTGGTCTGTGCGCTTCGAGCGCCGTTGCTCTGTCACCCCGGAAGCAGACACCTCACGCCGGGTGAACGTAAATCACCTGGAGGTGCGAACTTCACTGCGTCAAGTCAGCTACCCCGACCAGCGCACCCAAAACGCCACGATCGTGCGACAGAAGCCCACTCAGGACGCCTGTGCGCCCCATCCCGGCCCAGCACAACCGGCTTCGGACCGAAGTGCACCGCCGGCATCAGCCGCTCGGGCGTGACCCACAACGGTGACGCGGACCGTTCTGACTCGCCGTTACCGCACCCACCCCACCCGGGTGGCGGCTCTCACCACAGCGGGAGACCGCAGCATGGCGGTGCGAACCATTACCGCGCACCGCGAACCGCCTTACGGTGCCTCGGGTGACCATCGCCGTTCCGCTGATCGCAGCGCTCCTCGCCACCACGGTGCAGGCGGTCCCCGCGCACGCGACGGGGTGCGGTCCCCTGCGCGTCCCCGGCGCCGAGCGCCAGGAGCTGACCCGCCTGGACGACCTGTCCACCGCGGGCGGGCGCACCGACCCCGCCGACTGGGCCGGGCTCACCCCGGCCGACCTCCCCGCGCCCACCCCCGTGGCGGGCGCCCAGCTCGACGGCTACTTCCCCGACACCTCCACCGGCAACACCAACCACGGCTGGGCGCACGACTCGCAGTTCGTCATCCGCCTGCCCGAGCGCTGGAACGGCGGCCTCGTCGTCACCGGCTCCCCCGGCGTCCGCGAGCAGTACGCCAACGACCGCGCCATCAGCGATTTCGTGCTGGCCCGCGGCTACGCCTTCGCGGCCACCGACAAGGGCAACACCGGCGTGGACTTCCACCGCGACGGCCGCCGCCCCGGCGACGCGATCGCCGAGTGGAACTCCCGGGTCACCCAGCTGACCAGGGCGGCCAGGGCGGTCGTGGCGCAGCGCTACTGCCGGCCGCCGGCGCGGACCATCGCCACCGGCCTGTCCAACGGCGGCTACCTGGTGCGCTGGCAGCTGGAGAACCACCCCGAGCTGTACGACGGGGGCGTCGACTGGGAGGGCACCCTGTGGTCCGCGCGGGGCCCGAACCTGCTCACGTTCCTGCCGCCCGCGCTCACCGGCTACCGGACCGGCGACCACGCGAAGGTCGTCGACGCCGGTTTCCCCGCCGAGTCGCAGTTCCTGTGGGACTTCCACCACTCGTACTACTGGGACCTGACCCAGCGGATCTACCGCGAGGAGCTGGACCCCGGCTGGGACGGCGACCGGGAGGCGGGCACACCGTTCTGCGCGCCCGGCACCCCCGCCTGCGACGCCGACTACGACTACGCCGCCCGCCCGCAGGCGCGGAAGGCCGTCGAGCGCATCGCGCTCACCGGGCGCATCGGCCGACCGCTGCTCACCCTGCACGGCACGCTGGACGTCCTGCTGCCCATCTCCCGGGCGTCCGACGTGTACGCGGACATGGTGCGCCGGGCCGGGCGCGGGGCGCTGTTCCGCTACTACCGGATCGAGGGCGGCACGCACGTGGACTCGCTGTTCGACGCGTTCCCGGACCGGTTGCGGCCGCTGACGCCGTGCCACCGCACCGCGTTCGCCGCGCTGGAGGGGTGGCTCTCGGGCGACCGGCCACCCGCCTCGGCCACCGTCCCCCGCCCGGCCGCGGTCAGCTCGACGGAGTGCGCCCTGGGGTGACCCGGCGCGCCACGCCGCCGCGGTCCTCCCGGGCCGCGGCGGCTAGCCGAGCACCTTCATCAGCTTGAGCGCCAGCTGCACCTCCAGCACGCGCTCCGGCGACTGCCAGTCCTCGCCGAGCAGGCTGCCCACCCGGTCCAGCCGCTGCACCACGGTGTTCACGTGCACGTGCAGCTCGTCCTTGGCGCGGCTGAGGTTCGCGCCGCACGCGAAGTAGGCCGTCACCGTGCGCACCAGCTCGGTGCCGCGGCTCGCGTCGTAGTCCAGCAGCGGGCCCAGCGTCGAGCGCACGTACCCGGCCACGTCGGCGCGGTCGCCCAGCAGCACCCCGACGAACCCCAGGTCGGCGAGCGTGCCGCCGGTGCCGCGCCGGTCGAGCCGCAGCAGCGCCCGCACGCACCGCACCGCCTCGGCGTGCGCGGCGGCCACCTGGCCGGGGCCCCCGGCCGGTCCCCCGGACCCCACGGTCACCGGCGCGCCGACGGCCTTGCCGAGCACGCGCGCCGCGTCCCGCGCCGAGCACGCCGGGTCCGTGCCGGGCAGCACCAGCACCACGTGCTCGCCGTGCGCGCCCGCCAGGCCGCGGCAACCCGACGCGTGGTGGGCGGCGGCGGGCAGCAGCCGGTCGCGCGGGCCGTCCGCGACCAGCACCACGTGCGGTGCGGCCAGCTCCACCCCGATCCGGCGGGCCCTGGCGCGCAACGCGACCGGGTCGAGTTCCGCGCTGGTCAGCAGGTCGTTGATGAGCTCGCCGCGGACCTTGTTCTCGGCCTCGGCGACCGTGCGGCGCAGGAGCAGCAGCAGGGCGGTGACCACGCCCGCGCGCTCGAACAGGCGGCGGTCGGCGTCGCCCAGGTCGGGCCGGTCGGTGAGGGTGAGGCTGCCGAGCAGCTCGCGGCCCGCCAGCACCGCGCACACCCACGCGCCCTCCCTCGGGACGGCCCGGCCGCCGGCGCGGGAGGCGTGCACGGCGGCGCGCGGCGCGGGGGCCGGCGCGGTGCCGATGCGGGCCAGCTCCGCGCCGTCGCTGTCGTGCACCGCGAGGCCGCCGCCGAGCACCTCCGCCACGGCGGCGGCCACCTCGGGCACGTCCGCGCCGCGCAGCACCAGGTCGGTGAGCCGGTCGTGGGCCTCCTCGGCGCGCCGCAGGGCCTCGTTGTGGGCGCGGATCACCTCGCCCGCGGCGCGCGTGCCCTCGAGCAGGTTCGCGGTGTCCAGGGCGATGGCCGCGTGGTCGGCCAGCGAGGACAGCAGCGCCACCTCGTCGGGCGGGAACCGGCGGGGCGAGCGGTTGGCCGCGTAGAGCACGCCGATGACCCGCCGGTCGAGCTTGAGCGGCACGCCCAGGATCGCGACCAGTCCCTCGTCGCGGACGGCCGCGTCGATGGGGCCGGTGTGGTCGAAGCGGTCGTCGGCGAAGTAGTCGGCGGTGACGTAGGGCTGGGCGGTCTGCGCGACCAGCCCGCCCAGTCCCTCGCCCATACCGAGCCTGACCTGCTGGAACAGCGCGGAGACCGACCCGTCGGTGACCCGCATGTAGGTGCCGCGCTCGCCCGCGTCGTTCATGCTCAGGTAGGCGGTGTCCGCGCCCAGCAGCAGCCGGGCGCGGCGCACGATCGACCGCAGCACCGCGTCCGGGTCGCGCGCGCCCGCCAGGTCGTTGGCCGTGTCGAACAGGGCCTCCAGCTCGGCCTCGCGGCGGCGGTGCGCGGTGAGCGTGCGGCGGATGCGCAGCGCCCACCCGGTGGCGCGGGCGATGCGGTCCAGCTCGTCGTCCGGCAGGCCGGCCGCGCGGGCCGCGGGGAGCACCGCCGCCAGCCGCTCGCTGCCCGCGTCGCCCGCCAGCAGCCCGAACAGCTCCAGCAGGTGCTCCACCGCGTCCGCCCCGTCGGTCATGCCGTCATGCTTCCACCGTCACGCTTTCGCGTGAGCGCGCTCGGTTCCCGTGCGGCTGAGGGAGCTGCCGCGGGTCTCCCGGGCCGCCACCACGGCGATGATGGTCAGCACGCACATGCCCAGCACGTAGAGCACGATCGGGAACGTGCTGTCGTACTCCCTGAGCAGGGCGGTGGCGATGAGCGGCGCCACCGCGCCCGCCGCGATCGACGCCAGCTGGTAGCCGATGGACGCGCCCGAGTAGCGCACCTCCGTGCCGAACAGCTCGGAGAAGAACGCCGCCTGCGGGCCGTACATCGCGCCGTGCAGGACCAGGCCGACCGTGACGGCCAGCGTGATCGGCAGGAACGACCTCGTGTCGAGCAGGGCGAAGAAGGCGAACATCCACAGCCCGATGCCGACCGCGCCGATCAGGTAGGTGGTGCGGCGGCCGATGCGGTCGGACAGCGCGCCCCACAGCGGGATCGTCACCAGGTGCACGAAGGAGCCGATGAGCACGGCGTTCAGGCCCACCGACCGGGACAGGCCCAGCTCGGTGGTGAGGTAGACCAGGATGAACGCGGTGATCACGTAGTAGGACACGTTCTCCGCCATGCGGGCGCCCATCGCGATCAGCACCTCGCGCCAGTGGTGCTTCACCACCGCCACGATCGGGGGCTTCTCGACCAGCTCGCCGCGGGCGGCGGCCTTGCGCTGCGCCTCCAGGAACACCGGGGACTCGGTCACGCTCAGCCGGATCCACAGGCCGATCACCACGAGCACGCCGGACAGCAGGAAGGGCACCCGCCAGCCCCAGGACAGGAACGCCTCGTCGCTCTGCACCGCGGCCAGCACCGCGAGCACCGCCGTGGCCAGCAGGTTGCCCATCGGCACGCCGGCCTGGGGCCAGGACGCCCAGAAGCCGCGGCGCTCCGGCGAGCCGTGCTCGGACACGATGAGCACCGCGCCGCCCCACTCGCCGCCGAGGGCGAAGCCCTGCACCAGGCGCAGGAACGTCAGCAGCAGCGGCGCGGCCACGCCGATCGCGGCGTAGGTGGGCAGCAGGCCCATGGCGAACGTCGCGCCGCCCATCAGCAGCAGGCTGAGCACGAGCAGCTTCTTGCGGCCGAGCTTGTCGCCGTAGTGGCCGAAGACCAGGCCGCCCAGCGGGCGGGCCAGGAAGCCGATCGCGTAGGTGGTGAAGGCGAGCAGGGTGCCGGTGAGCGGGTCGGAGTTCGGGAAGAACAGCTTGTTGAACACCAGCGCGGCCGCTGATCCGTACAGGAAGAAGTCGTACCACTCGACGGTCGTGCCGATCAGGCTGGCTATGACGACCTTGGTGAAGGGGCGCTTCGGTGGGGCGGCTTGGGTCATGGGTGCTCACCACTTCGTTGGGGAGGGGCCTTGCCTGGCGCTCACTGGGCGGTCCAACCGCCGTCGATCGTGAAGGTGGAGCCGGTGACGCGGCCGGAGTGCGGACCGCACAGCCACAGCACGACGGAGGCGACCTCGGCCGGTTCGACGAGCTGTTTGATGGCGTGCCGGGTGAGCAGCACCTCGGACAGCACGCGGTCGGGCTCGATGCCGTGGGCGCGGGCCTGGTCGGCGACCTGGTTCTCCACCAGCGGGGTGCGCACGTAGCCGGGGCTGACGCAGTTGCTGGTGACGCCGTGCGGGGCGCCTTCGAGGGCGACGACCTTGCTCAGGCCCTCCAGCCCGTGCTTGGCGGCGACGTAGGCGGACTTGAAGGCGCTGGCGCGCACGCCGTGCACGCTGGAGATGTTGACCACCCGGCCCCAGCCGTGCCGGTACATGTGCGGCAGGACGTGCCGGGCGAGCAGGAACGGCGCGGTGACCATGACGCGCTGGAGCAGGTCGAACCGGTCGGGCGGGAACTCGTGCACCGGGGCGACGTGCTGGAGGCCCGCGTTGTTGACCAGGACGTCGACCTCGGCGGGCAGCCGGTCCAGGTCGGGCCCGGCGAGGTCGACCACGTGCTGCGTGCCGCCGGTCTCGCGGGCGGCCCCCGCCACGGCGTCGCGGTCGCGGTCGACCAGGTGCACCTCGGCCCCCGCGCGGGCCAGCGCCACCGCGCACGCCCGGCCGATGCCGCTGCCCGCGCCGGTGACCAGGGCGGTGCGGCCGGACAGGTCGGTGCTGTGACCGGGGGCACTAGTCATGGCCCGAAACGCTAGGTGACCTGCGGTGCAGCGCCCATGTGAGCAGCCGACACAACTCACCGGTAATCAGTGTGCCCAACCACCAGCCGGCCAAAATGACATCGACTTCGTGAATACCGCATGAAGTCACCCACCCCCGCGAAGTAGGCTGCCTTGGCCCGATCGGGGGACGAACCAGCCAATGGGGGTTACCAAGTGTCACTCACGCCGATCTACGACGACCTGCTGCGCGAGTTCGAGGGCATCATCCTCGCCAGCAAGGACGTCGAGCCAGCCAAGTCCTCCACCCCTCCCCCTCCCCCTACCCCTCCCACCGTCCCCACCCCCTGACCCCGCGCGAGTCGTACGTCCAGACCTCGCGTGTCGTACGTCCAGACCCCCCGAGTTACACGTTCAGACCCCGCGAGTCGAACGTTCACGACCACCGTGTCGAACACTCGGGACAGGCGAGTTCACCATTCGCGACCGTGCGAGGGCTACCGGCGGGTAACCGCTGACCAGGCACGGAACGACGCGAATGGTGAACTCGGGGGTCGCGAACGTACGACACGGTGGGTCTGAACGTACGACTCGCGCGGGTCAAGGGGTGGGGATCAGGGTGGCTATGCCGTCCAGGAGGCGTTGCAGGCCGAATTCGAAGCGGTCGGCGGCGTAGGGGGTCACGCCTGACTGGAGGGACTTGAGCAGGGCCGGGTAGTCGGTGAAGTCGATCAGTCCGGCCAGTGCGGCGTCGCGCTCGCGGGACTCGTCCGCGTCCGGTTCGCGGGTGTCCAGGCTCAGGCGGGCCTGGCCGCGCACGTAGGCGTCCACCGACTCGACCACGGCCATCTTGTCGGCCTCGCTCAACCCGGTGTCCTCCAGCGCCCGCAGCGCCGAGTCGAGCCACCGGATCGCGTTCGGCCCGGGGAACGGCGCGGCCGCCACCAACTGGAGCACCCACGGGTGCTCGCGGAAGCCCTCCCAGTCCGACCGCGCCCACGCCTCGACCTTCGCGCGCCAGTCGCCCGGCCACTCGTGCGGCAGCGTGTCGTCCAGCGCCACGGCGTCGAGCATCAGCGCTTCCAGCTCCGCCTTGCCCGGCAGGTACGTGTAGAGCGACGCGGTTCCCACGCCCAGCTCCTGGGCCACCCGGCGCATCGACAGCGCGGCCAGGCCCTCCGCCTCCACCAGGCCGATCGCCGCCTCGACGATGCCCTCCGCGGTCAAGCCGCGCTGCGGACCCCGCGCGGGTCGGCGCGCGTCCTTCCACAGCAGCTCCAGCGTCCGCCGCCGCACGTCGTCCTTTGCACCCATGGTGAAACCCAGTATACCGTTCGGAGTTGTACGAACGGTGTTCGGAGTTTGGGGGAGAGATGACGGAGGAACGAGGAAGCGGAGGAGCGGCGGGAGGCGAGAGGGAGAGGCGGGCGTTGTGGGCGGCGACGCTCACCAACGGGCCCACCGAGCTGATCGACTTCGTGTTGCCGCTGTGGGCGGGTGCGGCGATCGGGTTGCGCGGGAGTGAGATCGGCGTGCTGCTCGCGGTGGAGATGGCGCTGTCGGTGGTGGTGCGGCCGGTCGCGGGGGTGGTGGCGGACCGGTGGGACCGCCGCTTCACCGCTGCCGCCGGGGCGCTGCTCTACGCGCTGTCCTGCGCCGGGTACGCGGTCGCCCAGTCCGCCCCGGTGGCCTACGTGGCGGCGGCGGTCGGCGGTGTCGGGGGCGCGCTGCTGTGGGTGGCGGTGCGGGCGATCGTGAGCGAGCGGTTGGCCGAGGACTCGGCGGTGTTCGCGCGCCTGCTCTCGGCCCAGGAGACCGGGGCGTGGGTGGCCTTCGTGGTGGGGCTGTCGCTGGTCGGGTCCCTCGGGTTCGGCGGCCTGTTCTGGGCGTGTTCAGGCGCGTGCGCGATCGCGGCGGTGTGCCTCCTGACGGCGCCGCGACGACCGGGGTGCGGCGGCACGGGCACCGACATGGGCACTGGCACCGGCACGGCTGCGGCCAAGACTGGAGCCGAGACCGGGCTCAGGGCGGTGGGCAAACGCTTGCGCCCCATGCTGTTCGCCGTCGTGATGACGATGGCCGCCGAGGCCGCCGTGGGGTTGCTGCTACTCCTGCACCTGCAACGCGGGTTCGGCCTGGAGGTGGTCGAGGTGGCGTGGGTGTTCCTGCCCGGCGCCGTCGCGATGAGCGTCGCGGCCGGGTACCTGCACCGGTACGTGCTGCGGTTCGGGCGGCGGCGGGTGCTGGTCACCGCCTCGACGGCGAGCTGCGCGTTCGCGGTGAGCCTGGCGTGGGCCCCGACCCCGCACGTGATCGCCGGGCTGTGGGTGCTCAGCGGGCTGGCGTGGGCGGCGGTGCTGCCGGTGCAGCAGGCCGTCATCGCGGAGGCGTCCGCCGGGCAGGTCGGCCGCGGCATGGGCGTGTACGAGTCGGCCTGCCTGGTCGGCGCGCTGCTCGGCAGCCTGGCGGCGGGCGTGCTCTACGACGGGGCGCACTGGTGGGTCGCGTGCCTGGTGGCCGCCGGGATGATCCTGGCCGGCGCGGTCGTCGTGCCGAGAGCGGTGCGGGCGCTCGGCGTGCCCGACGTGCCGGTGGAGGTCGGGCGGGCCTGACGCGGAAGAGGGCCGCCGGGGAGTGCTCCCCCCCGGCGGCCCGACGAGAGGGTCCTACTGGGGCGGCTGGAGCAGTTCGGCGGGCACCGGCTCGTCCCGCTCCAGCGCGCCGAACAGGGCCAGCGCCTGATCCCGGTTCCACTGCACGACCGAGCCGACGCCGCCGATGGTCGGGGTGCCGCCCACCGGCACGGTCACCGTGTCCACTCCCCCGCCCATCGCGAACGCCATGCCCGCGAGGTTGTGCAGGTTGTCGTCCTCCGCGATCGAGATCGAGTCCGTGCCCGCGAACAGCAGCGGGAACGCGCGGAACGGGTTGGCCAGCACGGAGGGGCTCGTCGCCTTCTCGGTCAGCGCGGCGAGGAACTTGCGCTGGTTCTCCACCCGCTGGAGGTCCGCTCGGGCGAACGCCCGGGTCCGCACGAAGCCCAACGCCTGCGCGCCGTCCAGCTCCTGGCAGCCCGCCTGGAGGTCCAGCCCGGCCAACGGGTCCTGGATCGGCTCGTCGACGCACAGGTCCACGCCGCCGACCGCGTCCACGATCCCGGCGAACCCGCCGAAGCCGATCTCCATGTAGTGGTCGACGCGGATGCCCGTGGCGCCCTCGACGGTCTGCACCAGCAGCGGCGCGCCGCCGAACGCGAACGCCGCGTTGATCTTGTTCTTGCCGTTGCCCGGGATGTCCACGTAGGAGTCGCGCGGCATGCTCACCAGCGTCGCCTTCCCGGAGCCCTCCGGGATGTGCAGCAGCATGATGGTGTCCGTGCGCCGGCCGGCCGCGTCACCGGTGGCCAGCGCGGCCTTCTGCTCCTCGGACAGGTCGTCGCGCGCGTCCGAGCCGACCAGCAGCCAGTTGGTGCCCGGCGTGTCGGCGGGCCTGCCCTCGTAGTCGGGCAGCGCGTCGATGCGGCGCAGCGACGAGTCGACGTAGACCCACATGCCGACGGCGAACACCAGCAGCAGCACCAGCACCACGCCGATGGTGCGCCCGATGCCCCGCTTGCGCCGCGGCGGCGCCTGCCGGTACCCGCCCTGCGCCGCGACGGCTTGCTGCCCGGGGTGCCGCTGCCCGGCCGGCTGGTAGGAGGGCGGCGGCCGGTGCGCGTCCTGCGGCTGCCCACCGCCGACCGGGTAGGCCCGCGTCCGCTGCTGGGGGCGCTGCGGCGGCCGCCCACCCCGTTGGTACCCGCCCTGCTGATACCCGGCGTTCATGACGACCCCGCTCCGTGTGTCGGCCACTGCTCGCACCTAAAGACGCGGCGCGCGCCAAGAGGTTGCCAGCCTAGTGGTCGGGCGGCAGCACCAGCGCGGTCAGCAGGCGGTCCAGCTCGGCCGCCGGGTCGTCGGTCAGACCGGTGTGCGCGGGCGAGGTCTGGATGATCGTCGACCGGGGCGCGGTCAGCCAGCGGAAGCGCTGGCCGGGCGACGTGCGGGACACCGGTCCCGCGGTCGGCGCGCCGTCGCAGGACAGGCCCAGGTGCGCCAGGCTGGCCCGCAGCACCTCCACGTCCAGGAACGGGTCCAGCGCCAGCACCCGCGCCTCGTCCACGTGCACGCGGGCGCCCAGGAAGTCCAGGTCCCGGCAGTAGACCAGCACGCCGACGTTGACGAACTCGCCCCGCTCCTGCCGCGGCACCGCCCGCAGCAGGGCGTACTCAAACACGTGCGGCACGCGCGGCCTCCAGCTCGTCGACCCACGTCCGCGGCCCGGCCAGGCGGGCGGCGAAGAACCGCTCGTACGCGTCGCGCACGGCCTCGGGCGTGCCGAACGCCTCGTCCTCGGCCAGCCACCCGTCCGGCACCAGCGCCAGCACCTCGCGCACCAGTCCGGGCGTCACGCGCGCGGACAGCTCGGCGTCGACCGGCCCGAGCGGGCCCGCGAACGGCGTCATCAGGTGGTCGGCGGCGTCGAACCGGTAGCTCGCCGCCGGGAACCGCTCCGGCCGCCACGAGTGGTGGAAGTACAGCGAGGCGCCGTGGTCGATCAGCCACAGCTGCCGGTGCCACAGCAGGGTGTTGGGGTTGCGCCAGCTGCGGTCCACGTTGAGGGTCAGCGCGTCCAGCCACAGCAGCCGCGCGGCCAGCTCGGCGGACGGCTCGCGCACCACCGGGTTGTAGTCGAACGAGCCGGGCAGGTAGTCCAGGCCCAGGTTCCACCCGCCGCTGGCCCTCAGCAGCTCCTGCACCTCCTGGTCGGGCTCGGACCGGCCCAGCTCGGGGTCCAGGTCCACCAGGACGAGCTCCGGCACGTCGAAGCCCAGCCGGCGGGCCAGCTCGCCCACCACGACCTCGGCGACCAGCGCCTTGACGCCCTGGCCCGCGCCGCGGAACTTGAGCACGTACATGCCGAGGTCGTCGGCCTCCACCAGCCCCGGCAGGGAGCCGCCCTCCCGGAGGGGCGTGACGTAGCGGGTGGCCGCGACCCGCCGCAGCCCGTTCATGGGTTTCACGCGGGCATCATCGCCGGTCGGCCGCGGCCACCGCCAACCGGTCAGCCGGCCGGGACGAGGGCCGGCTCCCCGGCCTCGACCGCGGCACCGCCGACCGCCGCCGCCAGCGCCGGCAGGTAGCCGGACTCCTGACCCCGGGCGGTGGGGTGGAACGACCGGTCGGTCGGGAGCAGCACCAGCCCGTTGATCCACGCGTCGGCCGCGCACGCGCCGTGGCCGGCGAACTCGTCGCGCACGTCGGCGTAGGTGAACCCGGCCTCCTCTGCCCGCGCCGCGGTCACCTCGGCCAGCACGTCCACGGCCCCGTTGAGCGCGTCCCGCTTGCGCTCGCCCATCACGCACAGCGCGCTGTCGCTGAACAGGTGCGGGTAGCCGAGCACGACCACCTCCGCCGACGTCCGCTCGCGCACCGCGGCGTAGACGCCGTCCAGCCGGGCGGGCAACTCGTCCCGGACGAACGCCTCGGCCCGCGCCACCCGCTCCTCGCACGCCTCGTCCTTGCCGAGCGCGCAGGTGGTCATCACGTCGGCGAAGCCGGCGTCGTTGCCGCCGACCGTGATGGTGACCAGCGTCGTCGCGGGGGTGATCCGGGACGCCTGCCGCGTCACCTCCACCGTGGTGGCGCCCGAGCAGGCGGCGAACACCAGTGACGCGCCGGCGCGCTCGGCCCACAGCGCGGGGTGGGCGCGGGGGCTGCGCCGGCACGAGTCCGACGACTCCCCTCCCGCGCCGAGCCCCGCCGCGTAGGAGTCGCCGAGAGCGACGTGCTCCGGCGCGGCGGGGGCGGGGGCGAGGGACATCAGCAGCGCGACCGCGATCATCTTCATGCGGTCGTCCTACCACTGTGGACAGTGGTCGGCCCGGAAGTTAACCCGTCGGGGCTTACCCCTTCAGGGCGACGCAGACCGGGATCGGCACCTCCAGCGAGCCCACCTGCCGCAGCTTCCCGGTGGTCCGGTCGACGGCGAACGAGGTGACGTCGCCGGAGTTCTGGTTGGCCGCGAGCAGGAACCGGCCGGCCCGGTCGAGGGTGATGTGCCGGGGGTACCGGCCGCCCACCGGCGTCGCCTCGACCAGCCGCAGCGCCGCGCCGCCGCGCTCCACGGCGAACACCGCGACGCTGTCGTGCCCCCGGTTGGACAGGTAGGCGAACCGGCCGTCGGCGGACACCACGACCTCAGCGGGGTAGTTGCGCGGCGAGGTGGGCGCGCCCTCGGGGAGCGTGCTGAGCTTCGGGCCGGGCGAGAGCACCCCGCGCCGGTAGCCCGCCACCACGACCGTCGAGTCCAGCTCGTTGGCGATGTAGGCGTAACGCCCGGACGGGTGGAACGCCAGGTGCCGCGGCCCCGCGCCGGGGTGCAGGCGCGCGGTGCTCACCAGGGCCAGCCTGCCGTCGTCGCCGAGCCGGTAGCCGTGCACGGAGTCGGTGCCCAGGTCCACCGCCAGCACGAACTCGCCGCTCGGGTCGGGCAGCACCTGGTGGGCGTGCGGGCCCTCCTGCCGCTCGGGGTCGGGCCCGGAGCCGGAGTGCTCGACCAGGTCGGTGCGCTCGCCCAGGCCGCCGTCGGGCCGCACCGGGTGCACGGCGACGCTGCCGGAGCTGTAGTTGGCCGACAGCAGGAACCCGCGGTGCAGCGCCAGGTGGCACGGGTCGGCGCCGCCGGTGGGTTGGCTGTTGATCACCTCCGGCACCCCGTCCGGGCCCACGGCCAGGGCGGTCACCGCGCCGTCCGCCTGCTCGTCGACCGCGTACAGGTACCTGCCCGCGTCGATCACGAAGGACGGGTTGGGCACGCCCTCCACCACGCCGGTCGCGCGCAGCCGACCGGTGGCCGGGTCGTACGAGCCCAGTCCGATCCCGCGCCCACCGCCCGGCCAGGTGGTGTAGGTGCCCAGGTAGGCGCGCACCTCCGCGCGCCCCTCTCCCGTCGCCACGCCCTCGGTCATCAGCAACCCCGCTCCCACACCAACGGCCCCCAGGAACCGACGCCTGTCCACAACCACACCGAACCTCCGCTCGACCGCCCGCGGCAGTTCCACACTGGCCCGGACCGTCGTCGATCAGCAAGAGGCGCAACGAAGATTGCGCTCAGCGCAACGGATCGTCCTCCCGGAGGCGGGCCAACTCGACCTGGGGATCGTACGAGGGCTCCGGGTACACCGGTCCGAGGTCCCGCAGGGCCTCCAGCAGCAGCCGGGCCACCGCCCAGTTCCGGTACCACTTGCGGTCGGACGGGACGACGTGCCAGGGCGCGACCGGCGTCGAGCACCGGGTCAGCGCCTCCTGGTAGGCCAGCTGGTACCGGGAGAACTTCGCCCGCACGGCCAGGTCGTGCGGGTCGTACTTCCACCGCTTGACCGGGTTCTCCAGCCGGGCGATCAACCGCTCCCGCTGCCGCTGCGGCGAGATGTGCAGCAGGCACTTGACCACCGTCGTCCCCGCCTCGGCCAGCTCGCGCTCGAAGTCGTTGATCGCCTCGTAGCGGCGGTCCAGCTCGGCGGCGGGCACCAGCTCGTCGACCCGCGGGACCAGCACGTCCTCGTAGTGGGAGCGGTCGAACACGCCGATGTAGCCGGGCTCGGGCAGCTGCTTGCGGATGCGCCACAGGAAGTGGTGCCGCCGCTCGGCCGGGGTGGGCTTCTTGAACGAGGCGATGCGCAGGCCCTGCGGGTTGACCAGGCCCGCGACGTGCCGGATCGTGCCGCCCTTGCCGGAGGTGTCGATGCCCTGGAGCACCAGCAGCACGCTGCGGCGACCCCCGCCGAGGCCCTCGGCGTAGAGGGTCTCCTGGAGCGCGTCGAGCTGCTCGCCGACCGCCGCCAGGTCCTCGGCGGCCTCGACCTTCGACGACGGCCCGACCGGCGTGGCGGCGGGGTCGACCCCCGCGAGGTCGAATTCCGGACCGACCCGGAAGGCGGTGGAGACCGACTGGACCCGCGTGGACTTCTTCGCCATCTTCGCCAAAGTAGTCGCCCCCCGGGATGAGCGCGTGCTGCGCAACGGATCACTGCGTTAACAGCGGATTGCGCAACGAATACACCGGACACGCAACGGCCGGCGGCTGAAATCGCTGGCATCCGCCCTCTAGCCTGATGACATGACCGCCACCGCCCTTCCCACCTCCGAGCAGTTCATCGCGCTCGACGACGAGTGGAGCACGCACAACTACCACCCGCTGCCGGTCGTGATCTCCCACGGCGAGGGCGCGTGGGTGACCGACGTCGAGGGGCGCCGCTACCTGGACTTCCTGTCCGGCTACTCGTCGCTGAACTTCGGCCACCGCCACCCGGAGCTGGTGGCCGCCGCGGTCGAGCAGCTGGGCCGGGTCACGCTGACCAGCCGAGCGTTCCACCACGACCAGTTCGGCCTGTTCTGCCGCGAGCTGGCCGAGCTGACCGGCACCGACCTGGTGCTGGCCATGAACTCGGGCGCGGAGGCGGTGGAGTCCGCGATCAAGGTCGCCCGCAAGTGGGCCTACCGGGTCAAGGGGGTGCCGGAGGGCACCGCCGAGATCATCGTCGCGGGCTCGAACTTCCACGGCCGCACCACCACGATCGTGTCGTTCTCCACCGACGAGAGCGCCCGCGCCGACTTCGGGCCGTTCACGCCGGGCTTCCGGGTGGTCGAGTACGGCTCGCTCGACGCGCTGCGCGCGGCGTTCACCGAGCGCACCGCGGCCGTGCTGCTGGAGCCGGTCCAGGGCGAGGCGGGCGTGGTCGTGCCCCCGGCGGGCTACCTCGCGGGCGTGCGGGCGCTGTGCGACGAGCACGGCGCGCTGATGATCGCCGACGAGATCCAGTCCGGCCTCGGCCGCACCGGCGAGGTGCTGGCGCTGGACCACGAGGGCGTGCGCGCCGACCTCTACACGCTGGGCAAGGCGCTGGGCGGCGGCATCCTGCCGGTGTCCGCGGTGGTCGGCAGCCGGGCGGCGCTGGGCGTGCTGCGGCCCGGCGAGCACGGGTCGACCTTCGGCGGCAACCCGCTGGCGTGCGCGGTCGGCCGGGCCGTGGTGCGGCTGCTGTCGACCGGCGAGTTCCAGCGGCGCTCCCGCGAGCTGGGCGCCCACCTGCACGCGCGGCTGGGCGAGCTGGTCGGGCACGGGGTGGCCGAGGTGCGCGGGCGCGGCCTGTGGGCCGGGGTGGAGATCGCGCCCGGCGGCCCGCGCGGGCGGGAGGCGTCCGAGGCGCTGGCGCGGCGGGGCGTGCTCTGCAAGGAGACCCGGGACACGACGCTGCGCGTGGCGCCGCCGCTGGTGATCACCCGCGCCGAGCTGGACCGCGGCGTGGACGCGATCGGTGAGGTGCTGACCACGCACCGCTGACCGGTGCCCGAATTGCACCTTCAGCCCGATTGCGCAGGTCACAGACGTGTCGAGGTCGCGGTGTTCGTCGACCCCGACGCCCATCATTGACCACATGGGTGAACGCAAGCGGGCCGAAGCGGCCAGGGCGCTGGGCCGGTGGACCGAACCGGAGGAGGTCCTGGCGCGCGGTCGCGAGCTGCGCGCGGCGGTGAGCCACGAGGCGCACCGCGAGGTGCCGCTCGCCCCCGACCGGCCGGGGGTGGTCGAGTTCGTCGAGGCGTCCAACGAGGGCAGGCTGCCCGAGCTGGTGCCGCTGCGGGTCGGCCGGATGCTCGCCTCGCCGTTCGCCTTCTTCCGGGGCAGCGCCGGCCTCATGGCGGGCGACCTGGCGGTGGGCGGGCGCACCGGGCTGGACGCCCAGCTGTGCGGCGACGCGCACGCGGCGAACTTCGGGCTCTACGGCACGCCCGAGGGCGCCATCGTCATGGACGTCAACGACTTCGACGAGACGCTGCCCGGCCCGTGGGAGTGGGACCTCAAGCGCCTGGCCACCTCGCTGGTGCTGGCCGGCCGCGAGGGCGGCGTGTCGGAGAAGGGCTGCCGCGACGCCGCCGAGGACGCCGTGCGCGCCTACCGGGGCGCGGCCCGGCGCCTGGCCGAGATGCCGTTCCTGGAGTCGTGGAGCGCGCTGGGCGACGAGTCGGCGCTGTCCCGGACCAAGGCCGACGACCTGCTGGACCACTTCACCAGGGCCGCGTCCAAGGCCCGCCGCAACACCAGCGCCCGGGTGGCGGCGAAGTGGACCAGGCGCGAGGACGAGCACTGGCGGTTCATCCCGGACCCGCCGGTGCTGACCCGCATCTCCCCCGGGGTCGCGCGGACCGTGGTGGACGCGCTGCCGGCCTACGTGGACACGCTGCGCGAGTCCCGCTACAACCTGATCATGCGCTACGGCGTGTCGGACGTGGCGTTCCGCGTGGTCGGCACCGGCAGCGTCGGGCTGCGCAACTACCTCGTGCTGCTGCACGGCAACGGCGACGAGGCGCTGGTGCTCCAGGCCAAGGAGGCCCGGCCGTCGGCGCTGGCCCCGTTCCTGCCCGCCGCGCCCGTCAAGCACGAGGGCAAGCGGATCGTGCACGGCGCCCGGCTGGTGCAGGCGGAGACCGACATCCTGCTGGGCTGGACCACCATCGAGGGCAGGCCGTTCATCGTCCGGCAGTTCCGCAACCGCAAGGGCGAGATCGACGCGACCACGCTCAAGCGCGACGACCTGGACGACTACGGCCGGCTCGCGGGCGCGCTGCTGGCCCGCGCGCACAGCCGGTCGCTGGACCCGAGGCTGCTTGCCGGGTACTGCGCGGGCGGCGAGGAGCTGGACGGGGCGATCGCCCGGTACGCGCTGGACTACGCCGACCGGACCTGCGCCGACCACGAGGAGCTGGTGCGGGCGGTCAGGGCCGGTCGGCTGGCCGCCGAGACCGGATGACCTGGCGGGCGACCAGGTAGAGCACCACCGCGTTCAACGCGTGCCAGGTGTAGTGCGTACCGGTCGGCCAGGCCGCGCACAGGGGCTCGTCGAGCGTGCGGAGGGTGACCGAGACGGCGAACACGGCGGCGGCCGCGGCCAGGTCGTGCCACGGCCGCCGGCGCGCCGCCGCGACCGCGGTGATCACCACCAGCGCGGTGAACGGGGCCAGGTAGATGCCCGAGCCACCCGGGACCAGCGCGCCCAGCGGCGCGGTGACCACCGCGAACACCAGGAACAGCGGGATCGCCCACCAGGCCCGCGACCAGGGGACACCCAGGTGGTGGTGGGTGAACACGGCCAGGTACCAAACCACGTAGACCGCGATGAACCCGACGTCGAACCAGTTGGTCAGCGTGGTCGCCAGGGTGTGGAAGCTCAGGCTGCCCAGGCCCACCAGGGCCAGCAGCACGGGCAGGGCGCGGAGGCTCGCCGGGCCGGGCCGGTACCGCCACCACAGCCAGGCGGCGGCGACCAGGAAGGCGGCGTTGCTCAGGGCGTTGAGCGGCTCGGCCCAGAGGCCGGGCCCCAGGCGCTCGCAGTAGGCGTCCACGTGCTCCACGGGAGGTGTTGTACCCCGTCGAGGTGAACTCCGGGGATGACGCCGCTAAGTTCGCCGGTGTGGAGTGGATCGGAGTCATCAGGCACGGCGAGAGCCTCGGCAACGTGGCCCGCGAGGTCGCGGAGTCCGGGGGCCACGAGGTCATCGACATCCCGGAGCGGGACGCGGACGTGCCGCTGTCCCCGGCGGGGGTCGACCAGGGGCGGGCGCTGGGGCGGTGGTTCGCCGAGATGCCCCGCGAGCAGTGGCCGGACGTGGTGGTGGCCTCCCCCTACCGGCGGACCATCGACACGGCCGCGCTGGCGCTGCGCGGGCACCCCCGGATGCTGGTCGACGAACGGCTGCGCGACCGCGAGCTGGGCGTGCTGGACCTGCTGACCACCCACGGCGTGGCCGCGCGGTACCCGGAGGAGCTGGTCCGCAAGCGGCGGCTCGGCAAGTTCTACCACCGGCCGCCGGGCGGCGAGTCGTGGGCGGACGTGACGCTGCGGCTGCGGTCGCTGATGCGGGACCTGGAGGGTCGGCGCGTGCTGCTGTTCGCGCACGAGATCACCCACTTCCTGCTGCGCTACCTGCTGGAGCACCTGCCCGAGAAGGACCTGCTGGCCTACGCGCACAACTCGCTGGTGCCGAACGGGGCGCTGACCTCGTGGCGTCGGGACGGCGATCTGTGGGTACTGGAGGAGGAGTTCCAGGCAGACCAGCTGCGCGCGCACGGCGCCGAACCCACGGAGACAGAGGATGCCACGATCAGGTCCACCTGAGCCCGTCACGTCCGCGCTGCTGCGCGAGTGGCTGCCCGAGCGCGAGGACCGCGGCACGGTGCTGGTGATCGGCGGGTCGCGCCGGGTGCCGGGGGCGGTGCTGCTCTCGGGCATCGCGGCGCTGCGGACCGGCGCGGAGACCCTCCAGCTGGCCATCGCCGAGCGGCACGCCTCCGGGCTCGGGCTGGCGGTCCCCGAGGCCCTGGTCGTCGGGCTGCCCGAGACCGACGGGGGCGCGGTGTCGCGCGAGGCGGTGGACGTGCTGGGCGACCTGGTCGGCGAGGCGACGTCGGTCGTCGTCGGGCCCGGCCTGGTGGACCCGGACGAGACGGCCGCCCTGCTGGAGCGGCTGCTGCCGCTGGTGCGCGGGCCCGTGGTGCTGGACGCGTTCGCGCTGGGCGCCCTGGGCACGCACCCCGGGCTGGGCGACCCGGTGCGCGGGCGGATGGTGCTGACGCCGAACACGGTCGAGGCGGGATACCTGCTCGGGGCCGAGGTCGAGGACCACGTGGAGGCGGCTGCGGCGATCGCGGGGAAGCACGACGCGGTGGTGAACCTGATGGGCGTGGTGGCCGCGCCGGACGGGCGGGTGTGGCGCGACAGCACCGGCCACATCGGACTGTCCACCTCGGGCAGCGGGGACGTGCTCGCGGGCCTGGTCGGCGGGCTGCTGGCCCGGGACGAGGACCTGGCGCGGGCCACCTGCTGGGCCGGGCACGTGCACGCGATGGCCGGGCAGCGGCTGGTGCCGCGCACGGGGCTGACCGGCATGCTGGCCCGCGAGCTGCTCGACGAGGTGCCGCACGTGCTGGTGGAGCTGCGGTCGCGCTAGCCGCGGGCCGCGGGCTCGTCCCGCTGCCAGAGGGCGGCGAGCACGACGGGCACGGCGCCGCCGAGGGTGACCGCGACGGTCAGCGCCCGGCCCGCCGTCCCGTCGAGCAGGACCTGGGCGAGGGTGGCGAGGGTGGCGAGGGTGGTCAGCACGAGGACGGCGGCCAACGCGAGCCAGAACCGCCTGCTGTATCGGCGTCTCATGTACCCAGGGTCCTCCCGCGGGCCGGGCGCGTCATCACCGGAACGGGTTGAACGCGGACCACGACGCGCGTGGTCGCCGCCACGACCAGGGCGGCGACCACCACGTGCGCGGCCACCAGCGGCACCGGCAGGGCCAGCGCGCCCTGGACCGCGCCGATCGCGCCCTGCGCGAGGGTGAGGGCGAGCAGGGCGACCGCGGCCCGGTTCCGCAGCCGCGCCACCGCCACGGCCTGGAGGACGAGCAGCACGAGCACGGCCGCCGCGTGCGCCGACGTCACCACGACCGCGTCCAGGCCGAGCCTGCGGGCGTCCTCGTCACCCGCGTGCGGGCCGCTGCCGGTGACCAGCGTGCCCAGCACCAGGACCGCGGCGAGTGCCGCCGGCAGCGCCAGGACCCACCGCGGCGGCCTGCCCGCGGTCCCGCGGAGCAGGTCGACCAGCACCGTCAGCGCCGCGACCAGCACCATGCTGAACAGGAAGTGCGCGGCGACGACCTCGGGCGCCAGTTCCCACCGCACGCTCAGCCCGCCGACCAGCCCCTGCACACCCACCCCGACCAGGACGGCGACCGCCAGGGCCAGGGCGCCGCGCGGGCGCTCGCGGTGCCGGGCCACCGCGACCACCAGGACCAGCACCACCAGGCCCACCACGACGCCCAGCACCCGGTTGCCGAACTCGACCACGCCGTGCGCGCCCATCTCGGGCGTGGTCACGAACGAGTCGCCGGTGCAGCGCGGCCACGTCGGGCAGCCCAGGCCCGAGCCGGTCAGGCGCACCAGCGCGCCGGTCAGCACGATGAGCACGTTCGCCACCAGCGCCGCCGCGGCGGCGGCACGGGCGGCGTGTGCGGTGCGGGTGGCACCGGCGGCGTGGGCGGCTTGGGCGGTGGGCGACTGCACGACGGTCACGCCGGGCAGCCTAGGGAGCTAGCGGACGCGCTCCACGCGCGCCTCGTCCCACACCGGCTCGTCCACCTCGACCACCCGGCCGTCGGAGCGGAACAGCAGGAAGCGGTCGAAGGAGCGGGCGAACCAGCGGTCGTGCGTGACCGCGACGACCGTGCCGGTGAACTCGTCCAGGGCCTGCTGCAACGCCTCGGCCGAGTTCAGGTCCAGGTTGTCGGTCGGCTCGTCCAGCAGCAGGAGCGTGGCGCCGGACAGCTCCAGCAGCAGCACCTGGAACCGCGCCTGCTGACCGCCGGACAGCGTCTCGAACCGCTGGTCGCCCTGCTTGCCCAGGCCGTAGCGGCTCAGCGTGGCCATCGCGGCGCCCCGGTCGCGGCCCGCGCGGCCGTCCTCGCCGTGCCACAGGACGTCGACCAGGCTGCGGCCGATCCACTCCGGGTGCTGGTGGGTCTGCGCGAACAGGCCCGGGACCACGCGGGCGCCCAGCCGCGCGGTGCCGGTGTGGGCGACCTCGTTCCCGCCCAGCAGGCGCAGGAAGTGGCTCTTGCCGGAGCCGTTGGAGCCCAGCACGGCCACCCGGTCGCCGAAGAAGACCTCGAGGTCGAAGGGCTTCATCAGCCCGGTGAGCTCCAGGTCCGCGCAGGTGATCGCGCGGACGGCGGTGCGGCCGCCGCGCAGGCGCGGGGCGACCTTCTCGTCGGTCGGCAGCTCCGGCGGCGGGCCCGCCTCCTCGAACCGCTCCAGCCTGGCCTTCTGCACGCGGTACTTGGCCGCCATGACCTCGCTGATCCGCGCCTGGATCTGGAGGGTCCGGACCAGGTCCTTGAGGCGCTCGTGCTCCTCGTCCCAGCGGCGGTGCTGCTCGGCGAGGCGTTCGACGCGGTGCGCGCGGGCGGCGTGCCAGGTGCCGAACGAGCCGGCGTGCGTCCACGCGGACCGGGCCTCGACGGTGACCACCTGGGTGGCGGCGATGTCGAGCAGCTCGCGGTCGTGGCTGACCAGCAGGACGGCCTTGCCGGTCTCGGTGAGGCGGGTCTCCAGCCAGCGCTTGCCCGGCACGTCCAGGTAGTTGTCCGGCTCGTCGAGCAGCAGCACCTGCTCGGGGCCGCGCAGCAGGGCCTCCAGCACCAGGCGCTTCTGCTCGCCGCCGGAGAGCGTGCGGACCTCGCGGAACCGGGCCCGGTCGAACGGCACGCCCAGGGCGGCGACGGTGACCGTGTCCCACAGGACCTCGGCCTCGTAGCCGCCGGCCTCGCCCCACGCGGTGAGCGCGTCGGCGTAGCGGAACTGGGTCGGCTCGTCGTCGGTGTCCATGAGCTGGAGCTCGGCCGCGTCGAGGGCCTCGGCGGCGGCGCGCAGGGGGTGCGGCGAGGCGGCCAGGAGCAGGTCGCGGACGGTGCTGCCGTCGCGGACCGAGCCCACGAACTGCGGCATCACGCCCAGGCCGCCCTGCACGCGGACGCTGCCCGCGCCGGGTGTCAGCTCGCCGGAGAGGATGCGGAGCAGGGTCGTCTTGCCGACGCCGTTGGCACCGACCAGCGCGACGACGCTGCCCGCGCCGACCTTGAACGAGACGTCGCGGAACAGCTCGCGGCCGTCGGGCAGGCGGAAGGCGAGGCCGTTGGCGTCCAGGAATCCCACGACCGGCATGGTCCGGCATGGGAGGGGGCGGTGGCCAGCGCTTTTGCCCCGGTGTCGGCGAGGTCATGGCGGTGCCGCGCCGGTGGTCGGGCCCGGTGGTCACCGGCCGCGCGTGGATGAGCACGCCGCAACGGCCGGTCCCGGTCGCACCGGGCCCTGGTGGCGCGGTCCGCCTAACGCCAGGTGTACCCGCGCGTCAGCACCAGCACGGCGGCGAACCCGAGCGAGCCCAACGCCGGACCGAAGGACCCGAGCACCAGCAGCAGCACGCCCAGGGCGGCGAACACGGCGATCAGGGCGTAGCTCAGGACCGGGTTGCCGGGCTTCCCGGCGACGAGCGCCGAGGCCAGGCCCGGCTCCTCGTCCGCGAGTCTCATCTCGATCTCACTCAGGGTGCGGCGTTCCGCTTCGCTCATCACGGGCGAGGGATACCCGGCCCCAACCAGGCAAAACCAGCCCCGAACGGGGGGTCCACAGGCCCCGAACGGCCGACACGGCACCGCCCCGAACGTTGAACTCGGGGGTCCTGAACGTACGACACGGCAGTCCCGAACGTACGACTCGCGCGCGAGTCGAACACTCGCGCCGCGCGAGTCGTACGTTCAGACCGCGCGAGTCGTACGTTCAGGACCCGCGAGTCGTACGTTCAAGTCGGGTGAGTTGAGCGTTCAGGTCGGGTGGGTCAGCGCGAGAGGGCTACCAGGCGGGAGATGGCGCGCAGGTACTTCTTGCGGTAGCCGCCGGTCAGCATCTCGGGGGTGAAGAGGTCGGAGAGGGGGGCGCCGGAGACGGCTACCGGGATGTCGCGGTCGTAGAGGCGGTCGCCCAGGGCGACGAGGCGCAGGGCCACCGACTGGTCCGGGGCCGGGTGGACGCCGCTGAGGTGGACCGCGGTGACGCCGTCGACCAGGCGGCCGTAGCCGGCCGGGTGGAGGCGGGCCAGGGAGCGGCACAGGTCGGCGAAGTCGTCGAGGGTGCTGCCGGGGGTGCTCGCGGCCTTGGCGCGCAGGTCCTCGTCGGCCATCGGCGGCGGGGCGTCGGGCAGGCCGCGGTGGCGGTAGTCGGGGCCGTCGACCCGGACGACCGCGAACCTGGACGACATCGACTGGATCTCGCGGAGGAAGTCGGCGGCGGCGAAGCGGCCCTCGCCGAGCTTGTCCGGCAGGGTGTTGGAGGTCGCGGCGACCGAGACGCCCGCCGCCGTCAGCTCCTTGACCAGGCGGGTGACCAGCATGGTGTCGCCCGGGTCGTCCAGCTCGAACTCGTCGATGGCGAGCAGGCGGTGCCCGGACAGCCGCCGCACGGTCTCGGCGAAGCCCAGCGCGCCGACCAGGTTGGTCAGCTCCACGAACGTGCCGTAGGACTTCGGCCCCGGCACGGCGTGCCAGGTCGAGGCCAGCAGGTGGGTCTTGCCGACGCCGAACCCGCCGTCCAGGTAGAGGCCCGGCTGGTCGTCGGGCCGGGGCGAGCGCTTGAACAGCGAGCCCAGCCAGCTCTGGCGACCGTCCCCGGAGACCCGCTCGGCGAACCCGCGGCACGCCGCCACGGCCGCCGCCTGGCTCGGCTCGTCCGGGTTGGGCTCGTAGGTGTCGAAGCGGACCCCGTCGAACCTGGGCGGCGGGACCATCGCCGCGACCAGCTCGTCCGCCTCGACGTGCGGGGTTCGGTCGGACAGGCGCGTGGCGGACATGCCCGAAGCCTAATGGCGTGCTGGGATGTGGTCGTGCGGATGTTGTGGCCACCACGTGACGGCGGGACCCCCGGCGGGAACAGCACCGGCGAGGAGGTCACCGACGAGGAGCTGGAACGGCTCTACGACTACCCCGACGGGCTCGACCGGCCCTGGGTGCAGGTCAACTTCGTGTCCAGCGTGGACGGTGCGGTGGCGGTGGGCGGCCGGTCCGCCGGGTTGGGCAACGCCGCGGACAAGAAGGTCTTCGTGCTGGGCCGCGACCTGTGCGACGTGGTGCTGGTCGGGCACGGGACAGCGGCGGCGGAGGGCTACCAGGGGGTCCGGGTGGGCGAGGTCCGCGCCGAGCGGCGGGCCCGGCTGGGGCTGGCGCCCGTGCCGCCGATCGCCGTGGTGACCGCGCGGTGCTCGGTCGAGCCGTCGTCCCCGCTGGTGGCCGGCACGCCGGTCCCGCCGATCGTCATCACCACGGCCGCGGCGCCCGAGGGCAGGCGGCGGGCGCTGGTCGAGGCCGGGGCGGACGTGGTGGTGGCCGGTGAGGCGGAGGTGGACCTGCGCGTGGCGCTGGCGGCGCTGGACGAGCGCGGGCTGCGGCGGGTCGACTGCGAGGGCGGGCCCGCGCTGTTCGGCTCGCTGGTCGCGGCCGACCTGGTGGACGTGCTGTGCGTGACGTTCTCGCCGCTGCTGGTGGGCGGGGACGCGGGGCGGATCGCCACCGGCCCGGAGGTGCCCCGGCGGCTGGAGCTGGCGTCGGTGCTGCACGCCGACAGCGCGTTGCTGCTGCGGTACCGCCGGGCGCTCGCGTGACACCGGACCCGGAGCCGGAGCCGGACCCGGCGGGTGGGGAGGTGGCCGGTCCGGCGGGTGGCACGCGTGACGCGGGTGGCGCGGGGGTTGTGGCGGCCGGTGACGCGGAGGTCGGGACGGCCGGGGCTGCGGAGGACGGGCCGCTGCTGGCGGCGGCCGTGCGCGGGGACCCCGCGGCCTTCGACGAGCTGGTCCGCCGGCACACCGGGCGCATGTACCGGGTCGCGCTGCGGGTCGTGGGCGACCCGGTCGAGGCCGAGGACGTGGTGCAGGACGCGTGGATCTCGGCGTGGCGGGCGCTGCCCCGGTTCCGGGGTGACGCGGCCGCCTCGACGTGGCTGTACCGGGTGGTGACGAACGCCGCGCTGGTCCACCTGCGCCGGGCGCGGCCGACCGTGCCGCTGGAGTCCGCGCCGGAGCCCCGGGCGGACGGCGGGCCCGAGGTGGCCCTGCTGCGCAACGAGGTCACCGACGTGGTGCTGCGCGCGATCGCGACCCTGGAGCCCACGCAACGGGTGCCGCTGGTGCTGCGCGAGCTGGAGGGGCTGAGCTACGAGGAGGTGGCCGAGGTGCTGGGCATCCCGGTGCCGGCCTTGCGCTCGCGGCTGCACCGGGCGAGGGTGGCGCTCATGGCGAAGTTGGGGGACCGGCGGTGAGCGTGCTCCCCTGCGGCCGCGCTGAGGCCGACCTGGTGCGCCTGGTCACCGAGGGTGATGACGCGGAGCTGGCCGGGCACGCGGCCGGGTGTCCGTTCTGCGCCGCCGAGGCGGACGTCCTGCGCGAGCGGTGGCGGGCGGTGCGGCGGACGGCCGTGACGCCGGTGCCGACGCCGCCCGGCCTGGTGGACCGGGTGCTGGGCGCGGTGCGCGGCGCACGGCCCGTCGGCGAGCCGGTGGTGCTGGAGCAGGAGGGCGGTCGGCTGACCGTCTCCGCGGGGGCGGTGCTCGCGGTGTCGCGGCGGCTCGCCGTCGACCTCGCGGCGGGGTTCGACCTGCGCGTGCGCGGCGCGGCGGTGGAGGCCGGCAGGCTCCAGGTGCTGGTCGCCGCCCGGTACGGCACGGCCGCGGTGGAGGCGGCGGACGCGCTGCGGGTGCGGCTGGCCGCGGAACTGGCGGCGCGGCTGGGCGCGGTGGCGCCCGCGGTGGACGTCCACCTGGTCGACATCGAGTGACCCCGGTCACATCACCGGCATGACCCGGTGACGGTCCGCATCCGATCGTGCGCACAACGATCCGGAAAGGACCCGCCATGGCTCAGGGCACCACCAGGCCGGAGGGCAACGTCCCCGCCCGCTTGGCCGACGACACCGCGCAGGGCAAGACCACCATCGCGTCGTCGGTCGTGCAGAAGGTCGCGGGCATCGCGGCACGGGAGATCTCCGGCGTGCACGCGCTCGGCGGCGGCGTCTCCCGCGCGTTCGGCGCGCTGCGCGAGCGCATCCCCGGCGCGGGCACCGCGAACACCGCGGGCGTCGCGGTCGAGGTCGGCGAGAAGCAGGCCGCGATCGACCTGGACCTCGTGGTCGAGTACGGCGCGGGCATCGTCGACCTGGCGCGGGCCGTGCGGCGCAACGTGATCACCGCGGTCGAGCGGACCACCGGCCTGGAGGTCATCGAGGTCAACATCGCGGTCAACGACATCCACCTGCCCGAGGACGACGACGACCGCGACCGGTCCGCCGGGCCGGGCCGGGTCGAGTGACGGACGTGTCCGAGGGCGTCGAGGCGGCGGTGCTCGCGCACCCGGCCGTGGCGCGGCTCGACGACGCCTTCGCCTCCTACCTGCCGGGGCGGCGCGTGGTCGGCGTCCGGGTGGAGGGGCGCGTGGGCGTCGCGGTGGTGCTGCGGCTCGGGCGCCCGATCCCCGAGGTGGTCGACGAGCTGCGGGACCGGGTGCGGGCGGTGACCGGGCCGGCGCCGGTGGACGTCGTGGTGGCCGACCTGGTGGCCGCGTGAGGCGCCGCGGCGCGGAGTTCCGCGCGTTCGTGCGGGCCCATCACCCGGACGTGGGCGGCGATCCCGAGGCGTTCGCCCTCGGGCTGGCGGCGCTGCGCGACGAGCTGGGCGCCCGCTGGGACGCGCCGGTCGTGGTGGAGCGCCGGCCCTGGTGGCGCCGGTTGCGCCGGCGGCCCCGTCGAGACCTGGAGTAGGAGAGCTGATGAGCGCGACGCAGGTGGGGTTGTTGGCGGGCCTGGTGCTGGGCCTGGCCGCGACGAGCGGGTTCACCGCCTTCCTGGTGACCCTGGCGGTGGGGGTGATCGGGCTGGTCGCCGGCCGCGTGCTGGACGGGCGGCTCGACCTGGGCGACCTGCTCGGCCGGGGCCGCGACCGGTGAGCGGCACCCTGGAGATTCACCCGTCCGTGGTGCGGAAGGTGGCCGAGCACGCGGTGGGCCTCGTGCCCGGCGCGGAGCCGGCGGCGGTGCGGGTGGACCGGACGGAGGACGACGTGGCGGTGGCGGTCCGGGTGGCGCTGGGCTGGCCCGCGCCGGTCCGGGAGGCGGCGGCGGAGGTGCGGCGCAGCGTCGTCGACGAGGTCGAGCGGATCACCGGCTACCGGGTCCGGTCGGTGGCGGTGACGGTGGCGGAGCTGCGCACCGGGCCGCGGACGCGGGTGGGGTGAGCGGTGCGCGTGCTGCTGCGGGTGCTGTCGCCGCCGCTGGGGTTGGCGCTGGCCGCCGCCGGGCTGCTGCTGGTGGCCGAGGTGGTGTGGCGGTGGGCCGGTCGCGGTCCGCTGACCGGGGTGTCCCTGGCGGGCTGGGCGTGGACCGACCGGCCGGTGGCGCTGGTCGGCGCGGGCGTGGCGGCCGGCGGGCTGGTGCTGCTGGTCCTGGCCCTGACCGCGCGGTCGTCGGAGGTCCCGCTGGACGAGCCGGCCGCCGGCGTGCGGGTGGTGACCACGCCGACCTCGCTGGCCCGGGTGGTCGGCCACCGGGTGCGGGCCGAGGAGGGCGTGTCCGGCGCGTCGGTGACGGCGTCGCGCCGCCGGGTGCGGGTGCGGGTGACCAGCCGCGTGCACGACGAGGCGTCGCTGCGCCCCCGGCTGCTGGAGGTGGCGCGGTCGGCGGTCGAGGAGCTGCCGATGCCGGTCCGGCCGAAGGTGTCGGTGGTGGTCCTCTCCCCGAAGGACCGGGCCGCCCGGCCCCTCGTGCCCGGGGAGGTCCGGTGAACCGGGCGAACGGCGCCGAGCGGGCCGCGGCGTTCCTGCTCGGGCTCGTCGCCCTGCTCGTGGGGGGCGGGGTGGTGGCCCTGCACCGGTGGCGGGTCGACCGGCCGGTGCTGGACCCGGTGGTGCTCGACCTGGTCGACCGCCACCTGCCGTGGGTGCGGGTCGGCCTGGTCGTGCTGGGGCTGGTCCTGGTGGTGCTGGGCCTGCGGTGGGCGTGGCGGGCGGCGCGGCCCGAGGCCCACCCCGACCTGGTGCTGGACGAGCGGCTGGTGGTGACGGCGAAGGCGCTGGCCGCGGCGGTCCGGTCGGACGCCGAGCGGATCGGCGGGGTGTCCCGGGCGCGGGTGCGGGTCGTCGGCACGCCCGCGCTGCGGGTGCGGCTGACGCTGCGGCACGGCGCGGACGTGCGGGCGGTGTGGCGGGAGCTGGACGACCGGGTGCTGGTCCGGGCCCGCCGGGCGCTGGGCGTCGCCGCGCTGCCCGCCACCGTGCGGCTGGACCTGGCCGCCGAGGAGCGCGAACGCGTGCGCTGAGGCGGCCGACCAGGCAGGATGGCCGGCGTGGCGCTCCCGCTGAACCCTCCCCTGCAACCGATGCTGGCCACCGCCGTCGACACCATCCCCACCGACGCCGGCCTGCTGTTCGAACCGAAGTGGGACGGCTACCGGTGCGTGGTGTTCCGCGACGGTGACGAGGTGGTCCTCCAGTCGCGCAGCGGCAAGCCGCTCAACCGCTACTTCCCCGAGGCGGAGGCCGCGCTGCGGCGCGCCCTGCCGCCGCGGGTCGTGGTGGACGGCGAGCTGGTCGTGGCCAAGGACGACCGGCTGGACTTCGACGCGCTGTCCGACCGCATCCACCCGGCGGCCAGCCGCATCGCGCTGCTGTCCGAGCAGCAGCCCGCGAGCTTCGTGGCGTTCGACCTGCTCGCGCTGGGCGACCGGGTGCTGCTGGACGAGCCGTGCGCGAAGCGGCGCGAGGAGCTGGAGGGCCTGATCACGCCCGGCGACTCGCTGTACCTGACGCCCTCCACCCCGGACGCGGCGGTGGCGGGGCAGTGGTTCGAGCTGTTCGAGGGCGCGGGCCTGGACGGGGTCGTCGGCAAGCCCGCGGCCGCGCCCTACTCCCCCGGCAAGCGCGTCATGATCAAGGTCAAGCACGCCCGCACCGCCGAGTGCGTGGTCGCGGGCCTGCGCTGGCACAAGGACACCGAGCCGGGCACCGCGGTGGGCTCGCTGCTGCTCGGCCTGCACGACGACGGGGGCGTGCTGCACCACGTGGGCGTGGTCGGGTCGTTCAAGGCCGCCGAGCGGCGGGCGCTGGCCGCCGAGCTGGCCGGGCTGATCACCGAGGACGACCACCCGTGGCTGGTCGAGCCGGACGGCCGCCGGCTGCCCGGCGAGATCAACCGGTGGCGCGGCAAGCAGGCGGGGTGGGTGGCGCTGCGGCCCGAGCGGGTGCTGGAGATCTCCTACGCGCAGACCGAGGGCGCCGCGCCCGCCCGGCTGCGGCACAACGGCCAGTTCCGGCGCTGGCGGCCCGACCGGGAGCCCGGGTCGTGCCGCTACGACCAGCTCGACCAGCCGGCCCGTTACGACGTGGAGTCGGTCCTGCGCGGAGAGGTGCGACCCGCGTAGTCTCCCGGTCGTGGTGGGGGACGCGGACGCGCTCATCGGCGAACTGGACCAGCGGATGCGGCGGGACTGCCGCCGGCTGACCCTGTGGCGCAACGTGCACCGCACGACCGGCGTGGCTTACACGGTCGTGCTGATCCTGGTGCCCGCCGTGCTGGCGGTCGGCTTCACCTCGTCGGAGACCGCGCTGGGCAAGGTGCTGCTGCTCGCGGCGGCCTTGGTGGGCGGGCTGAACGTGACGTTCAAGCCCTACCTGCACAGCCGGCAGCGGCGCGGCGACGTCAACGCCATGCGCCTGCTGCACGACGAGTTCCGGGCCGAGGTCGCGGCGGGCGGCGACCGGCTCGCGCTGTTCCGGAAGTACTCCGCCGCCTACGCGGGCGAGTTCGAGCAGCGCGGCGGCGAGCTGCTCGACGGCAGGCTGGGCACGGAGGAGCCCCCGGAGAAGGCCGCCGAGAAGGTGCCGGAGAAGGCCGGTCCCGAGCGGTCCTGACCTCGCCGCTACACCTCCGGTCGGGCCGTCCGCGTCGCCCCGACCGACGCCAGCACCACGCAGAACACCGCCGCCCACTGCGCGGGGTGCAGGGCCTCGTGGAGCACGACCAGGCCGGCCAGCGCGGCGACCGCGGGTTCCACGCTCATCAGGATGCCGAACACGCGCGGCGGGATGCGGCGCAGCGCCTCCAGCTCCAGCGAGTACGGGACGACCGAGGACAGCAGCGCCACCGCCGCGCCCGCGATCAGCACCACCGGGTCCAGCAGCGCCGTGCCCGCCTCGGCCACGCCGAACGGCAGCGCCAGCGCCGCGCCGAACACCATCGCCAGCGCCAGGCCCCGGCCGTCGGAGGTGCGGCTGCCCAGCGCCGCGCCCAGCAGGATGTACCCGGCCCAGCAGGCGCCCGCAGCCAGCGCGAACAGCACGCCTGCCGGCTCCAGCCCACCGTCCACCCTGGTCAGCATCAGCACGCCGGCCGCCGCGAGCAGCGCCCACAGGCCGTCCAGCCAGCGGCGCGAGCCGAACACCGCCACCGCCAGCGGGCCCAGGAACTCGAGGGTGACCGCCGCGCCCAGCGGGATGTGCTTGATCGCCTGGTAGAAGCACAGGTTCATGGCGCCCAGCACCAGGCCGAACGAGGCGATGACCACCCAGGTCCGGCGGTCCAGCCGCAGCGACGGGCGCCACACCACCAGCAGCACCAGCGCGGCCAGCACGAGCCGCAGCGTGACCGTGCCGGCCGCGCCCGCCAGGGTGAACAGCTGCTTGGCCACCGCCGCGCCGACCTGGACGCTGATCACGCCCAGCAGCACCAGGGCGGGCGGCGGGACCGCGCCGAACGCCCTGGACGCGAACCCGACCGGCCCCGAGCGGTGATACCTGCGTTCGGGGATGCCTTCGACGTGCACCGTGACCACGTCACCCATCCTGACAGCCCGCTCACCGGGGCCTCACCTGGATTGTGTGAGGCTTGGCCCACGCTGTTGGGAGAGAGCGAGGACCTGCTGTGCCGCGTCGGCGTCACGCCGCCCTGATCCTGGTGGGACTGACCGCGCTGGCCTCGTGCAGCGCGGGGCCGTCGACCCGCCCGGTGATCGCCGTGCACGGCGACGGCGGGCAGACGTCGCAGGTCGTGGTGCCGCCCGGTCCGCGCGAGGTCCCGCCGCTGGCGAACTACGAGCGGGACGCCCTGCCCTGGTCCTCGTGCACCGGGGAGACCCGGGACCGGATGGGCGGCACCGCGCCCGCGGGCGGTCAGGAGTACGAGTGCGCGCGGCTGACCGTGCGGCTGGACGTGCCGAGCAGGCCCGGCCGCGGCAGCCTCACCACGGCGCTGCTGCGCGTGGGCACCGGCGGCAGCCCGCTGGTCGTGGTCGGCGACGCGGAGGGCGAGCCGGGCACGCTGAAGGCCGCGCGGCTGGCGGCGACGCTGCCCGCGGAGCTGCTGTCCACCTACACCCTGATCGGCGTGGACCGGCGGGGCACGGGCCGGTCGGACGGCGTGCAGTGCGTGCCGGACTCGTCGCGGGAGGCCATCGTGGAGGCCGACCCGGGCGAGCCGGGGTCGGAGGACCTCCAGGACGCGCTGACCAGGGCGAGCCAGGAGTGCGTGATCGACCTGGAGAACAGGCTGCCCGCGGTCGACTCCTGGCGCGCGGCGGCCGACCTGGAGCAGCTGCGCGAGGTGCTGGGCGTGCCGCACCTCAACGCCATCGGCGTCGGCGAGGGCTCCGGGGTGCTCACCCTGTACGCGAGCCGGTACCCGGACCGCATCGGCCGGATGGTGTTCGACGGCGCGCCGGACCCGACGCTGGACGCGCAGGGCGTGGCCGAGGCGCGCGCGGTGGCGGCCGGTGAGGCGTTCGCCGCGTTCGGGCGGGACTGCGCGGTGCGCGGGTGCCCGCTGGGCGGGGACGCGGAGGAGCGGTTCACGGCGCTGCTGGAGGAGCTGCGGGACGAGCCGCTGCGCGGGGCGGACGTGGACCTGACCCCCGGCACGGCGACGGTGGCGGTGCTGGCGGGGTTGGCGGACCGGTCGCGCTGGCCGGCGCTGGCGGACGCGCTGGTCGCGGCGGAGGGCGGGGACGGGAGCGCGTTGAGCGCCTTCGTCGAACCGCTGCTGCTCGACCAGGACGACAGCCCGCCGTGGCTGGACGCCGGGATCATCACCTCGTGCAACGACACCACCACGCGGATCCCGCCGGAGCGGGTGAACAGCGTGGCGGAGGACTGGCGGGGCAAGCACCCGCTGTTCGGCGCCCACTTCGCGCGCAAGCTGCTGACGTGCGGGCCGTTCCCGGTGCCGCAGGAGGTGGACGTGCCGAAGCCGGCGGGCGCGCCGCCGGTGCTGGTGCTGACCACGGCCGCCGACCCGGTGACGCCGGCGGCGGGCGCGGAGCGGGCGGCCCAGTCGCTGCCGGCCGGGGTCGTGGTCGGCTGGCAGGGCAGCGGGCACGGGGCGCTGGGGCAGTCGGCCTGCGCGACGGCGGCGGCCCAGGCGTTCCTGGTCGACGCCCGGGTGCCGAACTCGGGCACGGTCTGCCCGCCCTGATCGGGGACGGTGGTCGCCGGCACCGGCCTCGGCCCCGGCGCGCCGAGCGGCCGGGGCCTGGTGGTCGGCCGGTCGGCCGCTAACAGCTCGAACAGCACCCGCAGCCGGGACCCGTGCACCCGCCGCAGCAGTTGCAGCCGTCGAGCCGGACCTGCTCCGGAGTCGTGCTCTCCACCATGATGACCTCCGTGGTTCGGGCGGATACCCCTGCGACCGAAGGTATTTCGCCCTCGCGGTGCGCCCTACCGCTGGGCGTGGGACGCCCCCTCACTCGATAGCGGAACGCCGACCGCCGAGCGGTTGCACTACGTGGTCGGCCTCCCGTCAGTCGGACAGCTCGTCCAGCGCCCGCTGGGCCGCCTCCAGCTCCGCGCGCAGCTGCTCGACGCGCGCGAGGTGCCGTTCCCGCGCGGCCGTCAGCACGCTGTCCACCGCCTCGTCCACCTCCGGCGGCAGCAGCTTCGCCGCCTGGGCCACCGCCGAGGCCGCCACGGGCGCCGACCTCAGCGTCCGCTTCGACCCCCACTGCACGTCCACGGTCCACTCGCCCTCCGCGGTGGACACCAGCGTCACCGTCACCTCGGCGGGCTTGCCCTTGCGGGCGCCGGGCGGCTTCGCGGCGGGCGCGGGCCTCGGGGTCGGCGCGGGCGCGGGCTTCGGCTTGGGCGGCGGCGGCGCGGGCGTGTAGATGTGCTCGACCGGCGCGGGCGCCGCCGGCTCGGGCTCCTTCGGCGCGACGGGCGCGCGCTTGCGCGGGGCGGGCTTCTCCACGGTCAGCTCGCCGGGCGAGAACGACAGGTCGTCCCGGTCCCCCGTCGGCCGCACCTGGATGAAATCGCCCTCCTCCGGTTCGGTGAACGCCATCACCTTCCCCGACCGGCCGGCCTCCACCCCCACCGCGGCGGAGGTGAACCAGACCGCGGGCGGCCGGCCCGCGGTCAGCTCCGCGCGCAAGTGCTCGATGTCCTCGGGGGACAACGAGTTCGGCTTCCCCTTCGCCATCTCGGCCACCTCCACAACTCGCACAAGTGTTCGGTCGTGAAGTTTGCCCTATGCCACCGACAGTGCCGGAGGTCGGTGGTGTTCCCCGCGGGCGACCCCGGAAAAAGGGGTGAGGGGCCCCGCGCGGACGTCGCCGTCCACACGGGACCCCTCACCCGGGGGTGCCGGCTCAGGAGCCGAAGGTGATCCAGTTGACGTTGACGAAGTCCGCGGGCTGGCCGCTGGTGAACGTCAGGTAGACGTCGTGGCGGCCGGTCAGCCCGGAGATGTTCGCCGGGACCGTGCGCCAGCTCTGCCAGCCGCCGGTGTTGGCGATGGAGAAGCTGCCGACCGGGGTGGCCGTCGGGCTGCCGACGCGGACCTCCACCAGGCCGCTCACGCCGCCCGACGCGCCGCTGGCCACCCGGGCGGTGAACTGCCTGCCGGTGCGGGAGCCGAAGTCGACGCCCCGGTACAGCGCCCAGTCGCCGTTGGCGATGCCGGCGATGTTCTCGCCGCCTCCGGTGTCGGAGGTCGTCTCGCGGACCAGGCCGCGGTGCTGGTCGTGGGACTCGGCCTGGATGGTGCCGAACGCGTTGCGGGACGTGGGCGGCGTGGTGGTGGTCGTCGTCGTGGTCGTGGTGGTCGTCGTGGTGGTGGTGCTCGTGGTCGTCGTGGAGGTCGGGACCACGCCGCCCGAGCCGGTGTCGGTGCCGCTGCCGGCCGGGCCGCGCCACGCGGTGGACGACGCGGGCACGCTCAGCGTCTGGCCGTCGGAGAAGGTGACCGTGGTCGCCGCGGTGCCCGGGTTGTAGGCGACGTAGGTGCGGGCGCCGTTCTTGGTCAGCACGGCGTGCGTGGGCACGTTCGCGGTGACCGAGGTGTCCGGGGTGCCGAAGGTGTTCAGCGAGGTCAGCCAGTGGTGGGCGTGGGCGCGGGAGTCACCGCTCTCCGGCTCCAGGCCGCTGCCGTACTGGGACAGCGCCTGCGCCGGGTCGGCCAGCGCCAGGAACTGGGTGATGACGTCCTTCCACTCGACCTCGGTGCCGCCGTTGTTGGCGCGCAGCTCGTTGATGTTCTGGAGGATGTCGGCCTTGTAGTCGGCGTGGTAGAGCGAGCCGCCGGTGATCGGCAGCATGTTGATGCCGTGGATCTCCTCGGGGTTGGCCGTCCACCACGTGCTGTAGCTGCCGCCCGCGCCCCAGACGATGCCGAGGGTGTCGTGCCCGTAGGCCGACGGGAAGACCGCGTTGTCCTTGTCGAACCAGTACTGGCCGATCGTGGTCTCCTGCGTGGTGTGCAGGTAGATGCCGGCGTCGCGCAGCCCGGTGTCACCGGTGGCCTGCCCGAACAGCACGGCCGCGGTGGCGTACATCATCGCCTCGGACGAGGACTCCTCGTTGTTGCCGTGCGCGAAGCCGGCGTGGCCGGAGGCCCAGCCGTGGCCCGCGTAGGCGTCGAAGTTGCGCAGGAACGGGAAGCGCGACTCGGACCGGTCGTGGTTGTTGGCGTCCTTGAGGATCAGCTTGACCATGCCGCCGTAGCGGGAGTCGCTCGCCCACGCCGCGTCGTGCTGCGCGACGATCGCGGCGGCCAGCGCGTAGTAGCCGTAGTGGAAGTGGTGGTCGTTCAGCTCGGCGTCGGTGCCGTAGCCCGCGGGGTAGCCGATGAGCGTGCCCCACGTGGCGTCGTAGGCGAAGTGCCGGCCGGACTCGCCGGAGGAGGCGGTGAGCCAGTCGGTGAGCCGGTCGCGGACCAGGGTCAGGAGCCGGTCGCGGCCCTCGGTGTAGCCGATCTGGTTGGCCACCGGCACCAGCGCGGCCAGTCGCCACAGCGCCTTGCCGGTCCAGTAGGTGTCGACCGCGCCCTTCCACGGGTCGGCGGCGTTGAGCTCCTGGTCGATCTCGGCGCGCAGGCGGTTCTTGTCGGCCGCCGGCGACAGGGGCAGGGCCGGCAGGACGCCGTTGAACGCGCTGCGCGTGGTGAACGAGGCGCCCTCGCGCAACCGCATCTCACCGCGCGGCGAGGTGTAGCGGTAGCCGGTGGTGGCGTCGGTGGAGTTGAGCCACTGGTGCCGGTAGAGGGCCTGGAGGGTGCCCGTCTGGGTGCCCTGGCGGGCGGTCGTGGTGGCCGTGTAGGTGGCGCTGAGCTGGGCGTTGGCCGAGTTGTACGACCAGCTCACCTTCGTGTCGGTGACGAAGGAGAACGCGTAGCGCTGGAACAGGCTCAGCGCGTCCCGGCTCGGCAGCACCGCGACGGAGAAGAACGACGCGGGCGAGGTGGCCTCGGCGGTGCCGGTGACCGACCAGTTCGCCGGGGAGAACAGGGCGTAGTCGTGGCCGTTGACGGTGACGCCCAGGGTGGTGCCGGTGTTGCTCCAGATCGTCGTGGACCCGTTGAAGCCGACCCGGGCGTTGCCGCCGGTGGCCTCCGCGTAGACGTACGGCGAGCCGTGGCCGATGGTGGTGCGCAGGGTGCGGGTGCCGTCGGTCCACAGAGGAGTGACGGTCCAGTCTGACCAGCCGTCGACCTGCGTGCGCGGCGCGTTGAGGCCGCTCACGCCGATGAACAGCTCGTCCTGGTGCATGAACTCGTAACCGCGGCCGTCGGGGGTGATGACCGGGTTGGTCGGGTAGCCGACGCCCAGGCCCTGCGCGGCCGCGTGGAAGGTCAGCGGGTGGGCGTACATGTTCTCGGAGTACGGGTTGCCCGCGTAGCGCTGGAAGGCCAGCGAGGACCACCAGTCGTTGGTCGGGACCGGGCGGCCGGCCACGCGCGAGGTGACCTTCGGGGAGACGGCCGCGCCGTCGGAGTTGGTCGGGCCGGTGGTGCCCGCCGGCCGGGTGGTGGCGTAGCTGCCGGAACCGACGGTGACGGCGCCGGCGGTGCCGGGCAGGGCCAGCGGGATGGCGGCGGCCGCGGCCACGGCGACCGCCAAAGCCGCCAGGTGTGGGCGAATCGAACGCACGGGAACCTCCAGCAGGGACTCACAGCTCTGTGAGCGGAAGCGCATGAGAGCGCTCTCACACCTGTGAACGGTAAACGCCCGGTTGCCCGCCTGTCTACGGTTGACCGCGACTTGCGGTGTCAAGGCGTCTCACCGCGCCGCCCCCGTGACGTCGTGCGACGCCCCTCGCGGTCCGGTCAGGACGCGTGGTCGCCCTCGCCGTCGACGGCGTCCTCCGGGCTTTCGGAGGGGTCTTCGGCGGAGTTCCCGGCGGGGTTCCCGGCCGGGGTCTCGTCCGGGGTCTCGTCCGGGTCCTCGTCCACCCGGAGGCGGTACTCGCAGCCGTACTCGACGGCGTACTCCAGGTCGTAGTGGTGGACGATCTTGGGACCGCCGTGGAGGTGCACGTGGGTGAGCGTCTGCTTCGGCGAGGCCGGCGGTCCGGTGCGCGAGTCGACCCGGCCGTCGAGGGGACCGCCGACGAACCGGACCACGTACGCCTGCGTCATCGGTGTGCCTCCCTCTCCCGGCGTTCCCGTCCATGGTACGGGCGGACCAGTCGGACCAGGGCCGATCCGCTGTCGGGAACAGCCGGTCGGACCAGTGCCCGAACCGGTGTCAGGACAGGTCGGCGGGGGTGTCGGAGGTCGTGGGGACCCCCGGTCGGGTGCCGGTCGGGGCCGAGGTGCGCGGGACCGGCGGCCTACTGCTGGTCCCGCTTGCGCGAGGGCTGCACGCGCGGCGGCTCGCCGGGCATCTTGGGGTAGTCGGGCGGGTAGGGCAGCTCGCCGCGCTCGTCGCCGGCGTACCAGTCCAGCAGGGTGTCGAGGCCGAACGCCTCGTCGTCCAGGCCGGCGTGCGGGTCGCCGTGCTCGGCCAGCCGCGCCGGCGCCGTGAGCACGTCGAAGTCGTCCGGGTCTACAGTGGACAGCTCGTCCCACGTCACGGGCATCGACACGGTGGCCCGGGGCGTGCCGCGCACCGACCAGGCGGACGCGATGGTGCGGTCCCGCGCGGCCTGGTTGTAGTCCAGGAAGACGCGCTCGCCGCGCTCCTCCTTCCACCACGACGTGGTCGCCCGGTCCGGCGCCCGGCGCTCCACCTCGCGCGCCAGCGCGATCACCGCGTGCCGCACGTCCACGAAGTCCCACTCCGGCCGGATGCGCACCGCCACGTGGACGCCTCGACCCCCGGAGGTCTTCGGGTAGCCGACGAGACCGAGCTCGTCCAGCACCTCGCGCAGGACCAGCGCCACGTCCACGGCGTCCCGGAAGTCGGTGCCCGGCTGCGGGTCGAGGTCGACGCGCAGCTCGTCCGGCCGGTCGGTGTCGGAGCTGCGCACGGGCCAGGGGTGGAAGTCGAACGTGCCGAGGTTCGCCGCCCACGCCAGCACCGCCGGCTCGGTCGGGCACACCTCGTCCGCGGGGCGTCCCGAGGGGAACTTGATGCGCGCCGTGCCGACCCACTCGGGCGCCCCCTTGGGCAGCCGCTTCTGGTAGAACGCCTCCCCCTCCACGCCGTCCACGTAGCGCTTCAGCGTGGTGGGGCGGTCGCGCAGCACACGCAACAGCGGTTCGGCCACGGCCAGGTAGTACTCGACCACCTGGAGCTTCGTGATCCCTCGTTCGGGGAAGTACACCTTGCCCGGGTTGGACACCCGGACCACGCGCTCACCGACGCTCAGTTCCACCGCTTGGGCCACCCGGGTGAGCCTAGTCCCGATCGGCCTCGACGTCGGGGAGGACGTTCGCCGCACAGTGCGTGCCGGGTGGGGATTCCACCCGCGCTTAACCCGATCGCATGCAAGTGGTCGAACGCACGCCTGCCCCGACCGCGCTCCGATAAAGTCCTGAGCCGACCACGGAGCGCAATCGGGGAGGTTTGTGCCGTGACCGGCGAGAGCGGGGGTTCGACGGGGGACGTCGGCCAGTACGCCCTGGACCAGTACCGCCGGCAGGGTGGGGGTGGGCTCATGAGCGTGTTGACCATGGGCTTGAGCGACGTCGTCGCCGCCACCAAGGCGGTCGCCGCCGCGAACGAGGCGCAGGCGCTCTCGGTGGACCCCCACGCGGTCGACTCGATGCTGCACAAGCTCACCGAGATGCAGGACGCCCTGGACGGGATACAACAACGCGCGGACATCCTGATCACCCAGACCCCCATCGGGCGCGGGTACGCCGAGGAGATCGGCAGCGTGAACAAACAACTCGGCCAGCAGGTCGTCAGCGAGCTGATCCCGGAAATGGTCAAAGCGATCGGGGACCTCAAGGACCAGGTCGACAAGAGCCGGACCTCCTACCGGAACGTCGACGAAGCCAAGTCGCAGGCGATCAACAACCTCTGACAGGACGACGCAACTCCCATGAACCGCGAACTCGCCCGTCTCCCGATCGCCTGCCTCGCCGGACTCGCGTTGCTGGCCGGCGCGGCTTGCTCCGGTGACGGCACCGCGGGAACACCGACGCCCGTGCCGACCACCGGGACCACGACAGGCGCCTCCACCCCGAGCAGTTCGCCCGCCGGTGACGACGCCTTCGCCGGCATCGCACCGTGCGACCTGCTGACCAGCGGCGAAGTGACCCAGTTGGGCCTGACGAACCCGGGCGAGGCCGATCAGATCGGTGGTGCCGAGGCGTGCGGTTGGAAGGTCAGCGGGAACGGCGGCCTGCTCGCCGCGCTCAACCCGACCAAGGGCTTCGCGGACCTCGACTACGAGGGCGAGAAGACCTCACCCGTCAAGGCCGGGCGGTACGACGCCGTCCTGGTCGAGGCACATGCCGGCGCCGAGAACATCTGCCACGTGGTGATCGAGGTTTCCGGCTCGTCGAGCCTCCAGGTTATCTCGAACCTCACCGCCGGCTCCACCGACACCGCCGCGGCCTGCGAGCGGGCGACCGACGCCGCCGAGTTGATCGCACCCAAGCTGCCCTGACCCGCAGTCCGACGCGTCCCGAGGGGGGATGACATGACGATGGAGAAGCCTCCGGTCCCCGAACCGACCGCGAACTACCCCGCGCACCGGCACGAGGACATGAAGCGGCAGGTCGAGGAGAACTTCAACCCCGGTTCGGCCGGTGAGATCGCCGGCGAGTGGGAGTCGATCGGCGCCACCTTCACGCAGCTGGCGGTCGACTTCCAGGTCATCGTCAGCGGCTCGGAGTCGGGCTGGACCGGCAGCGCCGGGGAGGGCGTCCGGGCGGCCCTGGCCAAGGTCGGCCGGTTCAGCGACATGACCGGCGACCACTTCACCGCCACGGGCACGGCGCTGCACCACCAGACGACCGCCGCCTCCGAGGCGAAGACCCGCATGCCCGACCCGGTCGAGTACGACCCCCGGAAGATGTTCACCGACGCGATCGGCAGCGGCAGCCTCTTCCAGCTCGCCGCGCTCCCGGTGACCATGCCCCTGCAGAAGGCCAGGTCCGAGAACGCGAAGGCCGAGGCCGTCCAGGTGATGCAGGTCCGGGACGACACGATGCGGTCCGCCACCTCGTCGATGCCGGCCTTCGCCGAGCTCCCGACCGTCACCCGGGACCAGGGCACGGCCACCACCTCCAACCGGGCGGACTCCTCGGTCACCACGCACTCGGTCGACCCGACCTCGCGGACCGGCTCGCCGGAGACGGCGGGCACCCGGCGCGGTGACAGCGGGGGCGACGACACCGGCACCACCCACGCCTCGTGGACCACGCCGTCGAACGTCACCCCGCCGACCGTCACGCCCCCGGTCGCCCCGCCCCCGATCACGACCGCGCCGCCGATCCAGCCCCCGTGGGTGCCCCCACCGGGCGCCCGGCCGCCGGGCGGCAACCAGAACGTCCCGCCCCGCCGGCCCGTCCCGCCACCCGGTGTCCGGCCACCCGGCACGCGTCCCGGGCCTTCCGGGAGCGGCACCGGACGCGGCGGTCCCGGCGGGCTCGGCGGTCCGGGCGGCCGTCCCGGTGGGCCCGGTGGGATGCCCGGCGGCGGCGTGCCGGGTGGCGCCGGCGGCGCGGGTGGACGGGGCGGGTTCGGTCCGCTGGGCGCGGGCGGCCAGTCCGGGTTCGGCCCGACCGGCACCCCCGGACCGGGCGGGCAGGGCGGGCACGGCGGACCGGCGGGCGGTCGCGGGGCGGCCGGGACGCCGGGCGCGGCGGGCGGCGCGGGCGGCATGGGTGCCGGAGCAGGCGCCGGCCAGGGGGCCGAGGACCAGGAGCACCAGTCCAAGTACCTCATCCCCACCGACGACTACTTCGACGACGAGCGGCTCGTCGCCCCACCCACCATCGGCGAGTAGAGGCGAATGAGCACCATCGCGACGCTGTCCCCGCCCGCGTTCGAGGTCCTCTGGGAGGACCTGCGGGCGGGCTCGGTGCCCTACCCGTTCGACATCCCCCCGCACGGCGCGACCCTGGACGAGCGCGCCCGGATCCGGGCGGACGTGCACACCGACCTCGAACGCCGTGGCCTGGCCCGCCGCGGCCGCCCGGAACCGGACCTGGAGGACGCGCTGCGCCTGCTGACCGACCCGGAGACCGCGATCACCGTGCTGGGCGTGCCGGACGTGGCGAAGGACGACCTGCTGCGCGCCCTGGTGGCGGCGCGCGGCCGGTACGCGGTGCTCGCCGTCCAGGGACCGGACGGCGTGCGGCTCGACCTGCTGCGCGACGTCGGCCTGGCCCAGGCGGCGGTGAGCGTGCTGCCGCCGCGCCCGCCGGGTCCCGGCCGGCCGGTCACCGTGCCGGCCTCGGCCCTCCAACCCCAGCCGCAGCAGGGCTTCCGGCAGACCGTGCGCGGCGGGAACGACGACGTCCGGGTGCTGCGGGAGATGCTGGCCGGCCCGATCACGGGCACCGGCCACCTCACCGCGACACCCCGGCGCCGAGCGGACCAGCCCGCCCCGCCCGCCGTCACCTGGATCGACACGCCGCGCGGCCGGTACGCGAGCATGGGCACCGACTGGCTCACCGTCGCGCCGGCCGACCACGGGGGGCTCGTGCGCAGGCTCAGCCAGGCGCTCGCGCCGACAGCCCGGTGACGAACGACTCCAGCGCCAGCTCGAAGCTGTCGTGGTCCAGCTCCTGGGCCACGCCCGGCAGCAGGTGGGCCTTGTCCAGGTTCGGGTACCGGCCCCGGTAGAGGGTCTGGTCCTCGGAGAAACCGCTGGAGAACGTGCTCAGCGCCGCGCCGAACACCAGGTACATCAGCCCGGCGGCGATCATGGTGGCCTCCCGCCGCGACCAGCCGGCCGCCACCAGCCCGCCGTGCACGAGGTCCAGGCGCCGCAGGGACGCCTCGCGGTGCGCGGGTCCGTAGGCGAGGAACGGGACGATGTTGGGGTGCCGGGCCAGCGCCGACCGGTAGGACCACGCGGCGCTGCGCAGGCCGCCGCGCCAGTCGCCGCCGTCGAAGCCGGACACGTCGACCTTCTCCAGGATCTCCGCCGCGACCTCGTGCAGCAGGTCGTCCTTCGTGCTCACGTGCCCGTACAGGGACGCCGCCTGGACGCCCAGCTCGCCGGCCAGTTTCCGCATCGACAGGCCGTCCAGCCCGTCACGGTCGATGATGTGCAGGGCGGCGGTCCGGATGCGCGAGGCGCTCAGGATCGGGTTCCTCGGCATGTCGCTCCCCTTGCCCACAGGTCTGGTCCGCGCCTAGGTTAGATAACCTAACACCGTTCGTTTAGGAGGACACCGGGGTGGATCTGCGCATCTCCGACGAGCACCGGCAGCTGCGGGAGCTGGCTCACCGGTTCACCGAGGAGCGCGTCGTCCCGCACGCCGCCCGCTGGGACCGCGACGAGGCGATCGACCGCGACCTGGTGCCGGCGCTCGGCGAGGTGGGCTTCCTGGGCCTGGGCGTGCCCGAGGAGCTCGGCGGCTCGGGCGGCGACCACCTGGCGTACTGCCTGGTCCTGGAGGAGATCGCGCGCGGCGACTCGGCCGTGCGCGGCATCGTCTCGGTCTCCCTCGGCCTGGTCGCCAAGTCCATCGCCGGGTACGGCACCGACGCCCAGCGGCAATGCTGGCTGCCCGACCTGTGCGCGGGCCGCGCGCTGGGCTGCTTCGGCCTCACCGAACCCGGCACGGGCTCCGACGCGGCCTCCCTGACCACCAGGGCCGTGCGGGACGGCGACGACTGGGTCGTCACCGGCCGCAAGGTGTTCATCACCAACGGCACCTGGGCCGACGTGGCCCTCGTCTTCGCCCGGACGGGTGGCCCCGGCGCGCGGGGCATCACCGCCTTCCTCGTGCCGACCGACTCGCCCGGCTTCACCGCCACCGAGATCCGAGGCAAGCTCGGGATGCGCGGCCAGGCCACCGCCGAGCTGGCCCTCGACGGCGTCCGCGTCCCCGACGAGCACCGGCTCGGTGAGGAGGGGCGGGGCTTCCGGATCGCCATGGCGGCGCTGGACCGCGGCCGGATGTCCGTGGCCGCGGGCTGCGTCGGCGCGGCGCGCGGCGCGCTGGAGGCCGCCGTGGGCTACGCCAAGCAGCGCGAGCAGTTCGGCAAGCCCATCGCGAGCTTCCAGCTCGTGCAGGAGCTGCTCGCCGACATGGCCGTGGAGACCGACGCGGCCCGCCTGCTCACCTGGCGCTGCGCCGACCTGGCCGACCGGGGCGAGCCGTTCGGCACCGAGGCGTCCATGGCCAAGCTCTACGCCAGCGAGGCCTCCGTGCGGGTGGCCGACCGGGCGGTCCAGGTCTTCGGCGGCTACGGCTACACCGACGAGTACCCGGTGGGCAAGTACCTGCGGGACACCCGGGTCACGACCCTCTACGAGGGCACCAGCCAGATCCAGAAACTGCTCATCGGCCGGGCGCTGACCGGCATCAACGCGTTCGCCTAGGAGGACGGCATGGATTTCGGGCTCGACGAGGAGCAGCGGGAGATCCGGGAGTGGGTGCGGACCTTCGTGCGCCGGGAGGTGGCGCCCCTGGAACCGGAGGTGCTGCGCCGGGAGCGCGCGGGACAGCCCGGCCTGACCCGGGACGAGCTGAAGGAGCTCCAGGACAGGGCCAAGGCCGCGGGCTTCTTCGGCCTGCTCACGCCCCAGGAGTACGGCGGCATGGAACTGGGCGCGGTGATGACCGCGCTGGTGGAGGCCGAGCTGGGGCGCACCTTCGTGCCGTTCCGGTTCGGGGGCTACGCGGACAACATCCTGTTCCACGGCAACGAGGAGCAGAAGCGGCGCTACCTGCTGCCCACGATCTCCGGCGAGCGGGTGTCGTGCTTCGCGATCACCGAGCCGGGCGCGGGCTCGGACGCCAAGGCCATCCGCACCTCCGCCCGCCGGGAGGGCGGTGACTGGGTGATCAACGGCGAGAAGACGTTCATCACGCAGGGCAACGAGGCCGACTTCGTGATGGTGTTCGCGGTGACCGACCGGGAGAAGGGCGCGAACGGCGGCGTCACCTGCTTCCTGGTCGACCGGGACATGGGGTGGAAGTCCGAGCCGATCCAGACCATGGGCCAGTGGGGTCCGGCGGCGCTGGTGTTCGACGAGGTGCGCGTGCCCGAGGAGAACGTGCTCGGCGAGGTCGGCAAGGGCTTCGACCTGGCCATGCAGTGGATCGGCCAGGGCCGCTACCTGCTGCCCGCGCGGGCGCTGGGCTCGTGCGAGCGGCTGGTGGAGATGGCGGTCGAGCAGGCCAACAACCGGGTGACGTTCGGCCAGCCCATCGCCTCCTACCAGGCGATCCAGTGGATGCTGGCCGACTCGGCGGTGGAGATCGAGGCGCTGCGGTGGCTCGTGCTGCACGCGGCGTGGCTGGTGGACCAGGGCGCCGACTCCCGGCACGCGCAGAGCATGGCCAAGCTCTACGGCGGCATCAAGGCCAACGAGATCGTCGACCGGGTGCTCCAGATCCACGGCGGCATGGGGTACACGCGGGAGCTGCCGGTCGAGCGCTGGTACCGCGAGCTGCGGCTGCTGCGGATCTACGAGGGCACGGACGAGATCCAGCGGCGCACGATCGCGCGCAACCTGCTCAAGGGGCACGCGAAGGTGACCGGCAGCCTGGGCTGAGCCGTGGTGCCCGGCGCGGGTGGTCTCCCCCCGCGCCGGGCACCGCGACGGCGGTCACGTGGACGACCCGCCGCCGGCGCCCGGGTCCGGGTCGGCGACCCCCGCACGGGTCCGGGTCGGGCGGGTCCGGGTGGACTGGTCCGAGGTGGACAGGTCCCGGTCGGACCGGTCCTGAGTGGACGGACCGGTAGTCGGTGGGTCCGGTGTGGTCGGTGTTCGTGTGGTTCTCACCAATCCGGACGAGGCCGGCCTCAACGGCCCACCTGTGCCCGCCGCGTGAACCGCCGGTGAACCCATCGGGACGCCGTCAGCCCAGGCTGGTGAGCATCTGCGCGCACACCCGCGCCAGGTGCCGGCGCATCGCGTCCGAGGCGGGCCCCGGCTCCCCCGCCGCCACGGCGGCCACCAGCGCGTCGTGGTCGTCGAGGGAGGCGTGCTGGTGCGGCGGGTCGTCGCGGAGCCCGCTGCGCAGCAGCACCACCCGCTGCTGCACCAACCGCACCTGCTCGGCGATCCGGGGGCTGCGGGCCGCGTCCAGCAGCGACTGGTGGAACGCCAGGTCCAGCCGGTAGGGGAAGCGCTCCCCCGCCGAGTAGGCCCGGCGCGACTCCTCGCACACCGCCCGCAGCCGCACCACGTCCGCCTCGGTCCGCCGCGACGCCGCGAGCCCGGCCGCCGCGCACTCCAGCGCCGTGCGCAGCTCGAACAGCGCCCGCACCTCGTCCGCGTCGGCGGTCGGCACGGACGCGCCCCGGTGGGGCACCAGCACCAGCAGTCCCTCCGACGCCAGGTGGCGGATCGCCTCGCGCAACGGCCCGCGCGAGATGCCCAGGCGCTGGGCCAGCTCGACCTCGTTGACCCGCGCCCCGGCCGGGATCTCGCCGGTCAGCACCAGCTCGCGGAGCACTTCCACGGCCTGGCCGGCCAGGCTCAGGTGCAGGGGTGGTGTCACGTACGTCTCCTAGCGCCGACGGACCACCCCCATGTTAACTGTCGACAGTTGGCAGCGGCGCTGTGGAGGGACGCATGGCACACGATCTGGTCGCCGAGGTCTGGCGGAACGGGTTCCTGGAGTCCGTGCACCACGGCTCGGTCATCGCGCTGGACCGGGACGGCCGCGAGGCGCTGGTCGTGGGCCAGCCCCACGACACCGCCTACCCGCGCTCGTCCAACAAGCCGGTCCAGGCGCTCGCCATGCTCCGCCACGGCCTCGACCTCGACGGCGAGCTGCTGGCCCTGGCGTGCGCGAGCCACTCGGGCGAGGACTTCCACGTGGCCGGCGTGCGCCGGGTGCTGCACGCGCACGGCCTCGACGAGGACGCGCTCCAGTGCACCCCCGGCCTGCCCATCGGCGAGGAGGCGCTGCGGGCCCACCTCGCCGCCGGGCGCGGCGCCGCCCCCCTCTACATGAACTGCTCGGGCAAGCACGCCGCCATGCTCGCCACCTGCGTGGTCAACGGCTGGTCCACGCGCGACTACCTCGACCCGGGCCACCCGCTCCAGCGCGCCGTCCGCGACACCCTGGCGGAACTGGCCGGCGAACCCATCGGCGCCGAGGGCGTGGACGGCTGCGGCGCGCCGCTGCTCGGCATCAGCCTCAAGGGCCTGGCCAGGGCGTTCAGCACGATCGCCAGCGCCGCCGAGGGCAGCCACGAGCACCGCGTCGCCCGGGCCATGAGCCGCCACCCGGAGTGGGTCGGCGGCACGGGCCGCGACGTCACCGAGCTCATGCGGGCCGTCCCGGGCTCGGTGGCCAAGGACGGCGCCGAGGGCGTGTACGCGGTGGGCCTGCCCACCGGGGAGGCCGTGGCCTGCAAGATCGCCGACGGCTCCAGCCGCGCGCGGGTCGTGGTCGTGGTGGCCGCGCTGCGCAGGCTGGCCGTGGACGCGCCGGACGGGCTGGCCACGTCCCCGGTGCTCGGCCACGGCCGCGTGGTCGGCGCGGTGCGGCCGTCACCCGTCCTCACCGGCTGACCCGGCACGGGTTGAAACGCCGGCTACCCTGGCTCCATGGCCAGTGCCCGAGCCGCCGACTTCCCCGACGACCGGCCGCGCGACCCGTCCGAGGACCGGTTGGACGACGAGCTGATCGGCCTGGACCCCGACGACCCGGAAACCAGGGCGTTCGCCGACCACCTGGGCCGGATGCAGCGCGTGCAGCCCAACTTCACCGTGGAGGGCTCCCTCGCGGGCGTCTCGGACTTCGCGGACTCCGCCAACCGGGCCGGTGGGCTCCGGCGGCTCATCGCCGTGGTCGTGGTGGGCCTGATGCTGCTCGGGGTGGGTGTGAGCGTCTGGTACTACCTCGGCGACCTGCTCGCCGTCCTGTTCGGCTGACATCGATTAATGTGGAGGTATGGAACCTGTCGTCGGCGCCACCCCGAAGGTGGTTCGCTCCGAACTGGAGTGGCGGGAGATCCTGTCCCCCAAGGAGTACGCGGTGCTGCGCGAGGCGGGCACCGAGCCCGCGTGGACCGGTGAGTACACCGACACCAAGGCCGAGGGCGTCTACGCCTGCCGCGGCTGCGGGACCGAGCTGTTCCGCAGCGAGACCAAGTTCGACTCGCACTGCGGCTGGCCGTCGTTCTACTCGCCGCAGGCCGGTGACGCGGTGATCCTGCGGGAGGACCGGGCCCACGGGATGGTCCGCACCGAGGTCCTGTGCGCCCACTGCCACAGCCACCTCGGGCACGTCTTCGAGGGCGAGGGCTACGCCACGCCGACCGACCAGCGCTACTGCATCAACTCGGTCAGTTTGCGTCTGGTCGAGCACCCCGCCGATCCAGCAGACTGATGGTCCTGCTCGGAACGGTGGCGGAACCCACACTGGGAGGAAACATGCTCATCTTCAAGGGCACGGACGGCGAGGGCTCCGGCGGCGTGGACGGCGCTTCGTCCTCCTGAGATCGACCGAGGCCCCGGGACCCGGACGCCCCGCGGCGTCCCCGGTCCCGGGGCCTTCTCGCGGGTCGGGTTGTCAACCCTAAGGCTTGCTCAAGCACTCTTGATGGCGTGTGGTCTTGAGCACACCATTACCTCCTGGCTGGTGGACCTCTGGTTCCACCAAGGCCCACAGGGGGTGGACCGTGGAGCGACCGTGGGGCTTGTCCGGCCCGGAGTTCCTGGAGTGGTACTGGATCGCGCTGGCGGTGTCGTCGGCGTTCGCGGTCCTCGTGCGGGTGTTCCTGAGGAGGACGCGGGGAGGCTTCTCCGCGCACGTGCCCGACCTGCTCGACATCGCCTACCTGACCGGCGGTCCGCGCCGGGTGGTGGAGGCGTCGGTGGCGCGGCTGATCGCGTCGGGCGCGCTGGTGCCGGCCCGGAGCGGGGCCGTGCGGATCACGGGTGCGCCGAAGGCCGGGCACCCGGTCGACCGGGCCGTGCTGGCGGACGTGGCGCACTACCGCAAGAGGACGCTGCACCTGCTGTTCGAGTCGGCGTCGGAGCTCGCGGCGGCGCGGGCGGTGGGGAACCGGCTGGTCCACGAGGGATTCCTGGTGGAGCCGGGTCGGGCCAGGTGGGCGGTGCGCCTGGGGGCGGTGCCCGCGGTGCTGGTCTTCGCGGTCGGCGTGGTGCGCTGGTCGACCGAGCTGGCCGCGGGCCTGGCGGTGTGGGGGTTGACGTTGTCGCTGCCGGTGGGCGGGTTGCTGGTGCTCCTGGTGGCGAGGGTCCGGGTGCCGATGCCCACCGCGCGCGGTGGTGTCGCGGTGTCGAGGGCTCGCGCGGGGGAGGTCGGCGGGGGGTGGGACTCGGCGGGGGAGGCCGAGGCGGTCGCCCTCAAGGGTTTCGACGCCCACCCGAACGTCGTGCTGCGCGCCGCGGCCCGCACGCACCCGTTCGCCGCGGCCCGGGTGTCGGTGGGCTCGCGCCCGGGGCGGTCGCGGTCGTCGGCGTCCGGTTCGGCGGTGCTGGGCACCGGCGGCGGTTGCGGCGGGGGCGGCAGCAGTTGCGGCGGTGGTAGCAGCTGCGGCGGCGGTGGGGGCGGCTGCGGTGGGGGCGGCGGCGGCTGCTGAGCGGGCAGGCGGTCGTGGGCTTCCCGTGGTGGTACGGCGCGGCGTTGGCCGTCGCGGTGGTGGTCGCGCTGGTGGTCGGGCTGCGGCTCAAGCGGGTCACCGGTGCCGCGCCCGGCCGGGTGCTCGGGTTCGAGGAGGTCGGGTACCTCGGGGGCGGGCCGGTGCGGGCGGTCGAGGTGGCCGTGGCGGGGTTGGTCGCCGACAACCGGGCGCGGGTCTCGGGCTCGGTGGTGACCGCGGTCCCGGCCGTGGCCGGCGACGGGAGCGGTCCGACGACGGCGTTGCAGGCGGCGGTGCTCGCCCGGCTGCCGCGGGACCTGGACGACCTGGTGGTCGGTGCGGCCACCAGCGGCCCGGCGCGGCGGATCGGCGCGCGCCTGGTCGCGGAGGGCCTGCTGGTGGCGCCCCGTCGCCGCCTGGTCCGGGCGGTGTCGGCCGTGCTGCCGCTCGGGCTGGTGGCGGTGGCGGCGGTGCTCGCCGGTCCCGGCGGTTGGCCGACGGTGACCGCGCTGTCCGTCACCGGGGTGCTGGCGGTCGTGCTGCTGTTGGGCCCGCCACCCGTGCTGACCAGGCACGGAGCGCGGGCGTTCGCCCAGGCCACGGTAGGTCTGGCCCCGGTCGACCCGGCCGAGGTGACGGCCCGTTACGGCCTGCCGCGAACCACCGCCCCGTCCGTGCCGCACAGGGGGTCGGCACGGACGGGGACGGTGGGTCACGACGTGGTGTTCGACGGGGAACGGGCGGAACCGATCACCCGTCCGGACGCGTCTGACGCACCGCGTCCGCGGCGCGGACGTGCGTCGGCGGTGGAACCGCGGCGCTGGAGCCGCCGCAACGGGTGGTTGGTCGCGGGTGGGTGGTTCGCGGGCGGCTGGTTGGCCGGCGAGTACCTGACGGGTGATGGGTGGGAGGGCGACGACGGTGGTGGATTCGTGGATCCCGGCTCCGGCGGGTTCGACGGGGGTGGGGGGTTCGGCGCCTGAGCCGGGGCTGGAGGAGCAGGCGCTCCTGATGGCCGGCCCGGGGCGCGCGGCGGAGGTCGCGCTGGTGTCGCTGGTCGAGGCGGGCGCGGTGCGGATCTCGCGCGACGGCAAGGTCAGCGCGGTGCACGTGCCCGGTCGGGCGTGGAGCCCGTTGCAGGCGCGGGTGCTGCGGACGCTGCCGCAGTCGATGGTCGCGACCGTCGCCGCGGTGGCGGCCGGCGAGGAGGTCCAGGCCATGCGCCGGGACCTGGTGGCCCGCGGCTACCTGACCTCGCCGGGGCAGCGGGTCGCGGTGCGGTGGCTGCGGCGGTCGCTGCTGCTGGCGGCGGCCGTGCTGCTGGTGCTCAACTTCTCGCTGGACGTGCCGTTCGTCGTGGCCGCGGCGGGGCTGGTGGGCGCGCTGGTCACCTCGCTCGTGATCGGCCGGGCCGGGCGGCCGCTGACGGGGGCGGGGCTGGAGGTGGCACGCGGGCTGCGGCTGGCGGCGGCGGGAGCGGCGGACCGGCTGGTGGGGTCACCCGCCGCGCGACCGAAGTCGGCTCCGGACTGGATGGCGTCCCCAGGGTGGACCGCGGCGGACCGGCTGGTGCTGGTGGCCTGCCACGGGCTGCTGGGTCGGATCGGGTCGCGGTACGTGTGGCAGGTGCTGCGCATCGAGCCGAGGGTGGCCGCGACGCTGCGCCAGCGACGGCGGGGTCAGGGCGGTGACGGCGGGGCTTCCTCGTGCGGTGGTGGGTGCGGCAGTGGCAGCGGCTGTAGTGGTGGGGGCGACAGCGGGTCGAGCAGTGGTGGGTCGTCCTGCGGCGGCGGTGGGGGCTGCGGTGGCGGTGGTGGGGGCGACTGATCCGGCCGGGCCGGGCCGGCTGACCGGCCGGCGGGGTGGGTCGGCGGAACGGGCGGTCGTGGTGGGGTGATCGATCGCGTGCGGGTCGGGTCAGGTCGAGGCCGCGTGCGGGGCGGGTCGGGTTGGGTGGTGCGGTGGTTGGCGGGGGTTCCTTCATATTTAACCGAGTGGCTTGACCCCCGTTTCCGTACATCGATCACTCGATCGTGTATCAAGAAATACATAACAGCAGGTCAGGGAGGCAACCGTGCAGAGGCTGGGTGTGGGCATCGGGTGGCGGCCCGAGATCGACCTGACCGTTGAGCGCCTCCCCGGCGTGGATTTCGTCGAGGTGGTCGCCGAGAACCTCCACGTCGGCCACCTCCCCGAGTCCGTCCTGCTCCTGCGCGAGCGCGGCCTCCCCGTCCTCCCCCACGCGGTCTCGCTCTCGCTGGGCGGGGCCGACCCCGTGGACGCCGACCGGGTCGCCCACCTCGCCTCCCTCGCCGAGGCCCTGGACGCCCCGCTGGTCAGCGACCACGTCTGCTTCGTGCGCGCGGGCGGCTTGGACTCCGGCCACCTCATGCCCCTCCCCCGCACCCGCGACGCCCTCGACGTCCTGGTCGCGAACGTCACCGCGGTCCAGCGCGACCTGCCCGTCCCGCTCGCCCTGGAGAACGTGGCCGCCCTCCTGGAGTGGCCCGACGGGGAGCTGACCGAGGGCCAGTTCCTCGCCGACCTGGTCGAGCGGACCGGGTGCCACCTCCTGATCGACGTGGCGAACCTCTACGCCAACGCCCGCAACCTGGGCACCGACGTGGACCGCTTCCTCGACGAGATCCCGCTGGAGCGCCTCGCCTACGTCCACGTCGCGGGAGGTGCGGAGCACGCCGGGCTCTACCACGACACCCACGCCCACGCGGTCCCGCCGGAGGTCCTGGACGTGCTCGCCCGCCTCCGTGCCCGCGTCGACCCGCCGGGTGTGCTGCTGGAGCGCGACGACGACTACCCGTCCGACGCGGAGCTGGCCGGCGAGCTCGCCGCGATCCGGGCGGTGCTGGGGTGACCCAGCCCCAGCGCGACCGGCTGGCCGCCGCCCAGGCCGAGTTGCTCCGAGCCCTGCTGGCGGGTGGTTCCGCCCCGCCGGGGTTCGCCGCCGACCGCGTCGAGGTCGAGCGGCGGGCGCTGCTGAACAAGCGCCGCGGCATCGTGGCCTCGTTGCGGCCCGAGGTGGCCGCGGAGCTGGGGAACCGGTTCCGGCCGCTGTTCGACGAGTACGCGGGGCAGCACCCCAGGCAGGTGGGCACCCGGTTCCGGGAGGACGCCGCCGCGTTCGCCGAGTGGGCCGCCGCACGGGGTGAGCTGTCGCCCCCTCCGAGGAAGCGGTGGTGGCGGATCAGGAGCCGGGCCACCTGAAGCCAGGCCACCTGAGCAAAACCGCGCAACCTCGGCGAGGCCGCGTTCCGTCCTGCGGGTGTGTCCAAGCGAAGCTCGGGACGTAAGGCGGGCCAGGTGCCGGGGCGCACGGGAAACCGCCTGCCGAAGCCGGTCGCGGTGACGGCACTGGCGCTGGCCCTGACCTCGGGGTGCGGCGGGGAAGCCGCCCACGGCTGCACGTTGATCGGCACGGCGGTGGGCATCGCGATCGACGTCCGCCACCCCGGCGTGGGGGACGTGGCCGTCGAGGTCTGCCGGAACGGCTCGTGCGCTACCCCGGTCGTGGTGCTGCACCCGTCCGACCGGGTCGGCGCGACGACGTGCTCCGGCACCGCCCCGGACGACACGTGCGGCGCGCGGTTGGAGCCCACCGGTGAGCGGAGCGGTTTCGCGCAGGTGCCCGACCTGCCCGCCGAGCCGGTGCGCGTCCGCCTGTCGCTGACGGACCGATCCGGTTCTCCGCTGCCGGCGCGCGAGATCGTGGTGACGCCCGAAATGGCCTACCCCAACGGTCCGAACTGCCCAGCGGGTGGGCCGCAGGCACGTATCTCCCTTGGGCCCGACGGCTCAGTCACCGAGCGGTAGGTAACCGGTTGCCGCGCTGAACCAGCCGGCCCTTCCGGCATCTGGCGAACGCTCGCGTCGGGGACGGGCGTGCGCAAGGTGTGGCTGGACGGCGTGCGCCGGCCGACCCCGGACCGCTCCACCGCGCAGGTCGGCGCGCCGACCGCGTGGCGGGCCTGCCTGACCGGCAAGGGCGTCACGGTGGCCGTGCTGGACACGGGCGTCGACGCCGACCACCCGGACCTGGCCGGTCACGTGGTGGGGGCGGCGGCGCTGCCGGCGCAGCGGAACCCGGCGTGGACCGGCGCGCAGCTCAAGGCGGCCCTGATCGCCTCGGCGCGCGACAACCCGGAGCTGACCCCGTTCGACCAGGGCGCGGGTCGGGTGGACGTGGCCCACGACGACGAAGCCCCGAGCACCAGGACCGTGACCTACCGCAACAGCGGCACGTCCGCGGTCGCGCTGGACCTGGCCTCGGGCCGGAGCCGGCGGACCGGGAGTTCGGCTACGGCGGCAACCCGATGACCCCGGAGGGCGTCGGCGGCTGGACGTGGACCGCGGCGCCGGTGTCGGGCGGGGTGGCGCAGGTCGCCAACCCGGACGCGGCCGGGTACGGGTCGGTGCGGGTGAAGGCGACCGACAGCGCCGGGAACACCCCGAAGCACACCGCGGTCCGCGCCTACCGGATCGGCCGGCGGGGAGGGGCGTGCCGGGAGGGTGGGGGTCCTCCCGACTCGCCGCCCACCACGCAACGCGACCACCGGTGGTGCTTTCGGGTGACCGAACACCCCTCCAAGAGACGCTGACCTCACCCTGACGGGTGGATAGCGTCGAGGGCCGTTGGGGGGCTCCGCCACTTCCGGTCCACCGCCACCGCGGGTCTGCGGCGCCTCCCGATCGCGCGATCACCAGCGCACCACCGGATTCGGGAGACACCTGTGTTCAGACCACGAAAGCGCGGTAAAGCCCCCTGCGCGGCCGTCCTGGCGGCCGTGCTCGCCGCCGGCGCCGCCACCGCCACGACCGCGACCGGCGCCGGGGCCGCTCCCGGCGCGCAACCGTCGGGGGCGCCGCCGCAGCAGCACACCGTCACCCTGGTCACCGGCGACCGGGTCGTGGTGACCGGCGAGGCGGTCGGCGCGTTCCGGCCGGGCCCCGGCCGCGGCTCGGTCGGCTTCCACTCGCTGCACCGCGACGGCCGGTTGCACGTCGTCCCGGACGACGTCGCGAAGGACCTCGCCCGGGGCAGGCTCGACCCGCGGCTGTTCGACGTCACCGGCCTGGTCGAGGCCGGCTACGACGACTCCCGGCGCGACACCGTGCCGCTGATCGTCACCGGCGACGCCGCCGGTCCCCTCGCCGCGACCGCCGCCGGCTCCCCCGCCGCCCTGGCGCTGCCCGCCGCCGACGCGGTGGCCGTGCAGGTGGCCAAGACCGGCGCGGTGTTCCGGGACCTGCTCGACGACCCGGGCGTGCGCAAGATCTGGCTGGACGGCGTGCTGCGCCCCACCCTGGACCGCTCCACCGCCCAGATCGGCGCGCCCACCGCGTGGCGGGCCGGCCTGACCGGCGAGGGCGTGAAGGTCGCCGTGCTCGACGGCGGCGTGGACGGCGACCACCCCGACCTCCGGGGCCGGGAGGTCGCCCAGCGGAACTTCACCGACCACCCGGACAGCGCCGACCTCGACGGCCACGGCACGCACGTCGCGGCCACCATCGCCAGTCGTGACCGCCGGTACCGGGGCGTGGCCCCCGACGCGCGCATCCTGGACGGCAAGGTCTGCGTCGACAACGGCTGCCCCGAGTCCTGGGTGCTGGCCGGGATGCAGTGGGCCGTCGAGCAGGGCGCGGACATCGTGAACCTCAGCCTCGGCGGCTACGACTCGCCCGGCGTGGACCCGCTGGAGGAGGCGGTCAACCGCCTGAGCGAGGAGACCGGGACGCTGTTCGTCGTCGCGGCGGGCAACTCCGGCCGACGCGGCTCGATCAACTCGCCGGGCAGCGCGGACGCCGCCCTCACCGTCGGCGCGGTCCGGCACGACGACGACCTGGCCCACTTCTCCAGCCGCGGCCCCCGCAACGGCGACGGCGCGGTCAAGCCCGACCTCACCGCGCCCGGCCTGAACATCGTCGCCGCCCGCGCCGCCGGGGCCACCACCGGCACCCCGGTCGGCCGGCGGCACCTGTCCCTGTCCGGCACCTCGATGGCCACCCCGCACGTCGCGGGCGCGGCCGCGCTGCTGGCCCAGCAGCACCCCGACTGGACCGGCGCGCAGCTCAAGTCCGTGCTGATGTCCTCCGCCAAGCCCCACCCGGACCTGACCGTGTTCGACCAGGGCACCGGCCGGGTCGACCTGACCCGTGCCATCTCCGCCACCGTCGGCGCCGCGCCGGTCGGCGTCACCTTCCCCGAGCAGCAGTGGCCGCACCACGACGACGCCCCCGCCACCAGGACCGTCACCTACCGCAACAGCGGTGACCGGCCGGTCACCCTCGACCTCTCGGTCGACCTGCGCGGCCCCGACGGCCGGCCCGCGCCCGAGGGCCTGCTGACCGTCAGCCCGACCACGCTCACCGTGCCCGCCGGCGGCGAGGCCACCACGACCGTCACCGCGGACACCCGCGTGGGCGCGGTGGACGGCGTGTTCTCCGGCGTCGTGGTCGGCGGGCCCACCCGCACCCCGGTGAGCCTGGCCCGGGAGGTCGAAAGCTACGACGTGTCGATCTCGCACGTCGACGCCGAGGGCAACCCCGCGGTGGACCACACGACCGCGATCGTCGGCATGGACAACGACGTCTACGAGACCCTGTACGACTTCGACGGCACGCCCACCGTGCGCGTGCCCAAGGGCGAGTACCTGGCGCGTTCGGTCGTGCGCACCGGGGACCGGGTCGCGGTGCTCGGCCGGCCGGTGCTGACCGTCGACGGCGGGCACACCTCGTTCGGCTTCGACGCGGGCGTGGCGCGGCCGATCCACGTCGCGCCGCCCGCGCCGGGGGCGGTGGCGGCGATCAGCGACATCAACCTCTCCCGGGTGTACCGGGGCCGGCGCGTCACCCTCAACACCGCGTTCCTGTCCGGCTTCGACGGCATGTCGCTGGGCCACGTCGGCCAGACGCTGCCCCCGGAGGAGCTGACCGTCTCGGTCGGCGCGCAGTTCGGCACCCCGCCGGTCGACGGCACGCCGGTGCACTACCGGTTCCGCTGGGTCGAGCAGGGCGCGGTGCCCACCGGCTACACCCGCACGCCCACCGAGGACGAGCTGGTCGAGGTGCGCACCGACTTCGCCCCCGCCCCCGCCGACCGGCTGCACCTGCACAGCGGCAGCGCCGGCCCCCTGGACGGCTCGGGCGGCTGGTCGGCGCTGCTGCCCGTGCCCGCGGGCGGCGAGGTGGTCGACCGCGTCACGCCGGACGGGCTGACGTGGGGCTGGTCCTACCTGAGGCAGGCCCCCGACTACCGGACCGAGGCCGACTACTCCGGGCCGAACCGCGCCTACCGGGCGGGCGGCGACTACGCGGAGCGGTTCCTGCACCCGGTGCTCGGCCCCGGACTGTCCGCGTTCTCGGCCACCTACCTGGGCCTGCACGAGGACCGCATCACCTCGCAGGTGCCGCTGTTCAACGACCGCGACGGCAACCTGGGCCGCGCCAACGGCACCTCGGCGCGCACCGCCCTGTACCGGGACGGGCGGCTGGTCGGGCTGGCCAAGGCCCCGGTGGCCGAGTTCAGCGTGCCGGCGGGCGAGGCCCGCTACCGGGTGGAGCACGAGATCACCCGGGACCCCGCGGCGTTCGAGCTGAGCACGCGGGTCGACGGCGCGTGGACGTTCCGCACGGACGTCCTGCCCGACGGCCAGGGCCGCAGGCTGCCGCTGTCGGTGGTCAGGTTCACCCCGGAGCTGGACGACACCGGCGGCGCGCCCGCCGGGCGCGTGCTGCGGGTGCCGCTGACCGTGGAGCAGCAGGACGGCGCGGACAACGGCGAGGTGCGCCGGGTCCGGGTCGAGGTGTCCTTCGACGAGGGCGGGAGCTGGTCGACGGTGCCCGTGGTGGGCGACGCCGCCCTGGTCCGGCACCCGCACCGGGCCGGCTACGCCTCGCTGCGCGCCAGTGGCTCCGACAGCGACGGCAACACCTTCGAGCACACCGTGATCCGCGCCTACCGGATCGGCTGACCGGCACGGGGGCGCTCGCCGCGCGGTGGGCGCCCCCACCCCGGGAACGGCGTGCCGGTCACCGCCTCCCCGCGCGGACCACCGTGCCCGGCGGCGCGGCGGCACGCCGGTCTGCCAGCTCGAGGTCGGCAGGCTCGGGGTCTGCCAGCTCGAGGTCGGCAGGCTCGAGGTCGGCAGGCCCGGCGGCACCTCCGGGCACACCGCGGTCCGCGCCCGCCGGATCAGCCGGCGGGAGGCGTCACCACGCGTCCCGGCGGCAGGTCACCACACGTCCCGGGGGATCACCACGTGTCCCGGCGGAAGATCGAACCGGTGCCCTCGTCCGGGTCCTCCTCCGCCGGCCGCCGCGCGGGCCGCGCCTGCGGGGCCGGGGGCTGCGGGGCGGGCGGCTGCTGCACCGGGGGTTGGGCGGCCGGGTAGGGGGCCTGCTGCGGCGAGGCCGACTGGAGGAACTGGCCCTGCTGTTGCGGCTGCTGCGGCGGCGGGAACCCCGGCGGCGGGGCCTGCACCGGCGGCGTGGCGGAGACGCCCAGCTGCGCCGGGTCGATCGAGCTGTCCTCCAGCAGCGGCGCGGCCAGGCCCTGGACCTGCTGGGCCGCCGCCGACGACGCCTGGAAGACCAGGTTCAGCAGGGTCGAGGCGAGCTGGCGGCCGCCGGCGCGCAGCGCCCGGTCGTCGATGCGCAGGTCGACGAGCTGGCCGTTGGCGGTCACGGTCGCGGTCAGCGTCCCGTCGGGCGACTGCCGGGTGACCCGCAGGTCGGCCAGCTGCCCCCGCAGGTCGTCGGCCTGCTGCTGCTTCTGCGCGGCGAGCCGGGTCAGCCGGTCCAGCTTCTGCTCCAGGTCTTCCCGCATCGCACCCTCGCTCCGTGGTCGGTGTCGGGTGGCAGGCTAGTGCACCGAACGGTGGATGATTTCCGGATCCGGTGGAACCGGCGCGGGCCTCCCGCCGTCGGAGCAACCGCAGCCGAAAGGGGGCGTGATGACGGCGAAGTTCGACGTCAGGCTTGAGGGCATCCTCGATTTCGCGGGCACGTCGGACCAGCGCGGGGACCGGTTCGACCAGGTCGTGGCCGCGCTGGAGGCGGCCCGGGTGGGGCGCGAGTCGTTCGGGAAGATGCCGTCCAGCGGCGAGATCTACGCGACCTACGAGGAGCGGGTGAACTCCACGCTGGCCGACCTCAGGGAGTGCGCCGAGGCGATGCGCGACATCGCCGAGTCGGTGCGCGACACCCACCAGGAGTACGTCAACCACGACACCGGCCTGGGCGCGCTCATGGACCAGGTCGCGCAGGGCCTGTCCGGCATCACCGTCCCGAAGGTGGGTTGATGAGCCCCAGCACGACCGTCGAGGTCAACAACAAGATCGAGACCTTCCTCAACGGCTGCCCCGGCCCCGTCCAGGGCATCATCCGGCCGCTGCTCACGCCGTTCCTGGAGGCGATCGACTGGGTCGCAGGCGACCCGGACGACCTGATCCGCGCCGCGGACGCGTGGGAGAAGGCCGCCACCGACATCCGCGCGATCGTGTCCGACGAGGCGAGCGCCCGGCAGGCCGTCACCGGTGTGTGGCAGGGCCCGGCGGCGGACAGCTTCAACGCCAAGCTCACCGAGATCGAGGAGCAGGTCGACCAGCTCGCCCAGAACGTGCAGGACACGTCCGGGATGCTGGTGGAGGCCGCCAAGGGCTGCGTCGACGCGGCCAACCTGATCATCGACCTGGTGATCGACCTGATCATGATGCTGGTGACCGACCTGCTGGTCAGCCTCTCGCTGTCGGTGATCAGCTTCGGCGCCTCGCTGGCCGCCGGCGCCGCCGCGGCCGCCGCGAAGGCCGCCGCCACGCTGGGCAAGGTCATGAAGATCGTGAAGAAGCTGGCCGACCTGCTGATGAAGCTGTCGAACCTGCTGCGCAAGCTCGCCGACGCCGCCAAGGCGTACAAGGAGGGCCTGAAGGCGATCAAGGCCCTGAAGAAGGCCGCGGGCACCTTCAGCAAGGAGGGCATCGCCCTCGGCGTGATGAAGTCGATCTACACCGCGCCGGTGCGCATCCCGCTCGGCCAGGCGATCGGCGAGCCCGTGCCCGGCGGCCCCGCGGGCGGCCTGCTCAACATGGGCAAGGAAGTCTACAACTACGCCACGGACGACAACTGATGCCGTTGGTCGACGACCTGGAGGTGTGGGGCGAGGACGCGCGGGCGGCGCTGCCGCCCGGCGAGGCCCTGCTCGCCCTCGCCTCGGTCGGCGTGGCCTACGGGGCGCGCGGCGGGGCCGAGCCGGACTTCTGGACCACCCCGGTGGGCCGGGCGACCGACCGGCTGGCCCGCGCGGTGCCCACCGAGGGCTGGGTCGGCAAGGCCGTGTCCGGCATCGGCGGCGTCGCGTTCGCCGCGCCGTCGCTGGACCTGCCCGCCGACTTCCCGGAGCGCTGGATCGGCGGGCGCACCTGCTTCGGGCCGGCCGGGTCCCTGGCCAGGCAGGTGGAGGCCGCCGCCACCGGGCACAGCTTCCTGGCCGTGACCGCGCGGCGGGTGGTGGTGCTGGTCAAGGACGACGAGCGGCTGCGGGAGGTGTGGAGCGCGCCGCGCGGGGACGTGGTGGCCGCCGAGCGCCGCCCCCGGCTGCTCGCGCGGGGGCGGTTCGGCCTGGTCTTCCGGGACGGCTCGTGGCTGGTGCTCGGCACGTTCGGCGCGCACGTCGGCAGCGCCCACGCCCGGAGGGTCGTCGCCGCGCTCGGCGGGGCCACGTAGCCGGCCGCGCTCGGCGGGGCAGTGTGACCCGGTCGCGCCCGGACAGCGTGACCGGTCACCCCCCGGGCCGCGTGATCCGGCCGCGCTCGGCACCGCGGCCCAGCGGCCCAGCCCGCCTACGGCAGGTTCGTGACCAGCTCGGCGGCCGGCACCCGGGTGCCCGTGTAGAACGGGATCTCCTCGCGCACGTGGCGGCGCGCCTCGGTGCCGCGCAGGTGCCGCATCAGGTCCACGATCCGGTGCAGCTCGTCGGCCTCGAACGCGAGGATCCACTCGTAGTCGCCCAGCGCGAACGACGCGACCGTGTTCGCCCGCACGTCCGGGTAGTCCCGCGCCTCCTTGCCGTGGTCCGCGAGCATCTTGCGGCGGTCCTCGTCGGGCAGCAGGTACCACTCGTAGGACCGCACGAACGGGTACACGCAGATGTACTTGCGCGCCTCCTCACCGGCCAGGAACGCCGGGATGTGGCTGCGGTTGAACTCCGCGGGCCGGTGCAGCGCGACCTGGCTCCACACCGGCGTCGAGGCGCGGCCCACCGCGGTGCGGCGGAACCCGGTGTAGGCGTGCTGGACCTGCTCGACCTCCTCGGCGTGCCACCAGATCATGAAGTCGGCGTCCGCGCGCAGGCCCGCCACGTCGTACACCCCGCGCACCACCACGCCCTTGGCGGCCAGGCCGTCCAGGTACTCCTGGGCCTCCGCGGCGGCCGGGCCGCGGTCGTCGGGCAGCCGGCCGGGCTCGACCCGGAAGACGGACCACATGGTGTAGCGGATGGTGTCGTTGAGCTCGTTGTAGTTCAGGCGGGCCATGGCCCCATCCTCCCACTCGGGGTGTTCACCGGATCCGGCCCAGCACGTGAGAGGCGACACGGGCCGCCGCGGCGTCGCCGGTGGCGATGCAGGCGGGGATGCCGACGCCGTGCAGCGTCGCGCCCGCCACGGCCAGGCCGGGCACCGCGGCCACCGCGTCCTCGATGTCGCGCACCAGGTCCAGGTGGCCCACCCCGTACTGGGGCAGGCCGCCGCCCCACCGGGTGACGACCACGTCGACCGGCCGCGCCTCCACGCCGGTCAGCCGCGCCAGGTCGTGCCGGACCGCCGCGACCAGCTCGTCGTCGTCGCGCTGGAGCAGGTGGGCCTCGCCGTGCCGGCCGACGCTGCCGCGCACCAGCACCGGCTCGCCCGACAGGTGGTCCCACTTGCGGCCGGAGAAGGTGAACGCCTTGGCGGTGAACGGGACGCCGTCCGCGTCGCGCTCGCCCTCGGCCAGCAGCACGCCGGAGCGCTCGGGCAGCCCGGTGCCGGGCGGCAGGGCCAGCGCCACCACCGCCATGGACGCCAGCTCGACCTCGCCGTAGCGGCGGGACGCGGCGGGCGCGACGTCGGCGAGCAGCCGGCGCGCGGCGGGCGCGGGCACGGCCAGCACCACGCCGTCGACGTCCAGGTGCTCCGGGGCGGCGGCCGAACCGATCTCCAGCCGCCAGCCGTGCCCGGCGCGGGCCAGGGCGCGCACCGGCAGGCCCAGCCGCAGCCGCGCGCCGGACACCTCGGCCAGCCGGTCGACCAGCGTCGACAGGCCGTCGCGCAGCGTGCCGAAGACCGGCGGCCGGGGGACCCCCGACCGGGGCGGCGCGGGCATCGCGGTGGCGGCGGCCGCCAGCAGCGAGCCGACGCCCGAGTCCAGCGCGGAGGCCAGCTGCGGCATGGTGGCGCGCAGGCCCAGGTGCTCGGTGCGGCCCGCGTACACGCCGCCCAGCAGCGGCCCGACCAGGCGTTCGCCCACCTCGGGGCCGAAGCGCTCGGTCAGCAGCGCGCCCACCGCGACGTCACCGCCGTCGAGCCGGATCGGCGGCAGGGTCGGCTCGGCCGCGACGCGCCGCACGCCCTCCGGCGACAGCACGTGCCGCACGGCCTCCACCGACGCGGGGACACCCATCAGGGTGTGGGCGGGCACGGACCGGGTGGCGCCGCCCGCGTGGATGCTCGCCGCCGCGCGGCCCGGGTGCACCAGCCGGTCGCCCAGGCCCAGCTCGGCCACCAGCTCGGCGGCCTCGGGGCGGCGGTGCAGGAACGCCTCCGCGCCCACGTCGTAGGCGCGACCGCCGACCTCGGCGGTGCGCAGCTTGCCGCCCAGCCGGTGGGCCTGCTCGACCACGGTGATCTCCGCGGCGGGACCGAGCAGGTGGCGCAGGCGGTGCGCCGCGGCCAGGCCCGAGACCCCGCCGCCGACCACCGCGACGCGCAACGCCCTCACCTCGTCCGGTGCACCAGCTCGACGGCCCGGGTGATCACGTCCGGGTCGGTGTCGGGCAGCACGCCGTGGCCGAGGTTGAAGATGTGGCCGGCCGCGGCCTCGCCCTCGCGCTTGATCCGCTCAACCTCGCGCTCCAGCGCGGGCAGGCCCGCGAACAGCAGCGCCGGGTCGAGGTTGCCCTGGACCACCGGCTTGGGCAGGTGCGGCGCGGCGGCCTCCAGCCGCCTGACCGCCACGTCCAGCGGGGTGCGCCAGTCGACGCCGACGACGTCCGCGCCGGCCTCGCGCATCGCGGGCAGCAGCTCGGAGGTGCCGACGCCGAAGTGGATGCGCGGCACGCCGGTGATCCCGCCCAGCACCCGGGTGGAGTGCGGGAGGACGAACTCGCGGTAGTCGCGCTCGGACAGCGCGCCCGCCCACGAGTCGAACAGCTGCACCACCTTGACGCCCGCCGCGACCTGCACCCGCAGGAACTCGGCGGTGATGCCGGCGAGCTTGTCCAGCAGCGCGTGCCACAGCCGCGGGTCGCCGTGCATGAGCGCCTTGGTGCGCTCGTGGTGCTTGCTGGGCCCGCCCTCGACCAGGTAGGAGGCGAGGGTGAACGGGGCGCCCGCGAAGCCGATCAGCGGCACGTCGCCCAGCTCGGCGTTGAGCAGCCGGATGGCCTCGACCACCGGCCGCACCTGCTCCTCGTGCAGCTCGGGCAGCCGGTCGACGTCGGCGCGGGTGGCCACCGGCTCGGCGACCACGGGGCCGGTGCCCGGCACGATGTCGAGGTCGACGCCGGCGGCCTTGAGCGGCACGACGATGTCGGAGAACAGGATCGCGCCGTCCACGTCGTGCCTGCGCACGGGCTGGAGGGTGATCTCGCAGACCAGCTCCGGGTCCAGGCAGGCGTCCAGCATCGCGGTGCCCTCGCGCAGCTTGCGGTACTCGGGCAGCGAGCGGCCCGCCTGGCGCATGAACCAGACCGGCGTCCGGGACGGCCGGCCGCCGCGCGCGGCCACGAGCAACGGGGCTTCGGTGATGTCGTTCATCTCGCCCGACATCGTCCCACGGGTTGGTCGGCGGGCCGGCCGGGGTCCGGCGTGCCGCGCCCGCGCGGCGCCGCGCGGGGCCTACAGTCCGTGGTGTGACGGAGCCCGAACTGTTCCGGCGTGCGGTGGCGACGCTCAGGTCGGTGCGGACCCGGCCGGAGCTGGAGCTGACCGAGGTGCGCCCGCCGCAGCGGCTGGCGCCCTGGGCCTTCGCGCTCACCGCGGAGGTGACCGGGCCCGGCGACGAGCTGTCCACCGGGCGGCTGGTGCTGCTGCACGACCCGGAGGGCGTCGAGGCGTGGTCGGGGGTGTTCCGGCTGGTCGCCTACGTGCGGGTGGAGCTGGACGCCGAGCTGGCCGCCGACCCGCTGCTGCCGGAGGTCGGCTGGTCGTGGCTGGCCGAGGCGCTGGAGGTGGCGGGCGCGGGGTTCCTGGCGCTGGGCGGCACGGTGACCCAGACGTCCTCGGCCCGGTTCGGCGACATCGCGGGCCCGGCGCGCACCGACGACCTGGAGCTGCGGGCGTCGTGGACGGCCCGCACGGAGGACCTGTCGGCGCACGGCACGGCGTTCTACGACCTGATGGCCACCGCCGTCGGCCTCCCGCCGATCGGCGTGACCTCGCTGCGGTAGCCCGGCCGCCTCACTCGTTGTCGCGCAGCACCCGCAGGGCGTTGCGGCCGGCGAGCCGGGCGCAGTCGTCCTCGCTCCACCCCCGGTCGAGCAGCGCCGCGAACAGGTAGGGGTAGCCGGAGACGTCCGCCAGGCCCTCGGGCTGGGTGGGCACGCCGTCGTAGTCGCCGCCGAGCCCGATGTGGTCGACGCCCGCCACCTCGCGGGCGTGCTCCAGGTGCGCCACCACGTCGTCGATCGTCACGCGGGGCGTGGGCTCGGGCCACCCCGCGGCGAACCGGTTGCGGGCGACCAGGTCGTTGTGGCGCTCCCCGGCCGCGTCCATCGCCTCCTTGAGGCGGGCGTCCCAGGCCGCGTAGGCGGGGGAGACGAACTGCGGGACGAAGGTGATCATGCAGACGCCGCCGTTGGCCGCCAGCCGCGCCAGGACGTCGTCGGGGACGTTGCGGGGGTGGTCGGCCACGGCCCGGCAGGACGAGTGGCTGAACACGACCGGCCGCGAGGTGGTGTCCAGCGCGTCGCGCATGGTGGTCGCGGCGACGTGGGACAGGTCGACCAGCATCCCGAGGCGGTTCATCTCCCGCACCACCTCGCGCCCGAAGGCGGTCAGGCCGCCGTGGACGGGCTCGTCGGTGGCCGAGTCGGCCCACGGGGTGTTCTCGTTGTGGGTGAGGGTCAGGTAGCGCACGCCGAGCCTGCGCAACGCCCGCAGCACGCCCAGCGAGCCGTTGATGGAGTGCCCGCCCTCCGCGCCGATCAGCGAGGCCGTCCGCCCGTCCGCGAACGCCCGTTCGGCCTCGTCGGCGGTCGTGGCCAGGCGGAGGTGGTCGGGGTAGCGGGCGACGAGCTCGTGGACCAGTTCCACCTGCTCCAGCACGGCGGTGACCGCTGCGTCGCCCGCCGGTCGGCAGGGGACCCAGACGGACCAGAACTGCATCCCCAACCGGCCCTCGCGGGCCCGGACCAGGTCGGTCTGCAACGCCGGCTGGCGCGTCGTCAGGTCGACGACCGAGGCGTTCGTGGTCGGATCACCGGGCGTTGACTTTTCACTCAACGGCCCCGCGGCGGCGAGCTCGCGCAGCGCCCACGGGAGGTCGTTGTGGCCGTCGACGAGGGGCACCCGGGCCAGCAGTTCCTCGGCCCGGCCCCGACCCGCGCTGCTCGGCACGCCCAACTCCTTGATGTCGTCGTGAGAACGGTTCGCGTTACGCGACCGTTCGAGTTGTCCACCGATCGTGTGACAACGAGAGCCATCAGTGACAACTCATTCGGGATAGATACCCGATTGATCGTCCCGTAGACCCGCTTGGGCGGCTACGCTGCCCCAGACGACACCACTTTCGGTCGATCAGTGGCGCGGCTGATTGGACGAAAGTCCCGGTGCCGGTCGGGGGGCACGACCGACTCCAGGGAGGTAGTGACGTGGCTGCCGTCGGCTTAGGTCAGGCCGTTCGTACCACGCCAGCCGGCTCGTTGCCGGCGAACATGGTCCCGCACCCGCGGGAGGAGCTTTTTTCGGTGTTGGTGGTCGACGACCACCCGCTGCTGAGGGAGGCGATAAGCGCCCGGCTCACCCAGATGGGAGCCGGGACAGTGCATGAGGCGGCTTCGGTCGCGGAGGCTCGGGCGCGGGCACTCGCAACCGGACCGTGTGATCTCGCGATCCTCGATCTGGGTCTGCCGGACGGCACCGGCATCGACCTGGTCACGGAACTCCGTGCCCAGGGCTGGCCCCGCATCGTGGTCCTCGCGTCCTCCGACGACCCCTACGCGGTCAGGTCGGCCTTCCAGGCGGGCGCCCAGGCGTACCTGCTGAAGTCCGCCTCGCCGATGGTGGTCACCGACGGGGTGCGCAGGGTCCTCGACGGCGGCGTCTACGCAGACCCGAGCGTCGCGCCCGTGCTCGCCGCGGGCACGAGGGTGCCGGGCACCGACAACACGCCGCGGGAACTCTCCGCGCGTGAGGTCGAGGTCCTCCAGCTGGTCGCCGATGGCCAGAGCAACAAGGAGATCGGCGAAGCGCTCAGCCTTTCCGCGCTGACGGTGAAGTCCCACCTGTCGCGGATCGGGCGCAAGCTGGGCACCGGGGATCGGGCTCAGATGGTCGCGCTGGCCATGCGTGCCGGCGTGATCCGCTGAGGCGGGTTACCGCACTGAACCGGCCGAACACACCCGCGAGTGGTGCGTTCGTCGTAGGGTCTTCCGCCGTGGACGTACCCTCCGACGAGCCAACCGAACCAACCGGGGCTGATCCGGTGCCGCTGGTGGAACCCGCTGACGGGGTACCACCGGTCGTCGCCGACGCTCCGTCGCTCCGGCGTGCCGCTGAGGCGCTCGCCGGAGCGACGGGTCCGGTCGCGGTGGACACCGAGCGAGCCTCGGGCTACCGCTACTCGCAACGGGCCTACCTGGTGCAGTTGCGCCGGGCAGGCGCCGGGACCGTGCTGGTCGACCCGATCGCCCTGGGCGGTCGGCTCGACCCGCTGGTCGAGGCGCTGGACGGGACGGAGTGGGTGTTGCACGCGGCGTCCCAGGACCTGCCGTGCCTCGCCGAACTCGGGTTGCGTCCGAGCGCGTTGTTCGACACCGAGCTGGCGGGCAGGCTGGCCGGTTTCGAGCGGGTGGCGCTGGGCACGCTCGTCGAGCGGCTGTTGGGCTTTCGGTTGGAGAAGGGGCACGGTGCGGCCGACTGGTCGCGCCGGCCCCTGCCCGCCGACTGGCTCAACTACGCCGCACTCGACGTCGAACTGCTGGTCGAGCTGCGGGACGTGCTCGAACAGGAGCTCAAGCGGCAGGGGAAGCTCGGGTGGGCGCTCGAGGAGTTCGAGGCCGCCCGCACGGCTCCCCTGCCGCGCCCGCGCGCGGAGCCGTGGCGCCGCACGTCGGGCATCCACCGGATCCGCAGCCCGAGGCAGCTGGCCGCGGTGCGCTCCCTCTGGGAGGCCCGTGACGCCCTCGCCCGGGAACGCGACATCGCGCCGGGCCGGGTGCTGCCGGACTCGGCGCTGGTCGAGGCCGCCTCCCGCAACCCCGCGGACGAGCCGGCCCTCCTCGCCCTGCCCGTCTTCCGGGGCCGGGCGCAACGACGCATGGCCGGGGTGTGGATGGGGGCGCTCCAGCGCGCCGCGGCCCTGCCCCGGACCGAACTCCCCGAGGCGTCCCAGCAGCACGACGGCCCTCCCCCGCCCAACCGGTGGGCGGACAAGGACCCGGCCGCCGCGGCCCGCCTGGCCGCCGCCCGCGCGGCGCTGACCGCCATCGCGGAGGCCAACACCCTGCCCGTGGAGAACCTGCTGCTCCCGGACCTGGTGCGGCGCACCTGCTGGCAACCGCCGGCCGACGCCACGCCCGCCGGCGTGGCCGAGACCCTGCGCGAGGCCGGCGCCCGCACCTGGCAGGTCGACCTGACCGCCACGGCCCTCTCGGAAGCCCTGAACACCCCGACACCCCCCGAACGCTGAACTCGGGTGTCCTGAACGTACGACTCACCGGTCACGAACGTACGACTCGCCGAAGCTTCCCCCAAAGCCCGGCGAGTCGTACGTTCCGGCCGGGCGAGTCGTACGTTCGCGACCCCCGAGTTCAACGTTCGCGACCCCCGGGTTCAGCCTTCGGGATCGGCCTCGGGGTCCTGTCGGCGTTCGGAGACCTCGTGGCGGGCCATCGCGCGCAGGGCGGCCACGGCCGCGTCACCCAGGACGGTGCCCACGACGACGCCCTCCAGCGCCTCGTCCTTCGAGTCCATCCGCAGCACGTAGTCCAGGTCGACCTCGGCGAGCTGGAGGCAGGCCCGCGCGTAGTCGTCCAGCAGGTCGACGAACCGGCGCTGCCCGACCTCGCGCGCCGTGGCCAGCACGTCGACCAGCGCCGTGAACGCGAACGAGTCCTGCGCGCACTCCCAGCCCTGCCGCTCGACGAACGCCAGCGCCTGCTCGTGCGCCACCTCGTCGGTCACGTCGGGGTCCGGTGACGCCACCGCGGCCGTGACCGTGCCCATGGCCTTGTGCAGCGACATCTCGGGGTCGTCCAGCGTCCCGAGCACGTCGCGGACCGCCGCGATCGACAGTCCGCCCATCTCGACCATCGCCCGCACGAGCCGCAGCCGGTGCAGGTGGGCGTCGGCGTAGCGCGCCTGGTTGGGGCTCGTCAGCTCCCCGGCCGGGAGCAGCCCCTCCCGCAGGTAGTACTTGATCGTCGGCACGGGCACACCGCTGCGCCGGCTCAACTCCGCGATGCGCATGGGCCCGCGTCCCTTCCCCTGAGGACTTCCGATATGGATACTGGTGCTATCCACTAATGGACAGTATCACTATCTGTTTTAGGAGTACGAGATGGTCCGCTTACTCCGGTGGCACCCGCCGTTGATCGTGTTCTCCCTGCTCATGACCGCCCTGGCGCTCGTCTCGTCGATCGGCATGGTGGTGGACGACCGGGTCCTGGTCGGGTCACCCATCTGGTTCAAGCCCTTCAAGTTCAGCGTGTCCCTCGCCCTGTACGGGGTCACGCTGGCCTGGATGCTCACCTTCGTCACCCGCTTCCGCCGCACCGCCCGGTGGGCGGGCACCGTCATCGCCGTCGCCCTCACCGCCGAGATGGCGGTCATCATCGTCCAGGTGCTGCGGGGTGAGCGGAGCCACTTCAACACCGCCACCCCGTTCGACCAGCTCATGTGGAACGTCATGACGGTCACCATCCTCACCATGTGGATCATGCACGCGGTGATCTCGGCGGTGCTGGCCCGCACCCGCTTCACCGACCGCGCGGCGGGCGCCGCGATCCGGCTCGGCCTGGCGCTGGCCCTGGTCGGCCTGGCCCTGGGCCTGCTGATGACCGCCAACGTGGACTCCGCGGAGATCGCCGCGGGCATCGTCGGCTCGCACAGCGTCGGCGTGCCCTCCGGCGGCGAGCAGATGCCGCTGACCGGCTGGAACACCACGGGCGGCGACCTGCGCGTCCCCCACTTCGTCGGCATCCACGCCCTCCAGGTGCTCCCGCTGGCCGTGATCCTGTTCCGCCGCCGCGCGACGGTCTCGTTCGCCTGGGCGGTCGCGATCGGCTACGCGGGCCTGATGGCCCTGGTGACCTGGCAGGCGCTGCGCGGCCAGCCGCTGCTGCGGCCGGACCTGCTCACCGCCCTGGGCGCGCTGGTCGTGGCGACCTGGACCGTCGGCGCCTCGGCGCTGGCGCTGCGGGCGCGGCAGCCGGAGCGGGTCCGGGTCGAGCGAGAGGCGGTGTCGGTGTGACCGGGTTCCTGTTCCAGCTCACGTTCTGGCTCACCGCCCCGTTCTGGGCCCTGATGATCTTCGCCCCGGCGTGGTCGTGGACCGCGCGGATCGTGTCCTCGCCGCTGATCGCGGTGCCGCCGGTGGCCATCTACGCGGTCCTGGTCGCCGGGCACATGCCCGAGCTGCTGACGGCGGTGAGCAGCCCGGAGCTGGGCTCGATGCGGGAGCTGGCGGCCTCGGCGTGGGGCACGTCGGCGTTCTGGGCGCACGTGATCGCCTGGGACCTGCTGGTCGGCGCGTGGATGTACCGGGAGGGCCGCAGGCTGGGTGTGCACCCGCTGCTCATGGGCCCCCTCCTGGTGGCCACGATCCTCGTCGCGCCGCTCGGTTTCGCGGTCTTCCTCGTCGTCCGGCGCCTCTGTGACACACCCGACAGGGCCACCAGTGTGGTTACCCATGAGTAACTGGGGCTAGAGTTGTGTTACCGATCGGTAGGAGAGGAGACGCCGTGGCCGCACCAGTAGCGCCGGCACGCGTTCGCAACGTGGTCTTCGTGGACGGTGTGCGCACGCCGTTCGGCAAGGCCGGCCCCAAGGGAATCTTCGCGGAGACCCGTGCCGACGACCTGGTCGTCAAGGTGATCCGCGAGCTGCTGCGCCGCCACCCCGAGCTGCCCCCGGAGCGGGTCGACGAGGTGGCCATCGCCGCCACCACGCAGACCGGCGACCAGGGCCTGACCATCGGCCGCACCGCGGCGCTGCTCGCGGGCCTGCCGAAGTCCGTGCCCGGGTACGCGATCGACCGCATGTGCGCGGGCGCCATGACCGCCGTGACCACCTCGGCCAGCGGCATCGCGTTCGGCGCCTACGACGTGGTGATCGCGGGCGGCGTCGAGCACATGGGCCGCCACCCGATGGGCGAGGGCGTCGACCCCAACCCGCGCTTCCTGTCCGACAAGATCGTCGACCCCTCGGCCCTGGTGATGGGCTCCACCGCGGAGAACCTGCACGACCGGTTCCCCGCCATCACCAAGGAGCGCGCCGACGCCTACGCCGCCGCCTCGCAGGCCAAGTACGCCGACGCGGTGAAGAACGGAAAGATCGGCCCCGAGCTCGTCCCGGTCGCCACCCGCTCCGCCGAGCACGGCTGGGGCCTGGCCACCGCCGACGAGCCGCCGCGCCCCGGCACCACGGTCGAGGACCTGGCCCGGCTCAAGACCCCGTTCCGCCCGCACGGCCGCGTCACCGCCGGCAACGCGGCGGGCCTCAACGACGGCGCCACCGGCTGCATCCTGGCCGAGGAGGAGACCGCGCGGGAACTGGGCCTGCCGGTCGGGATGCGCCTGGTCGGCTACTCGTTCCTGGGCGTCGAGCCCGAGGTCATGGGCGTCGGCCCGGTGCCCGCCACCGAGAAGGCCCTCCGGCGCGCCGGCCTGTCCATCGAGGACATCGGCCTGTTCGAGATCAACGAGGCGTTCGCCGTGCAGGTGCTCGCCTTCCTCGACCACTTCGGCATCGCCGAGGACGACCCGCGGGTCAACCAGTGGGGCGGCGCGATCGCCGTGGGCCACCCGCTCGCCTCCTCGGGCGTGCGCCTGATGACGCAGCTGTCGCGGCAGTTCGCCGAGCGCCCGGACGTGCGCTACGGCATCACCACGATGTGCATCGGCATCGGCATGGGCGGCACCGTGATCTGGGAGAACCCGCACTGGAACGGAGAAGCCAAGTGACCGCGTTGACCGCCGACGAGGCCAGGGCCCTGTTCCCCGACGAGGTCGTCACCACCGCCCGGACCCGGTTGCTGACCGTGCCGGGCCTGACCGGCCAGGTCGCCCTCATCACCATCGACAACGGCCACGACCACACCCGGCCGTCCACGTTCGGCCCGCAGTCCCTGGTGAGCCTCGGCCGGGCGTTCGACGAGGCCGCCGCGGCGAACCCGGTGGCCATCGCGGTGACCGGCAAGCCGTTCGTCTTCGCCGTCGGCGCGGACCTGACCGCCGTCGAGGGCGCGTCGGAGCGCGAGCAGGCGCTGACCACCGGCCGGCTCGGGCACGACGTGTTCCGCAGGTTCACCGAGTCGGAGATCCCCACCTTCGCCTTCGTCAACGGCGCGGTCATGGGCGGCGGCCTGGAGCTGGCGCTGTCCTGCCACTACCGGACCCTGGCGTCCAACGCGGCGGCCATCGCGCTGCCCGAGGTGTTCCTGGGCCTGTTCCCGGGCTGGGGCGGCACGCAGCTGCTGCCCAACCTGATCGGCCCGAACGACGCGGTCACGGTGATCTTCGAGAACGCGTTGAACCAGAACAAAATGCTGCGGCCCAAGCAGGCGCTGGAGCTGGGCATCGCCGACGTGCTGTTCGACTCCGCGGACTACCTGGAGCAGTCGCTGCTGTGGCTGGCCTCCGTGGTGCGCGGCGAGACCACCCCCGCCCGCCGGGAGATCGACCGCGGCGAGGGCTGGGACGCGGCCGTGGCCCGCGCCCGCGCCATCGTCGAGGGCCGGACCAAGGGCGCGTCGCCGGGCGCGCTCAAGGCCCTGGAGCTGCTGGAGCTGGCGCGCGAGAACGACCTCGACCGCGGTTACGCGGCCGAGACCGAGGCGCTGGCCGACGTCGTGATGAGCGACGAGCTGCGGGCCGGGCTGTACTCGTTCAACCTGGTGCAGAAGCGGGCCAAGCGGCCCGCGGGCGCGCCGGACCGGTCGCTGGCGCGCAAGGTGACCAAGGTCGGCATCGTCGGCGCGGGCCTGATGGCCTCGCAGATGGCGCTGCTGTTCGCGCGGCGGCTGGAGGTGCCCGTCGTGCTGACGGACGTCGACCAGGCGCGCGTGGACAAGGGCGTCGGGTACGTGCACGGCGAGGTCGACAAGCTGCTGGGCAAGAAGCGCGTGTCCCCCGACCAGGCCAACCGCCTCAAGGCGCTGGTGACCGGCTCGCTGGACAAGGCCGCGTTCGCCGACGCGGACTTCGTCATCGAGGCCGTGTTCGAGGACCTGGGCGTCAAGCGGCAGGTGTTCGCCGAGGTCGAGGAGCACGTCTCGCCCGAGACCGTGCTGGCCACCAACACCTCGTCGCTGTCGATCACCGAGATGGCCTCGGGCCTCAAGCACCCGGAGCGGGTCGTCGGGTTCCACTTCTTCAACCCGGTGGCGGTCATGCCGCTGCTGGAGATCGTGCGCGCCGACCGGACCGACGACGCCACCCTGGCCACCGCGTTCGCGGTCGGCAAGCAGCTGAAGAAGTCCTCGGTGCTGGTCAAGGACGCGCCCGCGTTCGTGGTGAACCGGCTGCTGACCCGGTTCATGGGCGAGGTCGTCAAGTCCATCGACGAGGGCACGCCGTTCGAGGTGGCGGACCGGGCCACCGAGCCGCTGGGCCTGCCGATGTCCCCGCTGGTGCTGCTCCAGCTCGTCGGCCCGCCCGTGGCCCTGCACGTGGCCGAGACGATGCACCGCGCGTTCCCCGACCGCTTCGGCGTGTCGGCGAACATGGCGCGGTTCGTCGAGGCCGGCAAGGCCGCGGTGTGGCAGTGGGACTCGACGGGCCGGCAGACCGTCGACCCCGAGGTGCAGGCGCTGTGGCAGTTCGGCGACCAGCCCGCCACCGGCGAGGAGGTCTTCTCCCGGGCGCTGGAGGCCATGGCCGAGGAGATCCGCGTCATGCTCGACGAGGGCGTGGTGGCCGAGGCGCAGGACATCGACCTGTGCATGATCCTCGGCGCGGGCTGGCCGTTCTGGCTGGGCGGCATCACCCCGTACCTGGACCGCTCGGGCATCTCGGAGAAGGTGACGGGCAAGCGGTTCCTCGCCCCCGGCGTCGCCTCCGTCCCGGCGTAGCGGACCCCACCGCCGAGCCCGGTCGCACCTCGCGGCCGGGCTCGGCGGCGTTGACGGCGCGTGTCGGGGCGCCCGGTCCTCGGCAGCGCCGGTGCCCTGACACCCGGTGTTCGTCCGCTGGTGCGTCCGGCTGGAGCCGGGCGCGCAGGCGGGTGAAGCCCTCGCGGGGCCCTGTACCCGCCCCGATGTTGGGTGGCATGAGCCCCCACCGCCTCAGGTCACGTGCCCGCCGCCCGCGCCCCGACCCCGTGCGGGTGGAGGAGCTGGTCGCCTTCCTGCGCTCGGACCGCGGGTGGCGCGACGAGGTGGCCCGGCGGCTCGTCGCCAAGCTGGACCAGCGGCTCGTGCGCTCGGCGCGGGCCGGCGGGTGCCGCCCCATCGCGCACGTGGCCGAGGAGCTGGACAGCCAGGCGTGCGTCGACCTGGGGCCCGGCGCGCCGTACCAGCTGGCGAAGGCCGTGTACGGGCAGGTGCGGTTGCGGGGCGCGGCGCGGTTGCGGCAGACGGCCCGGAGCCTGCGGGTGCTGGGGGTGTACCTGTGCGGCAGCGACCTGGCGGGGTGCCCGTGCACCGAGGCGCTGGCCCGGGACCCGCAGCAGGCGCGGGTGGACCGGGTGGTGACGGGGGCGCTGGACGGGGCCGGGTTCTGACGGCTGGTTCCCGGCGGCCGGTCCGGGGTGTTTCGCCGGCGCGGGATTCGGGCACCTCGGTCCGCATGGGCACGATCAGGGTGGGCACGTCGGGCTGGCACTTCCCCGAGTGGCGCGGCGACTTCTACCCGCGGGGCCTGCCGCAGCGCACCGAGCTCCAGTTCCTGGCGAACCGGCTCGACACGGTGGAGATCAACGGCACGTTCTACGGCCTGCGCAAGCCCGCCGACTACAAGTCGTGGTTCGAGCGCGTGCCGGAGGACTTCGTGTTCGCGGTCAAGGGCCACCGCGAGGTGACCCACCACAAGCGCCTGGAGGACGTCGACCGGGACGTCGCGGAGTTCTACGAGTCCGGGGTGCTCGACCTGGGGACCAAGCTCGGGCCGGTGCTGTGGCAGCTGCCGCCGACCCTGCCGTGGCGGGCCGAGCGGCTGGCCGCGTTCCTCGACCTGCTGCCCGGCCCGCCCGTGCGGCACGCGCTGGAGATCAGGCACCCCGGCTGGGACCACCCCGAGCTGGTCCGGATGCTGACCGAGCGCGGCGTGGCGCTGTGCGTGGCCGAGTCGGCGGGTCGGTTCCCGCAGCCGGTGGAGGTGGGCGCGTCGGACTTCGTGTACGTGCGGCTGCACGGCGACCAGGAGCTGTACGCCAGCGCCTACACCGACGCGGCGCTGGACCGGTGGGCGCGGCGGGTGCGGGAGTGGGCGCGGGACCGCGACGTGTACGTGTACTTCGACAACACGATGCGCGGCGCCGCGCCGCACGACGCCCAGGCGTTGGCGGAACGGGTCGGCTGAGCCGGGGTCCGGCTCGACGCCCGAGGTGCCCGGCGCGGGCGTCGGTCGCGCGGCCGACCTCCGACATCGGGTGCGGTGGGGGCCGGGCGGGGTACCCGCGTGCCATGGCCGGACAGGTGCGGATCGGGACGTCGGGGTGGGTGTACCCCTACTGGCGGCGTGGCGCGTTCTACCCGGAGGGGCTGGTGCAGCGCCGGGAGCTGGAGCACCTCTCGCGACTGATGGGCTCGGTCGAGCTGAACGGCTCGTTCTACTCGCTGCAACGGCCGTCCAGCTACCTGGCGTGGGCGGCGCAGACCCCGGCCGACTTCGTGTTCGCGATCAAGGGCGGGCGCTTCATCACGCACCTCAAGCAGCTGCGCGACGTGGAGACGCCCCTGGCGAACTTCTTCGCGTCCGGAATCCTGGCCCTGGAGGAGAAGCTGGGTCCGTTCCTGTGGCAGCTGCCCCCTCGGACGGCCTACGACCCGGACCGCCTGGCGACGTTCTTCGACCTGCTCCCCCGCACCACGCGGGAGGCCGCCAAGCTGGCCGAGCACCACGACGAGCGCCTGCCGGAGGAGCGGTCGTGGACCACCACCGAGGCGGACCGGCCGCTGCGGCACGCCCTGGAGGTCCGGCACCCCTCGTTCGCGCGCCCGGAGTTCTCCGACCTGCTCCGCGCGCACGGCATCGGCCTGGTCGTGTCCCACTCGGCGGGCACGTACCCGTACCTGGAGGACGTGACGGCCGACTTCGCCTACCTGCGCCTGCACGGCAACCAGGCGCTCTACCACGGCAGCTACACCGACGCCGAGCTGGACGCGTGGGCGCGGAAGGTGCGCGGGTGGTCGGCGGACCACGACGTGTACACGTACTTCGACAACGACACGGACGCGGCCGCCCCGCACGACGCCGTCAGGCTCGCCGCCCGCCTGGCCGATGGCTGACCCGCTGCTGGACCGCGCCGCCCGCCTGACGCTGGCCATCGCCCGCGACGGCGACGACTGCGCCTGGTGCCGCCGCCCGTTCAGCGGCCAGGTCACCCCCACCACCGACCACCTGGTCCCCCGCGTCAAGGGCGGCCCGTCGTGGCTGGAGAACGAGGTGGCGGCCTGCCGGCGCTGCAACCGCGCGCGGGGCCACCTGTCGCCCTCCGACTGGCTGGCCGAGTGCGAGCGGCGCGGCTGGCACCCGGACGCCGACCGCGTGACCCGGGTCCTGACCGCGCTGGCCGGGGCCATCGCCGTCCGGGGCGGCCAACGCCGGGCGAGGCCGTACCTGGAGGGGCAACTGCGCAGGTTGAGGCGCCGCGCCGCCTGAAAACGACACGAACCGGTGAACCGGCGCCCAAGATCGCGACAAGGTGCCCGGGTTTGTGGAACCTGGAGCCATGAAGACGATCACGGCCCTCATCGCCACCACCCTCCTGACCAGCGGCACCGCGTCCGCGCAGACCGCGCAGGCCGCTCCCGAGTGCGACCGCGGCGAGTTCTGCGCGTGGTCCGGGGCCGACTACGCGGGCCAGGCGCACCGCCTCGACCTGGAGACAGCCAACCCCGGCGAGTGCATACCCCTGCCCGACGGGTTCGTGGCCAGGTCGTTCGTCAACCACCTGACCCGGGACACGTCGGTGTACCAGGGGGCGGGGTGTTCGACGGAGGCGGAGTTCACGACCTACCCGGGCAAGGGCACGTACGTGCCGGACGCACCTTTCGTGGTGAGAGCCGTGCAGGTGTGGGAGTCGTGATGCTCCCGCCCTGAACGGCGGTGGCGCGGTGGGGTGACCGGCTCTCCACCGCGCCCGGTGTGGCACGCCCCACGAGCACCGATCCCGACCTCACCCCCGGCGCGGCACCCCCACCGCCAGCACCGCCGTGTCGTCGTCGACGCCCTCGCCGAGCCGCGCGAGCAGGCCCCGGATCGCCTCCACCGCACCCGCCGCCGTGGTGGGGGCGATGCGGGCCGCGAACTCCAGCAGCGCCTCCTCCTCGTAGCGGGTGTCCGGCCCGGTCCTGGCCTCGGTGAGGCCGTCCGAGTACAGGATGAACGTGTCACCCTCACCCAGGCGCACCTCGGTCTTCGCCATCACCGCGTCGGGCAGGGCGCCGACCAGCTGGCCACCCGGCATGTCCACGTACCCGGCGCCACCGTCGGCCCTCAGCAGCAGGCCCGGCGGGTGGCCGCCGGTGGCCAGGGTGAGCACCCCGCCGCCCGGTTCGACCGCCAGCACGCCGAAGGTGACCGTGCAGAAGCGCGAGACCGCCTGGTCCTGCTCCTGGTTGAGCACGGTGTTGAGGTTGTCCAGCACGGTGACCGGGTCCGGGTCGTACACGGCCGCCGACCGCAGCGCGTAGCGGGTCAGGGACGTCACCGCCGCCGCCTTGGCGCCCTTGCCGCACACGTCGCCCAGGAACAGCCCCCACCGGCCGTCGGCCAGGGGGAACACGTCGTAGAAGTCGCCGCCGACCTGGTAGTGGGACGCGTGGTGGTAGTGGGCGGCCAGCTCGACGCCCGGGATGGCCGGCAGGACCGGCGGCAGCAGGGTGCGCTGGAGGGTCGTCGCGAGCTCCCGGACCTCGTCGCGCTCCTTCTCGGCCTGCCGCCGGGCGCGCAGCAGCTCCTTCTCGTACGCCCGGCGGTCACCGGCGTCGAACACCGTGGTGCGGATCAGCACCGGCTGTCCCCCGGCACCCGTCCGGACCGTGGAGCTGACCAGGACCGGCAGCCGGGTGCCGTCGGCGGCGACCATCTCCAGCGCCACGCCCCGCACCTCGCCGTGCATCCGCAGCAGCGGCGCGAAGTGGGTCTCGTGGTAGAGCCGGCCGCCGACGTTGAGCAGGTCCGCGAACCGCCGCCGACCCACCAGCTCCTCCCGCTCGTAACCGAGCCAGCGCAGCAGGGTGTCGTTCACCTTCGCGATCCGCCCGTCCAGCATCGTGGACAGGTAACCGCACGGCGCGTTGTCGTAGAGGTCTTCCGCGTCGTCCTCCAGGAGGGCCGAGAAAGCCGCGTGGTCGTGGTCGGGGTGGCTCCCGGCACCGCAGATCACGCCGTGACCACCACGGAGCCCGCGCGGCACGTCGCGGGAGTCGTGCCGGTCACGACCACGTCGTCGCCGTCGCGCGCGTCCATGGACCCATCTTCTCACCCGGACCGCGACCCGGCGGGACCACGAGCCCGCCCACCCGAAAATTGTCGGTCCCCGCGGCTACCGTGCGGGTCATGCAGATGTCGAACGCCGCCGAGCTGACCGCGGACCACCACGCGCGGCTCGCCGAACTCGGCCTGCGCGTCGACCACCTGGACGAGGCGATCTGGGCGGGCGTGGACGCGCGGGCCTCCGCGCCTCCCCTCGGCCCGACCAACGGCGCCGGGCTGCTCGACTGGATCCACCGCGTCGGCAAGCTGCGGGAAATCCTCGTCGACGAGGGCTGGACCAGGGTCGACAAGTGGAACGCGGGCCTGGTCCAGCACCCGGCCAAACCGGTCGTGCTGGGCACCCTCCAGGGCAACCGGCACACCGGCACGGACGGTGCCCCGCTGCGCAGCGACTACGCCAAGGGCCCGGCGATCGCGGCGATGATGCGCGGCAACGACCGCGACCAGTTCACGCTGTTCGACTCGCTGCACACCCACGAGCAGAAGCTGTGGTTCCTGGTCACCTACCCGCACCAGCGGGGCGACCGGCTGGTCGTGCTCCGCGAGGTCGCCCAGCCGGAACCGACCCCGCAGGGCCAGGTCGTCGACCGCTGGGCCAGCCGCATCACGCTGCCGCCGCTGGTGTTCGGGCCGCTGCCGACACCGCGGGGCGCCGACGGGCCCGACGACGTGGAGGTGAGCGTCGCGCTGAAGCGGTAGTGCGAGAATGGCGCGATCATGCTCACGCCGTCGCGCCTCGCCCTGGCCCGCACCCGGCGCGGTCTCACCGCGGCGGAGCTGGCGCACAAGGCCGGCACGAGCCCGGCGAGCATCGGCGACTACGAGCACGGCCGTCGCCGACCCCGACCCGGGACCACCGCCCGGCTGGCCGCCGCCCTCGGCTTCCCGCCCGCCTTCCTGGAGGCCGGGGACGTGCCCGAGGTCGAGGTCGCGTTCAGCCGACCGGCCGCGCGGCGGCAGCGGGACGCGGCGACCGGCGCGGCGCGCCTGGCGATCGGCTTCGCCGGCTGGCTGGCCGGCGCGTTCACCCTGCCGGACCCGGATGTGCCGACGTGGGAGCAGCCCGACCCGGAGACCGCGGCCGGGATGCTGCGCGCCCGCTGGGGCATCCCCCACCGCCCGGCGCCGAACATGGTCCACCTGCTGGAGGCGCACGGGGTGCGGGTGTTCTCGCTGCCCCCGGACTGCGCCGCGGCGGGCCCGTTCTCCTGCCGCCACGACGGCACCCCGTACGTCTTCCTCGACCCGACCGCCGCGCCCGCGCGGACCCGCGTCGACACCGCGCGCGAGCTGGGCAGGCTCGTCGGCGCCGACGACGTGGACGCGTTCGCCACCGCCTTCCTGCTGCCCCGCGCCGGGGTCCTGGCCGCGGTGCCCAGGGGCGCGCTGACCGAGCAGGTCGTCGCCCACGCCGCCACCTGGCACGTCGACCCGCTCACCCTGGTCCACCGCCTGCGCGACCTCGGGCTGCTCACCCCCGTCCAGTACGCGGCCGTGTGCCGGCACCTGGCCCGCCGCCCGGCCGACGCGCCCCGCCGTGAGACGTCCCAGCTGCTGGCCAAGGTGTTCCGCGCGTTGCGCGAGCAGGGCACCACACCGCACCGCGTGGCCCGTGACCTGCTGCTCGACGTGGAGGAGCTGAACGGTCTGGTGTTCGGCCTCGTGCTCACCGCCCTGCCCGGTGAGGGCACCGGCGCGGACCACCCCCGGCCGCGCCTCGCCCTGGTCCGGGGAGCGGGGTCGGGTGCGGGTTCGGGAGCGGGCGGGGTGCCCGGACCGGCGCCGGGGGTTCCGACCGGGGACTAGGCGTTTCGGGGCAGGCGGCGGGCTTGCCAACCAGGGACCAGGCGCCGGACCGGCGGCGGGGTTCCGGGCAGGCGCCAGGTGTTCCGACCCGACGCCGGGGTCCCGACTCGGCGCTAGGCGTTCCGACCCGCGACCAGCAGAATTCCACGGGGCGCGGCCCGACCGCGCCCGGACGGAGGAACACCGTGAACCAGCCGCTCACCGCCGCTCAGCTGTTCGACGCCGTCGGACGCGGGTACGAGGATGCGTTCGGGCGCCCGCCCGCCGTGGACGAGGCGGTCCGCCTCCTGCTCGAACGCCTGCCCGAGCGGGCCCGCGTCCTCGACATCGGCAGCGGCACAGGCCGCCCCGCCGCCGAGGACCTCGCCGCCGCCGGGCACCGGGTGCTCGGCATCGACGTGTCGAGCACCATGGTCGAGATCGCCACCGAGCAGGTGCCCGGCGCCGAGTTCGTCCAGGCCGACGTCCGCGACTGGGAACCGCCGCACCGGTGGGACGCCGTCTGCGCGTTCTTCCCCTTCCTCCAGATGACCCGCGACGAGGTCGAGGCCGTGCTGGGCCGGATCGCCCGCTGGCTGGAGCCGGGCGGGCTGCTGGCCCTGGTCACCGTCCCGATGGACGTCGAGGAGGTGGAGGTCCCGTTCCTCGGCCACACCGTGCGCCTGACCAGCTTCGCCGCCCCCGACCTCCTGCGCCGCGTCGAACGCGCCGGGCTGGTGGTCGTCGAGTCCCGCACCACCACCTTCTCCCCCGACCGCGAGGGCCAGCCCGACGAGGAGCACCTGCTGGTGCTCGCCCAGGCCAAGGTTCAGGCCCAGGCCGCGGACGCGCCCTTGGCGTAGTCCGCGAACGACCGCCCGCCGTGGCCCAGCACGGCGGGCACCCCGTCGGACAGGTGCGCGTCGTGCCCGTCGCGGATCGCGGTCAACGAGCCGGTCAACAGCTCGGCGTAGTCGGGCGCCATGCCCCCGTCGACGAGCATCGCGGTGAACGCCGCCGGCGGCACGTCGACCAGCCGGATCGCGCGCCCGGCCTCCTCCCCGACCTGCCGCAGCACCGAGGAGAACGTCAGCGCCTCCGGCCCGGACAGCTCGTGCACCACGCCCGCGTGCCCGTCCCGCGTCAACGCCGCCACCGCCACGTCGGCGATGTCCCGCGCGTCGATGAACGGGTGCGCGCCGTCCGCGTCGATGAACGGGTGCGCGCCGTCGCCGCCCGCGGGCAGCACGACCTCGCCCGCCAGCACCTGCGGCAGGAAGAAGTCCTCGCTGAAGTTCTGGGAGAACCACGTCGGCCGCAGCACCGTCCAGTCCACACCGGACTCCCGCACGGCCCGCTCCCTCCCGTCGTCCTCCGGGATGCCCCGCGCCGACAGCGCCACGAACCGCCGCACCCCCGCCGCCACCGCGCGCGGCACGAACGCGGTCACCTCGGTGTCGTCCAGGGTCAGCGCCGGCGGCACCAGGTACACGGCGGTGGCGCCCGCCAGCGCGGGTTCCCAGGTGGTCTCGTCGAACCAGTCGAAGCGGGTCCCCGAACCCCGGGAGGCGGGGCGGTGGTCGACGCCGAGCGCGTCGAGGGCCGCGGTGACGCGGCGGCCGGTCTTGCCGGTGGCTCCGATTACCAGGATCGTCATGCCGCAAGCCAATCAACGCCGGCGCGGACCGGACATGGCCCACAGTCGACGATGCATGTTCAATCGTCTACGTGGACGCTCTCACCGAACTGCTGCGCGGCGTGCGCGCCCACGGCGCCCTGGTCTGCCGCTCGGTGGCCACGCCGCCGTGGTCGCCGGCGTTCACGGCCGCCGCGCCGCTGACCCTCGTTACCGCCGCCAGAGGTGAGGCGTGGCTGTTCGAGGTGAGGCGTGGCTGCTCGCCGAGGACGGCACCCGGGTCCACATGCGACCCGGTGGCATCGGGTTGATCCGGGGCCGCTGCGGTTCGTGCTGGCCGACGACCCGGCGACGCCGCCCCAGGTTTCGGTCGGGGAATCCGACTGCGACCGCCTGCTGATCGGCACCCGCACCTACGGGGTGGCGCCGGCCGGCGGGTTCGGCGGTGGGCACGGTGGCGGGTCTGACGGCGGATTTGGAGGCGGGCCTGACGGCGGGTTCGGCAGCGGGTTCGGCAGTGACGCCGTGGTGATCACCGGCAGCTACAAGGACCAGCCGGGTCAGGACATCGTGCTCGACCGGTTGCTGGACCTGCTGCTGGTGTTCGCGCTGCGCGAGTGGTTCGACCGGCCCGAGGCGAACACGCCCGCCTGGTACCGGGCGCTGGGCGACGACGTCGTGGAGCCCGCGTTCAGCACGGCGTTCAAGCGGGTGTGCGGTGCGCGGTGCGCGGCCCAGCGACCACCGTGTGGTAGCTCTGCGGGCATGAACAACCTGGAAGAACTGCGGGACGCCCTGCGCCGGTTCGCCGCCGCGCGCGACTGGGACCGGTACCACACGCCGAAGAACCTCGTGATGGCCCTGTCCGGGGAGGTGGGCGAGCTGACCGACCTGTTCCAGTGGCTCACCCCCGAGGAGGCCGCCCGCGCCATGGAGGACCCCGAGCTGGCCTGGAACGTGCGGGACGAACTGGCCGACGTCGTGCACTACCTGGTGCGCCTGGCCGACAAGCTCGACGTGGACCTGGTGGAGGCCGCGTTCGCCAAGATCGAGCGCAACGAGCGCCGGTTCCCGGCGGGCAACGGGTCGCTGGAGCCGGTGGAGTGACGGCGGGCCCGTGAACGACGGGGCTCATCGGTCACACCGGTCACCCGGTCACACCGGTCAGACATAGGTGAGCAGGAGCAGGACCAGCGCGACCAGCAGCACCAGGGCGAGCACCACGGGCGCCCACATCGGTGGCGGTGAACCTCGCGGGACACGTGAGTGCCTGCCCCGTCGTCCCTGCGATCGCCACGGCACTGGAGACCTCCCCGTCCACGGATCGGTGCTCGTGCGGTTACCGTAGGGACGGATTCCGGGCGGGGGCGTCCCGTCACCCGCTCGCCTCGGGCACGTCGCCCGGTCAGCGGTCCTGCCCACCAGAACGTGACGACTCTTCAGGGGGCCCGGCGGTGCGGGTTGTGGTGGTGGGCGCGGGAATCGCGGGCCTGGCGTGCGCGCGTGCGCTGCTCGACGCGGGGGTGGACGTCGGCGTCGTCGAACGGTCCCGCGTCGTCGGCGGCCGGATGGCGACCAAGCGCTACGACGGACGTCGGGCCGACATCGGTGCCGGGTACTTCACCGTGTCGGACCCCCGGTTCGCCACCGTCGCACGGCGGTGGCGGGAGGCCGGGTTGGCCCGGGAGTGGACGGACACCTTCGCCGTGCACTCCGGGGACGAGGTCTCGCGGACCACCGGGCCCGTGCGGTGGGCGGCTTCGAGTGGGCTCCGGTCGCTGGTCGAGGAGCTGGCTTCGGAACTGGACGTGGTGACGTCCCGTGCCGTCGAGTGGATCGAACCCGGACCGCGCGTGGACGGCACGGCGGTGGACGCCGTCGCCCTCGCCATGCCGGGTCCCCAGGCTGCACGCCTGCTCGATCCGCGCCTGCGTGGGACCTGGGCGGCGGCCGACGGGCAGGTGTGGTTGCCCTCGCTGGTCGCCACGCTGGTGTACGAGGAGCGGACCTGGACGGAGTTCCACGGGGCGTTCGTCAACGACCACCCGGTCCTGACCACCCTGTTCGACGACGGCAGTCGACGCGGGGACGGTGCTCCGGTGCTCGTCGCGCACACCGGGGACGCCTTTGCGGAGCGGTACGTGGCCGATGCCCTCGCCGCTGGTGAGGAGATCGAGGCGGCGGTGCGGGAGTTGCTGGGGCTGCCTGCTGCTGTGGGGGTTCACGTGCACCGGTGGACGTTCGCCCGGCCGAGCGAGGAGGGGCAGGCGCCGTTCCACCTCGATGACGGGATGGTGGGTATCGCCGGTGACGCGTGGGGCGTGCCGAGGGTCCAGACGGCGTGGCTCTCGGGGACCTCGCTGGGTGAGGCCATCGCTGCTCGGCTGTCCTGAGCGTTGGTGGTGTTGAACGCAAAAAGCCCTCAGGGGCACCCGTATCACGGATGCCCCTGAGGGAAAGAATGTTCGGCGGCGTCCTACTCTCCCACACCCTCACGAGTGCAGTACCATCGGCGCTGGAA
>NZ_JAUQOL010000016.1:0-212341 GCF_047689505.1 Saccharothrix sp. BKS2 | reverse complement strand
CTGGGCGCCCGGCCGCTGCGTCGCACGATCCAGCGCGAGATCGAGGACCAGCTGTCGGAGAAGATCCTCTTCGGCGACCTGGCCCCCGGTCAGGTCGCGCTGGTCGACGTCGAGGGCGAGGGCGACGACGCCCGGTTCACCTTCCGCGGCGAAGACCGCAGCGTCGTGGCCGCCGACCCCGTGGCGGGGGTGTGACCACGATGCCCGTGCCCACCGTCAACCCCGACGTCGCCGTGCTCCGGTCGCTGCCCTCCCCGGGCGCCTACCTCTGCGGTCTCACCTGGGACGGGCGGCAGCTGTGGCACTCCGACCAGCAGGCCGGTGAGGTGTACGCGCTCGACCCGGTGGACGGGAGCGTGCGGCACACGCTCTCGTGCCCCGGCGCGCGGGCGGACCTGACCTTCCACGACGGGCGGCTCTGGCAGATCGGGATGCGGCCCAAGCGGTTCCTCCTGCTCGACCCGGAGAGCGGCGAACTCGTGGAGCGGCGGGCCATCGAGCCGTCCAACGGCCGGGTCTGCGGCGCGGAGGTCCGTCCCGAGGGGGTGTGGGTCTGCCTGCGGCGGCCCCCTGTGGTCCAGCTGCGGTCCGTCGACACGGTGGAGATCCTGAGGGAGTTCCCGGTGGTCGGGAACCCCTCGGGGCTCACCGAGGTCGACGGCGTCGTGTACTACACCGACTTCGAGGACGTGGTCATCCGCGGCTACGACGTCGAGACCGGCGAGCAGGTGTTCTCCGAGGCCGCGACCGGGAGCCCCACCGGCCTCACCTACGACGGTCACCACCTCTGGTACTGCGACTTCCCGGGCAAGGCGTTGCGGGCCATCGCACCGCTGGATCGGGGAGCCCGCTCGTGACGCCGACCGGGAGGCCCCTGGTGCTCCTGGTCGGGATCGTCTTCGAGGGGTACCGCAGCTACCTGCTCGACGGCGTCGGCTCCGTCGCCGACGTGTGGCTGCTCGCCGAGGCCGAACCCGCCCCCTCGGTGGCGGAGAAGCTGGTCGGGCACACCCTCGTCGACGTCTTCGACATCCCGGCGCTGGTCGCCGCCGCCCAGGAGGTCGCCGGGCGGCGGCGGGTGACCGGCGTGCTGTCCTGGGACGAGCTCAAGATGTCCGGCACCGCCCACATCGCCCGCGCGCTCGGCCTGCCGGGCGTGGCGCCGGACGTGGTGGACCGCTGCCGGGACAAGCACCGCACCCGGACGGCCCTGGCCGCCGCGGGGGTGCCCCAGCCGGCCTCCGAGGTGGTCTCCGGCGCCGAGGAGGCGGCCGCGGCCGCGGACCGGATCGGGTACCCGGTCGTGCTCAAGCCGCGGGACCTGGGCGCCAGCATGGGCGTCATCCGGGTCGACTCGGCGCGGGACCTGGCGGCGGGCTACGCCCACACCCGGGCCGCGCAGGTCGGCCCGGTCCCGTACCGGTCCGACGGGGTCCTGGTGGAGGAGTACGTCGACGGCCCGGAGGTCAGCGTCGACTCCTGGGTGCTCGACGGCCGCACCCACCCGCTGTTCACCGCGCGCAAGACGACCGGGTACCCGCCGTACTTCGAGGAGACCGGGCACGTGGTCGACGGCCGCGGTCCGGGGGAGGACGACCCGGAGCTGCACCGCGTGGTGACCGCCGCGCACGAGGCGCTCGGCTTCGACCACGGGATGACGCACGTCGAACTGCGCCGGGCCCGCGACGGCTGGCGGGTCATCGAGGTCAACTGCCGCCTGGGCGGGGACCTCATCCCCATGCTGGGCCAGGCCGCCACCGGTGTCGACGCCGGCGCCGTGGCGACCCTGCTGGCCTGCGGCCTGGAACCGGACCCGCGTCCGGACCGGGGCCGGGTCGCGGCGGTCCGGTTCCTCTACCCGGACGCCCCGTGCGAGGTGGACCGCGTCGAGGTCGATCCCGACCGGCTCCCGGCCGGGATCGTGCTCGCCACCGGGCTGCCCCGACCGGGCACCACGATCTCGCCGCCGCCGGAGGGGCACGTCTGGGGGCGCTACGCCCTCCTGATGGCCGTCTCCGACACCCCTGAGGGCTGCGCTGCGGCGCTGGACGCGGCCCAGCCCGCCGTCGTGCTGCACGCCCGTACGGGGTCCGTGGAGACCGGCTCAGCCCAGGGTCTTGCTAATGACTATATAAAACCGTAGTATCAGTTCATGGGACACGGCAGAGCCCCCCGGGCTCGCAAGTTGTCCGACACCCCACCCTCAACTCCGCTGGAGGTCAGCAAGTGAGCAGGGAGACCTACGAGTCGTTGGGTCTGGCGCCCAAGCCGATCCGTCCGCACATTCTTGCTGCCGCGACGGTCGTGTACGGCGATGACTACTACAACGGCAAGCGAGAGACGATCAACCTCTCGGGCTTCGTCCAGATGAACAAGTGGCCGATGCCGGGCTTCGAGCACCGGGTCGACGAGCAGGGTCACTCGACGTTCGACACCGAGCTGATCAGTGCTCCCGAGGTCGGCATCAAGGGCTTCAGCTACGAGCTGAACGACCGGATCCAGATCCTGTCGAACCCGAAGCTGCCGAACACCGGCCACGTGAAGCAGATCTCGCCCGGGAACAACTTCCCGGCGGAGTTCCACATCCGCCGGTACGGGATCCTGGAGACCAGCACGCTGCGGCTGGTCCACCGCAACGTCATCCCGATCTACGGCATCGTGGACAACGTGCCGCCGTTCAAGAAGCCGCTGAGCAGCCCGTACCTGGGCTTCCCGCGCGGCGACCACCACCAGGAGCTCGTGCAGGCGCCGAACGTGGTGCGTGGCACGACGCTGCCCGAGGCGTGGTACCCGTCCGACGACGAGAACAACCCGATCGGCATCACGCCGACCGTGTTCTTCGCCGCCGCGCCGGCCGCCTGCATGTCGATGCTGATGGACCCGTCCATCATCATGCAGAGCTCCATGGAGGGTCAGATCTCCCTGGAGGTCGGCGGTCGCACGGTCACCGTCGAGCTGGCGGGCGACCACTCCCTCGCCGCCGGTGCCGAGATCCTGCTGTTCGGCCCGGAGAAGCACGACGAGGGCACGGGCGTCCTGGCGCAGCTGGCTCGCGTCGCCCTGGTCGGCGAGTGCGCCGAGCTGGGTGGCCGGGTTATGCTGCGGGCGAGCTGGGCGCGCCCGTCGAGCGGGACGCTGGGTGAGGGCTCCGAGGACAGCCTCAGCCGCGTGCGGTACCCGAGCGACCTGCACTTCGACGCGCAGTTCGAGATCTGCACGCCGCACGGCACCCTCTACGCCACCAACGCGGTGCACGTGGCGGGTCGCCTGAACGACCTCGACCCGCTGGGCACCAACCTGGCCCTCGAGGGCCCGGACACCGCCCTGGTGACCGAGGACAACACCGTGAAGGCCCGCCTGACCGGTGCCAAGTTCGTGATGAGGGAGTCGATCGTCGGCGAGCACGCCGCGGTCAACGTCTGAGTCTCGAACGCGTGACCCCCGCCCGGGACACCTGCGCAAGCGGTGTCCCGGGCGGCCGCCGTCCATCCGCGCCGCCGTACGCGACGGCCGCAGAGAAGGGGCACCGTGAACCCACGCACGCTGTTGATGCACCAGATCATGCTGTCCGACCGAACCCGGTTGGCCGCCTACGACGAGGCGCTCGCCGCCACCGTCCGGCCAGGCGACGTCGTGGCCGACGTCGGGGCCGGGACCCTGGTCCTGGGGCTCATGGCGTTGCGGCACGGTGCCGAACACGTCTACGCGATCGAGGGCGACCCGGAGACCGCCGAGCTGGCCACGATGATCGCGCGGGACAACGGGGTCGCGGACCGCGTGACCGTCATCCAGGGCGACGCCCGGGTGGCGAGGCTCCCGCGCAAGGCGAACGTGGTGGTCGCCGAGCTGATGGGCAACCTCGGGCCGGAGGAGGAGATGGCCGAGGTCCTGGCCGCCTTCGCCCGGCGCAACCTCGCCGAGGGCGGGCGGATCGTCCCCGAGCGGCTCCAGACGCTGCTCGCCCCCGTCGAGTTCGACGGCGAGGGCTGGGGCATCTGGTCGCAGGACGTGTACGGCCTGCGCTTCGGCGCGGTGCTCGACCACGTCGCGCCGGCCGCCCAGCTGCACTTCTTCCAGCGCCCGCCCCGGGTGCTCGGCGAACCCGCGGTGGCCGCGGACGTCCGGCTCGGTGAGCGCGCGCGCCCGATCGGCGGCGAGCACCACGCCGTGCAGGTCGAGACCGCCGGCACGCTGCACGCGGTCGTCGGCTCGTTCCGGGCCGTCCTGGCCCCCGGTGTCGAACTCGCGAACTTCCCCGGCTACACCGGCTGCAACTGGGCCTGCTGGGTCTGGCCGGTCCGCCACAGCGCGGTCGCCGCGGGCGACAGCCTCAAGGTCGCGCTCGAACGCCCCCGGGACACCGCCAGGCTCGTCGAGACCTGGACGATGGACGTCGGACTCGCCCGGGCGCCGGTGCGGCCGTGACCGTATCCGCAGGCATCGTCCGAGACCTCCCCGTCCGTGCCCTCGACCTGTGCGGGGTCACCTGGAGCGGGGAGTACCTGTACTTCGCCGAGATCTTCTCGAAGCAGATCGGCGCGATCGACCCCGTCAGCGGCGAGATCGTGCAGCGGATCCCGTGCCAGGAGGTCGCCGGCGACCTCACCACCCTGCGCGGCGCGCTGCTCCAGGTGGTGGGCGAGGAGCGGAACCTGCGCCTGCTCGACCCGGCGACCGGCAGCGAGATCGACGAGTGGCCCAACCCCCGGCCCGGCCACCCGATCTCCGGCCTGGAGGCGTGCCGGGACGGGGTGTGGATCGGCTACGAGGACCTCGGCATCGTCGAGCTGCGCGAGCTGGACAACTTCCGGTTGCTGGACTGCATCGACGTGGGCCACGAGGTCACGGGCGTGACGGTGTCCGACGGGTTCCTGGTGCACACCGACCGCGACGCCTCCCGGGTCCGGCTGACCGACCTCAACAGCAGGCGGCCGCGCTACCCGGTGATGGTCTGGGGCAAGCCCAGGGCGATCACCTGGGACGGCAGGCTGTTCTGGTACTGCGACCACGCGACCCTGCAGCTGCGGGCGATCGAGCTGCCGGGGATCACGAACTCCGGGGGTGGCACGGCATGACCGTCGTCGAGCGCGTCAGGATCGGGCGCGGCGGGACCGGGCGCGGTGGGAGCGGGTCGGGTGGTCCCGCCGCGCGGGCCGCCCAGGACCTCCTGCGGGTGGCCCGGCTGTTCGCGGTCACCGGGCGGGTGGCCGGCCCCGCGGTCGGGGCCGCGGTCCGCCACCGGGTGGCCGGGCGGCGCCGGGAGGCCGCGCGGACGCTGTACCACGCCGCGCCGGTGCTGCTCGCCCGGCTCGGCGCGACGTTCATCAAGGCGGGCCAGGTGCTCGCCACGCGCCGCGACATCCTGCCGCCCGCGCTGTGCGACCAGCTGGGCACCCTGCACGACGACGTCCCCGCGACGTCGGCCGCCCACACCGCCAGGATGCTGCGCGAGGCGTACGGCGACGACCTCCACGTGCTGTTCCCCCACGTCGAGCTGACCCCGGTCGCGGCCGGGAGCATCGCCTGCGTGCACCGGGCGGTGGACCAGCAGGGCCGCACGGTAGCGCTCAAGATCCGGCGGCCGAACATCGACCGGCTGATGGCGCGGGACCTGCGGCTGATGCGGCGCGGTGCGGCTCTCGCGGCCCGCCTGCCCGCGTTCGCCGGCCTGCCGGTGACCGAGATCGTCGGCCAGATGTGCGACGCGGTGGCCGGCCAGGTGGACTTCCGCGCCGAGGCCGACTCGCTGCACCGGTTGCGGCACAACCTCTCCGGCGTGGCCCGGGTGTGGGTGCCCGCGGTCCGGCAGGAGCTCTGCCGCGACACCGTGATCGCGATGGAGTTCATCGAGGACCTCGACGGCGACGCCCGCTCCGTCGCGCCGGTGATGCGCAAGAAGTTCGCCGAGTCGGCGCTGATCTCGATCTACCACATGCTGTTCGTGGACGGTTTCGTGCACTGCGACATGCACCCCGGCAACCTGAACTTCACCCCGCGCGGCCAGGTCGTCGTGCTGGACGCCGGGTTCAGCGTCCAGCTGACCGACCGGCTGCGGCGGCTGTTCGCCGAGTTCTTCATGAACATGGCGGTCGGGCGCGGGACGCGGTGCGCGGAGATCGTGGTCGAGAGCGCGACCGGGCTCAGCCCGACCGCCGACGTCGACGGGTTCCTGGAGCGGATGGCGGACCTGGTGCGGCGCAACCACGGCCTGCCCGCCAAGGAGTTCAGCCTGATGGGCTTCGCCACCGAGATGTTCGACCTCCAGCGGACCCACGGCGTGCACGCCGCGCCGGAGCTGATCTTCCCGCTGCTGTCGCTGCTGGTGATCGAGGGCACGATCCGCGAGCTGCACCCGGGCATCGACTTCCAGGAGACGGCCAAGCCGGTGATCAACCGGGGCCTCTGGTCGGCGCAGCGGCCGGGCACCGGCCGGAACTAGCGCGGGTCCCCGCCCGCCGCCGGTCCCGGCGGCGGGCGGGGTCGTGCTCCGGCCGGGGGACTCACCCCTCAACGGCGACGGGACCCGCGCGAAGTGGTTCTGAGGACCCCCGGCGGCGCGGCGCTCCGGTCACGTCCGGTCCACCGGGAGTTCCCCGTCCGCGTACCGCAGGCCCCTGGACGCCCGCCCCGGGCAGGGGTGGGCGTCCAGGGCGGGCGCTTCAGACCGCGTCGCTGGTCGCCGTCCAGCGGAAGTCCGGGACGCGCAGCGACGGCATCACCGTGCGCGGCAGCGACGGACCGCCCTCCCGGCCCACGGTGCGCCGGGCCGGGCCGACCGCCACCGCGCGGGCGAGCACCTCCAGCGAGCTCTCCTCGAAGCGGAGGTTCGCCGCCCGGCCCACCACCCGGCCGTCCTCCACCACGTGCACGCCGTCCCGGGACACGCCGGTGACCAGCAGCCGGGCCGGGTCGACGTCCCGGATGTACCACAGCGAGGTCACCAGCAGCCCGCGCTCGATCCCCGCCGCCGGGTCGGGCCCGGCCGCGCTCGCCGCCGGCCCGTCGAGGATCAGGTTGTCCACCGGCCCGGTCGCCGGGACCCCGGCGGCCCCGGCCGCCCGGCGCGAACCGGGCAGGGCGCGGAGCACGCCGTCGTCGATCCAGCGCGTGGGCGCCAGCGGCACCCCGTTGTCGAACACCGACCCGGCCGCGCCGGACTCGCGGGCGACGGTGAACGGCGCGCAGCGCAGCACCGGGTCGTGCGGGTCGCTGCGCAGCGACAACCCCGCCGGGGCGAGCCGCTCGCCCAGGCGCGGCCGGCCCGACGCGCCGAGCGGGCTCCCGCCGGCGGCGGCCCGCTCGACCTCGGCCGACCAGTACAGGTGCAGCATCAGGTCGGCCACGCACGCGGGGGACAGGACCGTGTCGTGCCGGCCGGCGGGGACCTCGATCAGCGGCAGGTCGGCGTGCAGGCGGCGGCGGAGCTCGTCGTCCAGGGCCGCGACGGCGACCTCGCCGAAGTCGGTGGTCCCGGTCCCGGCCCACGACGACATCGTGCCGTCCGCGGACCGCAGCTGCGCGTCGAGGTGACCGGCCGCGCCGGCGTGGCGCAGCCGCAGACCGGACGAGGACGCCAGGTAGGTGGTCGTGTGCCGGTGCGAGGCGTAGCCGTGGTGCTCCAGGCCGTCGCGGGCGCCCCGGCGGAACGCGCCGCTCAACCCGTCGATCGTCGCGTCGAGCACCTCCGGCGCCGCCCGCTCCGGCGGCAGGTCCCAGTCCCCGTCGCGGCGGGCCGCCGGCGGGTCGGTCGCGTCGCGGGCGTGCGGGTGCCGCCGGGCGGCGTCGTCGGCCGCGGCGACCAGCTCCGCGAGCTCGTCCGGGCCGGCTCCGCGCCGGGTGACGACGCCCGCGGCGGCGTGCTCGCCCCGTCCCACGACGCTGACGACGGTCACCGACCGGTCCTGGTTCGACGACAGCAGGGTGACGCCGTTGCAGGCCCACCGCAGGTCGGCCGATGCCAGCTCGTCGACGACGACGGTGGTGTGGTCCGCGCGCGACAGCGCCAGGGCGCGTTCGGCGATCTCCTGCGCCGACCCGGGGAGGTGGGTGCTCACGACGCCCCCGTCCGGCTCACCGGCACCCCGCGGAACAGCGTCGCGGGCGCGCCGTGGCTGACCGCGGCCGCCTGCACCGGCTGCCCCTTCCCGCACAGGTCCGCGCCGTAGACGGCGTACGTGCCGGGGCCGCCGACCGCCTCCAGCGAGTTCCAGAACCGGGTGGTGGTGCCGTGGTAGGCCGCGTGGCGGACCTGCCCGGCCAGCCGGCCGTCGACGATGCGGTGGAAGCGCTGGGCGGTGAACTGGAACTGGCGCCGCTGCATGTCGATCGACCAGCTGTCGGAGCCGTCGACGTACAGGCCCTGCCGCACGGAGCCGATCAGCTCCTCCAGGGAGGGCCCGTCGGGGTCGGGCAGCAGCGAGACGTTGGGCATCCGGGACAGGGGCACGTCGCGCGGGTACTGCGCGTAGGCGCAGCCGCGGGAGCGGTCCTCGCCGAGCGCGGCCGCGCCCGCCCGGTCGGTCTGGAGCCCGGTCAGCACGCCCGCCGTCACCAGCGGCCACGCGCCGGTGGCCACGCCCTCGTCGTCGTAGGCGGTGGTGGCCAGGCCGTGCTCCAGGGTGCGGTCGGCGACGATGCCCATGCTCGCGCTCCCGTAGCGCAGCCGGCCGACGTCCTCGGCCCGGACGAACGTGGTCCCGGCGAAGGCCGCCTCCTCGCCGCGGACGCGGTCGGACTCGGTGGCGTGCCCGACCGTCTCGTGCAGGGTCAGCCACAGGTTCGACGGGGCGATCACCAGGTCGGTGGGTCCGCTCTCGACCGGGGGCGCGTGCACGGTCTCGGCGAGCTGCTCGGGCAGCCGGGCCAGCTCGTCCTCGAAGTCCCAGCCCCGGCCGAGCAGGTACTCGAAGCCGCGGGCGGTCGGCGGTCCCAGCGAACGCGCCGTGACGAGGTCCCCGGAGCGCGGGTGCCGCACCGAGGCGAACACGAGCGGGTGCACCCGCACCCGCTCCTGGGTGATCGTCGAGCCGGTGAGGGTGGCCAGGAAGGTCCGCTCGCGCACGGCGTGCAGCCGCGCGCGGACCCGCTCGACCCCGGCCCGCAGCAGCCCGGCGCTCCACTCGGCCAGCAGGTCGGCCCGCTCCGCGGTCGGCACCTCCAGCGGGTCGACCTCGTGGCCGCCGCGCCAGGTGGCCCCGGGGTGCGCCGGCTCGGGCACCGGCGAGGTCTCGGGCATCCCGGCCGCGGCGCAGCGGCGGGCCAGGTCGACCGCGCGGCGGGCGGCCGCCGCGACGCCGTCCGGCGTGCGGTCCGACGTCGACGCGACGCCGCGCCGCCCGTGCCAGAGCACGCGCACCGCGATGCCCTGCTCACCCTCGTCGGTGGAGGCGGCCAGGCGACCGTCGTGCACCTCGACCAGGCCGGCCCGCACGCAGGAGGCGCGCAGCTCCGCCTCCGCGCAGCCGCCGGCCACGGCGACGGACAGCGCCGTGTCGGCCAGCTCCGCCAGCAGTCCCGGGTCGAACGGAGGCACCGGGGCGGACGCGCCCGGCACGGGACGGGGCGCCCGTGCGGGCGCCCCGGTGACCGGTGGCAACGTCACACGCCCGTCTGGACCGGCTCGCCCGCCTCGCGCGGCGCGAACCGCGCGGCGAGCGCCGCCACGTGCTCGGCGGTCGCACCGCAGCAGCCGCCGACCGCGGCGAGCCCGACCTCGTCGTGCCACTCGGCGACGGCCTGGGCCAGGGCCTCGGGGCCGACCGCGACCGGCTGCGGGCCGACGGGGGAGGCGTTGGTGCGGTCCTCCACGTTCGGCTGGGCGAACAGCGGGCCGTCGTAGATTTCGCGCAGCGCGCGCAGCGCCGGGCCGGTGCGCTCGGGGGTCGTGCAGTTCACCCCGAGAACGGTCGCGCCGCGGTCGAGCACCGCGCCGGCGGCCTCGCCGATCGGCTCGCCGGACAGCAGCCGGGCGTCGTCGCCGCAGACGAAGGACACCCACGGTTCGAGACCGGTGGCGAGCACCGCCTCGGCGGCGATCGCGGCCTCGCGGGCGGTGTTCATGGTCTCGACGAACACCAGGTCGACCTTGGCCCGGGACAGCTCCACGGCGAGCCAGCGGTGCTCCTCGCGCAGTTCCTCGTCGGTCGGCACCAGCTCGGGCCGGTACGCGTCGGCCACCGGGCCGATGGAGCCCGCGACCCGCAGCCGCGGCTTGGCCACGCGCTGGGCGACCCCGACGGCGGCGTGCACCATCCAGGCGTAACCGGAGCTGGGGTCCAGGTCGACCCCGCGCAGGGTGCGCAGGTTGCAGCGGAAGGTGTTCGCCGTGACGATCTCGGCCCCGGCCTCGACGTGGGCGGCGTGGACCCGCCGGACGAGCTCTCGGCGCGGCCCCGCGATCAGGCACTTCGTCGACCACCACGGCGCGACGATCGGCTCGCCCTGGTTCTCCAGGCCGGTGGACAGGCCGCCGTCGAGGACGGTCGGGGGGAGCCGGTGGGTGCGACCGGACGTGGACATGGGAAAACCCTCCCTGGGTCTGCGGTGGTGAAGCCGGCCGGGAGAGGGCCACGGCCGGTCAGGCCAGCTGCAGCAACCTGGTGCAGCGGTGCACGGCCTCGGGGTCGCCCTCGATCTTGACCGCGCCGGTGACGATGGCGTCGAACGGCGAGATCATGCGTGCCCCGATCCGGACGAACATCTCGGAGTCGCTGTTGATGACGATCGCGGGGTGGGCGGACGGACCGCGGTGGAACCGGACGGCCCCGTCGGCGACGTGGATGGTGAAGACCTCTTCGTCGACCCGGAACTCGTACTCCTCGTCGACGGCCGGGATGTTGGCCTGGTCCGTCATCGCCTGCACGGCCAGGAAGCCCCAGGCGGCGCGGGTCGCGCCGGCCGCGTCGGCGTCGGTCAGGAACTGGAGGCCCCACCGCGCCAGTTCGAGCACCGGCCCGCGGAGCTCCTCGCCGACGGCGGTGAGCCGGTAGACCCGGCCACGACCGTCACCGGGGACGGGGGCGTGCTCGACGACGCCGGCCGCGGTGAGGTTGCGCAGGCGTTCGGAGAGGAGGTTCGGACCGATGCCCGGCAGGTTCTCGGCCAGCTCGTTGAACCTGGTCGGCCCGATGAGCAGTTCACGGATGACCAACAGGGTCCACCGCTCGCCGATGACGGTCATCGCCGAAGCCAGACCGCAGAACTGCCCGTAGTCCCGCTTCTTCGTCATCCGTGCGCTCCTCGCATGAAACTACCTACACGATAGTTGAGTGTATCAGTCACCCCGTGGTCGGTTGTGCGTTCGGTACTACTGCTCTACCTCGCTGTTGCCGGGCCTCGATGGCGTATCTATCGCGAGTGTACGGTAATTTCGCTCCAAAGTCGCGTACCGGCTTGGGCGGTGCGAGGCTGACAACCCAGCAGTGCCAACAGGGAGGTCGCCGGTGCCGGACGCAGTGGACGGGTTCGTGGCAGAGATCGAGACCCTGGAACCGGGCGCGGGCATCCCGCCGGACGTGCTGGTCCCCGCTCACGCCGACGACGAGTACCGCGCGGCCCGGATCGACCTGCTGCGCCGGGAGCGGGCCCTGCGGGAGCACGCGGAGGAGGTGGCCGCCGCGCGGCGGGCGCTGCCGCCGGGCCCCCTGCTCGACGACTACCGGTTCGCGGAGGAGACCGAGGACGGCCGGGTCCTCCGGCCGCGCCTGGTCGAGCTGTTCGGCGACCACCGGACGCTGGTGGTCTACCACCTGATGTTCCCGCGCGGGACGGCCGAGGCGTGCCCGATGTGCTCGATGTGGGTGGACGGCCTCCAGGGCGTGCACCGGCACCTGGCGCAGCACACGGCGCTCGTGGTCGTGGCGGCCGCGGAACCGGCGGACCTGCGGGCGTGGGGCCGGGCCCGGGGGTGGCACGACCTGCGCCTGCTCTCCTGCGGCGAGACCACGTTCAACCGCGACCTCGGTGCCGAGACCGGCGCGGGGGAGCCCAGGCCGGCGTTCACGGTGCTCCGGCGCGAGGGCGAGGACGTGCGGTTCTGCTACACCGTGCACGCCAGCTTCCCGCCGGACGGCGCCGAGCGCGGCATCGACCTGCTCTCGCCGGTGTGGCAGGTGCTGGACCTGCTGCCGCAGGGGCGCGGCGGCTGGTACGCGGGCAACGACTACGTGGTGGGCTGACCCGGTCGGCCGTCGTCGGTGCGCGGGCGGGACCGGCGCAGCTCCTCGTCCAGGGCGGACAGCGGCCGCTCCCACAGCGCCCGGTACCGCTCCAGCCAGCTGTCGATCTCCCGCAGCGGGCCGGGCATGATCCGGTAGTAGCGGCGGGTCCCGTCCGCCCGCACGGCGACGAAACCGTGGTCGCGCAGCACCTTGAGGTGCTGCGACACCCCGGGCTGGGACAGCTGGAACTCCTCGCCGATGACCCGCCCCACTTCGCCGGCCGACGCCTCGCCCTCCGCCAGCAGTTCGACGATGCGACGGCGCACCGGGTCGCTGATGACCTGGAACGCCTGCATGTCCTCCAGTATGCGGGAAGTTCTAATATAAGTCAACACTAATAGGATGGGTCGGTTCAGAATTTGATAGCGTCGGTGGGTTGTCACGCCTGCTCAACACGTTGATCGTCATCCGGTGGCGCCGCGTGGCCGTCCCCGGCGACCGGGAGAGGACGTCATGACCCCGCACAACCCGCCCCACGCCCACCAGGTCCCGCAGGCGCCCCCGGACCCGGGCACCCCGCCGGGGGCCGACCGCGACATGAGCGTCTTCCCGCACGACTCCCCGGCCGAGCTGTCCATGAAGGCGCGGCTCGCCGACCTGCTGGAGAACAGCCCCCTACCCGCGTCGGACCTGGTCGACGCGCTCCCGCTGTTCCTGCGCCGGCAGCAGATGGCCGACCTGCTGTCGATGGACGAGCTGTACCGGATGGTGCTCGACGTGCCGGGCGTGATCATGGAGTTCGGCGTCCGGCACGGCAGGCACCTCGCGGCGTTCACCGCCATGCGCGGGTTCCGCGAGCCGCACAACCCGTTCCGGCGGATCATCGGCTTCGACACCTTCACCGGCTTCCCGGACGTCGCCGAGGTCGACCGGGTCAGCCCGTCGGCGGTGCCCGGCCGGTTCGCCCTGCCCGCCGGCTACCCCGACTACCTGCGCCAGGTCGTCGACGCGCACGCCGAGGGCGACGCGATCTCCCACATCACCGGCCGCACGCTGGTCGTGGAGGGCGACGTCCGCGAGACGCTGCCGCGCTACCTGGAGGACAACCCGCACACGGTGATCGCGCTGGCCTACTTCGACCTCGACATCTACGAGCCGACCGTGGCCGCGCTGCGCGCCGTGCGCCCCTACCTGACCCGGGGCAGCGTGCTGGCCTTCGACGAGATCGACCACCCGAAGTGGCCGGGGGAGAACCTGGCGTTCCGCGAGGCGCTGGGCCTGGACCACGCGGCCCTCCGGCTCCTGCCGGGCCGCCCGGCGCCGGCCTACCTGGTCTGGAACGGCTGACGCCCCGACCGCCGTCCCGACCGGGCAAGATCGAAAGCGACTGGCCAATGTCACTAGTGGAGTTTATAGTGTTTTTGGAGGGTGGCCCGGACGACGGCGACCCTTCGGCACCCCGTACCGGAGGGGAACCCCGGCGGTCCGGTCCCAGGGAGGAGCGACGATGAGGGTTCCCGCCCCTCCCGGCGTCATCGAGCAGGCGGCGTTCGGGGACGAGCACGCCGACGTCTACGAGCTGACCTACCGGCACCGCGGCAAGGACTGGGAGGCCGAGGCGCGCGACGTCACCGCGATCGTGCGCGAGCGCCGCCCGGCCGCGTCCTCGCTGCTCGACGTGGCCTGCGGGACCGGCGCCCACCTGGCGGAGTTCGCCCGGCACTTCGACCGCACCGAGGGCGTCGAGATCGCGCCGGCGATGCGGCGGCGGGCGCTCGACCGCGTCCCGGCCGGGACGGTGGTGCACGAGGGCGACATGCGGACGTTCCGGCTCGACCGCCGCTTCGACGCGGTCACCTGCCTGTTCACCTCCGCGGCCTTCCTGCCCACGCCGGCCGACCTGACCACCGCGATCGGGCGCATGGGCGAGCACCTGCTGCCCGGCGGCGTGCTGGTCGTGGAACCGTGGTACTTCCCGGAGACCTTCCTCGACGGCTACCTCGGCGGCGACCTCGTCCGGCTGCCGGACCGCGTCGTGTCCCGGGTGTCGCACTCGGTGCGCCGCGCCGACGCCACCCACCTGCACGTGGAGTGGACCGTGGCCGACGCGACGGGGATCCGCCGGTTCACCGAGCTGGAGGTGATGAGCCTGTTCACCCGCGAGGAGTACCTGGCCGCCTTCGACGCGGCCGGCTGCGACGCCCGGTACCACCCCGGCTGGCTGACCGGGCGCGGCCTGTTCACCGCCGTCCGCCGTCCCGGCTGACCCACGACCCCCGACCCGGCCTGGAGCGGACATGACCGAGATGATCGTGGTCCCCGGCGCTGAGTTCGTGCCCGGCGCCCCACCGGACCAGCTGGACTGGCTCCAGACCGAGGGCCAGGCGTTCCCGCCGGAGTGGTTCGCCGACGAGACCGCGGCCGGCGCCATCACCGTGCCGCCCTTCCGGATCGACCCGGTGCCGGTGACGGTGGCCCGCTTCCGCGAGTTCGTGCGGGCGACCGGCTACCTCACCGACGCGGAGCGCAACGGCTACGGGCTGGTCTACGACGACCGCTACTGGGCCGAGCTCGACGGGGCCTGCTGGTCGGCGCCCGCGGGTCCCGGGGTGGACGTGGGGGACCGCGAGGACCACCCGGTCGTGCACATCTCCTGGGCGGACGCCGACGCCTACGCGTCCTGGGCGGGCAAGCGGCTGCCCACCGAGACCGAGTGGGAGCTCGCCGCGCGGGGCGTGACCGGCCGGCTGTGGCCGTGGGGCGACGAGTGGGACCGCGCGCTGGCCAACACCGCGGAGTTCCACGCCGGCGAGCTGACCTCGCTGGAGCAGTGGAAGGACTGGTGGCGGGGGGTGCACGCCCGGTCCGGGCCGGTACCGCAGACGACGCCGGTGGGCTCGTTCCCGGGCGGCGTGAGCCCGGCGGGGTGCCACGACATGGCGGGCAACGTCTACGAGTGGACGGCGTCCACGGCCAGCCTCTACGCGGGCGGGCAGGAGCTCGACGCCACCCTCCGCTCGGTGATGGGCCGGTACCGGGCGATCCGCGGCGGTTCGTGGATGAACTTCCGCTACCAGGTCCGCTGCACCGAGCGGATGTACGGCGACCCGGACGGCTGGTCGAACTTCGCGGTCGGGTTCCGCTGCGCAACGGACGCCTGAGGAACGGACGCCTGAAAGCAGTCCACAAGAGGGAGTGAGATGGCGACCATCGTGCTGTCGACGGCCTGGACCCAGGGCTCCGGATCGTCCTTCGCGTGCACCACCGGACCGCTCGGCGACGTGCTGAAGCGGTTCGCCGCGGACGAGCCCCGCTACCGGCACCGGATCGTCGGGGCGGACGGCGAGCCCTTCCGCTACTACAACGTCTACCTGGACGGCGAGGCCGTGCCGCGGCGCGGCCGGGACGCGGTGCTGGTCGGCGAGGACAGCACCGTGCACATCGTCCCGCCGCTGGCGGGCGGCTGACGGCGCTCCGGGACCCCGCCGGGGGTGAGGGCCTCCCACCTCCGGCGGGAACACCGGTCGAGCGGGGTCAGAGCCCCAGCTGCTCGGCCGCCAGCCGGGTGCCGCGCACCCGCGCCTCGACCTTGGCGAAGGCGACGTCCCGCGAGGTCGAGGTGTCGTCCGCGAACGGCGAGAACCCGCAGTCGTCGCACGTGCCCAGCTGGTCGACCGGGATGTGCCGGGCCGCCAGCAGCACCCGGTCCCGCACCTCCTCCGGGGTCTCCACGCGCGGGTCGACCGGGTTGGTGACGCCGACGAACACGCGCTGGCCCGGGGACAGGTGCCCGCTCACGGCGCTGAGCACGCGCTCCGGGTCCGGCTCGCCGGCCAGCGCGAGGTAGAACCGGCCCGCGCGCAGCGTGAACAGCAGCGGCAGCAGCTCGGCGTAGTCGATGTCCAGGCTGTGCACGGAGTCCTGGTCGCCGCCGGGGCAGGTGTGGACGCCGATGCGGGCGCGCTCCTCGTCGGTGAACCGGTCCAGGACGGCGTTGTTCAGCGCCACGAAGTCGCGCAGCACCCCGCCCGACGGGTCGAGCTTGAGCGACAGCCTGCCCTCGGTGAAGTCCAGCTGCACGGAGTCCGCGCCGCCGTCCAGGCACTGGCGGATGTCCCGCTCCGCCTCGTCCACGAGGTCCGCGAGGAACTGCTCGCGCGGGTAGCCGTCGATGCCGTCGGCGGGGTAGAGCAGGCTCAGCGCGGAGGCCGCGATGACCGGCTGCTTGACCGGCGCGGAGGTGATCGCCCGCACCGCGCGCAGGTGGTCGGCGGCGTGCGCGCCGTAGCGGAACGGGCCCCGGGTCAGCCGGGGCAGGGTGCGGGTGTGCCCGTCCGCGAACGGGATCACCACGCCGTCGGGCGCGAGCCCGTCGACGCCGTCCAGCGGGTAGGTGGCGAAGCTGGGCTTGGCCTGTTCCCCGTCGGTCACCACGGGGGAGCCGGTGGCCTCGAAGCGCTCGACCGTGTCCCGCACGGCGCGGTCGACCAGTTCGTCGAACGCGGCGCGGTCGATCCGGCCCGCGGCCACGTCACCCAGGCCCGCGAGCAGGTAGTCCGGACGCGGGATGCTGCCGATCGGTTCGGTCGGCAAGGTCATGTGCGCTCCCCTTCGGTGATTCCCCGACGGGCGCGTGGGGATTGCCCCCGCGCCCCGGCGCCGCTCCGCGGCATGGTCAACTCCGCGCCCCAGTGAACCGTCGGGAGGGGCAAGCGGTGAAGGCCCGAACAGGTGATCCCGCACCGCGCTTCGGCGTAGGGCCATTGTGGAGATGACCGGTGAGTAAGTATGTTTATTTAAAGTGGATCTTTGCCTGGGGGTAGAGTGCGACTGGAACTGACCGATCAGCGGTGGCACGACCTGCGCGCCGCGCTCGACGGCGCGACCGACCGGTTCACCCGCCTGCTGCTCGACGTGCGGGACCCCGACCGCCCCGCGCCGGACCGCCCGCGGGCGGTCCGCTGGACGGCCGCGGAGACCGCCGCGCACACCGCGGTCGTCGCCCACCTCAACGCCGGCCTGCTGCACGCCCCGGCGACGCCCCTGGGCGCCCCGGCGGTCGACCCCCTCGTCGCCGCCACCACGCTCGGCGACATCGCCCACCTGAACGACGTGGCGCTGCGCGAGTTCCCGACCCGCTCCCCGGAGGCGCTCGCGCGGTGGCTGCGCGAGGGCGTCTCGCTGCTGCTCGACCGCAGCGCCGACCGCGACCCGCACGAACCCGCGCACTGGCTGGGCGACGCCCGGCTGCCGGTCGCCTCCCTGCTGGCCCACCAGCTCAACGAGGTCCTGCTGCACGGCTTCGACATCGCCCGCGCCCACTCCCTGCCGTGGCGGGTGCCGTCGGCGGAGGCCGCCCTCGCCTTCGACCTGTTCCTGGTCAGCCTGCTCGGCAGCCGCGAGACGGGCCGGCTCTTCGGCGCCGGCGGTGGGCAGGGCCGCACCGTCCGCGTGGAGTTCCGCTCCGCGCACACCACCCCGGTCGTGCTCGTCAACGGCGGGGGCCGCATCGGCGCCGAACCGCCGGACGGCGGCGCGGACGCCCGGATCCGCTTCGAACCGGCAGCGCTGATGCTCACCATCTTCCGCCGCACGCCGCTCGCCCGCGCCGTCGCGACCGGCCGGGTCGTCGCCTCCGGCCGCCGTCCCTGGGCGGCCCTGACCTACATGCGGCGGATGCGCACGCCCTGACACCCCCGAAGTCCCCTCCCGGAGGTTCGCATGTCCACCCGCATCGAGACTCCTCCCGCAGAGGCGCTCACCCGTCCCCGCCGCCCCTGGCTGGTCGTCGGGCTGAGCGCACTGGTCGGTTTCCTGTTCACCGTCGTGTGGTCGGCCCACTTCGTCGACTCGGTCATCGGCGGCACCATCGCCGACGGGCTCCTCGGCCACGACGCCGACGCGACCCCCATCGCCGGCGTCGGCGCGGGCGTGGTGTTCGCGTTCGTGTCGGGCCTGGCCGGCACCTTCACCGCCTGCAACATCGCCGCGTTCGGCGCCATGGCGCCCATGGCCGGTGACGGCGGCTCCGGTTCGCGCCGGGTGCGGCACGTGCTGCGCTCGCTGGGCCTGCTCTCCATCGGCATGATCGCGGTGTCCGCCGCCTACGGCGTGGTGGTCGCGCTCGTCGGCACCCGGATGCCGCAGTTCCAGGAGACCGCCTCGGTCGGCGGGCTCGCACCCCGCCTGCTCCAGGCGATGGTGGTCTTCGGCCTGGTCGGCCTCGCCATGCTCTACCTCGGCCTGGCGGCGGCCGGCCTGGTGCCCGACCCGCTGGCGCGCCTGACCCGCCGGTGGCCGGACGCGCCGGTCGTGGTGCTGGGCGTGCTGATCGGCGCATTCCTCATCGGACGGCCCTTCCCGCTGTTCCGCGTGATGTTCCGGGACGCCGCCGAGAGCGGCAACGTCTTCTACGGCGCGGCCGCCTTCGTGCTCCAGTCCCTCGGCAACATCCTCATCATGGCGGTGGTGCTGCTGCTGGTGACCTGGCTCGCGGGCGACCGCCTGGGCCGGTGGTTCGCCGCCGACCCGCGCCGCCGGGCCGTGCTGACCGCGGCGGCGTTCGTCGCGGCGGGCGTGTTCCTGGTCCTGTACTGGGACGTGCGCATCCTGGAGCGCCGCGACATCATCCCCTGGTACCCGGTCGCGCCCTGGGTCTGAGCCCCGCCGACACCGGTGGCACCCGGCGCCGCCGACCGCGGCGCCGGGGTCGGGGGTGGACGGTGTCGTCCCCCTCCCACCGCCCCGGAGCTGATCTTCACCCCGTCATCGCTACCCTTCACCGAAGGAACTCCCCGCACCCCGGACACCCGGCACCGACGCCCACGAGGCGGTCCCGCCGGTGTTGATCAGCCGGTGTCGGTGGACGACCTGACGATGCACGACTGGTGAAGCGGCGGAACTCCTCGGTTCACGCAGTGGGTCGCAATACTTTGCGATAGCGTGGCCGGTGAAGGGGGATGGAGTCATGGCGACCAAGCGGAGCTACCAGCAGTACTGCGGCCTCGCGTCGGCCCTGGACGTGGTGGGCGAGCGGTGGACCCTGTTGATCATCCGCGAGCTGCTCCTGGGGCCCGCCCGGTACAGCGACGTCCTGGCCAACCTGCCCGGGATCGGCACGAACCTGTTGGCCGAACGCCTGAAGTTCCTGGTGCAGCGCGGTGTGGCGCGGCAGGTGGACCTCCGGGGCACCGGCGCGCAGCTCGCCTACGAGCTGACCCCGGCCGGCGAGGAGCTGCGCCCGCTGATCCTGGGCCTGACGCGCTGGGGCATGGAGTTCGTCGACGACCTGCGGCCGGAGGACACCCTCCGACCGCAGTGGGGTTTCCTCGCCGCGGAGGCGATGCTGGACCCGACCAAGGTGTCCGACCGGCACGAGCGGTACGAGTTCCGGGTGGACGACCAGGTGTTCCACATCGAGACCTCCGGTGGTCGGGCGCGGGGCCTGAGGGGCGCCGCGGTCGACCCGGTGGTGGTGGCGAAGACCGACGCGGCCACGTTCGTGCGGATCGGTTCGGGGCACCTCACGCCGTTGCTGGCCATGCTGACCGGTCACCTGGTGTTGGAGGGGGACGTGGACGCGGTGCTGCGCTGCTGCGAACTGCTGGGGTTGGAGTCGGCGTCGTCCCGGACGGTGGCGTCCCGAGCGGTGTCGGCCCGGTCGGCGTCGTCCGCCGCGGCGGGCTGATCCTCGCGGCGTCCCGCTCCTGCGGTGTGCTGACCTCGCGGTGTGCCGACCCTGCGGTGTGCCGACCTTGTGGCGTCCCGCTCCTGCGGCGGTCCGCCTCCTGCGGAGCCTGATCTCCGCGTGCCCGGAACCTGCCGCGTCCACCCTGTTCAGAGCGGTTCGGCGTCCCTCCCCGCAGGACGGAGGTCCGAAGGCGCCGGCACGGAACGCGAGGCTGTTCATACCCCCGATCGTGCTACTGTTCGCTTGAAAAACAGGTCGCTATCCTGAGTGGTGAACGGGAGGCACTGTGGGGCTTGAACCCGGAGCGGCAACGGACTTCGCTGCCATGGCTCAGTCCTACGTCGAGGGTCATCCCCGGCTCACCGGCACGTCAATAGCCGATCTCTCCCGGTTGCGGCTCACCCTCGACGAGGATTTCTGCCGCGAGACGGCCGACTCCTTCGACCGCGCACCGCGCCTCGACTGGAACGACGACCTGGCACAACGCTATGAGTTGTTCAAGCGAGAAAACCTGGTGCAGTACCGGGTGATCCGGGAGTCCGGGCTCGACGTGCGACCGTGGGCCGAGGACCGCCCGCCCTACCGCGACTCCCAGGACCTGGTGCGCCGCGTGCGCGAATCCGGTGTCCTGCACGTCTTCCTCACCGCCACGGGCCACGGGCCCGGCCCGACGACCGGCTTCCACCCGCTGCGCACCCCGTCCGGGGTCGTCGAGCACGGCGTGGAGCTGTCCCACAACGACATCTTCCGCGTGGTGCACGACGTGTTCGGCCACATCATGCACGGCAACGCCTTCGGGCCGAGGGGCGAATTCCGCGCCGCGCGGACGCACCTGGCGATGTACCCGGAGGAGGTGCACCCGGTGCTGGTGGTCGAGCAGGTCGCCCAGATCTGCTGGTTCTTCTTCGGCCCGCACCTGCGCGTGGACGGCCGCCTGCCCGCCAAGGGCGAGCCCGGCTACACGCCGCCGAACCGGCGGCCCTACGCCGAGCAGAAGGTGTTCCCGCTGTCGCCGAGCCACGTCGCCCGGTTCACGAGCCTGTTCAAGGAGGAGCACGGATGACGCACACCGCCGACCAGGGCGTCCTCGGGGGCGTCCTGCCCGCCTCGGTGCGGGCGGACTTCCCGATCCTCGCCACGCGTCCCGGCGCCTACCTGGACAACGCCGCCACCACGCACAAGCCGCAGGCCGTGCTCGACGCGATCACCGGCTACTACACCACGGCCAACAGCAACACCGGCCGCGGCTACCACGAGCTGGGCCGCCTCTCCACGGACGTGTTCGAGCAGGCGCGCCACGACGTGCAGCGGGCGCTGGGCGCGGAACGGCCCGAGGAGGTGGTGTTCACCTCGGGCACCACCGACGCGGTCAACGCGGTCGCCGACGGGCTCGGCCGCCGCCTGCTCGGCCCCGGGAGCGCGGTGCTGGTCAGCGGCATGGAGCACAACTCGAACCTGCTGCCGTGGCGCAGGCTGGCGGAGGAGACCGGGGCCGAACTGCTCGTCGCGCCCGTCGACGGGCACGGCCGGGTGGACGTCGAGGGGTTCACCGCCCTGCTCGGCCCGCGGGTGCGGCTGGTCGCCGTCTCGCACGTGTCGAACGTGCTCGGCACCGTCAACCCGGTCGCCGAGCTGATCGCCGCCGCGCACCGGCACGGCGCGCTGGTCCTGGTCGACGGCGCGCAGGCGGTGCCGCACCGGACCGTGGACGTGCGGGCGCTGGACGCCGACTTCTACTGCTTCTCCGCGCACAAGGTCTACGGCCCGATGGGCACCGGCGTGCTGTACGGCAGGTACGACCTGCTCGACGAGCTGCGCCCGGCCCGCGTCGGCGGCGGCACGGTGAAGGGCGTGAGCGCGACCGAGCCGGTCCGCTACGTGCCCCTGCCCGCGCGGCTGGAGGCCGGCACGCCGAACGTCGCGGGCGCGGTCGGCCTGGCCGCCGCGCTGCGCTACCTCGACGACCTCGGCCGGGACGCCGTGCGCGCCCACGACGAGCACCTGGTGCGCCACGCGGTGCGGCGCCTGGCCGAGCTGCCCGGCGTGCGCGTGGTCGGGTCGCCGGAGGAGACGCCCAGCGGCATCGTCTCCCTCGTCGTCGACGGCGTCCACCCCTACGACGTGGGCGCGCACCTGGACGGGCGGGACATCGCGGTGCGCTGCGGCGTGCACTGCGCCAGCACGTTCCTCGACAGCCTCGGCCTGCTCGGCACGGTGCGCCTGTCCTTCGCGGTCTACAACACCGAGGCCGACGTGGACGCCGCGGTCGACGCGCTGGCGACCGCGCGCCCCGGCTCCTGGACCGCCGACCACCCGACCACGCGCTTCCTGTGACCGCGCGACGACCGACGGAGGAAGGTGCCCCGATGCCCACCACCGGTGAGCTGGACCGGACCCGCGCCGAGCAGACCGCCACCTGGGACGCCGTCAGCGACGGCTGGCTGGCGTGGACCGAGGACTTCGAACGGGCCGCCGCCGCGGTCTCCGCCGAGCTGGTGCGGCTCGGCGGGGTGCGCGCGGGGCAGTCCGTGCTGGACTACGGCACCGGCCTGGGCGAGCCCGCCCTGACCGCCGCCGACGTGGTCGGCCAGACCGGCGAGGTGGTGGGCGTCGACCTGTCGCCGCGCATGGTCGAGCGGGCGCGGGAGCGCGCGGCGGGACGGCCCGGCGTCCGGTTCCTGGTCGGCGGCGCGGAGGTCGTGCCGGGCGGCCACGACGTGGTGCTGAGCCGGTGGGTGCTGCCCCTGGCCGGCGACCGGCCCGGGTTGCTGCGCGCGCTGCGGGCGGCCATGCGGCCCGGTGGCGTGCTCGCCGCGGCCGTGTGGGGACCGCCCGCCGAGGTGCCCATGATCGCCCTCGGCTTCGGCGTCGTGTCCCGGCTGCTGGCGCTCGACCCGCCACCGCCCGGACCGGGCCCGTTCAGCCTGGCCGACCCGGAGGTGCTGCGCGCCGAGCCGGCCGCCGCCGGGTTCCGCGACGTCGAGGTGACCGAGCTGGCGGTGGACTTCCGGCTGGCCTCGCCGGACGCGTTCGCCGGGTTCACCCTCGACGTGCTGCCGCCCCGCCCGCGCGCCGCCCTGCGCGCCCGCTACGGCGACGAGCGCCACCCCGACGTGCACCGCGCCCTGGTGGAGGCCGCCGGCCGGTACCTCGTCGACGGCGGCGGGGTGCGCCTGCCGTCCCGCTGCCTGCTCGTCCGAGCCGTCGCATGACGCCGTCACCCGGGAGCCCCCGCATGAGGTTCGACACCAGGTTGGTGCACGTGGGTCAGGAGGCGACGCCCGGTACCGGCGACGTCGTGCCGCCGCTGCACCTGTCCTCCACCTACGAGCGCGACGTGCAGGACCCGCTGCGCTGGTTCTACGCCCGGGGCGAGAACCCGACCCGCGAGGGCCTGGAGCGGTGCCTGGCGGCGCTGGAGGACGTCCGGTTCGCGTCGGTGTTCTCCTCCGGGCAGGCCGCGGGCGCGACCGCGCTGGCCGTGCTCGCCCGGAAGCGGGTGATCGTGTCCGACGACGTCTACGGCGGCACGCACGCCCTGATGGCGACCGTCGCCGCGCGCGGGGTCGAGGTCCGCTACGAGGACCTGGCGGACCCGGAGGTCGTGGCGCGGGTGTTCGCCGACGACGCGGAGGGCACGCTGGTGTGGGTCGAGACGCCCACGAACCCGCTGCTCAAGGTGGTCGACCTGACCGAGGTGAGCAGGCTGGCCCACCGGGCGGGCGCGGTCGTGCTGGTGGACAACACGCTCGCCGGGCCGGTGCTCCAGCAGCCGCTGCGCTTCGGCGCGGACGTGACGCTCTACAGCACCACCAAGTCGATCGCCGGCCACCTCGACGTGCTGGGCGGGGCGCTCGTGCACGACCGCGAGGAGCTGCACGAGGCGTTCGCCGCGAACCGCACTGCGGTGGGCAACGTGCCGGGGCCGTTCGACTGCTTCCTGGTCCACCGGGGGCTCAAGACGCTCTCGCTGCGCACCCGCTGCCAGGTCGCCTCCACCGAGCTGCTGGTGGCGGCGCTGTGCGAGTCGCCCGCCGTGACCGAGGTGCGCTACCCGGGCCTGCCGGAGCACCCCGGGCACGAGGTCGCCGCGCGCCAGATGACCGGGTTCGGCTCGCTGGTGTCGTTCCGGTACCGCGGCGACGTGGACAAGCTGCTCGGCCGCCTCCAGCTGTTCGCCAACGCGGTCAGCCTCGGCGGCGTGCGCTCGCTGGCCCAGTGCCCGGCCGCCACCACGCACCGCCCGGTCCCGCCGGAGGTGCGGGCGAGGCTGGGCATCACCGACGACCTGGTGCGCATGTCGGTCGGCATCGAGGACCCCCAGGACCTGCTCGACGACCTCGGGCAGGCGCTGCACGCGCCCTGACGGGTGTTGCTCGGCGTAATCGACCCTGGTCGGGCTCGGTGTGCGGGGCTGAGGCGCCACGATCGCCGGGACCGGCCGGGGCCGGCGTCTACCATGACCACTCCGAACCGACGGGGGGTCTGTGGTGTCGTCGAAACGCGACTACGGTCAGTTCTGCGGCTTGGCGAGCGCGCTGAACGTGGTCGGCGAGCGCTGGACCCTGCTCATCATCCGCGAGCTGCTGATCGCGCCCACGCGGTTCACCGAGCTGATCGACAACCTGCCGGGCATCGGACCCAACCTGCTCACCGAGCGCCTGCGCGCGCTGGTCGACCGCGGTGTGGTGGCGCAGCAGCCGGTGCCGGGCGACGGGCGGGCCCGCCAGTACGCGCTGACCGCGGTGGGGGAGGAGCTCGGCCCGTCGGTGCTGGCCCTGGCCGGGTGGGGCCTCCAGTTCCTGGGCGAGGGCGACTCGTCCGGGGAGACCCGCGCGAAGTGGGGCTTCCTGGCCGTGCAGGCGATGGTGCGGGACGACCTCGTCCCGGAGGTGGCGGAGGTCTACGAGTTCCGGGTGGCCGACCAGGTGTTCAGCATCTCGGTCGCGGGGGGTTCGGTGGCGTTCGGCCGCGGCCCGGTGCCCGCGCCGGACCTGGCGGTGGAGTGCGACACGGACACGTTCGTGCGGATCGGGGCGCGGATGCTGTCGCCCGCGCAGGCCATCGAGACGGGCGAGGTGAAGATCACCGGCTCGCCGGCCGTGGCCGAGCGGTGCACGCGGATGCTCGGCCTGTCCTGACCGCCGCGCGCCGGGCACGGGGTCTGTCGTCGGAGCCGGGGACGGGCGCCCGGGTCGTGGCCCGGCGGTTCGCCGCCCGCCGCCCGCCGCGCCCGCGTCGTGGCCCGATGTCCGCCGCCCCACCCGGCGCCCCACCCGCGTCGTCACCTGATGCGGTCCGCCGACCCCTCCCTCCCGGTCCGCCCACCGCCGCGCCCACCGGGTGGTGGTAGGAAGACGAGGTGAGCAACAGGGCAGACGGGTTGGAACTGGCGCAGGACGAGGTCGTGTCGCTCGCCAGCGAGCTGATCAGGATCGACACCACCAACACCGGGGACGCCGCCACCCTGGTGGGTGAACGCGCCGCCGCGGAGTGGGTCGCGGAGAAGCTGTCCGAGGTCGGCTACGAGACGACCTACGTGGAGTCCGGGGCGCCCGGCCGCGGCAACGTGATCGCCAGGCTGGCGGGCGCCGACCCGAGCCGGGGCGCGCTGCTCGTGCACGGCCACCTCGACGTGGTGCCCGCCGACGCCTCCGAGTGGTCCGTGCACCCGTTCTCCGGCACCGTCCAGGACGGGTACGTGTGGGGGCGCGGCGCCGTCGACATGAAGGACATGTGCGCGATGGCGCTGGCCGTCGCCCGGCGGTTCAAGCGCGACGGGATCGTGCCGCCCCGGGACATCGTGTTCGCGTTCCTGGCCGACGAGGAGGCCGGCGGCATCTGGGGCGCCAAGTGGCTGGTGGACAACCGGCCCGAGCTGTTCGAGGGCGTCACCGAGGCCATCAGCGAGGTCGGCGGGTTCTCGATCACCCTCAAGGACGACGTCCGCGCCTACCTGGTGGAGACCGCGGAGAAGGGCATCCGCTGGCTCAAGCTGCGGGTCCGGGGCACCGCCGGCCACGGGTCGATGATCCACCACGACAACGCGGTGGCGAAGCTGGCCGCCGCGGTCACCAAGCTCGGGCAGCACCGGTTCCCGGTCGTGCTCACGCCCTCGGTGCGGGAGTTCCTGGCCGGGGTCTCGGAGATCACCGGGCTGGAGTTCCCCGAGGACGACCTGGAGGGGGCGATCGGCAAGCTCGGCGGGCTGTCCCGGATGATCGGGGCGACGCTGCGCGACACCGCCAACCCCACCATGCTCTCCGCCGGGTACAAGGCGAACGTGATCCCGTCGGTGGCCGAGGCCACGGTGGACTGCCGCATCCTGCCCGGCCGCGAGGAGGCGTTCGACCGGGAGCTGGCCGAGCTGCTCGGCCCGGAGGTCGAGCGCGAGTGGCTGGGGCTGCCGCCGGTGGAGACCACGTTCGACGGGGCGCTGGTGGACGCGATGGTGGCGTCGATCTCGGCCGAGGACCCGGGCGCGAGGGTGCTGCCCTACATGCTCTCCGGCGGCACCGACGCCAAGTCGTTCCAGCAGCTGGGGATCCGCAACTTCGGGTTCGCGCCGCTGCGCCTGCCCGCCGACCTGGACTTCTCCGCCCTGTTCCACGGGGTCGACGAGCGGGTGCCGGTGGAGGCCCTCCGGTTCGGCGTGCGGGTGCTGGACCGGTTCCTGCGCGACTGCTGAAGTTCCGGCGCGCCGGCCCGGGACCGGGTGGTTCACCGGGTCGGCGCGTGGCGTCCACGGCGGTCGGGGGGTGCCCGCCGTGGACCGTCTGGAGTGGACCCCGCCGCGGCGGCCCGGGGGGCGCGCGGTGCGGGAACCTGTTCGTCCGCACGATCATCGCACACCCGCGGCATCCGCTCTACTCTCCCGGCATGGCCCAGTACCTGCTGCTCTTCATCGGACGTCAAGCCGACTACGACCCCGACGACCGGGAAACCCTGGAGTACAACGCGAAGTGGGGCGAGTGGATGAAGGACCTCGCCGACAGCGGTGCGCTGGTCAGCGGGTCGCCCCTGGCGCCGGAGGGCCGGGAGGTCACCGCCGACGGGGTGTCCGACCTCGACGTGGACACCATCGACCTCGGCGGGTTCGTCGTCATCGAGGCGGAGTCCGAGGAGGAGGCACTCGAGGTGGCCGGCTCCACGCCGCACATCGCCCGCGCGGTGGCCAAGAACTCGCCCCACGCCAGGACGATCGTCCGCCCCTGCGTGCAACCCGACTGACCCGGCACCCGACCCCCTCGCGGCGGAACCCGTTGCGCGCCAAGCGCTCCGGGTTGCGCCGCTTCGCCGTGCGCCCGGGGAACCCCGCTCCCTGAACGCTTGTCACCCCGCGAGCGCCGCACCTAGCCTCCTGGCACGAGGTCGAGCAGCGGTCGTGCGGCGCTCCGCGCGACGGTCGACCGCACCCCGACCCGACGGACGTCGCCGTCCGGAGCCCCACCGCCCCGGCGACCGTCCCCGACGGCAGGAGGAGCTGTGGCGCAACGCGTGGCGAACGACCCGGTGGTGACGCCCGAGCAGGCGGAGACCGCGGTGCGGCGGTACTACGAGCTGGTCGACTCCGGTGACGTGGACGGCCTGCTGGACCTGTTCGCCGCCGACGCCGAGTACCGACGGCCCGGCTACCCGCCGCTGGTCGGCCGCGAGCAGCTGGCGCGCTTCTACGGCGAGGACCGGGTCATCCGCGCGGGCAGGCACTCCGTCCACACCGTCGTGGCCGCGGGCACCGAGGTGGCGGTGACCGGCGGGTTCGCCGGTGTGCTCAAGGACGGCCGCGAGGTGGACCTCCAGTTCGCCGACTTCTTCAGCGTCGCGGCCGACGGGCTGTTCGCCGGCCGGCAGACCTTCTTCTTCGCCCCCATGGTCTGAGAGGGGCCCCGGTGGTCACCAGTGGCGCGAGGACGCGGGAACCCGGTCACCTCGACCGGCTGGAGGCGGAGAGCGTCCACATCATCCGCGAGGCCGTGGCCGAGTCCGAGCGGCCGGTGCTGCTCTACTCCATCGGCAAGGACAGCTCGGTGCTGCTGCACCTGGCCATGCTCGCCTTCCACCCGGCCAAGCCGCCCTTCCCGCTGCTGCACGTGGACACGACGTGGAAGTTCCGCGAGATGATCGAGTTCCGCGACCGCACCGCGCGCGAGCTCGGTCTGGACCTGGTCGTGCACCGCAACCCCGAGTGCGTGCGCCTGGGCGTCAACCCGTTCACCCACGGCAGCTCGCTGCACACCGCGCTGTGGAAGACCGAGGGGCTCAAGCAGGCGCTGGACGGGCACCGCTTCGACCTGGCGTTCGGCGGGGCCCGCCGCGACGAGGAGCGCTCGCGCGCCAAGGAGCGCGTGTTCTCGCTGCGCTCGCCCGGCCACCACTGGGACCCCAAGCGGCAGCGCCCCGAGCTGTGGCGGCTCTACAACGCCCGCAAGCGCCCGGGTGAGACGGTGCGCGTGTTCCCGCTGTCGAACTGGACCGAGCTGGACGTCTGGCTCTACATCCGGTCGCGGGGTATCCCCGTGGTGCCGCTGTACTTCGCCGCACCGCGACCCGTGGTGCGGCGCGACGACACCCTGATCGCCGTAGACGACGACCGGATGCCGCTGGAGCCCGGCGAGGTGCCCGACCTGCTGTCGGTGCGGTTCCGCACCCTCGGCTGCTACCCGCTGACCGGCGCGGTCGAGAGCACCGCCGCCTCGCTACCCGAGGTGATCCGCGAACTGCTCGTGACCCCGGTGTCCGAGCGGCAGGGGCGCGTCATCGACCGCGACGACAGCGCGTCGATGGAGCGCAAGAAGCAGGAGGGCTACTTCTGATGGTCGACGTCCCCGCGGATCGGCTCGACGAGTACCTGGCCGCCCACGAGAGCAAGGGCCTGCTGCGCTTCCTCACCTGCGGCAGCGTGGACGACGGCAAGAGCACGCTGCTGGGCAGGCTGCTCCACGACGCCGGGCTGGTCCTGACCGACCAGCTGGCGGCGGTGCGGTCGGGCCCGGACGGCGAACCGGACCTGGCGCTGCTCGTCGACGGCCTCCAGGCCGAGCGGGAGCAGGGCATCACCATCGACGTCGCGCACCGCTACTTCACCACCGGGCGGCGCAAGTTCATCGTCGCCGACACCCCGGGCCACGAGCAGTACACCCGCAACATGGTCACCGGCGCCTCCACGGCCGATCTCGCGGTCGTCCTGGTCGACGCCCGCAAGGGCGTGGTGCGCCAGACCCGCCGGCACAGCTGCGTGGTCGGCCTGCTCGGCATCCGCCGGGTGGTGCTGGCGGTCAACAAGCTCGACCTGTGCGGCTGGGACGAGCGGGTGTTCGCCGACATCGAGCGGGACTACCGCGAGTTCGCCCGGGGCGTCGGCGTCGACGACGTCACCTGCGTCCCGGTGTCCGCCCTGCACGGGGACAACGTCGTGGCGCCCAGCGCCAACACCCCCTGGTACGACGGGCCGACGCTGCTGCGCCACCTGGAGGCGGTGCCGGTGGGCGGCGAGGACACCGGGCCCTTCCGCCTGGCCGTCCAGCACGTGACCCGGCCGGCGGGGCGGCGCGGGGCGGCGGGCTCGGTCGCCGGCGGCGTGGTGCGCCCCGGTGACGCGGTGCGCGTCGCCCCGGCTGGCACCGCGGCCACCGTCGAGGCGGTCGTGCGCGGCACGGCCGAGGTGCCCGACGCGGTGGCCGGCGAGGCCGTGACCGTCGTGCTGCGCGAGGACGTCGACGTCAGCCGCGGCGACCTGCTGTGCGCGGCGGGGGACCAGCCCGTCGTCGCCTCCCGGGCCCGCGCGCACCTGGTGTGGATGCACGAGCGGCCCATGCTCCCGGCGCGGCCCTACCACCTCAAGATCGGCACCCGCACGGTGGCGGGCACGGTCGTCGACCTGCTGCACCGGCTGGACGTCGACACCCTCGACCGGGTGCCCGCCGACCGGCTGGAGGTCAACGACATCGGCGTGGTGGACCTGGAGTTCGACCGGCCGGTGGCCTTCGACCCCTACCGGGGCAACCGCCACACCGGCGGTTTCCTGGTCATCGACCGGCTCGACGGCGGCACCGTCGGCGCCGGGCTGCTGGACCTGCCCCTGCACGGGCGGGACGACCTGCACTGGCACCGGACCGACATCGACAAGCGGGCGCGGACCAGGCTCAACGGCCACCGCCCGTGCGTGGTGTGGCTGACCGGCCTGTCCGGCGCGGGCAAGTCCACCCTGGCCAACCTGCTGGAGCGCCGGCTGCACGGGCTGGGCAAGCACACCTACATCCTCGACGGCGACAACGTCCGCCACGGCCTCAACCGCGACCTGGGGTTCTCCGACGCCGACCGGGTGGAGAACATCCGCCGCGTCGCCGAGGTCGCCAGGCTGTTCGTCGACGCGGGGCTGATCGTGATCGCCGCGTTCATCTCCCCGTTCCGCGAGGAGCGCGACCTGGCCCGCCACCTGGTCGGCGCGGACGAGTTCTGCGAGGTCTTCGTGGACGTGCCGCTGGCGGTCGCCGAGCAGCGCGACCCCAAGGGCCTCTACCAGCGGGCGAGGCAGGGGCGGCTGGCGAACTTCACCGGCATCGACTCCCCGTACGAGCCGCCGGAGGCCCCGGAGGTCCGCGTGGACACCGCGGCGGCCGACCCGGAGCACGGGGTGGCGCTCATCGTGGAGCACCTGCGCTCGATCGGCGTGCTCGACGACGCGGACGGGTGACGGGTCCCTTCAGGAGGGGACGGTCAGGCGGTGCGCCCGCAGCCTGTCGTAGAACGGCAGGTGGTAGCGCAGGTACCCGGCCAGCACCGGGTCGTTGTCGGGGGTGCGCTCGTAGGTCCCGGTGACCCTGGCGAAACCGCTCGTCCGGCTGGTGGACTCGTGCCAGCGGCTAGTGCGCACCCATTCGCGGCGCATACCGGACTGCCACGACAGCGCCTCGGGCCGGAACGGGATGCCGACCTCCGCGCAGTACCGCCGAACGGTCTCCTCCGGCTTTTCCACCAGGTCGTCCGAATCGACCACCACGGGTTTCCCGCCGGTGGCGGCCACGGCGTCGAAGATCTCCGCCAGCCGGGCGAAGCCGATCTCGTCGCGGCCCACCCCGGGGTTCAACGCGGAATGGGAGGCGATGGCCTCGCGGGGGTGCCGGATGATGAAGGTGTGCCGCACCTCGGCGAGGAAAACCCGGTCGGCCAGCAACCCGGGGTAGTGGAAATCGGTGGTGTCCTTGAAGAACACCGGCCGGTCCGCCGACAGGTCCCGCAGCGCCGCGATCAGCTCGGTCTCCGAGCCCACGCGGCGGTCGCCGACCTCGGCCGCGCCGAAGTCCGCGACGTGCGAGAACGGCTCGTGCAGCACCAGGAAGTCGCCCCGCTCGCCCATCATCCGCATGAACGCGGTCGAGCGGCAGCGGGGCGCGCTCCACAGCGCGAGGATGCGCGGCGGACCCTGTTCGGCCATGTCGTCCTCCTCGGGGTGCGAGGAGGACGAGACTACCGGGGCCGCCGCGTCGCGCCCGCCTGTTCAACTGCTCGACGACGACATTTGAACACCCGCGCCGGGGAAGTGCGCGGAACGCGGGGGAACCGGCTCGCCGAAATGACCGCCACGCTATCAGCGGCGCTCCCCGGGGTGAAGTCGGGGGAACTTTTCGCGACGCCCCGCACCACGTGCGGTCCGGAGGTCTCTTGACACTTTTTTCAACCCGGTGCTGTACTCGACCGCATCGCACGTGGTCATTTTCGTGGTGTGCACCCGGGAGGTCGGACCTTGACTGCTGCAACGATCGTCAAATGCCCCGAGTGCGGTGGTGACGTCGAATTGGGCGCGGGCGTGATGGTGGCCGAGATCGTCGATTGCGGGATCTGCTCGTCGGGTCTCGAGGTCGTCTCGGTCGACCCGCTGATCCTCGCGCTCGCCCCGGACGCGGAAGAGGACTGGGGCGAGTAACCCCGGCCCACCGGGGCCGGGTGCTGGTCGCAGCTGCGCGAGTCGCGCGAGTCGGGAGTGGTGCAGTGAGCCGTGCGGAACCGGTAGTCCTGGTCGCCACCCGCATCCGCGTCGAGGAGCGGGTGCTGCTGGAGGCCCTCGCCAGGCGGTGCCTGTCGGCGGTGCACGTGGACGACCGCACCCTGGTGTACCGGATCGGGGACCCGCCGCCGCCGTGGCGCGCGGTGCTCAACCGGGCCCTGTCCGCCACCAGGCGGGTCGAGATCAGCCGCTACTGCGAGGTCATGGGCATCCCCGTGCTGAACTCCGCGGAAACCCTCGCCACCTGCGACAACAAGATCGCGGGCACCTGGGCGCTGCGCTGCGCGGGCCTGCCCGTCCCCGACACCGTCATCGCGCTCGACGCGGAGGCGGGCGTCCGCGCGGTCGGCGAGGTCGGGTTCCCGGCCGTGGTCAAGCCCGTCGTCGGCTCCTGGGGCAGGGGACTGGCCAAGGTCAACGACACCGACGCCGCCGAGGCGGTGTTCGACCTGCGCGGCGGCTCGCCCTCGCCGGTGCAGAAGCTGGCCTACGCGCAGGAGTTCGTGGAGGGCCGCGACATCCGGGTCCTCGTCGTCGGCGGCCACGCGGTCGCCGCGGCCCAGCGGACCTCGGACCACTGGGTGCGCAACACCGCCCGCGGCGCGCGGGCCTGCCCGGTACCGCTCGACCCGGAGCTGGTCGACCTGGCCGAACGGGCGTCCAAGGCGGTCGGCGGCGGCATCCTCGGCGTGGACGTCCTGGAGTCCTGCGCCGGCGACCGCGTGGTGCTGGAGGTCAACGCCGGGGTGGAGTTCCACGGCCTCGCCTCCGCCCACCCCGACCTGCCCATCGCGGACCTCGTGGTGGACCACCTGCTGGAGGTGCTCGGGTGACCGGCCGGCTCCCCGGACCCGCGCACCGCGCCGAGCACGTGGCGTGGCTGCTGCGGTCCATGCTGTCCATCCCCTCGGTCTCCGGCCACGAGCGGCAGCTCGCCGGGTTCCTCGTCGAGCAGATGGAGCGCCTGGGCATGGAGGCCCACGTCGACGAGGTGGGCAACGCGCACGGCGCGGCGGGGCCGCGCGACGCGCCCACGGTGCTGCTGCTGGGCCACATCGACACCGTGCCGGGCGTCGTGCCGGTCTGCCGCGTGGGGGACCTGCTCTACGGCCGCGGCGCGGTGGACGCCAAGGGGCCGATGGCCGCGATGATCGTGGCCGCCGCGCGTGCCGAGCACGTGCGCGCCGTGGTCGTCGGCGCGGTGGCGGAGGAGGTGCCCGGGTCGCGGGGCACGCGGCACCTGCTGCGCACCCTGCCCCGGCCGGACGCCGTGCTGATCGGCGAACCGAGCGGCTGGGACGGCATCTGCCTGGGCTACAAGGGGCGCGTGGGCGTGGACTTCGACGTGACCCGCCCGACGACGCACACCAGCAGCCCCGAGCGGACCGCGGTCGAGGTGGCCGTGGAGTTCTGCGCCCTGGTGCGCGAGTACCTGCGCGCCCACTCGGCCTCGGACGACCCCGTGGCCTTCGGCGCGGCGGCGGGCACCCTGGTGCGGCTGGAGGGCGACCTGAGCCGGGCGAGGGCGTCGCTGACCTGCCGGGTGCCGGACGGCTTCGACTTCGACGACTTCGAGCGGCACCTGCGCGGCCGCGGCGGCGGGACGGTGACCTTCGACGAGCGGGTGCCCGCCGTGCGCCGGCCGGCCGGCGACCCGGTGGCCCGCGCCCTGCGCGCCGCGGTCAAGGCGCACGGCGGCGAGCCCCGGCTGAAGCTGAAGGCGGGCACCTCGGACATGAACGTGGCGGCGGAGTGGGGGGTGCCGATGGCGGCCTACGGGCCCGGCGACTCGCACCTGGACCACACCAGCGACGAGCACGTGGTGCTGCCGGAGCTGGCGCGGTCCGTGGAGGTGCTGGACACGGCGCTGGCGCGGCTCGGGTCGCTGCTGCGGGCGCCGCGGCCGGTGGTCCGCCCGGCTCCCGCGGGGGTTGACCGGGGACCGGCCGACCGGCCGCTGCCCGCGCTCGCCGGCGCTGCCGCTGCCCTGGGCCACGCGTGGCCGGACGGGCCGGCGGACACCGGGGCGCGAGAGCACCCGGCGGTTCGGCTCGCCCGGTGATGGTGTGGCGGGGCGTGGGCAGGTGGGATCGGTGCGTGGGCCGGCCGGTGACGGCACGGCGGGGACCCGGCAAACCCGACAGGAGCGTGGGCGTGGAGCAGGTGGGAGCGGTGCGTGAGCCGGTCCGGGTCGCGGTGCTCGGCGCGACCGGGTTCGTCGGCGCGGAGCTGGTGCGTTTGCTGCTGGACCACCCCGGGGTGGAGCCGGCTTTCCTGTCCTCCGAGCGCGACGCGGGCACGGCGGTGGAGCGCGCGCTGCCCTCGGTGCGCAACCACCCCGGCGCGCGCGGGCTGAGGCTGCGGCCGCTGGCCGAGCTGCCCGAGGTGGACGTGGCGTTCGGCTGCCTGCCCGGCGGGCGGCTGCCGGGGGTGCTGCCGCTGGTGGCCGCGCGGGCGGAGCACGTGGTGAACCTGGCCGGCGACTTCCGCCTGGTCGACCCGGCGCAGGTGGCCGAGCACTACCCGGCCTCGGTCGGCCGGTCGGAGCCGTTCGCCTACTGCGTGCCGGAGTTCGGCGTGCCGGGCGAGCGGTTGCTGAACCTGCCGGGGTGCATGGCGGTGGCGACGATCTACGCGCTGCACCCGCTGGTGGCCGGCGGGCTGGTGGGGCCGGACGTGGTGGTGGACGCCAAGACCGGGTCCAGCGGCAGCGGGCGGACCCCGACCGAGCACCCGGCGGAGCGGTTCGGCAACTTCCGGCCGCACAAGCCGCACGGGCACCGGCACGGCCCGGAGGTGGTCCAGGCGCTGCGGTCGCTGACCGGCGCGGAGGTGGACCTCCAGTTCTCCACGCACAGCCTGGACGTCTCGCGCGGCGTCCTGGTGTCGGCCTACGCGACGCTGCGGGACGGGGCGACGGCGCTGGACGTCCGGCGCGCCTACCTCACCGCCTACGGGTCGACGCCGTTCGTGCGCGTGCGCGGGCACGGCCAGCCGACGGTGAAGACCGTGGTCGGGTCGAACGTGGCCGAGGTCGCGGCGCTGGTGCGCGGGCGGCGGGTGGTGGTCATCGCGACGCTGGACAACCTGCTCAAGGGCGCGGCCGGGCAGGCGGTGCAGGCGCTCAACCGGCTGTTCGGGTTCCCCGAGAACCTGGGGCTGCCCTTCACGGCGGTGGCGCCGTGAGCCTGCACGTGGTGAAGCTGGGCAGCGCGACCCAGGAGCACCCGCCGGTGTTCGAGGAGGTCGCCGAGCTGGCCGGCCGGACGCGGCTGCTGGTGGTGGCGGGCGGCGCGACCGGGATCGCGCGCCACTACCGCGAGATCGGCCGCGAGGTGCCCGTGCTGGTGCTGCGCAACGGCGACGAGGTCCGGTACTGCGCGCCCGAGGAGATGGGGCACCTGGTCGACGCCTACGAGCGGGTGGTCCTGCCGGGGGTGGCCAAGGGCCTGGCGGGGCTGTCGGTGTTCACCGCCACCGGGGCGGCCGGGCTGGTGACGGCCACGCCGTCCGGTCCGCTGCGGGCGTCGGTGGCCGGGCGGCAGCGGGTCGTGCGGGACCACCGGATCGGGACGGTCGCGGCGGTGGACGTCGAGCGGCTGACCGCGCTGCTGGACGCCCACGACGTGGTGGTGCTCTCGCCACCGGTGGCCGCCGACGACGGCGGGACGCCGCTGAACCTGGACGCCGACGTGCTGGCCGCCGAGCTGGCCACCGCCCTGCGCGCCGACCACCTGTGGCTGGTCACGGGCACGGCGGGGCTGCTGGCCGACCCCGCCGACCCGGGGTCGACGATCCCCGAGGCGGGTCCCGGCGAGGCCGGGTCGGCGCGCGGGCGGATGCGGCAGAAGGTGCGGGCCGCCGAACTGGCGCTGCCCGCCGTGGCCGACGTCGCGATCATGGGACCGCACGCGCTGCGGTCGCCGGCCGGGACCACCAGGTTCCGCCGGCCCGCGCGCGACGTCCTGCGGGAACGGGCGGCGCGGGCCAGGCGGCTGGTGGTCGACATGGCCGCCCGGCCGACCGGCTGCCACCTCGGGGGCAGCCTGTCCGTGGTGGACGTCCTGGTCGCCGCGTTCGACCGCGCCGACGCCGGCGACGGCACCGAGGTCGTGCTGAGCAAGGGGCACGCGGCGGCGGCGCTGTACGCGGTGCTGCACGTGTCCGGCCGGTTGGCGGAGGACCCGGCGCCCCACTACGGCGCGGCGGGGCACCCCTACACCGGGCACCCGAGCCCCGCGGTGCCCGGCGTGCGGTTCCCCACCGGCAGCCTGGGGCACGGCGTGCCGTACGCGGCGGGGTGGGCCCTGGCGCAGCGGCTGTCCGGCGGTGCGGGCCTGGCCATCGCGGTCACCGGTGACGGGGAGCTCCAGGAGGGCCTGGTGTGGGAGGCGCTCCAGGTCGCCGCCGCCCGGCGGCTGGGGAACCTGGTCGTCGTGGTGGACCGCAACGGCGGGCAGAACGACGGACCGGTGGCCGACATCTCGCCGCTGACCGACCTGGCGGCGCGGTTCGCCGCCTTCGGGCTGGAGGTGTCCGAGGTGGACGGCCACGACCCGGTGGCGCTGCGGGAGGTGTTCGCGGCGCCGACCGGCGACCGGCCGCGCGCGGTGATCGCGCACACCGTCAAGGGCAGGGGCGTGCCGCCGGTGGAGGGCCGGGCCGGCGCGCACTACGCGGTGATCGACGAGGCGAGGGCGGCGGCGTGGAAGCGGATGATCGGGTGAGCGCCCTGTCCGGGCGGGACGCGTACCGCGCGGAGCTGACCGAGCTGGCCCGGCACGACCCGCGGGTGCTGTGCTTCGAGGCCGACCTGGGCGGTCGCGGGCACCCCTTCGCCCGGGAGCACCCGGAGCGGTTCTTCAACCTGGGCATCGCCGAGGCCACCATGATCGACATGGCGGCGGCCCTGGCGGTGGCCGGGTACAAGCCGTTCGTGAGCACGTTCGCGCCGTTCGCCGTGCTGCGGGCCGCCGAGAGCGTGAAGCTGAGCATGGGGTACCTGGGCGCGGGCGTGGTCGTCGTCGCGCCCTACGCGGGGGTGTCCGGCGCGTGGTTCGGCACCACGCACCACTGCCTGGAGGACCTGGCGGTGGTGCAGAGCTTCCCCGGCATCACCATCGCCGCGCCGGCGGGCGAGCGGGAGATGCGGGCGGTGGTCCGCCACGCCGCCGCGTCGTCCGGGCCGTGGTACGTGCGCACCGGGCGCAACGCCACCCCCGCGTCGGTGCCGTTCGAGGGCGAGGTGCCGCCGCTGGTCAACTGGGTGTCCACCGACCCGTCCGAGGTGTGCCTGGTGTCGGTGGGCGAGACCGGCACCGAACTGGCGCTGGCCGCCGCGGGGGAGCGGTCGGCGGCGCACGCGCACCTGTGCTTCGTCGACCACGCCTCCCTGACCGGGGCCGCGGTCGAGCTGGCGGCGCGGTACCGGCGGTTCGCGGTGGTCGAGGAGCACCGGCCGACCGGCGGGGTGGCGAGCACGTTGGCGCTGCTCATGCCCCGGTGCGAGGTGGTCGGGGTGAACGCCGGCACGGCCTGGACCTCCGAGGGCGGCGACCACGGGGAGGTGCTCGGGCGGCTCGGTCTCGACCTGGCCGCGGTGCTGTCCCGCCTCGACGCCGGATGACCGCCGCGGGGTCCCGCCACCACCTGACGAAGTCCCGTTTCCCAGGTTGACCCGAAAGATCTTGGCGTGTTTCTCTCTTATTGGTCGTTCACACTCAGCGAAGATCGGGGGTCGATTCCGGTGTTGACCGCGGAGAACGTCAATCGGGATTCGGTTCACCGCCCGCCCCTGCGCCCGGAGCCGAGTCGCGGACCCGATCTGAAATCAATTCCGGGACTCGCCTTCACCGGTTCGTCCAAAGCCGTCGAGGTGGACGTCTCCTCCATCTTCCCGAGGAGTTCCGTCCGCCTGGCGGGCGCCGACGAGGAACACGTCCGCACCCTGGCCGAGCTGACCGGCGCCACCCCGCCGATCGTCGTGCACCACCAGTCCATGTGCGTCATCGACGGGATGCACCGGTTGTACGCGGCGATGGCCCGCGGCGACTCCACCGTCCCCGTGCACTTCTTCGACGGCTCCGACGAGGACGCCTTCGTGCTCTCGGTGCGCCTCAACGCCGAGCACGGGCTCCCGCTCACCCGCGCCGAGCGCCGGGCCGCCGCGGAGCGCGTCGTGCGCTCGCACCCCATGCTGTCCGACCGCGCGGTCAGCGCCCTGTGCGGGGTGGCCGCCAGCACGGTCGCCGGCATCCGCACCAGCCACGGCGAGGCGTCGGCGGCCACCGCCAGGCTCGGGCGCGACGGCCGGGTCCGGCCGCTGCGGGCGGCGGAGGCGCACACCCGGGCCAGGCAGCTCCTGGCGGAGAAGCCCGACGCGACCGTGCGCGAGATCGCCACCGCCGCCGGCGTGTCCATCGGCACGGCCCACAGCATCCGGCGCTCGTTCAGCGCCGCCCCGGTGGAAGGGGTCCCCGCCGGTCCCGCCGGCCCCCCTCGGCGGCAGGTCGCGCCCGCCGGCCCGGCCCCGCGCACCGCGGTGGTGATCGCCGCCGGTCCGTGCCCGGGTCCGCCGAGCTCCCCGCACGGTGAGCTCGAACCGCTCGTCACCGCCCTGAACGCGCTGAGGAACGACCCGGCGGTCCGGTCGTCGTCCGGTGGCCGGGTCGTGCTGCGGTTGCTCAGCGCCGGTGTGTACGTCGAGTCCGAGTGGAAGAAGATCGCCACCGTGCTGCCGCCCTACTGCTCGCCCCTCATCGTCGCCGCCGCGCGCAGCTGCGCCCTGGCGTGGGCGCGGTTCGCCGATCACGTGGAAAGCCTGGAGCAGGACAACGGGTGACCCCGCGACCCGGTCCCGCGCTTTCCGCGCGGCGCCGGGTCGACGTGCGCGTGCGGTGTGACCGGGAGGTGTTCCCGGGTGTTCAACCGACAATCCCCCCGCAGTTGAACGGCCCGCGAGCGGGCTTCGACTTCTCCGTTCCCGGTAGTACGGTGAGGCCCAACGGGAAATCCCCCGAGGAACCGGAAAAGAATTCCCGAACCTTTTCCGAACCGCGCTGCACCTTGGGACGACGAGGCGGAGTGTCGCGATGACGCAGGTCGAAGAGGCGCCGGTGCGGGAAGCCTGGTCCGGACCGCTGCGGGCCCGGTCCCGGGAATTCCTGCGGACCGCCCCGGCGCACGCGCGGCCGGCGCACCAGTCCGCCGCCGAGGTGCGCTGCGACCGGCCGCTCGACCCCCGCGTCCTCGAACGCGCGCTGGCCGACGTCACGGCGTGGCACCCCGACCTCCTCGGCCGGGCGCCGGCGCCCGGGCACGCGGTCCTCCCCGGCGAGCGGCCCCTGGTCGTGAGGGAGGTCGTCGTCGCCGACGAGGCGGAGGCGTCCGAAGCCCTCGCCGCACACGCCGCGACCCCCCTCGACCTCGCGGACGGGCCCCTCTTCGCGGTCCTGCTGGTGACCCTCCCGTGCCGCAGCAGCCTGGGGCTCGTGGCGCACCGGCTGGTCTGCGACCAGGGCTCGCTGATGGAGGTCGTCGAGCGGCTCGCGCAGCGGTACGAGGTCCGCGCGACGACGACCGGTCCCGCCCCCGACCCCGGCCCCGCGGTCCTCCCGCCCGCGGGGCCGGCCACCCCGGTGGACGGCCCGCCGGGGAACGGCCCGCTGCTCGACGTCCTGCACGAGGAGCTGCGCGACGTGCCGCTGGACGTGGCGCTGCCCGGGATGAGGCCGCGCCGGGCGGTGCCCGGGTACGGCTGCGCCCACCACCGGGTCGACCTCGACCGCGAACTGGTCGACGGGGTGCGCTCGCTCGCCGAGCGGTTCGGCGTGCCGACCGCGGTGGTCCACCTCGCCGCGTTCCGCGCGCTGCTGCACCGGTTCGCCCGCCAGGACGCCGTCCTGGTCATGGCGGAACTCGACCGCCGCCCGGCCGGCGCCGGACCGGGCTGCTGGACCGACCTCGTCCCGCTCGCCCTCACCGGGGCCCGCGACCTGCGGTTCGCGGACCTGGTCCCGATCACCGGCCGCCGGCTGGACGAGGCCCGCGACCACCTCCCCGCGGCCGTCCCCGAACTGGCCCGTCGCCTGCACCAGGACGCCGCCGGCGCCGGGTCGACCCTCGGCCGGGTCTCCTTCGCCGTGCGCCCGGCCGACCGCGCCCTGACCGCGGCGGGCGCCGGCTGGACGTGCCGCGTGGTCGAGCCACCGGCCGGCGAGTTCGACCTCGGCCTGGTCCTGCGCGAGGGCGACGGCGACGCGGCCTGCCACACCGCGACGTTCGCCTACGACCCGGACCTGCTCCCGGCGTGGGCGGTGGCCACCACCGCCCGCAGCTTCCTCCACCTGCTGCGCTCCGCGACGGCCGCGCCCGACGACACGATCACCGACCTGGACCTGGTCGACCCGCTGGACCGGCGGATCCTGCTGGAGGACTGGAACGGCCCGGCCGACCTCGTCCCGGTCACCTCGCCCGTCCCGGCGCTGTTCGAGGCCCGCGCCGCCGCGCACCCGGACGCCCCGGCCGTGCGCGAGAACGGCGTCACCCACACCTACGCGCAGCTCAACGCCGGGGCCAACCGGGTCGCGCACACCCTGCTCGCGCGCGGTGTCCGCAAGGGCGACGTCGTCGGCGTCTACGTCCCGCGCTCGGTGGAGTGGGTCGTCGGGTACCTCGCCGCGTACAAGATCGGCGCGGTGGTGGTGGCGCTCGACCCCGGGTCGCCGCAGTCCCGCCTCGAAGCCGCCATCGCCGCCTCCCCGCCGGCCGCCGTCGTGGCGACCTCCTCGGTGCCGGACTCGCCGGCCATCGGGAACGCCGGCGCCGTCCGCGTCGACGTCGACTCCGCGGAGGTGCGGCGGCACCCCGCGGCCGACCCCGGCGTGCCGATCGGCCTGGACGACCCCGCCTACGTCGTGCAGACCTCCGGGTCGACCGGCCGCCCCCGCGCGGTGTTCGGCGTGCACCGGGCCCACGCGCACCTCGCCCTCCAGGTCGCCGCCGTCATGCGCATCACGCCGGACTCCCACATGTCGTGGCTGGTGGACGCCGCGGCCGGCATCTCGATCTCGCTGGTGTGGCGGACCCTGTGCGCCGGCGCGACCCTGCACATCGCCGGCGACGACGAACTGGTGTCGCCGGTCCGGCTGCGGCAGTGGCACCTGGACAACGGGATCACCCACACCTTCGTCACGACCCAGCTGGCCGCGCCCCTGACCGCCCTGGAGTGGCCCGACGACTGCCCGCTGGGGGTCATGGAGGTCGGCGGGGAGAAGGTCCGCCGGTGGGCGCCCGCCGAACTGCCGTTCGAGGTGGTCGTGGCCTACGGCAGCAACGAGGCGTTCCTCGTCACGAGCATGCTGTTCCCCTGGGAGCACCGCGTGACCGCGCGCACCGCGACCGAGGACGACCGGCGGCAGCCGCCCCCGGTCGGGCGCCCGCTGCCCGGGGTCCACGTGTACGTCGTGGACGCCGACCTCCGGCTCCTGCCGCCCGGTGTGGTCGGCGAGGTCTGCGTGGACTCGCCGGAGATGATGCTGGGCTACCTCGGGGAGCCCGAGGAGACCGCCCGGCGCGTCCGGCCCAACCCCTTCGGCCCGCCCGGCTCGCGCCTGCTGTGGACCGGGGACATCGGGTCGGTGCGCCCCGACGGGATGCTGGAGCTCACCGGCCGCCTCGACGACATGGTCAAGGTGCGCGGGTTCCGGGTCGAACCGGCGGCGGTCGAGGCGATCCTGGTCGACCACCCCGCCGTGCGCGCCGCCGCCGTGGTGGCCGTCGCCGACGCGGCGGGCCACCACCAGCTCGTCGCCTGCTTCGTGCCCGAGCGGCCGGTGACGCCCGAGGCGCTGCGCGCCCACATGCTCGACCACGCCCCCGCGTACATGGTCCCGATCGCCTACGTGCCGATGGAGCGCCTGCCGATGGGGGTGCTCAACAAGGTCGACCGCAAGCGGCTGCCGCCGGAGGACTGGAGCGCCCACCGCCCCCGCGCCTCCTACCGGGCGCCCGCCACCCCCGACGAGGCCGTCCTCACCCGGATCTGGGCCGAGGTGCTGGAGGACGACCGCGTCGGCGCGGACGACGACCTCGTGGAGATGGGCGGCAGCTCCCTGCACGTCGGGCGGGTGCAGGTGCGGATCCTGGAGCAGCTGGGCGTCGAGGTGGGCATCAGGCAGATCTTCGAGACCCCGACGCCGAGGGCCATCGCGGCGGTGCTCCGGCGCGAGGACGCGCCGCGGCGCCGACCGCTGCCCCCGGTCCTGTCGCGCGGCGCGCGGTCGCGCGGCGACGGGTGACCCGACGACGCGAGGAGGAACACCTTGTCCGCGGAATTCACGACGAGTCCGGACGACCACGACCTCAGGAGCCGCAACCGGGCGACCGTCGTCCGGTACATGGAGGACATCGCGGGGGATCGGCGGCTGCGGCGCCACCTGCTGTTCGCGGAGGACGGCAGCGCCGGGCTGGTGACCACCGACACCGGCAGGCCCATCCTCATGAGCGGGGCGGACCGGCTGGCCGCGCACGGCGCGTGGTCGCTGGAGATCTTCCCCGACTGGGCCTGGTACGACGTCGAGATTTTCGAGACCCAGGACCCCAACCGGTTCTGGGTGGAGTGCGACGGCCGGGGCCACGTGCTGTTCCCGAGGTACGGGAAGCGGTGGTACGAGAACCACTTCCTGCACTACTTCCGGCTCCGCGACGGCCTCATCGTCGAGCAGCGCGAGCACATGAACCCCGTCCGGCAGTTCCAGGCGCTGGGCATCGAGCTGCCGACGATCGACCGCGGCGCGATCCCGTCGGACGACGCCCCGCCGGCGCTCGTCGAGCAGCCGGGCTGATGGCGCCCGCGACGCGGCGGCTGCGGTACTTCGTCGTCGACGCCTTCACCCGGACGCCGCTGGCCGGCAACCCGGTGGCGGTCTTCCTCGACGCGGACGACGTCCCGCCCCGGGAGATGCAGGCACTGGCCCGGGAGATGAACCTCTCGGAGAGCACGTTCGTGCTCCGGCCGCGGCGACCGGACAGCGACCACCGGGTCCGGATCTTCACCCCGGTCAACGAGCTGCCCTTCGCCGGGCACCCGCTCCTGGGCACGGCGATCGCCCTGGCCAACAACACCCACGCCGGCCCCACCGTGGCGCTGGAGACCGAGCGCGGGGTGATCCCCTTCGAGCTGGAGCGGTCCGGCGGGACCGCCGTCGCGGCCTCGATGCTCCAGCCCGTGCCGACCTGGGGGCCCTACGAGCACGAGGAGTTCCTGCTCCGCGCGCTCGGGGTCGACGAGCCGGCGGTGCCGGTGGCGGCGTTCCGCAACGGGCCCCGCCACGTCCTGGTGGGCACCACGCCCGAGCACCTCAAGCGGGTCCGCCCGGACCAGCGGATGCTCGCCGAGCTGCCGGACATGGCCGCGCACTGCTTCGCCCCGTCCGGCGTCGGGTGGGGCAACCGGATGTTCTCCCCGGCGTACGGCGTCGTCGAGGACGCGGCGACGGGCTCCGTGGCCGGGCCGCTGGCGATCCACCTCGCCCTGCACGGGCTCGCGGCGTTCGGCGAGGAGGTCACCATCTTCCAGGGCGTCGAGATGGGCCGCCCGTCGACGATGCGGGCGCGCGTCACCGGGTCCGCGGCGCGGATCGACCGGGTGGAGGTCCGGGGCGCCGCGGTGCAGGTGGCCGAGGGGACGTTCTCCCTCCCGGTTCCCTAGCGCCCGGTTGACCGTCCTCGGACCGGTGCGTTAGCGTCGATCCCACCCCGGAAATTCATTTCGGCGCGGTGTTCCGGAATTCGCGCGCACTCGGTCGTTCTTCTTTCGCGGGTCCATTCGGGAAAGGGCGTGGTGAGGGTGGCGGTCGGACGCAGACCCGGCGGTGCCCGGTCCTCGACGCCGTGGTTCCTCACGGAACCCGACCCCGACGCGCGGGTGCGGGTCCTCTGCTTCCCGTACTCCGGGTGCGGCGCGTCGATGTACCAGCGCTGGCCCACCCGGCGCGGCGACGTCGACTTCGTCCCGGTCCAGTTCCCCTTCCGGGAGAACCGGACCCGCGAGCCGCACTTCGGGACCTACGAGCGGCTCGCGGACGTGCTGGTCCCCGGCATCGAGCCCTACCTGGACCGGCCCTACGTCCTGTTCAGCCACTGCGGCGGCGTGCTGCCCGCGTACGAGTCGGCTTTGCGCACCGCGGAGCTGGGCCTGCGCCCGCCCGCGGCGTTCATCGCGTCGTCGCAGGTCGTGCCGCACCGCGGGCCGTACGGGAGGTTCCTCGGGCTGACCGTGCCGGAGCTGGACGAGGAGATCCGCACCCTGCTGCGCCGGATGGGCGGCCGGGAGACCTTCTCGGCCGAGATCGTCGAGATCGTCCGGGACGTCCTGGTCGCCGACCTCGACGCCAACCGGAGGTACTCGAAACCGGCGCCGGCGCTCCTGCCGTGCCGCGTCACCGCGGTGGGGTGGGACCACGACGTCGACATCCCCAGCCCGCTGATGGACGCGTGGACCGAGTGCGCCGACGAGGTCGAGATCGCGCTCCTGCACGGTGACCACTACTCGTTCCTGGAAGCGCCGGAAGAACTCGTCGAGCTGATCGTGGAGGTCGCCGAGAGCTCCGCCGCGTGACACCGGTCGCGCCGGTACGAATTCCCCCCAAATTCCCCAGTCAATTCCTTTCGCTCATCGCGGGAAGTGGTGATCGGCGTGGTCCTGCGCACAGGCGGCCAATACCTCGACGCCGTCCGGGACGGCCGGGCGGTGTTCCTGGACGGGCGGCGGGTGACCCACGTGGTCGACGACCCCCGGTTCCGGGGCATCGCCACCACCGTCGCCGGGCTCTACGACTTCGCGGCGGACCCCGGCAACGACATGGTGTTCTCCTGCCCGGAGACCGGCGGGGACGCGCTCAAGCCCTACCTGATCCCGAGGTCCGCGGCCGACTTCGCCGCGCGCCGCGAGGCGCTGGTCAAGTGGGCCGGGCTGTCGGCCGGGTTCGTGGGCCGCGGCCCCGACCACTTCGCGGGCTACCTGGCGGGCTTCGCCTCGTCGCCCGGGGTGTTCGACCGCGCCACCCACGACGGCTCCGCCCACCTGCTCGCCTGGTACCGCCGGATCGTGGCGGAGAGCCTGTTCGTCACCTACGCGATCACGCCGCCGCAGACGAGCCGGGTCAAGAGCCCGGAGGACGACGCCGAGGGACCGCTCCAGGTCGCGGTCGTCGACCGGCGCGCGGACGGGATCGTCGTGCGCGGCGCGCAGATGCTGGCCACCAGCGCCGCCGTGTCGGACTGCGTGTTCGTCAGCTGCATCCAGCCCCTCGGGCCGGAGGACGCGGACCACGCCGTCTCGTTCATCCTGCCCGTCGACACCCCCGGTCTGCGGCTGTACTGCCGCCGGCCGTACGCGAACGCCGACGAGAGCGGGTTCGACTACCCCCTGGCGGCCCGGTTCGACGAGTCCGACGCGGTGCTGGTGTTCGACGACGTCCTGGTGCCGTGGGAGAACGTGTTCGTCTACCGGGACGTGGAGGGGGTCCGCGCCCAGTTCTACGGGACCCCGGCCCACGCGCTGGGCAACCACCAGGCGCAGGTGCGGCTGGTCGAGAAGCTGAAGTTCATCCTGGGCGTCGTGCGGAAGGTGTGCGCGACCCACCACACCGACGCGGTCCCGGCGGTGGTGGAGAAGCTGGGTGAACTCGCCTCGCTCGCCGCCATGGTCGAGGCGGGGACGATCGCCGCCGAGGCCACGGCCACCGCGGACCCGAACGGGGTCGTGGTGCCGGGTCGCCGCTTCCTCTACGGCGCGATGGGGCTCCAGTCCGAGATCTACCCGAGGGTGCTCCAGGTCGTCCGCGAGCTGGTCGGCGGCGGGGTGATCCAGCTGCCGTCCTCGCGCTTCGAGCTGCTGGGCGAGGAGACCGGCGCGGACATGCGCAGGTACGCGCGGGTGAAGGGGTTCCCGGCGGAGCAGCGCGTCCAGCTGCTCAAGCTCGCCTGGGACGCCGTCGGCTCGGAGTTCGGCAGCCGGCACCACCAGTACGAGATGTTCTACGCGGGGCCACCGGCCGTCGCGAAGATGATGTCGTTCCGGCACTACGACTTCACCGGGCCGCTGGCCGCCGTGGAGGGGTTCCTGTCCACCTACGGCCCCGAGCACCCCGGTGGCCGGGACGCCCGCCCGACCGCCGCCGAGCTGGTCGCGGTGGCCGACTGAGCACTCGCGGCACCTGAAGGAGATCCCGGGACGCGATCGCGTCCCGGGATCTCCTTCCGTTCGGGGCTTCGTGACCGGCCCCCGGTCAGTCCACGGTGTAGTCGGCCAGCGGTCGGCCCGGGTCCCGGACGACCTGGCGGATCAGCGAGCTGAGCTGGTCGAGCCTGCGGTACCCGGTGGCGAAGGTGTGGATGCCGCTGTTGACCTCGGCGCACACCTCGAACGAGGCCGGTTTCACGATCGCGTGGAACGCCATGTCGTAGCGCGCCGTGCCGTGCCCGATGAACGAGTAGTCGATGTCGCAGCCGGGCAGCCGGAACGGCAGCCAGCCCTCCACCTGCAACTCGGTGGTCACCTGGAACAGGGGGAGGCGGTCGACCGGGCGGGCGCCGCCGACCGCGTCGACGATCGCCGACAGCGGCAGGGCGCGGTGGTCGTACCCGGCCACGACCTCCTCGCGCAGCCGCCGCAGCAGCTCGGCGAACGTGGGGGAGCCGGTGCAGTCGACCCGCACCGGCAGCACGTTGATGAAGCACCCGATCAGCTGCTCCGACCCGCTCATGCCCCGGGTGTCGCTCGGCATCCCGATCAGGAACAGGTCCTGGCCGGAGATCCGGTGCAGCAGCAGGGACGTCGCGGCGGTGAAGGCGATGAAGGGCGTGACGTGGTGGGCGGAGGCCAGCGCGGCGAACTCGTCGAACAGGCCGCGCTCCTGCGGCCGGTAGAGGAACTCGCCGTCGAAGGTGAGGTTCTTCGGCCGGGGGTGGTCGGTCGGCAGGTCCAGCTCCGGGACGCCGTGCAGGCGCGAGCGCCAGAACGACCGCAGCCGGTCGAGGCTGTCGCCGCTGAGCTGGGCCCGCTCCCACGCCACGTAGTCGCCGATCTGCGCCCGCAGGTCGGCGGGACCGGGGGTGCCCTCCACCTCGGCCGAGTACAGGGCGCTCAGCTCGGCCATGAACAGGGTCATGGAGCGCTCGTCCACGACGAGGTGGTGGAAGACGACGTAGAGGGTGTGCTCGTCCGGGGCGTGGCGCACGACGTGCGCGGCCAGCAGTGGACCCTCCGCCAGCACGAACTCGTGGTAGCCGATCCGCCCGCGGATCTCGTCGACCGCCTCCGGGTCCTCCCGGCCGGTGAGGTCGGTGCAGGGGATGTCGAGCACCACGGAGTCGTGGACGACCTGGACCGGCTCGCCGTCGTCGTCCTGCTCGACGGTGACGCGCAGCGCGTCGTGCCGGTCGACCACCCGCTGGACCGACCGGCGCAGGACGTCGACGTCCAGCGGCCCGGTGATGCGGAACTCCAGCGGGATCGTGTAGGTCAGGCGCTCGTCGCGCAGGTACTCCACCAGCCACATCTGGAGCTGGGGGCTGCTCAGGGGGAACCGGCGCGGCGCCCCGACCCCCCCGTCCGCGCCGCTCCCCGCCGCGTGCTCCGCGGGGATCGACTCCAGCAGCCGCGCCGCGTCCTGCTCGGACAGGCCGCTCACCACCGACAGCAGGTCGTCGACCTCGGGGAACGAGGTGCGCAGGGCCTCGGTGAACTCGTCGAACCGGGAGTGCGCGAACAGCGTGCGCAGCGGCACCTCGACCTGGATGGTCTCGCGCACGTGCTCGATCATGCGCGCGGCGAGCATCGAGTGCCCGCCCAGCTCGAAGAAGTCGTCGTCGGGCGCGACGGAGTCCACCTCCAGCACCTCGCGCCACACCCCGGCGAGCAGTTCCCGCAGGGGGCTGTCGACGTCGGTCCCGGCGGTGGGCGCCACACCGGTGTCGTCGCCGACCGCCACCACGACCTCGACCGCGCCGGTGGCGGTCCGGCGGGCGACGAGCCCGGTCCGCACGAGCACCTCGCCCGGCGCGCCGTAGGGGTTGGCCGCGGTGTCCACCCCCGCCGCGGGATCGAGCAGCGGCGCGGTGCGCAGGTGCAGCCGCCCCGGCACGCCGACCGGCGGGATGCGGGAGTGCCCGTCGAGGACGAGCGCGTCGACGTGGGGGAGGGGCGCGCCGAGCGCCTCCCCGCCCCGGCCGCGCCGGACCAGGGCGACCGGGCCGAGGACACCGGGGTGCCCGACCAGGCCGCGCAGGACGTGGCCCGCGTCGTCGAGCCGCGCCACCAGCGCCTGGTCCGGGTCACCGACGACGACGTGGGGCGCGGCGGGCACCGCGTCGAGCAGGTCCGCGACCCGCGTGGCGCCGACCACGGCGGTGACGGCCTCCCGGAGGCGCGCGACCAGCGGGCCGTGGACTACCTCGCTGGGCACGCCCCGGAGCACGGCGGCGAGCTGGACCGCGAACCGCTCCCGCGCCGGCACGTCGTCGGCCAGGACGACGGGCCGGGCCGCCTCCGGCCAGATCGCGCCCGCGAGGCCGCGCGCCATCCGCACGACCTCCCGGGCGCTCAGCGCGGGGCACGCGCAGTCGGAGGCCCCGCGCCCGCAGGCGCACAGGACCACGTCGGCGTCCTGGGTGGCTGCGGCGAGCACCCCGGCGATCGCCGGGCCGGCGGCGTGGGTGTCGGTGTCGGTGAGGACGACCCGGGTGGCCGTGGCGGGCACCCGGGCGGCCGCCGTGCCGGCATCGGTGTCGGCGTCCGCGTCGTCGAGGACGACCCGGGCGGTCGTGGCGGGCACCCGAGCGGCCGCCGTGCCGGTGCCGGTGCCGGTGTTGTCGGTGTCGTCGAGGACGACCGGGGCCGCCGTGTCCGCCACCGGCGCGGCGAGCTCCTCGAAGGTCCACGCGCCGTCCGGGGTGGTGATCGCGGTCCCGGTGGCCCCGGCGGGCGGCGCGGCGGGCGCGTCGAGGTCCGCCGACCGGGCCGGCGCGAGGTGCGCCTCGACCTCGGCCCGGTCCAGCAGCGCCAGCTCGGACACCCGCAGGCCGGGGTCGCCCACCCACTCCGCGAGCGCGTTGGCGAAGTGCCGCATCAGCTGCGCCACCTCGTCGTGGTCGAACAGGTCGGTGTCGTACTCCACCCAGGAGACCAGCTCCGCCCCGCGCTCCTCGACCTCGGTGATCGTGTCGAGCCGCCCGCGCCGGCGCGGCACGTCGAACGGGGTGACCGCCGCCGAACCCCAGGTCGCGTCGCTCGCGGGCTGGCCGCTGGTCAGGAACAGGTGCTGGACGAGGGCGTTGCGGGACGGGTCGCGCCGGGGGCCGATCAGCTCGATGATCTTCCCGAGCGAGACCAGGCCGTGCTCGACGGCGTCCTCCGAGGTCCGCGCCGCGCGACCGACCAGGTCGAGCAGCGTCGGGTCGCCGGTGACGTCCAGGCGCATCGGCAGCGTGTTGGTGAACTGCCCGACCACGCCCTCCAGCTCGGACCGGGCGCGGTTGGCGGCCAGCGTGCCGAACACCAGGTCGTGCTGCCCGGTGTAGCGGCTGACGGTCGCGGCGAACGCGGCCAGGGTCAGGGTGTAGAGGCTGACGTTGTGCTCGCGGCGGAAGGCGGTGATCCGCGTCCGCAGGCCGGCGTCCGCGAGCGGGAACCGGGCGCGCGTCCCGCGCACGCCCTTGATCGCGGGACGCGGGCGCCGCGCGGGCAGTTCGAGGACCGGCTCGACCCCGGCGAGCCGGTCGCGCCAGTGGTCCACGTCGTCGTCGAGGTAACCGGAGTCCAGCAGCGCGCGCTCCCAGTCGGTGAAGTCCGCGTACTGCAACCGCGGCTCCTCCAGCGGTGACGCCTCACCGGCCGCGAACGCCTCGTACAGCCGCCCGAGCTCGGCGAAGACGATGCGCCCGGACAGGCCGTCGCACACGAGGTGGTGCAGCGTCACGACCAGGACGCGGTCCTCCGGCGAGACCGAGACGAGCAGCGCGCGGGTCGGCAGCTGCGCGGTCAGGTCCCGGGGTTCCTCGATGAACTCCCGCACCAGCTCGGCCAGCGCCTCCTCGCGGTCGGTGTCCGGCACGTCCGCCACCGACCGGTGCAGGAAGGACATCGGCGTGCCCGGCGGCAGCACCCGCTGCACGGGCTGGTCGCCGACGACGGGGAACACGGTGCGCAGCGATTCGTGGCGGCGCAGGACCTCCCGCACCGCGCGCTCCACCGCGTCGACGTCCAGGGCGCCGCGGACGCGCACGGCCAGGGCCTCCGTGTAGAGGCTCTGGCCGGGGTCGATCTGCTCGGTGAACCACAGCTGCTGCTGCGTGTAGGAGAGCGGGGCGATCACCGGACCGGGCGACTCCTCGGCGCCCTGGTCGGTGACCTCGTACGTCGACGACACCTGAAGCCTCCGCAGTGGTTTCGGCCCGGTCGGGCGACCCGTCGCGGGTTTCCGGCCGCGGGCGCGCGCCACCCGCGTGGCGACCACGCGGGCGAACGCGGAATGGTTGATTCCCGTTGAACGGGCGGAAGCACATCATAAGAACGGGTTTTGTGCCCGTCCATCACGCGGGCCGGACGCCGGCCCGAATCGCACCGGCCTGAATCACACCCGCCCGAATCGCGCCGGAACGGCGTCCGTCCATTCGAACCGGTCCGCATCGCGGTCGACCGGGAAAAGCGCACTGGCGCGCGGTAATCCGTTCACCACCGGGTCGCGCTGAACGCGCCGCGTGCCTTGACCACCCGGTCGGCCTGGGTGACAGTGGTCCACGTCGGACACCCCGACTCGCGAACACGGGATCCCGCCCGACCTCGTCATCGCCGCCCCGGAATTCGCGAACGGTCGCCTGCAAGGAGTCGCACGATGAGTCGACCCCTGATTCCCGTGGTGGAGCCGTACGCGCTGCCCCGCGCCGGGGAAATTCCCGACAGCGCCGCGCCGTGGACCGTCGACCCGTCCCGCGCGGCGCTGCTCGTCCACGACATGCAGGAGTTCTTCCTGCGCGGTTTCCCGGACACGCCGTCACCGCTGGCGGCGCTCAGGTCGAACTGCGCGCGGCTGCGCGACGCGTGCCGCGCGGCCGGCGTCCCGGTCGCCTACACCGCCCAACCGGGCGGGATGACGCGCGAGCAGCGCGGGCTGCTCGACGCCATCTGGGGTCCCGGCATGTCGACCGACCCCGCCGACCGCGCGCTGATCCCCGAGCTGGCCGCGGCGCCGGGGGAGAAGGTCGTCACGAAGTGGCGCTACAGCGCGTTCCACGCCTCGGACCTCGCGGAGTGGCTCGCCGCCCGCGGGCGCGACCAGCTGATCATCTGCGGGGTCTACGCCCACATCGGCGTCCTCGCGACCGCGATCGACTCGTTCAGCCGGGACATCGAGACGTTCCTGGTGGCGGACGCGGTCGCGGACTTCTCCGCCGACCACCACGCCCGCGCGCTCGACCACGCGGCGCGCAACTGCGCGGTGGTCGAACCCACCGAGCGGGTGCTGGCGGCGCTCCTGCACACCCCAGCGACGGAGAGGGCGCTCCTGTGACCGCACGCCACCTGGACCCGTCGATCGCCAGGATCCTCTCCGCCGAGCCACCCGCGTTCGCCCTGGTGCACCGGCCCGGCGTCACCGGGCCCGGCGTCGTCGAGGTCCTCTGCGGACGGTCGACGACCCACGGCAGCCTCGCCGAGGTCTCGGCGAGCCGCGACGCCCTGGGCCTGACCGGGCCCCACCGGGAGGTGCTCCTGCTGGTCCCGTTCCGGCAGGCCGTCGAGCGCGGCTTCGAGGTCGTCGACGACGGGGCCGAGCTGATCGCGGTGGAGGTCGACTCGCACACCTCGCTCAGCCTGGCCGACCTGCTCGACGAGCTGCCCGACGAGGAGGTGAGCGTCGAGGACGGCCGGTTCGAGACCGACGGCGACACCTACGTGCGGCAGGTCCGCGAGGTCATCGACGAGGAGATCGGACGGGGTCAGGGCTCCAACTTCGTGGTCAAGCGGTCCTTCACCGGTCAGCTCGTCGACTACGACCTGCGCAAGGCGCTCACCCTGTTCCGGCGGCTGGTCCAGGTCGAGAACGGCGCGTACTGGACCTTCCTGGTCCACGCGGGCGACACCGTCCTGGTCGGGGCGAGCCCCGAGCGGCACCTGAGCTGCCGCGACGGCCTGGCGGTGATGAACCCGATCTCCGGCACCTACCGCTACCCGCCGTCCGGCCCCGACGTGGACGAGCTGGTCGCCTTCCTCAACGACCGCAAGGAGACCGACGAGCTGAACATGGTCGTCGACGAGGAGCTGAAGATGATGGCCCGCGTCTGCGACGACGGCGTGCGGGTGACGGGGCCGTTCCTCAAGGAGATGGCGCACCTCGCCCACACCGAGTACTACGTCCAGGGCCGCACCTCCCGGTCCTCGATCGACCTGCTCCGCGAGACGCTGTTCGCGCCCACCGTGGTCGGCAGCCCGCTGGAGAACGCCTTCCGGGTGATCGCGCGCCGGGAGCGCGCGGGGCGCGGCTACTACAGCGGGTGCGTGGCGCTGATCGGCCACGACCGGAACGGGCGCGAGACGCTCGACTCGGCCATCCTCATCCGCACCGCCGAGATCGACCGGAAGGGCCGGATCGACATCGGCGTGGGCGCGACGCTGCTGCGCCACTCGGACCCGGCGAGCGAGGTCGCGGAGACCGAGTCGAAGGTGGCCGGGCTCCTGGGCGTGCTGGCGGACGGCGCCGGGTCCGGCCGGCCGGCCGCGCCCCCCGTTCCCGACCGCGGCCTGGGCATGCGCTCCCGGGTGGTGTCCGCCCTGGTCGCGCGCAACTCGCGGCTCGCGTCGTTCTGGTTCACCCCCGACGACGAGCGGCGGTCCCGCCTGCCGCGGTTCGACGGGTACCGCGCCCTCGTGCTCGACGCCGAGGACGCGTTCACGTCCATGCTGGCCTACCAGCTCCGCTCGCTGGGCCTCGACGTCGAGGTGCGCGACGTCCGCGACGACTCGCTGCTCGCGGAAGACCCGCGCGACCACGACTTCGTGGTGCTCGGCCCCGGCCCCGGCGACCCCCGGGACGTCGCCGACCCGAAGATGGCCCGGTTGCGGCAGCTGCTGCTGCGCGTCCGCGGCGCCGGGGTCCCGCTGCTCGCGGTCTGCCTCGGGCACCAGGTGCTGTGCGCGTACCTGGGCCTGGAGGTGCTCCGCCTGGACATCCCGGACCAGGGCGCGCAGCGCGAGGTCGAGCTGTTCGGGACCAAGCGCAGGCTGGGCTTCTACAACACGTTCGTGGTCACCTCGCCGGTCGACCGGCTGCGGGTGTGCGGGATCGACCTGGAGGTCGACCGGGACCCGGCGACGGGTCACGTCCGCGCCCTGCGCGGTCCCGGCCTGCGGTCGCTCCAGTTCCACCCCGAGTCGATCCTGACGCGCTCCGGGGTGGACCTGCTCGCGGACTGCGTGGGTGGTCTGGTGCCGGTGCGGCAGGCTCTGGAGGTCAGGTGATGGAGGTCCAGGGGAGCGTGGCCGCACGACCCGGCCCCGACGCGTTCGACGACCCGCCGCCGGACCCGGTCGCGCTGTTCGCGGCGTGGTCGGCGGACGCGGCGGCGGTCGACGACGTGACCGCGGCGGCGCTGGCCACGGTCGACCGCGACGGCCGGCCGTCGAACCGGATGATCCGGCTGCTGCACGTCACCGACCGCGGTTTCGTCTTCAGCAGCCACAGCGGCAGCCAGAAGGGCCGCGACGCGCGGGACACCGGGGTCGGCGCGGTGGTGTTCCACTGGCCCGGGGCGGGGGAGCAGGTGATCCTGTCCGGCGAACTCCGGATCACCGACGACGCGGTGTCGGACCGGCTGTGGGCCGAGCGCGACCGCGCCACCCACCCGATGTCGGTGGCGACGGTGCAGAGCGCCCCGCTGGACGACGAGGACGACCTGCGCGCCCGCGCCGCGCGCTTGGCGGCCGCCGGGGACCCGCTGCCGCGCCCGGCGACCTGGGTGGGGTTCGAGCTGGTGGCGACCTCGGTCGAGTTCTGGCACGTCGGCACCGAGCGCCTCCACCGCCGCCTGCGCTACGACCTGGGCGACGACGGGTGGCGCGCGAGGAGGCTCCAGCCGTGACCGCGGACCAGCGGGACCAGGCGGACAGGGCGGACCGGGCGGACCTGCGGGCCCGCAACAGGAGCGCGGTCGAGCTGTACCTGCGGACCGGGTTGGCCGAGCGCCTGGAGCGCTACCGGCTCTACACCGAGGACGGCACCGCCGCCCTCTGGTTCACCGACATCGGCCGGCCCATCGTCGTCCAGGGGTGGGCGGACCTGCGCCGGCACGGCGAGCTGTCCGTGCGGGTCCTGCCCGACTGGTCCTGGCACGACGTCTCGGTCGTCGAGGCGGTGGACCCGGGCGTGATCTGGGTGGAGTGCCGCGGCGCGGGCACGATCCGCTTCCCCGGCTACCCCGAGGGCCGCTACGAGAACCACTTCCTGCTCTGCTTCGACCTGGTGGACGGGCGGATCGCCCGCAGCCGCGAGATCAGCAACCCGGTCGAGCAGATGCGCGCGCTGGGCATCGAGGTGCCCCGGATCGAGCGCGGCTGGATACCGGCCCGCGACCGCGACGAGGCGCCCGGCCCGGCGCCGCGGCGCAACGGGTGAACCGAACCGACCGAACGGCGAGGAGATGGGTGTGGACGTGCCGACCGACCACCTGCGCAACACGTTGGAGACTCTTGTCGCGCCGTTCCGCGCCTACGCGCTGTACGCGGCGGTGAAGCTCGGGGTGCCCGACCGCGTCCGGGACGGCTACCGGCTGCCGGACCCGCTGGCCGAGGCGACCGGGAGCCACCCGCCCTCGCTGCGGCGGCTGCTGCGCGCCCTGGCGTTCCAGGACGTCCTGGACACCGACGACTTCGAGGAGTACCGGCTCACCGCGGCGGGCGAGCTGCTGTGCCGGGACCACCCGTCGCACCTGCACGAGCTGGTGCTGCTCTACGGCGAGCAGGCGTACCCGTCGTTCGCCCACGTCGTCCACTGCCTGCGCACCGGCGAACCGGGTTTCCCGCTGGTGTTCGGCGCGACGTTCCTGGAGTACTACAAGAAGAACGCCGACGCGGGCCGGGTGTTCGACCGGGCGATGGCGGCGGGCACGGCCTTCTTCAAGGCGGTGCCGGCGGCGGTCGACCTCCCCGAGGGGGCGACCGTGGTCGACGTCGGCGGCGGGGACGGCTCCCTGCTGGAGACCCTGCTCACCGCGTCGCCGACGATCAGGGGCGTGCTCGCGGAGGAGCGCGTCGACGCCGGGCTGGCCCGGTTCGCCTCCTCGCCGGTGGGCGGCCGGTGCGAGGTCGTGCAGACGGACTTCTTCACCTCGGTCCCGGCGGGGCACGACGTCTACCTGCTGTCCCGGATCCTCCACGACTGGGACGACGACGACTGCGTCCGCATCCTCACCGCGTGCCGGAAGGCGATGAACCCCGGCGGCACCCTGCTGGTGGTCGAGCGCGTGATCGGCCTGCCGGACGCCCGGTCGCTGGCCATCGACTGGGACCTCCACATGCTGGTCAACACCGGCGGCCTGGAGCGCACGCTCAAGGAGTACCAGGCCCTGCTGCGGCAGACGGGCTTCGAGTACGCGTCGAGCGCGTCGCTGCCGCAGGACGTGATGGTGCTGCGCTCGGTGGCGGTCTGAGCGGTGGCGCCGGTCGGGTCTGCCGAGGGGTCACGCGCCGAGGGGTCACCCGTGGAGGGGTTACGCCGTGGCGCGGCCGCGGTCGAGGTCCGGCAGCCGGCCGGCGCGGCGCAGCCGGTTCACCCACGCCTGCGCGGTGTAGCGGGGTACGCCGTAGTGCTGCGCCAGCTTCCCGACGCTCCGGGTGCGCCGGACGACCTCCTCGACCTCCGCCGCGTCGGGCATCCGGCGGTAGGGCCGCTCCGGCGCCGGTCGGTCGGCCGGGGACGTGTCCCCGTGCGCCTGGTCGGTTCGGGACGTGCCCCCGTGCGCGTGGTCGGCCGGGGCGTCCACCTCGTCGCGGGGGGAGCACACCGTCGCGGACACCGCGTTGCCCAGGGCGTCGGCGAGCAGGGCGAAGTCGATGTTGCGGGCGACGTCCGGGGCGATCGGGCCGTCGTCGACGGCGCCCACCGTGAGCTCGACGATCCGGGGTGGACCGCTCCCGTCGACCTGCACCACGGCGCTGATCTTGGGCAGCGCACCGCTCACCTGGTCGTGCGCCTGGATGGTGATCGAGTACTTTCGGCCCATGGAGCCGCACTATACTGCGGTTGCAGCGTCTTGACGCGTCGAGAACCGGATGCGGCGAAGTCGCCGTCCCGCCCCGGACCGGGCGGTTGAACGGCCCGGCACCTGCTCGAACAGAGCGTACCCCTGCGATAACATCGCGTCATCGTCTTCAGCGTGACCGTTGTCCGGCCACCCTTCGAGCAGCCCTCGCCCCGACCTCGTCGCGGCCCGCGACCTGGCACAACCCGGACCGACAACACTCTACACAGAGTGCGATGAAGCATTGTGTAGTGTGTTTCTCCTCAGAATTCATTCGGGCGGTGCCTTCTCGCCGCGTCGCACGGGGGGTGCCCCAGTGGAGTCTGCGGGCAGCCGTTGAACCGAACGAAGGGACATCCCATGCCAACGCGAAGCTCCGGGGAGCAGGAGCACACCGCAACCGCCCCGCCCGAGGGCGACCAGGCACCCGGCGAGGGCTCAGGCGGGGGGCCTGCCGCTCGGCCGAGGTCCGTGCTGTTCCGCAACCGGGACTTCGGGCTGTTGTGGTCCGGCGAGACGGTGAGCCTGCTGGGCAGCGAGGTCAGCGTCATCGCGCTGCCCTCCCTGGCGGTGCTGGCCTTCGGCCAGGGCGCCGTGGGCGTCGGCCTGCTGGTCGCCCTCCAGTGGTTGCCGTTCGTGCTCCTCGCGCCGATCCTCGGCGTGCTCACCGACCGGCTGCGCCGGCTGCCGCTGATGCAGATCGCCAACGTGGCGCGCTTCGTCATCCTCGGCTCGCTGCCGCTGGCCTGGGCGCTGGGCGGGCTGACCATCGCCCACCTGTACGTGGCGGCCCTGCTGAAGGGCGTCTTCGACGTCGTCTTCCAGCTCGCCTACCAGGCGTACCTGACGCAGCTGCTGCCCCGTGAGGACTTCCTCGACGGCAACGCCAAGACCCAGCTGAGCCGCTCGCTGTCGATCGTCTTCGGGCGCAGCATCGGCGGCGCCCTCGTCGGCCTGCTCGGCGCCGCCCGCGCGATCACCGTGGACGCCGTGTCGTACCTGGTGTCGTTCGTGGCGCTCTCGCGGATCAGGGCGAAGGAGCCGGAGGTCGCCCCGAGCGGCGGTCGCGGGCTCGCCGCGACGATGGCGGACCTGCGCTCGGGCCTGAGCATCACCTTCGGCAACCGGCTGCTGCGCTACCTCACGCTGATGGCGATGTTCGGCAACCTCGCGGTGTCGATGGTGCTGGCGATGATCATCGTCTTCGCCTACCGCGACCTCGGGTTCACCCCCGCCGAGCTCGGCCTGGCGCTGGGCGTGGGCGGCGCGCCGGTGCTGCTCGGCGCGCTGCTGTCCCGGCGGGTCAACGAGGGCCTGGGCATCGGCCGCACGCTCATCCTCACGCACGTGCTGCTCGGTGTCGCGTTCCTGATCTTCCCGTTGGCCGACACCGGGAGCAAGGCCACCGCGCTGGTGGTGGTGATGGTCGCGGAGGGCATCGCGACGTTCACCAGCCCGATCGCGAACGTGGGCATCATGTCGCTGATCCAGCGGGCCACGCCCCCGGAGGCGATGGGCCGCATGGGCGGTGTCGCGCTGCCGCTGGTGTGGGGCGCGAACGCGGCCGGTCCGCTGATCGGGGCCGCGGTCGCCGCGCTGTTCGCCAGCAACGTCATCCCGTTCCTGGTGGCCTCGCTGCTCGCGTTCCTCGCGGTGGTGTGGGTCGTGGCGGGCGGCGTCCACCGGCTCAAGGACGAGGTCCCGGAGGACATGAGGGTCGTCCTCTAGACCGACGCGCGAGAAGGGGCACGGGCACCGGGCACGGGATGTGCGCCCGGTGCCCGTGCCCGTGTTCGCCCGTGCCCTTGTCGCGCGTGGCGGCCGTTCTTCCCGCGCCACAACGGCTTTCTCCCCTGTGCAGGACAAAGCCTTGATGTAGTGTTTGCGGCACTTGATGCGGACTGTGCGTGGATCTGGGCCCTCAGCGGCAGCACAGTTCCGACAGTCTTCATTCGCAGACGCGAGGCGGTGCGATGTCCCAACAGAGCGAACTCCTGCGACGACTCCGCCAACTGTCCCCCGCACGGCGGGACGAGTTGCTCGGCCGGCTGGACACCGCCTCCCGCGACGGCGGCAACCGGGTGGCGCCCCTGTCGCACCGGCAGGAGCAGCTGTGGCTGTTCGACCGGGTGGCGCCCAGCAGCGCCGCCTACGGCCTCGGGTTCGCGATCACGGTCGCCGGCCCGCTGGACGTCCCCGCGCTCCGGCGCGCGGTCGACGACGTCGCCGAGCGGCACACCGTGCTGCGCTCGGTCTTCCCGCACGAGCACGAGACCGGCGTGCAGGTGGTGCGGCCGTGGCAGCCGGTGGCGCTCGACGTCGAGGACCGCACCGGCCGGGACGCGACCGGTGCCGCCGCCGAGGTGGTGCGCGACGAGCTGCGCGCCGGTTTCGACGTCAACGGTGACGTGATGGTCCGGTTCCGGCTGCTGCGCCTGGCCGCCGACCGGCACGTCCTGGTCGTCACCAGCCACCACCTGGTGCTGGACCCGCGATCGGCGGACGTGCTCCTCGACGACCTGGCCGCCGCCTACGTCCGGCGCGCCGGCGACCCGGGCGCCGGTCCGGCGGACGACGCGCCACCGCCGCAGTTCGGCGAGTTCGCCCGGTGGCAGCGCGGGTGGGCGCAGGGGCCGGAGGCCGAGCGGGCGGCCGAGTTCTGGCGCCGCGCGCTCGGCGGGTGGGAGACCACGGAGCCGCCCGCCGACCTCCCGCGCACCCGGCTGCTGGACCTGACCAGCCGGACCGCCGAACGCGCGCTGCCCGCCGGGGCGGTCGCCGCCGTGCGCGGCCTCGCGCACGGGCTCGGCGTCCCGGCCGACGACGTGCTGCTGGCCGCCCTCTTCGCCGTGGTCTCCCGGCACACCTCGACGCGCGACCTGGTCATCGGCGTGCCGCACGACATCACCGGCCCCTTCGACCCGAAGCGGCTGGTCGGCGACTGCGGCAACCTGCTGCCCCTGCGGGTGGAGGTCGACCCGGCGGCGTCCTTCGAGGCCCTCGTGCACGCGGTGCACGAGCGGCGGGTCGAGGCCGAGCGGCACGGCGACCTGCCGTTCAAGGTGCTGCTGGAGCAGCTGCGGATCGAGCCCGACGTGGGCAGGCTGCCGCTCGTGCAGGTCGGGTTCGGCCTGTGCGACCGGTCGGCCGGCGCGCTCGTCGCCGGCGGCCTGCGGTGGCGCGTCGACCCGGTGGACACCGGTGTCGGCCGGTTCGAACTGGCCCTGGAGGTCGACCTCGACGGGCCCGAGCCGACCGCGGCGGTGCGGTACGCGACGGCGCTCTACCGGGACGGCACCGCCGACCGCTTCGCCCGCCGCTACCTGGCCGCCCTGGGCGCCTGGACCGCCGCGCCGGGCGCGCCGCTGTCCTCCGTGCCGCTCGCCGACGCCGACGAGCGGCGGCACGTGCTGGAGGTGTGGAACGCGCCGATCGGCGAGCACCGGCCGGACACCGTGCACGGGGAGTTCCGGCAGGTGGCCGACCGGCACCCCGACCTGGTCGCGGTCGTCTCCCGGGCCGGCACGGCGACGTACGGGGAGCTGGACGCCCGGTCGGACGCCGTCGCCCGCCGGCTGGTGGCCGAGGGCGTGCGGCCCGGGGGCTTCGTGCCGGTGCTCGTCGAGCGCGGGCCCGACCTGGTCGCGGCCGTCCTCGGGGTGCTCAAGGCCGGCGCGGCGTACGTGCCGATCGACCTGGGGCAGCCGGCCGAGCGGGTGGCCACCGTGCTGGAGGACTGCGGCGCCCGGTTCGCGGTGGCCTCCGCCTCCGCCGCGCCCCTGCTCGGCGCCGGCCTGGCCGTCGTCGACATCGCCTCCGTGCCGACCGGGGACCCCGGCGGACCGCCCGCGGTGCCGGTGTTCCCGGACTCGGCCGCCTACGTCATCTACACCTCGGGGTCGACCGGGCGGCCCAAGGGCGTCGTCGTCGAGCACCGCAACGTGACGAACTTCGTCGCCACCGTGCGGCGCGCGTTCCGGCTCACCCCCGGGGACCGGGTGCTCCAGTTCGCCTCGATCGGCTTCGACGTGTCGGTCTTCGAGACCTTCGGCGCCCTGCTCACCGGGGCCCGGCTGTACGTCACCGACGAGAACGAGCGGCGCTCGGTGGACGCCCTGGACCGGCTGCTGGCCGAGCAGCGGATCACCGTCGTCGACCTGCCACCGGCGGTGATGGAGCTGCTCACCCCGGAGAACTACCCGGACCTGCGGATCGCCTTCGTCGGCGGCGAGGCGTTCAGCGGCCGGCTGACCACGCGGTGGGCCCGGGGCCGCGAGTTCTACAACGGCTACGGGCCGACGGAGACCACCGTGACCGTGGTGGCGAAGCGGTGCGAGGGCGAGTGGACCGCGTCACCGCCGATCGGGCGGGCGATGGACAACCACCGCGCGTACCTGCTGTCCGAGGACGGGGAGCTGGTGCCGCCGGGTGCGGTGGGCGAGGTCGCGATCTCCGGGCTCGGCGTGGCCCGCGGCTACCTGGGCCGCCCCGACCTCACCGCCGAGCGGTTCCGCCCCGACCCCTACGGCCCGCCCGGGTCGCGGCTCTACCTCACCGGCGACCTCGCCCGCTGGGACGACTCCGGCGACCTGGTCTTCCTGGGCCGGGCCGACCGCCAGGTCAAGGTCCGGGGCATCCGGATCGAGCTGGGCGAGGTGGAGGCCGCGCTCCAGGCGGTGCCGGGCGTGGCGCGCGGGATCGCGGACGCGGCCGTCGACCCGCGGATGGGGTCCATCCTGGTCGCCTACGTCGTGCCGGAGGACGGGGTGCGGTTGCAGCTGGACGCCGTGCGCGCCGCCCTGGGCGAGCGCCTGCCGACCACGATGGTGCCCAACGTCCTGGTGCCGCTGGCGGAGGTGCCGCTGACCCTCAGCGGCAAGGTGGACCGCCGGGCGCTGCCGCCGGTGGAGTTCGCCGACGTGCGGCACCTGGCCGACGAGGACGACGACGCCGACAGCACCCCGACCGAGCGCGCGGTGCGGGCCGAGGTCTTCGCCCCGCTGCTGGGCGCGCGGATCGGCGGCGAGGTCAACTTCTTCGCGGCCGGGGGCACCAGCCTCCAGGCCATCCGCATCGCGTCCCGGGTGAAGGCGGTGTTCGGCATCGAGGTGCAGATCGCCGAGTTCTTCACCACGCCGACCGTCCGGGGGCTGGCCCGGCTGGTGGACCAGGCGGTGGAGCGCGAGCACGCCAGGCGCGACGCGCTGGCCGCCGCGCTCGAACTCGTGGAGGGCCGCTCCGACGAGGAGATCGGGGAACTGGCCGCGCGGCTGCGGTCGGGTGGGTGACGGCCCCGACGACCGGGTGAACCCGGCGGGGCCTCCGCGGTCCCGCCGGGTCGGGTGACGGGTGTGAGCCGGGTCGGGGGCCACGGCGGTCCTGCCGGGGTGGCGTGACGGGTGTGCCGGCCGCCGGGCCGGGAGCAGGTGAGCGCCGCCGGGTCAGGTGACCGCGGCGGGGCGTGCGGCGCCGTCGAACCGCGCCGCCGCCTCGTGGACGACCCGGACGACCTCGTCCACGTGGTGCGCCAGGAAGGACCGCCCGCCGGGCCGGACGAACAGCTTCAGGCCGGCCGTCGTCTCGGCGGCCCACCCCTGCAACGCCGAGGGCCCCACCTCCGGGTCGGAGCTGCCGCACCAGGCGAACACGGGGCAGGAGAGCGGGGGCGCGGGCCGGTGGTGGCGCGTCCTGGTCGTGACGGGACCGGCGGGCAGGCGGGGGAGCAGGCTCAGCGAGCGGGCGGTGCGGGCGGGCGGTGGCGCGGCCCGGCCGCTGACGAACAGGTGCGTCGCCGGTCTGCCGAGTTCTTCGAGCCGCCGTGCCACCTCCAGGGCCAGGACCGCGCCCGCGCGGTGGCCCAGCAGCATCGGCCGGGTGTGGGCCGAGGAGATCTCGGCGGCGAGCTCGTCGGCGAGTCCGTCCACTTCGGCCGGTGCCGGCCGGATCGTCCCGGGAGGACCGGGCGGCCGCACCGGGACCAGTTCCACCGGCCCGCGGAAGTGGTCGCTCCAGCCCGCGTAGCGCGGGGCCGCGCCGCCCGCGGCGGGGAAGCAGTACAGGCCGTGCCGAGCGGTCGCGGACCGGAACCTCTGGTCCAGCAACGACTTCCGACGTTCCGGTGCGCTGGGGATCACCGTCACCACCCCCGTGGACAACGCTCACGCCGATGGCGGTGAGATCGAGTTTCGACACCGTACGGGAAGCCCTGACGGGTGACCACCGCGTGAACGCGCGTGCGTCGGCGCGGGTCGCGCCGACATTGACTACATGAAGACTGTGTTGGAGCGTATGGGCGACTTCTCGACGGCGACTGCCGAGTCTTGAGGAGACAGTCGTGAAGACTCCTGGAGTTCCGCGAGACCCGGGGCGTGGCTGTTCACGGCCGCGGGTCGCGGTGAACGCCGCTGGACGAGGAGAATGACATGACGGAGCAGGACACCGCCCCGCACCGCGGCGCGCCGGCCGGGGGATCGCTGGAGAGCCGGCTCGCCGGCCTCACCCCCGCCCAGCGGGCCCTGCTGGAGCGGCTGCTGGCCGGGTCGGGCGTCGAGGTCGGCCTCCGGCGGCGGCCGGCCGGCGTCGAGATCCCGGCGTCGTACGAGCAGGAGCGGCTGTACTTCATGTCGCAGCTGGTCGCGCACCCGGAGATCTTCTACGTCCCCACCGCGCTGTGGTTGCGCGGGAACCTGGACGTCGAGGCGCTGCGGCGGGCGGTCACGCGGCTGGTCGAGCGGCACGAGGCGCTGCGCACCGTCTTCCGCGACGCGGGCTCGGGTCCCCGCCAGGTCGTCCTGGACCGGCTCGACGTGCCGCTGGGGGTGGAGGACTGCGCCGGGGCCGCGGACCCCTGCGCCGAGGCCCGGCGGCGCGCCTCCGCCTCCGTGCTCGAACCCTTCGACCTCGCCGACGGCCCGCTGCTGCGCTGCCGGCTCTACCGGACCGCGGCCGACGAGCACCTGTTCGCCTTCACCGAGCACCACATCGTCTCCGACCACTGGTCGCTCGACATCGTCCTGTCCGACCTCGGCGCGCTCTACGGCGAGGAGATCGGCGCCGGCCCCGGCCCGCGCCCGCTGGACCTGCACTACCCGGACTTCGCCTACTGGCAGCGCAACGCCGTGGACGAGCAGGTGTTCGGGCGGCAGCTCGCCTACTGGCGGGACCGGCTCGCGGACCTGCCCGCCGAGCTGGACCTGCCGACCGACCGGCCCCGGCCGGCGGTGCGGGGCAGCCAGGGCCGGTTTCACCCGATCGAGTTCGACGCCGACCTCGTCGCCCCGCTGCGGGACCTCGCGCGGTCGCAGTCGACGACCCTGCTGGGCGCGTTCCTGGCCTCCTACGTCGGCTTCCTGTCCCGGCTGGTGCGCGAGGACATCGTGGTCGGCGTGCCGGTGGCCGGCCGGCCGCGCCCCGAGACGCAGCGCATGGTCGGCTACTTCCTGAACTGGCTGCCCATCCGGGTCGACGTCGCCGACCGGCCGTCGCTGCGCGAGCTGGTCCGCCGCACCGGCGCCGCGCTCGCCGGCGCCATGGCCAACCAGGACCTCCAGTTCAACGTGCTGGTCCAGGAGCTCCAGCCGGCGCGCAGGCCCGGTGTGACCCCGGTGTTCCAGACCTCGCTGAGCCTGCGCGACGGCGCGCCCCAGCCGCCGTACCTGCCCGGGGTGGACGTGGCCTTCGCGGAGCTCGACGGCAGCGCCACGCACTTCGACCTCATGGTCGAGCTGTGGCAGGAGGGCGACCGGGTGCGGGGGTTCCTGCCCTACGACGAGGAGCTGTTCGACGAGTCCACGGTGGCGGCGTACGCGCGCTGGTTCCGGCGGCTGGTGGCCGCGGGCACGGCGGCGCCCGACCAGCCCGTGGCCACCCTGCCGGTCTTCGACGAGGACGAGCAGGCCCTGTTGCACGGCGCGGCTGTCGCCGACGGTGTGGCTGTCGCCGACGGCGCTGCGGCCGGGCCCTCGGTAGCGGTGGCCTCGGCGGCGACGTACCCGGTGGAGGGGCCCTCGACCGCTGCGCCCTCGACCGCAGCGCCCTCGACCGCAGCGCCCTCGACCGCTGCGCCCTCGACCCTGCCCGCGCGCTTCGCGGCCGTGGCCGCCGCGCGGCCGGACGCGCCCGCGGTCGCCGACGACCGCACCCGGCTCACCTACGCCCAGCTCGACCGGCGGTCCGACCGGATCGCCCACGTCCTGCTCGACCGCGGGGTCCGCCCCGGCGACGTGGTCGGCCTGGTGCTGGACCGCACCGTCGACCTCGTCGCGGCGGTGCTCGGCGTGCTGAAGTGCGGGGCCGCCTACCTGCCCGTCGACCCGGACGGGCCGCCCGAGCGGGCCGCCGCCCAGTTCGCGGACTGCGGGGTCGCCACCGTCCTGACCTCACCCGGGCACGCGGGCCACCTGCCGACCGGCGCGCCCGCGCCCGCCGTCCTGCGCTGGGACGACGGCGAGTTCGCCGCCGCACCGGACACCCCGGTCGCGGTGGAGGTGCCCGCCGGCGCGCCCGCGTACGTCATCTACACCTCCGGGTCGACCGGCGCGCCCAAGGGCGTGCTGGTCACGCACGCGAACGTGCTGCGCCTGTTCGAAGCCTGCCTGCGGCGGTTCGACGTCGGCCCCGACGACACCTGGACCCTGTTCCACTCCTGCGCCTTCGACTTCTCGGTCTGGGAGCTGTGGGGCGCCCTGCTGCACGGCGGCCGGCTGGTCGTGGTGCCCCAGCGGACGACCCGCGCGCCGGACGCCTTCGCCGACCTCCTCGCCGCCGAGGGCGTCACCGTGCTCAGCCAGACGCCGTCCGCGTTCGCGCAGCTCGCCCGGCAGCTGGTGGCGCGCCGACCGCCGGGTCTGCGGCTGCGGTACGTGGTGTTCGGCGGCGAGGCGCTGGACCACGCCGCCCTGGGCGGGTGGTTCGACGCCTTCGGCGACGAGCACCCCCGGCTGGTCAACATGTACGGGATCACCGAGACGACCGTGCACGTGACCCACCGCCGGGTGACCCGGGGCGACGTCGGGCGCGGCGGGTCGCTGATCGGTCCGCCGCTGGACGACCTGTCCGCCTACCTGCTCGACGACGACCTCCGGCCCGTGCCGGTGGGCGTGCCGGGGGAGCTGTTCGTCGGCGGGGCCGGCGTCGCCCTCGGGTACCAGGGCGACCCGGCGCTCACCGCCCGGCGGATGCTGCCCGACCCCTTCTCCCCGGTGCCGGGGCGGCGGATGTACCGCAGCGGCGACATCGCCGTGCTGCGGCGCGACGGCGAGCTGAGCTACCTCGGCCGCCGCGACGAGCAGCACAAGATCCGCGGTCACCGGATCGAGCTGGCCGAGGTGCGGGCCGCGCTGGACCGGCTGCCGGGCGTCGCGCGGGCCGCCGTCGTGGTGGTGGAGGACCGGGTCGGCGCGGCCACCCTGGTCGGCTACGTGGTGCCCGAGCCCGGCCACGCCCCCGACGGGGCGGAGGTGCGCGGCGCGCTGCTGCGCGGCCTGCCGGACTGGATGGTGCCGTCCTCGGTCGAGGTGGTGCCGGAACTGCCGCTGACCCGCAACGGGAAGCTGGACCGGGCCGCGCTCGCCGCCCACCGGGCCGGGCGGGAGGGCGCGCGCCGCCCGACCGGGCCCGCGCCGGAGGGCAGTGCGGCGGCCACGCTGGGCGGCATCTGGTCCGAGCTGCTGGGCGTCACCGACATCGGCGCCGAGGACCACTTCTTCGAGCTGGGCGGCCACTCGCTGATGGTCGTCCAGCTCGTCTCCCGCATCCACGCGGCCTTCGGCGTCGACCTGCCGATGGTGCTGCTGTTCGAACGCCCCCGGTTGCAGGCGATGGCCGACGCGGTCGAGGAGCTGGCCGCGTCCGGGACGACGGCGGCCCCGGCGCCGACCCCGGCACCGACCCCGTCCACCGGCCGGTCGTCCCCGGCGCCGGGGGCCGAGCTGCCCGACGACGCCCCGCAGGCCGCCGTCCGGGCGCAGGTCGTCGAGCGCCTGGCCGGCCTCGACCGCCCGGCCTCGCCCCGGCCGGCGACACCCCCGGAGGTCGTGCTGCTCACCGGCGCCACCGGGTTCGTCGGCGCGTTCGCCCTGGTCGAGCTGCTCCACCGGGGACTGGACGTGGTGTGCCTGGCCCGTGGCGGGACGGCCCGGCGGCCCGAGCTGCTCGCGCACGCCGAGCGGCTCGGCCTGGGCGACGCGGTGGCGCGCGGGTTCGCCGCCGGCCGGGTCGAGCTGGTCGACGGCGACCTGGGCGCGCCGCGGCTGGGCCTGGCCGACCCCGTCCACCGCGACCTGGCCGAGCGGGTCGGCGCGGTCCTGCACTCCGCCGCGTGGGTCAACCACGTCTACCCCTACGCGCAGCTCGCGCCCGCCAACGCGCACAGCGCCGCCGCGCTCCTGGAGTTCGCCGCCGCGGGCCGGCGCAAGAACGTCGTCCACGTGTCCACCAGCGCGGTGGTCGACTCCGCCGCCTACCCGCCGGGGGAGGTCGTCGACCCGGCGCCGCTGCGCGCGCTGCCGACCGGCCCGGCCGGGTACGTGCGCTCGAAGGCGGTCGCGGAGGAGTACCTCCGGCACGCCGCCGGGTTTGACGTGCCCGCCGTCGTGGTCCGGGTGCCCGCCATCTTCGGCGACCGCGTCCGGTTCCAGGTCAACGAGGCCGACGCGGTCTGGAGCTGGTGCCGGGCGGTGGTGGCCACGGGCGGCTACCCGGGCAGCTTCGACACCCCGGGCAATGAGCTGTTCCAGGCCCTGCCCGCCGACGCCGCCGCGGTCCTGCTGGTGGACCAGCTGCTCACGGCGGACCAACCGGGCTGCCGGTACGTCAACGCCGTCCCCGACGCGGTGTGCGGCACCGCCGACCTGGTCACCGCGGTCCGGGCGTGCGGCCACCCGCTCCGGCCGGTGCCGGACGCGCGCTGGTACGAGGAGGTCTCCCGGTTGGACGCCGGGGAGATCTGGGTGGCGGGCACGGCGGCCGGCATCGCGCGCCTGGCCGCCGGGGCCCCCGCCGGCACCGCGCCGCGTCGGCTGCACCGGTTCGCGCCGGGTGGCGGCCCGGAGGTCCGGCGCCTGCTCGCCGAGCACGCGGTCCGGACCACCGAGGAGCTCGCCGGCTACATCAAGACCCTGGTCGGGACCGCCGGCGACGGGTCGCCCGCGCCGGACCGGGCCCCGACGACGCGGGAACACGACGGTGAGGAGCCGGGATGAGCACCGAGGAACAGCAGTACGACGTCGTGGTCAACGACGAGGAGCAGTTCTCGATCTGGTCCGCAGGCCGGGAACTGCCCGCGGGTTGGCGGGCCACCGGGTTCCGCGCGACCAAGGACGAGTGCCTGGCGCACATCGCCTCGGTCTGGACGGACCTGAGGCCGCTGAGCCTGCGCCTGCGGTCCGCCTGACCCCTCGGGGGAGGCAACCGCGACGGGTCCCGCGCCCACCCGGGCGGCGGACACCCGTGCACCACCCGTTCCGCCGCGCGGAGACACCTTGAGGAGCAGTGATGACCCAGTCGTACAGCCGGCAGCCGGATTCCCGTGAACTGAGATCGGTGCCCGCACCCGCGTCGAGCGCGCCGGTCGCCCGGCCGCGCATCGTCACCGCGACCGCGGTTCTCGCGTTCGCCCAGGCGCTGTTCTCGGCGCTGAGCACGTGGAGCGTGATCTCCGGGCTCCTCGGCGACGCCGCCGCCAGGGCCGACGTCATCGACGGCGGCACGACCACCACCGCGTGGATCGGCGCGGTCGCCCAGGTCGTCGGCATCGTCCTGCTGCTCGTGGGCGGGGCGCGGCTGCTCGCCGGGAGGGGCCGGACCGCGCTGGTCGTCGGCGCGGCCGTGGAGATCGGGATCATCGTGTACTACCTGATCACCAGCAACCTGATCCCGATCGACATCGCGATCTCGATCTTCTTCGCGATCCTGCCCGCGGTCGTCCTGGTGATGGCGCTCGGCCGGGGCGTCACCGGGTTCCTGGAGGCCCGCCGCGCCGGCTGAGGACCGGCCACCCCCGCCGGCGGGGGTGTTCAACCGCGTGTCCTCGCGCAGTTGAACACCCCCGCCGGCGTGTCGGGTGGGGGGTCAGGGCTCCCGGCGCATGATCACGCGCGGGAAGCCGCCGGACGAGGCCGTGGTGTCGCCGGCGAAGGTGAACCCGGCCGACTCGAACAGCGTGCGGGTGCCGACGTAGGCGAGCACGAGGTCCACCTTGTCGCCCCGGTTGTCCACGGGGTAGCCCTCCAGCACCGGCGCGCCGTGCTCCCGGGCGAAGTCGACGGCGCCCTCCAGCAGCGCGTGGGCGATGCCGCGCCCGCGGTGCCCGGGGCGGACCCGGAAGCACCACACCGACCAGGCCGGCAGGTCGTCGACGTGCGGGATCTTGCGCGACCGCGCGAACGGCAGGTCCGCGCGCGGCGCGACCGCCGCCCAGCCCACGACCTCGTCGCCGTCGTAGGCGAGGACGCCTGGCGCGACCTTGCGCTTGGTCAGCTTCCTGACGTACTCGCCGCGCTCCGGACCGACCAGCGCCTTGTTGGTCTTGGCGTCGACGCGGTGGCTCAGGCACCAGCACACGGTGGCGTCCGGCTTCTTGGGGCCCAGCACCGCGGAGACGTCGGCGAAGGACGTGGCCGGTCGGATCGATAAGCTCACGCGCGGAACCGTACAACCCCGGCCCGACCTCACCTAGAAGAGTGAGGGACGACGGGGGAGGGCGCCCGGACCCGTTGTCGCGCACCGGTCCCGGACGCCCCTCGCCCGCGCTGCCGCGAGGTCACTCCCCGAGGCCCGGAGCCGCCTGCGCCGCGGCGAGGTGGGCCGCGCCCGCCTCCCGCCACAGCCGGCCCACCTTGCCCATCCGGGTCGCCTCGACCGAGGCCAGCCGGTAGGCGGTGGCCGCGGTGGAGTGCGCGAGCATCCCCCGGACCCCGTGCAGCTGCAACGCCAACCGGGTCGACCGCAGCGCGTGCTCGGTGGCGGTCGCCAGCACCTGCGCTGCGTCCGCGGCGCGGTCGGCCCCGCTGTCGTGCCGCCACGCCGCCTGGTGCAGCAGCAGCCACCAGCCGTCCCCCTCGCCGACCAGTCGCGCGAGCCGGTGCGCCACGGTTTGCAGCTGCACCAGGGGTTTGCCGAACTGGACGCGCTTGTTGACGTGCGAGCGCGCGGTGTCGAGCGCGCGTTCGGCGAGGCCGAGCAGCACCGCCGCCTGCCGGGTGCGGGCCGCGTCCAGGGCGGTGCGCCACCGGCCGTCGTCCACCTCGACCGGGGTGGCGGGGGTGCCGGTGAAGTGCACCCGCTGCCCGGCGACGCCCAGCAGTTCGCTCTCGCGCGCCACCGAGGTGTGCTCCCGCAGGGAAGCCCGGTACCAGCGGGTGTCGCCGCCCGGGGCCACCGCGCGCAGCACCGCCAGGGCGAGGTCGCCCGCCGGCAGGTGCTCGCTGTCGCCCCAGACGCGCCCCTCGTCGTCGGCGCGCAGGGTCGGCGTGGTGTGCACGCCGATGGTCGTCGCGTGCGCGGAGCCCTTGAGCACCTGCTCCACCACGGCCTCCGGAACGGCCCAGTCCGGCAGCAGCTCCAGCGCGAACACCGTCTCGCGGTGCGCGGGCAGCGGTTGGAGGTTCCGGCCGAGCCGGTGGTTGACGACGATGTCGGCGCCGAGCCCGAGCCCGAAACCGCCGAGCCGCTCGGGCAGTCCCAGTTCGGGCACGCCGATCGCGGCGAGCTCGGCGTGCACGTCGGTGGTCCGGTCCAGCGCGGCGTCGACCGCGTCCGCGAGCTGGGCCTGGACCGGATCCATGCGGAGGTCCACGATGTCCTACCTGCTCCCCGTCTCGACGTCGTCCAGCAGCCTGGCGCCCGTGATGATGTCGAGCAGGACCTCCGAGGCGCCGCCGGAGATCGTCATGCCGGGGGCCTCGCGGTAGGCGACCTCCAGCGCGGGGCCGACGGCCGCCGCGTCCGGGTCGACCACCGGTGAGCCCAGTGCCTCCAGCGACCACCAGGAGATCGCCTGCGCGGTCTCGCTGCAGTGCCACTTGGCCAGCGAGGCGTGGCTGATGTCTGGGCGGTCCTCGGCCAGGTTCTGCATCGCGCGGCAGGCCAGGAGCCTGCTCGCGTCCAGCCGCGCCCGGTGGCGCGCCAACCCCACCAGCTCGTCGTCGGTGGGCGGCCCCTGCTCGGCCAGCCCGGCCGCGGCCAGCTCCAGCCAGTGCCGCGCCCGGACGTAGTAGTCCAGGCCGCTGCGCTCGGCGGCGAACATGCGGGTGATCAGCGACCACCCGCCGCCGGGGTCGCCGAAGACCGCCTCGGGCCCCACCCGCACGTCGGTCAGGTGGATGTCGTGGAACTGCTCGTCGGCCAGGCTCGCGAGCCCGCGCACGGACACCCCGGGCGCGTCCATCGGGACGACGAACAGCGTGATGCCCTCGTAGCGGCTGTGGCCCTCGTCGGTCCGGACCGCGCACAGCCCGATGTCGGCGTACGCGCTCTTGAGGTTGTAGGTTTTCCGCCCGTTCAGGACCCACCCCGGGCCGTCCTTTTCCCGTTCGGCGCGGGTGGTCACGCTCGCCAGGTCGGAACCGTGCTCCGGTTCGGTGAAAAGAATGCACGCCGTCAGGTCGCCGGAAGCCAGTCGCGGCAGCAGGTCGCGTTTTTGATCGGCGGTGCCGGATTGCAGGATCAGCGATCCGACGATCTGCACCGAGATGTAGTAGAGGCTCTGCGGCACGCCGTGCCGGATCAACTCTTCGAGCAGCACGACCGTTTCGGTGTGGTCACCGCCCCGGCCGCCGTGCCCGATCGGCCAGGAGGGCGCGAGGATACCCGCCCGGCCCAGGTGTCGGTAGAGGTCGCGGACGTCCCCGTCCATGCCGTCTGCCCGGCGGTGCACCTCGTTCAGCAGGTGCCTGGTCTCCGGGGAGGAGAGGGTCGCGCTCAGTTCCCGCCGGAAGTCGGCGGTGCTGCCGGGTACGCTGAAGTCCATTGGTGTGATCCTTGTCCAGGTTCGGCGTCCGCACTACTGTGCCAGAGGTCGGGGAACTTCCGGTAGAGGCCCGAAAAAACACTCCGCATTGCGCGGCGCGGATATTTTCCGCGCGGCGGTGAATGGTGCGCGAATTTCGCGGGAGACATCATGGATCCGAAAGAGGACAGGCCCCTGCGGTCCCGGCGCGACGCCGACCGCGCGACGCCGCCGCGGTCCCGTCCCGCCGACTCGCCCGGGACGCCCTGATGGCGCGCGCGGCGTTCACCGCCGACTCGCCGTGGGTCCGGCGCTCGCCCCGGCACGCCCCGGCGGTGCGGCTGGTCTGCGTGCCGTACGGCGGTGGCGGGGCGTCGGTGTACCGGGAGCTGGCGGACCTGCTGCCCGACTCGATCGAGGTGCTGGCGCTCCAGCTGCCCGGCCGCGAGGACCGGTCGCGGGAGGACCCGCCGGCGGACCTCCGCCGCCTGGTGCGGGCCGCCGCCATCGCGCTGCGCCCCTTCTGCGCGGGGGACTACGTCCTCTACGGGCACTGCGCCGGCGCGCTGCTGGCCTACGAGGTCGCGCTGGAGATGGGGGAGCGCTTCGGGACGTGGCCGAGGCGGCTGATCGCCGCGGCCCAGCCCGCGCCGCACCTGCCGCCGATCGGACCGCCGCTGCACGAGCTGCCGGACGACCACCTGCTGGAGGTGGTGCGGCACCGCGGCGGGCTGCCCGACGCGGTGCTGGCCAACGCCGAGCTGCTGTCGTTCCTGCTGCCCGTGATCCGGGCGGACTTCACGCTGTGGGAGCGCTACGAGCACCGCCACGGGGACCGGGCGCTGCCCTGCCCGGTGACGACCCTCCGCGGCCGGGACGACGCGGTGGTGGGCCCCGAGCTCTGCGCGCCCTGGCGGGAGCGCACCACGGGCGGGTGGGACCACCACGAGGTCGACGGCGACCACTACTTCATCAACCGCCTGGCGGACAGCACCGCCCGGGTCCTCGCCCGGACGACGTGGGGAGAGTGAGCACGATGGTGGACAACGGCTCGGGAGCGAGGGCGCCGGGGCAGGACCTGGCGGCGATCGGCCGGCTCGCCGGCGCGGTGCGCGGGGTGCGGGAGGCCGTGGCGGTCGCCGACCGCCGGGTGCGGTCCTCCGCCGCGCCCGCCGGGCCGCCCGCCGAGGCGCCCCCGATCGCGGGCACCCCGGTGCCCGGTGACCGGCCGGCGTTCAGCGCCGGACCGGAACCGACGTACCCGCGGGACGCGGTGGGCACGCTGGCGGAGGGCCTGCTCAGGGCCGCCGAACTGGTGCCCGGTCGCGGCACCACCTACGTGTCCCACGACGGGAGCACGGACCGGCAGACCTACGCGGAGCTGCTGGACGAAGCCCTGCGCGCCCTCACCGGGCTCCGCGCCGCCGGGCTGGGGCCGGGCGACGCGGTGCTGCTCCAGTGCGCCGACCCCCGCGCGTTCGTCACCGGCTTCTGGGCGTGCGTGCTCGGCGGCGTCCTGCCGACCCCCGTCGGCCCCGCGCCCGACTACCGCTCGGACAACGCGGTCACGCGCAAGCTGCACGCCGCGTGGCAGCTGCTCGACCAGCCGCTGGTCCTCACCGACACGGGCCTGCGGGACCGGGTCGCCGGTCTCGGCGCGCTGTGGGGGGTGGGGGACCGGCTGCGGGTCGCCTCGCTCGCCGAGCTGACCGCGGACGTGCCCGCCGAGCCCGCCACCACGCACCCCGACCAGCCGGTGCTCAACCTGCTGACCTCCGGCAGCACCGGCACGCCGAAGTGCGTGCGGCACGCCAACCGCTCGGTCGTCGCCCGCAGCTACACCTCCGCCCAGGTCAACGGTTTCACCGAGGACGAGGTCACGCTCAACTTCTTCCCGCTGGACCACGTGGGCGGCATCGTGATGTCCAACGCGCGGGACGTCCTGCTGCGGTGCGAGCACGTCAACGCGCCCACCGAGACCTTCATCCAGCGCCCGGTGGTGCTGCTGGACTGGATCGACCGGTTCCGCACCACCAACTGCTGGGCGCCCAACTTCGCCTACGCCCTGGTGAACAAGCACAGCGCGGAGATCGGGGCGGGCAGCTGGGACCTGTCGACCATGCGCCACATCTTCAACGCGGGCGAGGCGGTGGTGGCGCGCACCGCGCACCGGTTCCTCGAACTGCTGACGCCCCACGGCCTGCCCGCCGACGCGATGACACCCGGCTGGGGCATGTCGGAGACGAGCTCCGGCGTCACCTACACCAGGATGCACGCGGCGGACCCGGGGGTGGGCACGGTGTCGCTGGACCCCGGTTCCCTGGACGGGCAACTGGTCGTGGTCCCGCACGGCACCCCGCGCTCCGTCGTGCTCACCGAGGTCGGCCCGCCGATCCCCGGCGTGTCCCTGCGCGTGGTCGACGAGGACGGCCGGGTCCTGCCCGAGGGGCGCGTGGGGCGGCTGCACGTCGCCGGGAACACCCTGATGCTGGGCTACTACCGCAACGAGGAGGCCAACCGGGCGGGCTTCGTCGGCGACGGGTGGTTCGACACCGGCGACCTCGCCTTCCTCCGCGACGGCGGGCTGACCCTCACCGGCCGCGAGAAGGACCTGGTCATCGTCAACGGCGCCAACTACCCGGCCTCGGACATCGAGGCCGTGGTGGAGCAGGTCGCCGGGGTGCGGCCGGCGTGCGCGGCCGCGTGCGGCGTCCACGACGAGGAGACCGGCACCGACGCGGTGCTGGTGTTCTTCGTCCCGGCCGAGGACACCACCGGCGACCTCGACGGCACGGTGGCGGCCATCCGGCAGGCGGTGTCGCGCGAGCTGGCCATGCGGCCCAGGGCGATCGTGCCCGTGACCGCGGCCGAGTTCCCCCGGACGGCCAGCGGCAAGATCCAGCGCAACCTGCTCCTGGACGCCTACCGGGACGGCCGGTTCGACGGCAGGGAGCACGACCGGACCGCCGACCGGGGCGCGGCGGACGAGGAGTGGGTGCTCAGCCGCGCCTGGGAGCCCGTCGGGACCCCGGAGCCGGTCGTCGACGACCGCCCGGTCCTGCTCTACGCGCCCGCCGGCAGCGCGCTGGACGAGCACCTGGCCCGCCTGCTCCCCGACGCGCGCGTCGGGGTCGTCACGCCGGGGGAGGCGTTCCGGGTCGTCGGGCCCTGCCGGGTGGAGGTCGACCCGCTCGACCCCGCCCAGCACGACCGGGCGCTGGCGCACCTGGTCCGCGACCTGGGCGTGCCGGGCCGCGTCGTGCACGCCTGGGAGAGCGGCGCGGTCGCCGGCTCGGCGGACCACGACGTGACTGCACAACCGGTGGGTTCCAGCGCCGCGGCCACCCGCGCGGCGGACCACGACGCCCCGGTGGCGGGTCTGGTGGTCGGCCTCGCCGCGCTGTCCCGGGCGGTCCCCGACGTCGACGTCACGGTCCTCACCCGGCACGCGCTCGGCGTGGACCCCGCCGACGAGGTCGAAGCGGGCCGCACGGCGCTGACCGCGCTCGTCCGCAGCGCCGCCGCGGAAGGCACCGTGGGCGCCGTCCGGCTGGTCGACGTGCCGCCCGGCGCGGACGAGGCGGAGACCACGCGGCTGGCGCTGGCGCGGTACGGCACCGACCTGGTCGGCGTCCGGCGGGGCACCGGTCACGCGCCGCGCCTGCGGCTCGTCGACCGCGCCGACGAGCTGGGCATCCCACGGGAGGTCCTGCGGCCGGGCGGCACCTGCCTGGTCGTCGGCGGTCTCGGCGGCCTGGGCCGGATCGTCTCCGAGTACCTGCTCGCGAGCGTGGGCGCCCGGCTGCTGGTCACCGGCCGCACGCCCGGGGCGGACCTCGCCCGGACCGGCGCCGACGCGGTCCTGGCCGACCTGCGCGACCTCGGCGACGTGCGGTACGCCGCCGCGGACGTCGCCGACGCCGCCGCCCTGGAGGCCGCGGTGGCCGGGGCCGAGGAGGAGTGGGGCCGGCCGCTGGACCTGGTGATCCACGTCGCGGGCGCGTCGGCCGCTCCCCAGTGGACGGACCTGGCCTCGCACGAGCTGGTCCGGGAGACCGTCCCGTGGCTGCGGACCATGCTGCACTGCAAGCTCGCGGGCGGCGCGGCGGTCGAGTCGCTGCTCGACCGCCGCCCCGGCACCGCGGTGGTGCTGTTCTCGTCGGCCAACGGGTTCTTCGGCGGGAGCGCGTTCGGCGCCTACGCCGCGGCCAACGCCGCGCTGGACGGCTTCGCGCACCGGTGGGCGGCGCGCGGCCACTACGTCCGCTGCCTCGCGTGGAGCATGTGGGAGGGCGTGGGCATGAGCACCGGCAGCCCGCTCGCCGCGGCGGCGCGGCGGCGCGGCCTGCGCCTGATCGACCCCTCGGAGGGGCTCTCGCTGCTGCTCTCGGCGCTGAACCAGCCCCACCCGTACGTCCTCATCGGCGCCGACGCGCGCAACACCCACGTGAAGCCGCACCTCGCGGCCGACCAGTTCGAGGGCGGCAGCACCGTGGTGGCCGTGGTGCCCGACGGGTCGGCCGACCCGGAGGCCGTCCGCGCGGACGTGGCGGGCGCCCTGGCCGAGCACGGCGACCTGGTGCAGGTTCTGGTGCTGCCGCGGATCTCGAGGGACGCGGCCGGGGCGCCGGACGTGGTCCGGATCCTGGCGCACCGCGACAGCGAGCGGCGGGTGTCGCGGTACGCCGCGCCGGAGGGGCCGACCGAGGCCGTGGTGGCCGGCGTCTTCGGCGAGCACCTGGCGCGGGGGCGGGTGGGCCGCGACGACTCGGTCTTCGGCCTGGGCGGCGACTCGATCAAGGCGATGCAGGTGGCGGGCGCCCTGAGCGAGCGCTTCGGCCGGGCCCTGCCGGTGCCGATGCTGTACGAGCACCCGACCGTCCGCGAGCTGGCCGCCGCGATCGACTCGACGCCGGTGGGCCAGGGGTGACGGTTCGGGGGTGACGGCCAGGGGCCGCGCGGGGTGTCAGCCCCGCGCGGCCCACCGGATCGCGCGGATGATCTCGTCCCGGTGCTCGGTGAGGAAGAAGTGCCCGCCGGGCCGCTCGACCAGCGTGAAGCCCCCGGTGGTCATCTCGCCCCAGCCCCGCATGTCCTCGGCGCTGCCGTCCGGGTCGTCGTCCCCGCACCAGCCGAGGATCGGGCAGTCCAGCGGCGGGCCGGGGACGTACTCGTACCGCTCGATCAGCGAGAAGTCCGACCGGATCATCGGCAGCACCACGTCGAGCAGCTCGGCGTGGCCGAGGATCTCCTCCGAGATGGCCCCGTAGTCGCGCAGCACCCGGAGAAACGCGGCGCGCGGCAGGTCGGACACGACCGTCCGGGGCAGCGGGATGGGCGGGGCCGGGCGACCGCTGACGAACAGGTGCCCGGCGGGCCGGCCCAGCTCCCGCAACCGCCTGGCCACCTCGAACGCGGTGATCGCGCCCATGCTGTGGCCGAACAGCAGCGGCCGGGTGGCCGAGGCCGCGATTCGCGCCGCGACCTCGGCGGCCATGCTCCCGAGGTCCGTCGCCGGGGGCTCCGCCATCCGCACGCCCCGCGCGGGGAGCTGGACGGGCACCAGCTCGACCCCGTCGGTGAAGGCGCCCGCCCAGGACGAGTAGAAGGCCGACGTGCCGCCCGCGAACGGGAAGCAGTAGAGGCTCGCGGTCGCGTCGCCGAGGCGGAACCGGTCGTCGAACCAGGGGCCCGCCGCGACGCCCGCCGGGAACGGCCGCGGGCGGGTCATGCGATCGACCGCCGGGCGGCCCCGGCCCGCGCGGTCAGCCGCACCGGCATGCTCTTGTACCCGGCGACCTGGTTGGACGCCAGGTGGACCGGTTCGCCCGCGAGCTCAACGGCCTCCACCGACTCCAGCAGCTCGTCGAGGAAGATCCGCAGGCCGAGGTTGGCCAGCCCGGCGCCGATGCAGTAGTGCGGCCCGACCCCGAACGCGACGTGCTTGTTGACCCTGCGGGTCGCGTCGAACTCGTACGGCCGCTCGAACACCCGCTCGTCCCGGTTGGCCGAGCCCAGCCACACGCTCACCGGCTCGCCCTCCCGGATGGTCCTGCCGTGCAGCTCGACGTCGCGCAGCGCGTACCGCATGAAGTGGCTGGCGGGGGAGGCCCAGCGCAACGCCTCCTGCACCAGGGGGCGCCGCAGGTCCGGCGACTCGCGGGCCGCGCGGTACTGCCCGGGGAACTCGGCCATCTTCTGCACCAGCGTGGACGCCACGTGCGGGGTGGTGACGTTCGCGCCCAGCAGCAGCGCGTAGCAGTTCAGGATCAGCTGCTGCTCGGTCAGCGGCGCCTCGTCGTAGTCCATCGACCGCAGGATGCCGATCAGGTCACCGGCCTCGTGGTCGGTCGCCTGCCGCCGCCGCACCTCGTCGCGGAAGAACGAGAACAGCTCGTGGTGCGCCTGGCGGAGGGTGGCCTTCGACTCGCCGGTGGAGTAGTCGGGGTCGTCGTAGGCGATGGTCATCGTGGTCAGGTGCGACATCCGCCGCCAGTTCTCGCGCGGCAGGCCCATCAGCGTCCCGGTGAACGCCATGGGGAACAGCAGCGCCGCCCGCGCGACGTCGAAGACCCCGCCGTCGAGCGCGGGCTCCAGCATCTCGCGCACGATCCGGCGGATCGGCTCCTCCTGCGCGGCGATCGCGCGGGGCGTGAGCGCGCGGTTCACCGGCTCCCGGAGCTGCCGGTGCCGGGGCGGGTCGGTGTCGGGCATCATCTCGTCGGACGCGAAGTCCGGCATGCTCAGGTCGATGATGCACAGCATGGTCCCGCGCCGGGACGTGAACGTCTCGTGCTCGCGCAGCACCCGGGAGACGTCCTCGTGCCGGGTCATCACCCAGAACGGCTCGCGGCCGTCGGCCGGGTCGCAGTGGTGCGCGGGGTCGTGCTCGCGCAGGTGCGCCCACAGCGCGTGCGGGTCGCCTTCGGCGTAGAACCGCGAGCTGAGCACGTCGGCCGGCTCGTGCTCCAGCGGTGCGAACGGTGGCCGGGTGATCCGCACGTCACGCCCCCCGCCGGAGTTCGGTCAACCGGGTGTCCACCTCGCGGGCCAGTTCGGACACCGCCGAGGCCCGGTACAGGACGCGGACGGGCAGGCGGACGCCCAGCTCCTCCTCGATGGCGTCGAGCAGCGCCATCGCCGACAGCGAGGTGCCGCCCAGCACGAAGAAGTCGTCGTCGGGGCCCACGTCGTCGATGCCCAGCACGCGTCCGTAGAACTCCGCGACCTGCTTGCTCGCGCCCTCCTCGCCGTCTCCCCGGCGGGCGGCTGTGCTTGAGGCTGAGTGCATTCGGTTCCACCTCTTACGACTTGCGGATCGGTTGACGCCCGACGCGGTCGCGCCGGTCGGAGAGGGGGGTCGCGGTCATCGCCCACCGCCCGCGAAGCTCTCCCGCCAGCCCTGACCGGGGTTCGCCGCGGCCACGGAGCGGACCACGTCCAGGTGCTCCCAGACCTTCTCGAACCCGTCGGCGTAGGCCGCGAGCACCGGGCCCGCCGCGGGGTTGAGCTGCCGCCGTTGCAGGCACAGGGTGCCGTCGACGGTCCGGCAGCTGACCGGGAACCGGTCGGCGACGTCGTCGAGGCCGGCGCCCGGCGGGCGGAACGCGGGGTGGGCGGGCAGCGGGGCCACCTGGTACCGGGACACCGGGACGCCCTCGGCCCGCAGCACGCGGTGCAGGGCCGCGCGGACCGCGGCCGGCTCGACCCCGCCGAGGCCCAGCTCCTCCGGCACCAGGCGCAGCCGGATGATGTGCCACGCGTGGGAGCGGTCCGCGGGCACGTGCGGGACCCGGAGCCCCGGCAGCGCCGCGAGGCGGGTGAGCAGGTCGGTGACGGCCTTGTGCCGGTCCTCGGCGCAGGAGGGGAACCGCTCCAGCTGGGAGCGGGCGAAGGCCGCCTGCACCGGGCCGAGCCGGGCGTTCCCGCCCGGTCCGTGCGCGATGTAGGTCCGGGTGCGCACCGGCTCGTGCTCGCCGAAGTTGCGCAGCGCGAGCGCCGCCCGGCGCAGCTCGTCCGAGTCGGTGGTGATCAGGCCGCCCTCGCCGCACGTCGGCAGGTTCTTGCTGGGGTGCAGGCTGAAGCAGCCGGCCAGGCCGAGGGCGCCCGCCCGCCGGCCGCGGTAGGCGGCGCCGTGCGCCTGGGCCGCGTCCTCGACCACGACCAGGCCGCGCGCGTCCGCCACGCCGCCCAGCTCGTCCACGTCGGCGGGCAGGCCGTGCAGGTGGACGGGGAGCAGGGCCGCGGTGCGGTCGGTCAGCGCCTCGGCCACCCGGTCGGGGGCCAGGGTGAAGGTGTCGGCGTCGATGTCGGCGAACACCGGCTCGGCGCCGCACTGCCGGACGGCGTGCGCGGTCGCGTTCATGGTCAGGGCCGGGACGACGACCTCGTCACCCGCGCCGACCCCGGCGGCGGCGAGCGCGACCTGGATCGCCGCGGTCCCCGAGCCGACGGCCACGCAGTGCGCGACGCCGACGTGCCCGGCCCACTCCCGCTCCAGCGCGGCGACCTCGGTCTCCCCGGCGGCGGACGCCGTCAGCCTGCCGCCGCGCAGCACCCGCAGCACCGCCCGCTCGTCCGCCGGCGTGACGACCGGCCACGCCGTCGCCGCGTCGTGGTCCGCGCCGGCCGGCACCGCGCGCGGCCCGCCGAGCATCGCCAGCCTGCTCACGACCCACCCCTGAGCAGGGTCTCCAGGCGCCGCAGGCACTGCTCCCAGTGCCCCAGCAGCCTGCCGCCCAGGTCGGTCACCCGCGCCACGTCCCCGCCGTGCGCGGCCGAGACCCGCAGCCCGGTCCAGCCGTGCGCGACCAGGTCGACCCACCGCGCGGCCTCGACCACGTCGGGCCGGTCCAGGCGCAGGCCGGCCCGGGTGAGGAAGGTGCTGTGCAGGCTCGCCTCGGCCTGCGCGGGCCAGCCGAGCACGTAGAGCTCGCGCAGGGCGCGGTCGCCGTCGCGGCGGACCCGGTCGGGCAGCTCCTCCAGCACGCGCGCCAGGAGCGCGGGGCCCTGCGCGGGATCGCGCATCGCCGCCACGTTGTCGCGCACGACCTCCCGCAGCCACGCCGGGTCGAGCTCGGGCTGCGGCCCGTCCCGCCGGACCTCCAGCCACCGCCAGGCGGGTGGGTCGCCCGCGAAGAACGGGTCGCTGTCGTCGTGGAGGCTGATCGAACTGCGCGCCTCGGCCAGCACGGCGCGGTCGAGCTCGCCGCGGAAGGCGGGCGGCATCGGGTCGACCACCCGGTAGGTGCCCGCGCGCTCGTCGTAGCCGGTCACCACGACGAGGTGGGCCGCGTGCACGTCGTGGTAGGCGGGCCGGAACGGCAGGTGGTAGTTGTTCACCGCGACGACGGGGCACACGTCCTCGTCCAGCGCCGCGACGAGGTCCCGGTGCGCCCGCTCCCCGTCCGTCGGGCTGTGCCAGCGCAGCGTCACCGGGTGGTTGAGGCAGAAGTGGTCGCCGAGCCGGTCGCCCGCCGGGTGGAAGTACTCGACCGATTCGACGGGGCCGGTGGGCGCGGTGAACCGCCACCCGCTGCCGAGCGCCTGCACGGGGTCCCACCCGGCGTGCTCCAGCACCAGGCCCACGTCCACCTGGAGGCAGCTGCACAGGTCGTCGTACCAGGGGAGGAAGGAGACGGCCGCGGTGGTGGTCATCGAATTCCCCCGGAGAAAGGCGACGGATTTTCGGTGGTGTCGGCCGGATTTCGGATTTCTGATGCTAGGCAGGGCCCGCCCGGGTGGGCAAGCGCGCCCCGGCGTTGTTCAACTGCCCGAAACGGGCGGTTGGACATTTCCGGGCCGCCCGGTTTCGTTTCCCCCGGACCTCAGCGGACCGTCTCCGCGGTGATCGCGAACACGTGCAGCGCGGGGTTGTCGGGCAGCCGCAGGGCGTGCACCGGTTCCCGCCGGGTCACCGGGACGCGCACCGCCCACAGCTGCCCGCCCAGGTTCTCCTGGCGGTGGTGCGGGTAGTGCATCGCGGTCGAGCGCAGCGCCTCCACCTCGCCGAAGTGGGCGTGCGCGGGCCAGAAGTCGGAGACCCGCAGCCACTCGGGGTCCACCGCGCCCGAGGCGTAGTGGACCATCGCGACCTCCTCGCACCTGCGCTCGGAGGTGGCCAGCAGGTGCAGCCAGTCCGCCTGGACCGGCGGCAGCCGCACCAGCTGGCCGCCGCAGCGGACGTTGTCCGGTCCCGCGCCGCGGCCCGGCAGCACGAACGGGATGCCGCCGGCCGGCAGGACGTGGTCCGGTGCGCTGTCGGCGGGCAGGCTGTTGCCCCACACGTTCAGCCGGCCGGCGTGCGGGTCCGACCGGGTCGTGAACGCGGTGTTGTTCAGGTGCGGTGTGAGGTCGACCGGGGTCGTGGTGTGCGTGCGCTCCACTTCCGCGGGTACGTGTCGCGTCACTGCTTGACTCTTTTCTGGTCGGGTGGTCTGATGTGCGCGAAAATGCGCTCGTGCGGATCTCCGGGCGGCCCCTCTTCGATGTGGGTCAGTATTCGACCGGTGGCGCCGGATGTCCACGGCGTCGGGATCGGAAATGCGCGGTGAGGGCGCCGGTCGCAATTCGCTATCCTGGGCGGGCCGGAATCGTGGTGGGTCGCGGGACGAGGGAGGGCGTGTGACGATCACCTGGGACCAGGTCCGGGCCTGGCGCCTGCGGAGGCAGTTCCTGGAGCCGCGGACCGACGCCGACGGCGTGGCGGTCGTCAGCCGGTTGTGCGGCGTGCAGGCCCAGGTGAAGTCCTCCGCGGCGCTGACCGCGCTGCTGCGCCAGGCGGAGCCCAGGCCCGAGGACATCGAGGGCGGCCTCGCCGACCGGGTGCTGCTCAAGACCTGGGCGATGCGCGGCACCCTGCACCTGCTCAAGGGCGACGAGGCGGGGGACTTCCTGTCGGTCATCGCCTCCGCCCGCACCTGGCACTCGCCGCCGTGGCAGCGCGAGTTCGGCGCCACCCCGGCGGAGGTCGAGGCGCTGGTGGACGCGGTCTCGGCGGCCCTGGACGGTCGGGTGCTCACCCGCGACGAGCTGGTCACCGCCGTCGCGGCGGACCGGGGGCTGGCCAAGATGGAGGCCCAGCTGCGGTCCGGCTGGGGCGCGATCCTCAAGCCCCTGGCGTGGCAGGGCGCGCTCTGCCACGGCCCGAGCCAGGGCGCCAAGGTCACCTTCGCCCGGCCGGGCGACCTGGTCCCGGGGTGGCGGGGGCTCCCCGAGCCGGAGGAGGCGGCGCCCCGCGCGATCGCGGCGTACCTGGGCGCGTACGGCCCGGCGACCCCGGACGCGTTCAACGCCTGGCTGATGCGGGGCGCGCTGAGGAAGACGCCGCTGCGCGGGTGGTTCGCCGCCCTGGGCGACCGGGTGACCAAGGTCGACGTCGAGGGGCAGGAGGCTTACGTCCTGGCCGAGCACGCGGACGAGCTGGCCGGTGTGGAGCCGAGCAGGTCGGTGCGGTTGCTGGGGGCCTTCGACCAGTACGTCCTGGGGCCGGGTACGAACGACCCGCAGGTCCTCGCGCCCGAGCACCGCGCGAAGGTGAGCCGGGCGGCGGGGTGGATCGCGCCGATCGTGGTGGTCGGGGGGCGGATCAAGGGCGTGTGGGAGCAGGTGGACGACGCGGTGGTGGTGTCGATGTTCCCCGGTGCGCGGAAGCCCGCGATGGGTGCGCTGCGGGCGGAGGTCGAGCACCTCGCCAGGGCGCGCGGCACCCGCGTGCCGGAGGTGCGGGTCTCGTAGCGGTCCGGTTCGCGCCGGGGGCGAACCGGGGAGTTGAGCCGGGGCTCGCGTCGGGAACCGAGCCGGGGCTCGCGCCGGGTGCTCGCGCCCGCCACGCGTCAGGAATTCGAGCCGGCCTCGCGTCGGGGGATTGACGGTGCCGAGTCGGATTTGGCATGGTCTGAACCAGCTAGTGAGAGCGCTCTCACAACTGTCCGGGGCGCGCGGCTCATCCCTGTTCGCCGTGCGCCCTCCCTGTGGACGAGGAGGAATCGCGTGCTCATGACAACGTTGACGAGGGTCGGCGCGGTGGCCGCCCTGCTGGTGAGCGGCCTGGCCGTCGCCGCGCCCGCGCAGGCCGAGCCGCTGTCCCCGGGCCTGGTGGCCTCGATGCGGGACGCGTTCGGCCTGACCGAGCAGCAGGCCCGGACCAGGATCGCCCGGGAGGCGACCGCGACCCGCCTGGCCCCGGACGCGCGGAGGGCCGCCGGCGAGGCGTTCGGCGGCAGCTGGTTCGACGCGGACGCGGGCGCGCTGGTCGTCGGCGTCACGGACGAGGCCGCCGCGAAGCGCGTGCGCGCCACCGGGGCGGAGGTCCGGGTCGTCGAGCACACGGCCGCCGAGCTGGACCGGGTGAAGGACCGGGTGGACGCGCTGTCCCGGGCGGGCGGGGTGCCCGCCGCGGTGGCCAGCTGGCACCCGGACCCGCGCAGCGGCGCGGTGGTGGTCAACGTCGAGGCGGGGACGCGGTCGCGCGAGGTGGCCGAGTTCCTCGACCGGGCCGCGCGGCTGGGCCCGATCGAGGTCAACACCGAGGGCGTCACGCGGCCGGTGCCGTTCGCGGCCGGCACGGTCGGCGGCGACCCGTACTACACGGGCAACGTGCGGTGCTCCATCGGGTTCTCGGTGCACGGCGGGTACGTCACGGCCGGCCACTGCGGTGGCACGGGCGCCCAGGTCTACGGCTGGGACCGGTCGTGGCAGGGCCAGTTCGCGGGCTCCTCGTTTCCCGGCAACGACTACGCGTGGGTCCGCACCGGCGGCGGGTGGTGGAACGCGCCGGTCGTGCTCGGCTGGGGCACCGTCAGCGACGCCCTGGTGCGCGGCTCGTGGGAGGCGCCGGTGGGCACGTCGGTGTGCCGGTCGGGCTCGACGACGCGCTGGCACTGCGGCGTCGTGCAGTCCCGCAACGAGACCATCCACTACGCGCAGGGCGACGTGCACCAGATGGCCGGCACGAGCGTGTGCGCCGAGGGCGGCGACTCGGGCGGCTCGTTCATCACGGGCGACCAGGCGCAGGGCGTCACGTCCGGCGGCTACGGCAACTGCTCGTCTGGCGGCCGGACCTGGTTCCAGCCGATCAACGAGATCCTGTCCACCTACGGGTTGAGGCTGCTCACGGCCTGATCCCGGCGCGGTGGGCCCGCTCTCACGGGGGTGGGCCCACCGCCTGGCCGCAGGCCCGCGGGACGCGGTCGGGGAGGACGCTGACCTCCCCCCGGGTCCAGGAGACGAGGAAGTCCTGGGTGCGCCACGGGACCTCGCCGGTGTTCATGAAGCGCATGAGCTTGGAGTGGGGCGCCCCGGTGATCCGCGCCACGGCCAGGTGCTCCACCAGCGGGGAGTCGGGCAGCGCCAGGTCCGGCACGTCGGAGGCGTGGAGCTCCGCGTAGGGCAGGAACACCAGCGCCAACGCGTCGGCGGGCAACGTGCCGTACGACGAGGCGGCGGTACCGCGGCTGTGCCGGTACACGGCCGTGGCGAAGTCGCGCTCGTGGGACGCGTACCAGCGCGTCGGGTCGATCCACGGCCGGGGCGCGGCCATCAGCGCGTCGCACAGGGCCGGGAGGTTCATCGGCAGCCCGTTCGCGTGCAGGTCGCCCATGCGGACGGCGAACGCGCGCAGCGATCCGGTGAGCACGGCGTCGGCCAGGTAGAGCACGTGCGGGCCGAACTTCTTCACCAGTTGCGCCGGGCCGGTGTTGCCCGCGATTCCCCACCACGGTTTGCGCTTGCGCCACTTGGACAACGCCGACCTGTGCTGGTCGCACAACCGGGCCTGGACCTCGCCCCAGGCGTCCACGCGGCGCTGGTCCGCGCCGACGAGGTGCCGCCCCAGGCTCGACAGCAGCAGCCACGCCGAGTCGTTGCCGTCGCGCAGCTCCGCGTCCAGGGCCGAGGCGACGCCCCGGTGCAACGCCTCCAGGTTGCCGGGCGCGCTCTGGTACATGAGGGTGTGCAACGCGTCGTCGCGGGCGCGCATGTCCTCGAACGTGCGGTCGCCGACCCAGCAGTGGAACCTGTCCTCCACGTCACCCGCCACGGCCGAGCGCACGGCAGCGGAGGCGATGTCGTCGATCACGTCGTACGCGGGCTGGGTGTACTCGAGCGCCCGCGCCGCGAACCCCCGCGACCAGGAGGTCTCCTCCCGCTCCTCGGAGACCGGGGCGAGCACCAGGCGCAGCACCTCCTCGGCGCCGCCGTCCACGTTGCGGTCGAACAACTGCAACACGATCTGGGCCACGACGTCCCACTCACCCGCCAGCACGTGGGGGCGCAGTGCCGGCCACAGGCGCTCCGCGCTCGGGTTGGTGCGCACCAGGTACTCCGCGGCGAAGTACTCCAGGAACGTCCGGTGCGTGAAGCCGTAACGCGGCTCGGTCTCCGTGGCGCCGACGTCGGTGAGGATCCACGCCCGCCCGGTGCAGAACTCCAGGAACTGCTCGGTGGTGCCGATCGCCTCGTCCTCGTCGAACTTCATCGCCACCAGGCGCTCGACCAGCAGCCGGACTATCCGGTGCCGCGGCAGCGCCTTGCCCGACTCCTCCGCGCTGAACAGCTTCCAGGCCAGGTACTGCACGGCGCCGCGCAGCCTGCCCTGGAACTGCATCGGCATCGCGATGCCGCGCATCGAGTCCCACTGGTCGAAGAGCATCACCGCGCAGCGCTCGTAGACCTGGGCGAGGTTGCGCGGGATGTAGTGCTCGCTGGAGTACATCGCGCACAGCAGGGTCAGCAGGAGCGGGTTGGCCCGCAGTTCGGCGACCTGCCCGCTCTCCCGGAGGAACGACACGGCCATGGACGTGCGCTCGCCCGCGGCGGTGGCGGTGTCCAGCGCGAACCACCGGTGGGCGTACTCCTCCACCTGGCGGACCGACATGGGGGACACCACCCCGACGGTGAACATGCTCCGGTCCAGCGGCGCGTCGGCGTAGCCGATCCGGCGTGCCGTGACGATGACCGGCACCTGCGGGTACCGGCTCGCGAAGCCGTCCACCAGTTGGACGACGTTGCGCCGCAGCTCCGGGCTGACCAGCTCGTCGAGACCGTCGAGCAGGACCACGGCGCGCCCGCTGTTCAGCAGGTACTCGATGGCGTTGGGCGGCGCGGCGAGGTTGTAGGGATCGGCGCAGATCTGCTCCAGGTGGTGTGCCAGGCCGCGGCCGCCCTGGCGGAACGCGGTGGTGAAGTTGCGCAGCACCATGAGGAAGGGCACCCGCCCCGCCGCGCCGGCCACCCGGTCGGAGGCGATGTCGTGCGCCAGCTTGGCGGCCAGGGTGGACTTGCCCGCGCCGGGGTCGCCCAGCACCACCGACCGCCGCCCCGGTAACACGAGTTCGTCGAGCAGCGGCGCCTTCGAGCTCTCCTGCTCCGGGCGCAGCATCGGGGCCACGTACAGCTGGTCGTAGGGGACCGAGCGGTTCTGCCCCAGGTGCGGCAGGCGCATGTGGCGGTGCACGGAGACGACCTGCGTCCGCAGCTGGTCGGCGAACTCGTGGATCCTCGTCAGCTCGCCCACGAGGTTCAGCAGGCGCGAGTTGGCGGCCGCGGTGGCGGTCCTGTGCGCCGACGCGGCCGCGGCGGTGGCGTCGAGCGTGCTGTGGCTGCGGTGCTCCGCGCACCAGTCGGCACCGACGACCACCGAGTCGAACACCACGTCGGTGGCCGTGAGCAGGAGGTCCGGGCGCAGCCCGGCCCACCGTTTCAGGCCCAGGCGGAGCTCTTCGCGGATGGACGCGGACAGCAGGCCGGGGGTCCGGTTCGTGGTGTACTCGACGATGTACCGGAGCACCGCCTCCTCGAACGCCGGCGACCGCAGGTAGCGGGCGAGCCCGGTGACCTCCTCCCCGTTCAGCTCGGCCACCAGGTCGTCCGCGACCGCGACCGGCGCCAGCGTGCGCGCGTCCTTGCGCAGCGCCCGCCGCTGCTGGTGCGTCCTGGCCACGCCGAACAGCTTCTCGCCGGCCTGGGCGACAGTGCGGCCGATGGTCGCTTCGATCCCTGCCATCGCGTCATCATCCCGCACCCGATCACCCGCACGGCGGCGGTCCGGAAGCATCGCCGGCCGAAGCTTCACCCGGCTGGCCGTTGTCCTCGGACCCCCGCGCGCCCTACGGTCTTCGTCGAAGCGCTTCGATGGTAAACGCGCGGCGGAGGGGGTCCGATGCCGGGAAAGCTCCTGGTCGCCCTGGTGGCGGCCCTGACGGTGGCGGCCGGGTGCGGGAGCTCGGACGACGCCGGCGACCCCAACACGCTCACGCTGTGGCACTACGAGGGACCCGACAGCGCGATGGGCATCGCCTGGGCCGAGGCGATCAGGCTGTTCGAGGAGTCCCACCCCGGCGTGACGGTCGAGTTCGAGGAGAAGGGTTTCGAGCAGGTCCAGAAGACCGCCCCCATGGTCCTCAACTCCTCCGACGCCCCCGACCTCATGGAGTACAACAAGGGCAACGCCACCACCGGTCTGCTGTCCAAGCAGGGGCTGCTGACCGACCTGAGCGTCGAGGTCGCCGACCGCGGCTGGGACCGGAAGGTGGGGGCCGGCCCCGACATCACCGCCCGCTACGACGAGCGCGGCGTCATGGGCTCCGGCAAGTGGTACGGCGTCCCGAACTACGCCGAGTACGTGCTGGTCTACTACAACAAGACCATGTTCGACCAGCGTGGGCTGGCCGCGCCTACCACGCTGGAGGAGCTGACCGCCGCGATGGGGCGGTTCGCCGCCGAGGGCATCACACCGCTGGCCGTGGGCGGCGCCGAGTACCCGGCCGCCCAGCTGCTCTACCAGCTCGCCCTGACCAGGGCCGACCGCGACTGGGTCGACCGGTTCCAGCGCTACACCGGCGAGGTGGACTTCCACGACCGGACCTGGTCGAACGCCGTGGAGACCTTCGCCGCGTGGCTGCGCGAGGGCTACCTCGACGAGGACTCCGCCGGCCTCAAGGCCGAGGACATGGGCCTGGGGTTCGCGCAGGGCCGGAACCCGATCATGATCAGCGGCAGCTGGTGGTACGGCCGGCTGAGCTCCCAGGTCCGGGACTTCGAGTGGGCCACCGCGGCGTGGCCGGGCATGACCGCCGGGTCCGGCGGCAACCTGTGGGTGGTGCCCAAGGGCGCGAAGAACAAGGAACTGGCCCTCGACTTCATCGACATCACCCTGTCGCAACCCGTCCAGGACCTGCTGCGCGACTCCGGCGGCGTCGCGCTCGCCCCGGGCGACGCGCCCGCGACCGACCCCGGGGTGGCGCGGCTCAACGAGGACTTCCGCGAGCTCAGCGCAGGCGACCGGTTGGCGTTCTACCCCGACTGGCCCGTGCCCGGCTTCTACGACGCGCAGGTCACCGCGGTGCAGAAGCTCATCACCGGCGAGCTGGGGCCGCACGAGGTGCTCACCGAGCTGGCCGACTACTACCGGGAGAACCTGGCGGGCGTCGGCGGATGAGCCCGGTCGTCACCGCGGTCCGCGACCGCGGGTCCTACCTGCTGTTCCTGCTGCCCGGCGCCCTGCTGCTGCTCGCGGTGGTCCTGGTGCCGTTCGGCATGAACGTCGGCCTCAGCCTCACCGAGTGGTCCGGTGCGGGCGAGCCGGAGTGGGTCGGGGCGGAGAACTACCGGCGGCTGCTGACCGACGGGGTGTTCTGGGCGTCGTTCCGGCACAACGCGGGCCTGGTCCTGGCCATGGCGGTCCTGCCGACCCTGGCCGGGCTGCTCATCGCCGCCGTGCTGTTCGACCACGTCGCCCGGCACTTCGGCCCGCGTGCTGCGGGCGTGCTGCGGGCGTGCGTCTACCTGCCGCAGGTGCTGCCCGTCGCGGTCGCCGGGATCGTGTGGGGCTGGGTCCTGGCCCCGCGCGACGGCGCGCTCAACGAGGTGCTGCGCGCGGTCGGGCTGGACTCGCTGGCGCGCAACTGGCTGGGCGACCCGGACCTGGCGCTGTGGTCGGTCATGGGCGTGCTGCTGTGGATCCAGGTCGGCTACCCCGTGGTGATCTTCATGGCCGGGATGCGGCGCATCGACCCGTCGCTGCACGAGGCGGCCGAGCTCGACGGCGCGTCCTGGTGGGGCCGGTTCCGGCACGTCACCGTGCCGCAGCTGCGCCCCGAGGTCTTCGTCGTGCTGCTGACCTGCACGATCGCCGCGCTCAAGGTGTTCGCCCCGATCTACGTGCTGACCAGGGGAGGGCCCGGCGGCGCGACCACCGTCCCGTCGTACTACTCGTTCCAGAACTTCTTCGAGAAGACCAGGGTCGGCTACGGCGCGGCGATCGCCACCGTGCTGACGGTGCTCGTGCTGGTCCTCACCGCGGTGTTCCTGCGCGTGCAGCAGCGGGGTGAGGACCGGTGAGGCGGCACGCGGTGCTGTGGTCGGTGGTCCTGCTGGCCGCGGCGATGCTCGTGCCCTTCGTCCTCGTGGCGGTCAACGCGGTCAAGACGCCCGCGGACTACGCCGCCAACGGCCCCCTCAGCCTGCCCCGCGAGGTCTCCCTGGACGGCATCATCGCCTTCTGGGACCGCGTCGACTTCGGCGAGAAGCTGCTCAACAGCGTGGTGATCAGCGGGTCGGTGGCCGTGCTCGCCGTCGTGGTGTCGGTGTGCAACGCCTACGCGCTGGGCATCGGCCGGGTGCGCGGCAGGCTGTGGATCCTGGTGGTGTTCCTGATCGCCAACACGCTGCCGCAGGAGGCCCTGGCCTACCCGCTGTACTTCCTGGCCAACGGGATCGGCCTCTACGACACCAGGACGGCCGTGGTCATCGTCTTCACGGTGATCCAGGCGTCCTTCGGCACCTACCTGCTCACCTCGACGCTGACCGGGTTCCCGCGCGAGCTGCTGGAGGCCGCGCGACTGGACGGGGCGACCAGGTGGCAGGTCCTGCTGCGGATCGTGGTGCCGGTCAGCAGGCCGACCCTGGGGGTGCTGTTCGTGTTCTTCTTCATCTGGACCTGGAACGAGTTCTTCCTGCCCCTGGTGCTGCTGATCTCCAACGAGAACCAGACCGTGCCGGTGGCGCTCGGGGTGCTCCAGGGCCAGCGGATGATGGACGCCACCACGACCAGCGCCTCCGCGCTGCTCGGGGTCGTGCCGGCCATCGCCTTCTTCCTCATCTTCCAGCGGGCGATGACCCGCGGCATCACGGCAGGAGCAGGCAATTGAGTGCTTCCCGCCCTGAACAACGGGGGGTCCCCCGCGCCTGGCGGCACGACCGGGGTTCCTGTTCGTTCACGGGCCCTGCGGGAATTCCCGGCTCAGACCGCCTGCTCGTCCGGCGGACGAGCAGGTCTTGCGCCCTCGACACCGGCCGGGTCCAAACCTGCCCGGACGAGCATCACGCGCGCGGAGTTGCGGTCTCTCGGGCAGACCGACCCGCACGCGGTGCACGAATACGTTCGCTCCGACAGCGGCAGGGCGTGCTTGGCTCTCGCCCCGCACCCACCGCAGTCCATCGTCGTGTACTTCGGGTTGACCAGCCGCACGTCACGCCTGTGCTTGCGGCCCATCTCGACCAAAGCCCGCTTCGTGACGGCGATCGCGGCGTCGGCGGCCTTGCGCGCCATGGTGGTCCTGGCCAGGAACCTGGGACGGAAGTCCTCCACCGCCAACGCGTCGTGGTCGCGTACGACCCGTTTGGCCCACTTGCGAGCGGTGTCCGTGCGCTGCGCGCGGACCCGCGCGTGCAGCCGCGCGGCCTGCCGCCTCGCGGTGCGGTAGCACTTCGACGCCGCCTGCCCCCTCGGCGGTCGGCGGCGGGCCATCCTGCTGTGGTAGCGAGCCAGTCGTGCGGCGGCCTTCCTGCCGTGCTCCGGGTGAGGGAGGTCGTGGTCCGGGCTGGTGGTGGTCGCCAACTCCCGCACCCCCCAGTCCACCCCGAGCACCGCGCCGGTGGCGGGCAGCGGCTCGACCCGCGCCTCGACCACGAAGGACGCCCACCAATGACCGACCGCGTCCAGGTAGACCCGCACCGACGTCGGCTCGGACGGCAGCTCACGCGACCACACCGGCCGCACCACCACACCACCCGCCAGGCACAGCAGCCCGTCCCTGAGGCGGAATCCCCTGCGGGTGTAGTTCAGGCTGGGCAACGCGTCGCGTTTGCGCTTGAACTTCGGCATCCCCACGCGCCTGCGCACCGGCAAGCGGTCCGCGGTGTCCTTGAGCGCCTTCGCGCGGGCCCTGGCGAAGTCGCGCACGACCTGCTGCTGCGGTACCGACGACCCGGCGCGCAACCAGCCGTGCTCCGCACGCCAGGAGGTGAGCCGCCGGTCGAGCCGTGCCGCACCACACGTCCGTTTTTCCCCGGGATGCGCCCGGTTGTGGGCGTGGGTCGCCTTGGAGTCCGCAACGCAGTGGTTCCACACCCACCGCACCCCGTCCCACTCCCGCAGGAGGGCACGACCGGCGGTGGTGGAGACACGCAGGCGGTAGGTGCAGCGGGCGAACCCATCCTCCTCCACCTGCCGCACTGCCACGCCCACCAGCGTATCGGAGGGCACCGACAGGGCCCGGACCTCCTCACCCGGCATCCCCGCGAACCCCTTGGTGCCGTTCCGGGGTATTGGTCTCCTCCCGGCCGGGAGCGGCCGGGCCTCCACCGACAGGAGCGCAAGTGAAGTTCAGCGACGGTTACTGGCTGCTGCGCCCGGGTGTCGAGGGCGCCTACCCGGTCCAGGTGCACGACGTCACCGCGGGCGACGGCGAGGTGGTCGTGCACGCGCCGACCAGCCCCGTCCGGCACCGGGGTGACACGCTCAAGGGGCCGCTGGTCACCCTGGGTCTCACCGCGCCCGCCCCGGACGTGGTCGGCGTGTCCATCACGCACTTCGCGGGCGGCGCGGACGGGGAGCCGGCGTTCGCGGTGACCACCGACCCCGCGCACGAGGCCAAGGTCGTCGATGACGACGCCGGCGTGGAGCTGACCTCCGGCGCGCTGTCGGTGCGGGTGCGGCGCGGCGAGGAGTGGCAGGTCGACTTCACCGCGGCCGGGCGCACCCTGACCAGGAGTCGGGCCAAGGGCATCGGTCTCATGACCGCCGAGGGTCGTCATCACGTGCGCGAGCAGCTGGTGCTGGGCGTCGGCGACGTGGTGTACGGGCTGGGGGAGAGGTTCGGGCCCCTGGTGCGCAACGGCCAGGCGGTCGAGGTCTGGAACGCCGACGGCGGCACCAGCAGCGAGCAGGCGTACAAGAACGTGCCGTTCTTCTTCACCAACGCCGGGTACGGGGTGTTCGTCAACCACCCCGGCCGCGTGTCGTTCGAGGTCGGTTCCGAGGCGGTGTCCCGGGTCCAGTTCAGCGTGGAGGGGCAGTCGCTGGAGTACTTCCTGATCTACGGCCCCACGCCGAAGGACGTCCTGCGCAAGTACACCGCGCTGACCGGCCGGCCCGCGCTGCCGCCCGCCTGGTCCTACGGCCTGTGGCTGTCCACCTCGTTCACCACCTCCTACGACGAGGAGACGGTGTCGGGGTTCATCGACGGCATGGCGGCGCGCGACCTGCCGCTGAGCGTGTTCCACTTCGACTGCTTCTGGATGCGCGAGTACCACTGGTGCGATTTCGAGTGGGACCCGCGCACGTTCCCCGACCCGGTCGGGATGCTGGAGCGGCTGCGGGCGAAGGGCCTGAAGGTCTCGCTGTGGATCAACCCCTACATCGCGCAGCGCTCGCCGCTGTTCGCCGAGGGGGTCGCGGGCGGCTACCTGCTGCGCCGGCCCGGCGGCGAGGTGTGGCAGTGGGACCTGTGGCAGCCCGGCATGGCGCTGGTGGACTTCACCAACCCGGCCGCCCGCGCCTGGTACGCGGCCAAGCTGGACGCCCTGCTCGCCCAGGGCGTCGACTGCTTCAAGACCGACTTCGGCGAACGCGTGCCGACCGACGTCGTCTACCACGACGGCTCCGACCCGGAGCGGATGCACAACTACTACACCTACCTCTACAACCAGACCGTGTTCGAGGTGCTGCGCAAGCGGCGGGGCGACGGTGACGCCGTGGTGTTCGCCCGGTCGGCCACGGTCGGTTCGCAGCGGTTCCCGGTGCACTGGGGCGGCGACTGCGAGGCCACCTACGAGTCGATGGCGGAGAGCCTGCGCGGCGGGCTGTCGCTGGGGCTGTCCGGGTTCGGGTTCTGGAGCCACGACATCGGCGGCTTCGAGGGCACCCCGTCGGCGGCGCTGTTCAAGCGGTGGACCGCGTTCGGCCTGCTGTCCTCGCACAGCAGGTTGCACGGCAGCGGCTCCTACCGGGTGCCGTGGCTGTTCGACGAGGAGGCCGTGGAGGTGCTGCGCCGGTTCACCAGGCTGAAGCTGAGCCTGATGCCCTACCTGGACCGGGCCGCGCGGCAGGCCGCGGAGGAGGGCGTGCCGGTGATGCGGGCGATGGCCCTGGAGTTCCCCGACGACCCCGGCTGCGCCCACCTGGAGCGGCAGTACATGCTCGGTGACGACCTGCTGGTCGCGCCGGTGTTCTCCGACGAGGGCGACGTGTCCTACTACGTCCCGGGGGGCACGTGGACGCACCTGCTGACCGGGCGGGTGGTGGAGGGGCCGCGCTGGGTGCGGGAGCGCTGCGACTTCCTGACCGTGCCGCTGCTGGTGCGGCCGGGCGCCGTGCTGCCGGTGGGCGCGGTCGACGACCGGCCGGACTACGACTACGCCGAGGGCGTCACGCTGCGGGTGTACGGGCTGTCGGACGGCAAGCACGCGATGGTGGTCGGCGGTTCCGCCTTCCGCCTGGTCAAGCGGGGCGACCGGATGTGGGTCGAGGTGGAGGACGCGCCGTCGCGGTGGCGGCTGCTGCTGGTCGGCGCCCGGTCGGTGGACGCCGTCGGGGGCGGGACCGCGCACCAGCACCCGGACGGGGTGCTGGTCGACGCCGGGGGCAGCGCGGTGACGGTGGAGGGGATCAGATGAGGGCGGTGGGGGTCGTCCTGGTGCTGCTGGCGTCGTTGCTCTCGCCCGCGGCGGCGGGCGCGACCGGGCCGGTGACCGCGAAGGCGACCGCGACCGCGAAGGCGACCGGGCCGGTGACCGCGACCGGGCCGGCGACCAGCCCGGCCACCCCGGAGGGCGCCCGCCACGAGGTGACCTACGACCGGTACTCGCTGTCCGTGGACGGCGAGCGCATCCTGCTGTGGTCGGGGGAGTTCCACTACTTCCGGCTGCCCAGCCAGGAGCTGTGGCGGGACGTGCTGGAGAAGATCCGGGCCGCCGGCTTCAACGGCGTGTCGCTGTACTTCCACTGGGGCTACCACTCACCCGCGCCCGGCTCCTACGACTTCACCGGGGTGCGCGACGTCGACCTGCTGCTGCGCACGGCCGACGAGCTCGGCCTGTACGTGGTGGCCCGGCCCGGTCCTTACATCAACGCCGAGACCAGCGGCGGCGGGTTCCCGGCGTGGCTGAAGACGGTGGACGGCCGGGCGCGCTCCAGCGATCCCGGCTACACCGCCGCCTACCGGGACTGGCTCGACCACCTCAACCCGATCATCGCCCGCCACCAGGTCACCCGGGGCGGCTCGGTGATCGCCTACAACGTGGAGAACGAGTACGCCGTCAACGTCGACGCCGCCTACATGGAGCAGTTGCAGCAGCAGGCCAGGGCCGACGGCATCGACGTGCCGATCGTGCACAACAACTGCTGCAACGGCGACCTGGCCAACTGGTCCTCGGGGCGGGGCGCGGTGCAGATCCCGGGCGTGGACGACTACCCGGTCGGGTTCGACTGCCGCGCGCCCGACACGTGGGGGCAGTCCGAGGGGGTGACCCGCAGGCTGCGCGACGACGGGCCGGTCTACGCGGCGGAGTACCAGGCGGGGGCCATCGACCTGCACGACGCCGGGTACGGGGCGTGCCGCGAGCTGACCGGGCCGGACTTCATGAAGGTGTTCTACAAGTCCAACGCCATCGGCAGCGGCGCCACCATGTTCGGCTACTACATGGCCTACGGCGGCACGTCCTGGGGCCGGCTGCCGCAGCCCAACGACGTCTACACCTCCTACGACTACGGCGCGGCGATCACGGAGTCCCGGCAGCTCACCGCCAAGTACGACGAGTTCAAGCGCCAGGGCTACTTCACGACCACGGTCGCGCCGCTGACCAAGACCGATCCGGCGCCGGCGCCCGTGCCCGCCGACCCGGCCGTGTTCGCGCAGGCCCGGTCCAACCCGGACACCGGCACGCAGTTCGTCCTGGTCCGCCACCCGGACCGGCGCTCGACCGCCGACGTGGCCACCGAGCTGGACTGGTCCACCCCGGACGGTCGCTACCGGGTCCCCGTGCGGGTGAACGGCCGGGACGCCAAGGTGCTGGTGGCGGGCTACGACCTGGGCGGTCAGCGGCTGGTGTGGTCGAACTCCGAGATCCTCACCCACGTCGGGGTCTCCGGGCGCGACGTGGCCGTGCTCTACGGCCGGGACGGCGAGCAGGGCTCCACCGTGCTGCGCTACTCGTCCGCGCCGACCGTGCGGGTGCTCGACGGCGCGGTGCGCGCCTCCTACGCAGATGGCGACCTGAGGTTGGACTACACCCACTCCGGCCTGGCCCGCGTGCTGGTCTCCGGCGGCGGGCGGCCACCGCTGGTGCTGCTGCTGGGCACCGACGAGACCGCCGCGCGGTTCTGGCGGCTGGACACCGACCAGGGGCCGGTGCTGGTGCGCGGCACCGCCCTGGCCCGGTCCGCGGCGGTGGTCGGCGACCGGCTGGTGCTGCGCGCCGACACCGACCGGGCGGGCGAGGTGGAGGTGTTCGCCCCGGTCCGCCGGCTCAGCGTCGGCGGGCGGACCGTGCACGTGCGCCGCACGCTCAGCGGCTCGCTGCTGGGCTCGCTGCCCGGACCGGAGCCGGTGCGCCTGCCGGGGTTGACCGACTGGCGCCACCGCGCCGAGCCGCCGGGCGCCGGGGAGACCGGCTGGGTTCCGGCGGACCGGACGACCACCGCCAGCCCGATCAAGCCCAAGACGCTGCCCGTGCTCTACTCCGACGAGTACGGCTTCCACCAGGGCAGCGTCTGGTACCGGGGCCGGTTCACCGCCACCGGCGCGGAGCGGACGATCTCGCTCAACGCCATCACCGGCCGGCGCGGGGTGTACCTGGTGTGGCTCGACGGCCGGTACCTCGGCTCCGCCGCGGGCGGCACCGAGTCCGACGCGGAACCGGTGAACCCCGACCCCGGCCGCGGCGACTTCGCGGTGCCGGAGGGCCTGCTGGTCGCCGGGCGGCGGGCGACGCTGACGGTCCTGGTGGAGAACATGGGCCACAACGACGACTGGACCGCCGACGACACCCGGTTCAAGCAGCCCCGCGGCCTGTTCGGGGCGGTGGTGCGGGGCTCGACCGCGCCGATCTCGTGGCAGGTGCGCGGCTCACGCCCGAACGACGGCGAACGCGGCCCGATGAACGCGGGCGGCCTGCACGGCGAGCGCGCCGGCTGGCACCTGCCCGGCGGCACGGGCTGGGGCCGGCCGCCGGCCGCCGCGCCGCCCGGGGTGTCCTGGTACCGGACCGCGTTCCGGCTGGACCTGCCGCGCGGGCACGACGTGTCGCTGGGCCTGCGCTTCGACGACACCACCCAGCGGTCCCACCGGGTGCTGATCTTCGTCAACGGCTGGAACATGGGCCAGTACCTGGGCGGGTCGAGCCCGCAGCGGGACTTCGTGCTCCCGGCGGGGGTGCTGGCCGAGCACAACACGCTCACCTTCGCCGTGATCGCCACCGGGCAGCTGCCGGGCGGGCCCGGACCGGTGCGGCTGGTGACCCTGGGCAACCACCGGACGGGCGGGGGCCGCTGACGCGCCGCTACCCGCCGCGCCGGGCGGACCGCACCCCGGAGACGACGACGCCGCCGACGATCAGGGCCCCGATGAGCTGGAGCCCGGGTGAGTCGTCGGCTCCTCCGTAGATGAAGGCGGCCACGCCGACCACGACGGTGAGCAGGGCGAGGACGTACTTCACGAGGTCTCCGCCCCAGGGCAGGCCCCGGCGACGATGTTCGACGTTCATACATCGAATATCGCTTGTAAACTATCGAATGTCAATAGGTGACGGGTGTGCTCAGGGCGGCGGGCCGGTGCTGCCGCGCGCCTCCAGCCGCGGCGGCAGCAACCGCACCTCCGGCTCGCCGTGGCCGTCCAGCTGCCGCATCGCCAGCTCCACCGCCAGCTCGCCCAGCTCGGCCGCGGGGATGTCCACCGAGGTCAGCGGCACCTCGTGCGACCGCGCCAGGTCCGGCGGGCACACCGCGAGCACCGAGACGTCGCGCGGCACCCGCCGGTCGCGCCGGGCCAGCTCCGACAGCAGCGGCCCGAGGACGGCCTCGTTGTGCACCACCAGCCCGGTCACCGGGGGTCGGCGGGCGAACAGGTCGTCCAGGCAGTCGCGCAGCCCGTCGTAGGTGGGCACGCAGGCCAGCGCGGTGGTCAGCGCGCCCCGGTCGGCCGCCTCCCGCTCGAAGCCGCGCAGGAACCGGCCCGCGTAGCTGGTGCCCCGCCGGTAGACGGCGGGGGAGGGGCCGATCAGGGCGACGTGCCGGTGACCGAGGTCGGCCAGGTGCGCCACGCAGGCCGCGCCCGCCGCGGTGAAGTCCAGGTCCACGCAGGTCAGGCCGGCGCAGTCGTCCGGCACCCCGATGAGCACCGCGGGCCGCTCCAGCGCGCGCAGCACCGGCACCCGCGGTTCGCTCGCCTCCACGTCCATCACCAGGATCGCGTCGGCCAGGGCGGAGGCCGCGACCCGGTCGAGCCCCTCCGCGCCCTCGTCCGCGGTCAGCAGCAGCACGTCGTGGTCGTGGGCGCGGGCCGCGGCGGCGGTGGCGCCGACGAACTGCATCACCACGGGCACGTTCAGGTCGGTGCGCAGGGGCGCGACGAGGGCGAGCACGTTGGTGCGGCTGCTGGCCAGCGCCCGCGCGCCCGCGTTGGGGCGGTAGCCGAGCTTGCGGATGCTGCGGTGCACCTTGCGCCGGGTCGTCTCCGAGATCGTGCGCTTGCCGGACAGCACGTAGGACACGGTGCTGGGCGAGACGCCCGCCGCGCGCGCCACATCGGCGATGGTGACCACCTGTGGATCATAGGTGGCCGATGGTGCCGCACGGGCTTCACGCCACCGGCAGGTCGAGGTCCACGGTGCGGCGCTGGGGGGTCACCACCACGTCGGTGGCGTGGGCGACGTCGGAGCCCGGCGGCAGCACGGTGAGGACGTAGCCGCCCAGCGGGGGCAGCGGCAGGGCGTAGCGGCCCTGCGGGTCGGTGCGCGCGTGCTCGGCGGTCTCGCCGGCCGGGCTGGTGAGGGTGACCAGGGCGTCGGCGACCGCGATCCCGTCGTGGCGCACCACTCCGACCAGTTCCCGCCGGTCGCACAGCACGATCCGCTGCGGTCGGTCGGTGCGCAGGTCGAGCACCCCGGAGCGGGGCGACCAGCCGTCGGCCGAGCACACCACCAGGTGGCGGCCCTGGCCCGGCAGCACCGCCGACCACCTGCCGGTGTGGTCGGTGCGCGCCCAGTCGGTCCGCTCGCCGCGCAGGGTCAGCACGGTGACCACGGCCAGGCGCACGGGGTGGCCGTCGGGCGCGACGACCTCGCCGCGCACCACGACCTCCTCGGCCCGGTCGCGGGCCGGCAGGGGGACCTCGGTCACCTCCCGACCGGGCAGGGCGGTGGCCAGCAGGGCGGCCAGCACCGCCGCCGCGGCGGCGATCCAGGAGACCGCGGCGAACGCGGCGGGGGTCGGCACGGCGAGGCCGGCGGCGGTGACCGTGCCGGCGGTGAGCACGGCGGCGACCACGGCGCTGGAGGTGGACGTGCCGATCGAGCGGACCAGGGTGTTGAGGCCGTTGGCGGCGGCGGTCTCGGTGATCGGGACGAAGCGCATCACCAGGATCGGCATGGCGGCGAACGCGATGGCCGTGCCGATCGAGATGATCGTGGTCCCGGCGACGAGCTGCCACAGCTGCCCGGTGAGCAGCGCGCGCACGGCGTAGCCGCCCGCCATCACCAGCGACCCGACCACCAGGGTGGCCCGGGCCCCGTGGCGGCGGGTGACCGCGGCCGAGACCGGCGCCAGCAGCACCATGACCAGGCCGCCGGGGAGCATGGCGAGCCCGGCCGCGGTGGGCGACAGGCCGAAGCCGACGCCGGTGGCCTCGGGCAGTTGGAGCTCCTGCGTGCCGACCAGCAGGTTGGCGTACATGGCGAAGCCCGCGAGCAGGGACGCCACGTTGGTCAGCAGCACCGGGCGGCGGGCCGAGGTGCGCAGGTCGACCAGCGGGTTGCCCACCCGCAGCTCCCACGGCGCGGCCGCGGCGAACGCCAGCACGGCCACCGCCAGGCACAGCAGGGTGGCGCGGCTGGTCCAGCCCCACGCCGCGCCCTTCGAGACGGCCAGCAGCAGGCTGGTCAGCGCCACCGACAGCAGCACCGCGCCCACCAGGTCGAAGCGCCCCGGGCTGCGCACCGCGGACTCCGGCACGACCAGCAGCACGGCGGCCAGCATCACCGCGCCCATCCCGGCCGAGACCCAGAACAGCGAGTGCCAGTCCAGCGCGCTGGCGATCACCCCGCCCAGCGGCAGCCCCGCCGCCGCGCCGATGCCCAGGGTGGCGCTCATCAGCGCCACGGCCGCGCCGACGCGCTCCTTGGGCAGCTCGTCGCGCATGATGCTGATGCCGACGGGGATGAGGGCGGGGGCGAAGCCCTGGAGGGCCCGGCCGACCATCACCCCGCCCAGCGAACCGCTCAGCGCGCACACCACCGAGCCGACGATCAGCACGCCGAGCGCGATGGCCATCACCAGCCGCTTGCCGACCATGTCGGCGACCTTGGACAGGATCGGGGTGGCCACCGCGCTGGTCAGCAGCGTGATCGTGACCAGCCACGAGGCGTTGTCGGCGGTGGTGCCCAGCAGGGTGGGCAGCTCGGGCAGCAGCGGGATGACGAGCGTCTGCATGAGCGACACGACGGTCCCGCACAGGCTGAGCACGGCGATGACGAGTCCGACGGGGCGTTTCACGCCGAGAACATTAGCGTAGCGAACTAACTTCGGCTGCCGGTGGACCGATCGCGCCGCACCCCTGCCCCGGACGGTCGTCGGTCGAACGACCCATCCCGCAGCGTCACCGCACCACTACCTTCCGTGGGAACGACTTCACCCGGGAGGCGGCCGATGGACAACGGCGGCGGCATCACCAGGAGGACCCTCCTGTCCGGCGCGGGGCTCGTCGTCGCCGGTGGCCTGGTCACGATGGGCAACGCGAGCGCCGCGGCGTTCTACCACCCGTTCACCGCCTACCGGATCACCGGCACCTGGGAGCAGCACCGCTCACGCGGGTCGCTGGGCGGCATCGACTACGGCATGGCCGTGGGCACCCGCCTGCCCGCCGCGGGCGGCGGCGTGGTCACCAACACCCCCGACAACGGCACCGGCGGCCACACCGTGACCATCCGGCACGACAACGGCTACCGGACCCAGTACATGCACCTGTCGCGGTTCCTGCTGACCAACGGCACCCGGGTGGACGTGGGCGGAGTCGTCGGCCTGTCCGGCGGCCAACCCGGCGCGCCGGGGTCGGGCTCGTCCACCGGCCCGCACGTCCACTGGCACATGATCGACCCGGGCGGCACCCGCATCAACCCGCTCACCTACCTCGCCGGCATCGGCGGCGGCCTGCCCAAGACCGGCACCGAGCAGGACGGCGTGCCCGGGACCGTGTTCTGGCAGCGGGCGCAGAACTGGCTGCGGCTGGAGGCCGGCTACACCGGTCCGATCGACGGCGCGCCGGGCGCGAACACCTACGCGGCCCTGCAACGCGCCCTGCGGGCCCACGGGTACACCGGTCCGATCGACGGGGTGCCGGGCGCCAACACCTGGGCCGCCGCGCAGCGCCTGGCCGCCCGGTGGGGTTACACCGGGCCGATCGACGGGGTGATGGGGCCCAACTCGTGGCGCGGTCTCGCCCGCTTCCTCAACCAGGACAGGTACGACTGAGCCGCCGCGGCGCCCCCGACGCCACTCCGTTCTGCGGACCGGGGAGCACGTCAAGTACGTTGGTTGCCGTGCGCGACGAGCGGCCGAACGGGCGATGCGGCGGCCGGAACGCCAGGACCAGGGTGTTGCTGGTGTTCACGGCCGTCGGCGCGGTGCTCGCGGCCCTGCTGCACGACCCCGGCGCCCCGGTGGCCGGCCGCCCCGTGGCCGTGCCCGCCCCGTCCGCGGCGTCCCCGGCGTCCTCTTCGGAGCGCCCGACGCGCACCGCCGAGCCCGCCCCCGCCCCCGACCCGTGCGCGGTGAGGGCCGCGGCGCTGCCGCTGCGCGCCCGGCTGGCCCAGCTGCTCATGGTCGGCGTCGACCCGCGCGGCACGGCGGACGCGCTGCGGGTCGTGCAGGCCGAGCAGGTGGGCGGCATCTTCATCGGCGGCGAGGACACCGGCCTGCTGACCGGCGGCCTGGCGGCGGTGCGCGCGGCGGCGGCGGTGCCGCTGGTGGTCGCCGTGGACGACGAGGGCGGCCGGGTGCAGCGGGTGGAGGCGCTGGACGGCCCCCTGCCCAGCGCGCGGCGGATGGCCGCGGACATGTCCCCGGAGCAGGTGCGCGCGGTGGCCCGCGACCGGGCGCTGGCGCTGCGCGGGCGGGGCGTGAGCATGGACCTCGCGCCCGTCGTGGACACCAGCGGCCAACCCGACCGCACGGTCATCGGCGACCGCTCCTTCAGCCCCGACCCGGCGGTCACCGCGGCCTACGCCCAGGCGTTCGCCCAGGGGCTGCACGAGGCGGGCGTCACCCCGGTGCTCAAGCACTTCCCCGGCCACGGCAACACCAACGGCGACTCGCACCGCGGCGCGGTCACCTCCCCGCCGCTGGAGGCGCTGCGGCGGACGGACCTGGTGCCCTACCACGACATCGGCCGCTACGGGCGGGTCGTGGTGATGCTGGGCCACATCGACGTCCCCGGCCTGACCGGCGGCCGCCCGGCGACGCTGAGCGCGGAGGCGTACGCCCTGCTGCGCGGCGAGTTCGGCTTCACCGGCCCGGCGATGACCGACGACCTGGGCGCGATGCGCGCGGTGACCGACCTGGTCGACCTGCCCGAGGCGGTGCGGCAGGCGCTGGCCGCCGGCGCGGACATCGCCCTGTGGTCCTCCGGCGGGCGCACGGGCGAGGTGCTCGACCACCTGGAGGCGTCGGTGGCCTCGGGCGCGCTGCCCCTCGCCCGGGTCGACGAGGCCGCGCGGCGGGTGCTGGGCGCGAAGGACGCCTGCTGACCGACCGGCCGTTCCGGACGCCCCTCGGGCGGCTCTCGCGGGGAGCGTGACGAACCGCTTACCTACTCGTTGGTAGGTCGATACCGCCGACGGAAGGGGCAGGGCATGGTGACCGAGCGGTTGCTGCTGGAGGACGGGGCCGAGCTGAACGTGGTGCGCGTCGGCCCGCCCGAGGCCGAGCTGACCGCCGTGCTGGCGCACGGCTACGCGCTGGACCACCGCAGCTGGCACCGCGTGGTGGCGGCGCTGCCCGGCTCGGTGCAGGTCGTCGCCTACGACCACCGGGGGCACGGCGAGTCCTCGCCCGCCGACAAGTCGACCGCGACGATCGAGCAGCTGGGCGACGACCTCGGTCAGCTGATCGAGCGGCTGGTGCCGCACGGCCGGGTGGTGGTCGTCGGTCACTCGATGGGCGGGATGGCGGCCATGGCGCTGGCCGAGCGCCGACCCCGGCTGTACCGGCAGCGGGTGGCGGGCGTGGTGTTCGTGTCCACCGCCTCGACCGGGCTGGCCGAGACGTCGCTGGCGTGGCCGAAGGCGCTGGGCAAGCTGGTGCGCGAGCTGGAGCGGGCGTTCGGGCCGCTGGTGCGCACCATCCGGGAGAAGATCGAGCCCGCCAAGACCGCGGGGCTGCGCTGGTGGCTGTTCGGCGACGAGCCGCGGCCCGAGGACGTCGACCTGACCGCCGACATGGTGTGGGGGCACTGGCCGGAGACCATCGCGCTGTTCCGCCCGGCCGTGGACCGCTACGACCGGGAGGCGGCGCTGACCGTGGCGGGGGAGCGGCCGGTGATCGCCATCGTGGGCGACGAGGACCGGCTGGTGCCCGAGTCCAATGCCGAGGAGCTGGCCGCGGTGGTGGGCGGGGAGTCGGTGGTGGTGGAGAACGCCGGGCACATGCTGCCGCTGGAGGCGCCGGAGGCGGTGGCCGCGCAGGTGGTGGCGCTGGGGTCGTGAGGCGTGGCGCTCGGGCCGGGGGGCGCCCGACCCGAGCGCGGACGGCGCCCCGCAGCAGTCCACCGCAGCAGTCCACCGCGACGACGGGGAACCTTGACCCGTGCCGGCGACGGCTGCCACGATGCGGCCACGGGCCGAGAGGCGCTGCGACGGACCAGGTCCGCCACGCTCGGTCCGGCTCCTCCCGCGGTAAGGGCGCCTCCGATCCCCTGGAGGCGTGGTGGTCGTGGTCGGTCGGGTGGTCGCCCTGTACCGGTACCCGGTGAAGTCGATGGCGGGCCAGGAGCTGGACCACGCCGACGTGTCGTGGCACGGGTTGGCCGACGACCGGCGGTGGGGGTTCGTGCGCGAGGGCCGGGAGCGGGACGGGTTCCCGTGGTTGACGCTGCGGCAGCGCCCGGACCTCGTCCTGCACCGGCCGCGCCCGGTGGGGCGGACGGTGGTGGTGCGCGCGCCGGACGGGCAGGAGCACGACGTGGCCGACCCCGCCCTGGCGGCGTCGCTGGGCGCCCGGCCGATGAGGCTGGACCGGGGCGCGTTCGACTCCGCGCCGGTCTCGTTGCTGACCGCGCAGAGCGTCGCGGCCGCGGGCGCGGTCGACGCGCGCCGGTTCCGGCCCAACGTGCTGGTCGAGTCGGCGGGGGAGTTCCCTGCCGGGGGGTTCCCTGCCGGGGGGTTCCCGGAGGACGCCTGGGTCGGGGGGACCGTGGCGGTGGGCGGGGCGGTGCTGCGGGTGGACCGGCCGGATCGGCGGTGCGCGGTGGTGGGTGTCGACCCGGACACCGGTCAGCGGGACCGGGAGGTGTTGCGCGCCATCGCGCTGGGGCACGGCATGACCCTGGGCGTCTACGCCTCGGTGGTCGTGCCCGGTCGCGTCGCCGTCGGTGACACCGTCGTGCTGGACCACCCGGTCACGGCGCCGGAGGCGACGCCGAGCAGCCACGCCGTGCGCGGCGGGCGGTGAGGCCCGCGACCTCGCGGGGGTGCGCTCGGCGGTGCCCGGTGGCTACCCGCCCTTGGCGAACCGGTCGTTGAGCCGCACCGCCAGGCCCGGGGTGAGGCCCCCGGCCGGCAGCGGGTGGCCCAGCGCGGTGGCCAGCACGTCCAGGTGGGTGTCCACGGTCGCCTCGATCAGCACGGCCAGGGCGTCGGCCGCCGTGCGGGCCCGGCGCCAGCCCACGACCGCCACCACCGCGCCGACCACCGCCGCCGGGTACCAGCGCGGGCCCAGGGCCGCGTACAGCACGCCCCAGCCGGTCAGGGTGGTGGCGCTGTGGAACCTGATCTCGGCCGCCTGCACGGGCAGCCGCGCGGGTTCGGGCACCAGCAGCCACAGGCGCGGCCACAGCGGGCCCAGGCGCAGGCCCTGGTACTGGGCCGCGATCCTGGTGTCCAGCAACCGGAAGCGCTCCCCGATCCAGGTGGCGCGCCGAGGGCGGTACGCCGGGACCGGGTCCACGCCGGCCCTGGCGGCGGCCCGGTCGAACCGCCACCGGCGCACCGCGACCACCGGCCGCGCCACCCAGGCCGCCGGCCCGCGCCAGGGCTTGACCCACACCGCCTCCGCCAGCGCGCCCAGCGCCTGGGCGGCCACGACCGCGGCGGCGGCGCCGAGCAGCAGGCCGATCGCCGCCACCGCGACGGGCAGGCGGGGGAACGCCGCGACGACCTCGTTGCCCAGCCGGACGACGTCCAGGGCGTCGCGGTGGCCGAGCCGGACCGCGCACACCGCGGCGGCCACGAACAGCGCGCCCGGCAGCACCAGGGTGGCCACCCACCGCTCCGCGAGCTTGCCGCCCAGCGACGACAGGAACGGGTTCACGCCGGCGACCCGGTCGGCCGCATCGGCTCGCCGTCGAACAGCGCGCAGACCGGCGGCCTGCCCTCCTCGTCGCGGCGGTCGTGCCGGTCGCACACCCCGCGCGGGCACCGGTAGTCGCCGCGGCCGGTGCCGGGCGGGCGCGGGCCGCGCGGGTCGGGGTAGGCGGAGGAGACGCCGGGGGGCTCGCCGACGCCCCGCGTCGGCTCCTCGGGGTCGTCGTCGGCGATGAGCTCGAACCGCCGGCACGCGTCGAGCGCCGAACCGCCGTCGCGCACCCGCGCGGCCGCGCGCTCCAGCCGGTCGGACCAGCGGCCGGTGGCCGCGGCCCGGCGCAACCCCGGTAACAGCAGGCACCACAGCACCAGTGCCTGCCCTTCGTCGATCTCCACCGCCACGCCGTTCCTCCGTGTGCCACGCTGGGTCGTTGATCGAACCGTAACGGTGCGCCCCGCCGGGCAGGCGGGGTTCGACGCGAGAGCGGGGTGCGGCATCTCCTTGGACGAACGGATCACGCTCGCCGTCCGCGACGGCGACCCGGCCGCCGCCGTCGCTCCCGACGCCCTGGTGGAGGCCGCCCGGCTGGCCCGGCCCGCCGTCGACGGCCCGGCGGACCCGCGGGTGCTGGCCCTGCTGGCCTCGCTGCACTGGGTGCGCCACCACGCCCTGCCGCCGGAGGAGGCCGGGGCCGACCTCGACGTGTGCCTGAACCTGTCCGGTCCCCTCACGCTGGTGGCGCCGGGGTCGGTGCCGCGGCCCGTGCTCGACTGGTTCGCGGCCAACCCCGCCGTGCCGGTGCTCGCGCTCGACGTGGTCGGGCGCTACTACGCCACCGTGATCACGCGGGCCGCGCTGGCGATGGGCGACCCGGAGCTGGTGGACGCCGGGGCCGAGCTGTGCCGGGCGGCCGTCCGGCACGGTGCCGAGCGCGGTGACGAGGACGTGGACGCGCACCGGCTCAACCTGCTCGTCCTGCTGCGCGTGCGGCACGAGCAGCGCGGCGAGCCGGCCGACCTGGACGAGGCCGTCGAGACCGGCCGGGCGGTCCGCGTGCCCGCCGACCACCCGCTGGCCCTGCCCGTGGCGCTGAACCTGGGCCTGGCCCTTCAGTACCGGTTCGAGGCCGCCGGGCAGGTGGCGGACCTGGACGGGGCCGCGGACCTGCTGCGTCGCGCCAGGTCGCTGCCGCCGGAGGACACCGACCGGCTGTCGTGCCTGTTCGCGCTCGGCGCGGCGCTGGCCGCCCGGTGCGGTCGCGGCGCGCCGTTGACCGAGGTGGAGGAGTGCGTCGAGGTCGCCCGGGAGGTCGCGGCGGCCTGTGGACCGGACCAGCCCGGCCGCCGCGCCGTGCTGCTGCTGCTCGGTGAGGCGCTGAGGATCAGGTTCGTGCGGACCGGCGAGGCCGCCGACGTGGCGGACGTCGACGAGAGCGCCCGGTGCGCGGCGGAGGCGCTGGCGATCGGCGGCGCGACCGAGGAGGAGCACGTCACGGCGCTGCTCAGGCTCGCCACCGCGCTGGTGCTCCGGTTCGCGCACGCCCGCGCCTTCGGCCGGCCCGACGAGGAGGGCCTGATCGGGGCAGACCTGGCCGGGGCGGACCTGGTCGAGGCGACCCGGCTCTCCGCGCTCGCGGACGACGCGGTCCCCGCCGGCCACCCGCTGCGGCCCGAGGTGGACGCCGTGCTGTCGACCGTGCGGCGCGCGGGGCGGCGCGACCCGGCCGGCGCGGAGCAGGCGGCACGGGCGGCCCTGGCCGCGTCGACCGGCTCGCCGGCGGACCGCGTCGGCCTGGTGTTCTCCCTGGCCGACGCGCTGCTGATGCGCTACGACGACACCGGGAACCCGGTCCTGCTGCACGAGGCGGCGGACCTGCTGCGACGGGCCGCGGCGGACGCGGACGACCGCGTGCCGGCGCCGGTCCTGCTGACCCTGGCGAAGGTGGCGCGGGAGCGGTTCGGGCTCTCCGGGGCCGAGGACGACCTCGACGAGGCGGTGGAGGCGATGCGCGCGGCCGCCCTGGTCGCGCCGGACGACGTCCTGCGGGGCCACCACCTGGGTGAGCTGACGCACCTGCTGGGGCTGAGGCACGACCGCACCGGGCGACGGGCCGACCTCGACGAGCGGATCCGGGCGCTGCGCTCGCTCACCCACCTGGCCGCCGACGATCTCGTCCGCGCGGAGTGCCTGCACCGGTTGGCCACCGCGCTGACCCGCCGGGCCGAGCTGACCGGGGACCGGGCCGACCTGGACGGCGCGGTCGACGCGGCGGACCGCGCCGCCGACCTGCTGCCCGACGACCACCCGGCGCTGCCGCGCGTGCTGACCGCGGGTTCGGTGGTCCGGCACCTGCGCGCCGATGTCGGGGATGAGCCGGGTGCCGGGGATGAGCCGGACAGCCGGGTGGTGCTGGACAGCCCGGTGGGGGCGGACCACCCGGCGGTGCCGGACGACATCACCGCAGCGGTCGCCCTCGCGCGCCGCGCCCTCGACCTGTGCCCGGCCGACGACCCGCACTTCCCCTTCGCCCAGGTCGCCCTCGCCGCCGTGCTCGGCGCCCGAGCCCGCGCGAGGCACGACCCGGACGGCACGACCGAATCCATCGCCCTGTGCCGCGAGGTGCTGGCGCACGACGACGGGCCCACCGCGTTCGCGGTGATCACCCTGGGCCGGGTGCTGGTCGGGCGCTACGCCCACACCCGGGCCGCGGCGGAGCTGGACGAGGCCGTCGAGGACACCGTCCGGGCCGCCGAACGCGTGCTGGCCGAGCTGCCGCCGGGGCACCGCCACGTCGCCGGCCTGGCCGTGAACACCGCCGCCCTGCTCGCCGGCCGGTACGAGCGCGAACGCGATCCGGCCGACCTGGACCGGGCGGTCACCCTGCTGCGGTCCGCTCCGATCGGCGCCCGACCCGACCACCCCGCGCCGCCCGAGGTGCGGCTCAACCTCGGCGTGGTCCTGCTCCTGCGCTTCCAGCGCACCACCGAGGCGACCGACCTCGACGAGGCGATCGCCTCCCTGCGCGCCGCGGCGGCCGGCGGCGGGCGCGGGTCCGACCTGGTGGTGCTCCAGCTGGGGGCGGCACTGCTGGCGCGCGCCCAGTGGTCCCCGACCCCGGAGGCGCACGAGGAGGCCGTCGCCCTGCTGCGCCACGCCCGCACCCGCTTCCGCCGGGGGACCCCGGCCCACCTCATGGCGCTGGTGCACCTGGGCACCGCGTTGCAGCTGCGCTACAACGACACCGGCGACCCCGCCGCGCTCGCCGAGGCGGTCGAGGTCGCCCGGACCGCGGTCCGGACCGGCCCACCGGACTTCGCCTACCGGGTCGGGATGCTGACGCTGCTCGGCACGGTGCTCACCCAGCTGTTCGAGCGGACCGACGACCCCGCCGCCCTGGCCGAGGCCGTCGAGGCGCACCGCGAGGCCGTCGCCACGCCGGCGGCGAACCCGGCGGCGTCGGCCACGGCCCTGGCCGAGCTGTCGAACTCCCTGCGCGCCCGCCACCACCGCCTCACCGACCCGGCCGACCTCGACGAGGCCATCGCGGTGGCGCGGCGCGCGGCGGAGCTGCCGGGCCTGACCGGGGTCGAGCGGGCGTCCACCACCGCGACCCTGGCCGACGGCCTGCTGGCCCGAGGCCGGCGCACCGGCGCGCCGGCCGACCTGTCCGCCGCCGTCGACCTGAGCCGGACCGCCGTGGCCGGGGTGCCCACCGGCTACTTCCTGGCCCCGGCCCACCTGACCACGCTGGGCGTCGCGCTGTGGACCAGGTTCGAGCGGACCGGTTCGCTCGCCGACCTGCACGAGGCGATCGACGTCCTGGGCGCCGCCGCGACCAACCGGGCGGCGGGCTCGCTGCGGTCGCTGACGCTGTCCAACCTGAGCAACGCGCTGCGGGCCAGGGCGGGCCTGCTCGGTTCCTCGGGCGACCTCGACGCCGCCGTGGACACCGGCCGGGCGGCGGTCGCCGACGCCACACCCGCGTCCGCCGTGGCGTGCCTGCTCAACCTCTCCGTCGCCCTGCACGTCCGCGCCGCGGAGCGCCAGGACCCCGCCGACCTCGACGCCGCGATCCCGGTCGCCGCCCGCGCCGTCGAGCACTGCCCGGAAGAGCACCCGCACCGGCCGCAGGTCCTGTCGAACCTGGCCGGGCTGCTGCGCACCCGGGCCGAGTCGCACCCGCGCCCCGGGGACCTGGACCGCGCGGTCGAGCTGCTGCGGGAAGCGGTCGCGCGCACCGACCCGGCACACGCCACCGCGCCCGTCCACCGGCTCAACCTGTCGGTCGCGCTGCGCGCCCGCTACGCCGACAGGGGGCGGGAGGAGGACGCGGCGGAGGCCGTGGACCTGGCCCGCCGGGCGGTCGAGGCGCTCCCGGTCGACGACCCCCGCCGGGCGGTGGTGTGGACCAACCTCGGCTGGGTGCTGCGCCTGCGGCACCGACGCCGCCGCGACCGCGACCGGTCCGATCACGCCGCCACTACCGCCACCGATCGCTCCACCGGTCACGCCGCCGCTGCGGCCGACTACTCCGCCGCCGGTCACACCGCCGCTACCGCCACCGGTCACGCTGCCGCCGACCACACCGCTGCCACTACCGCCGCCGCCACCACCGACCCCCTCGCGGCCAACCACGCCGCTGCCGCCGGCCATGCCACCGCCGACCACATTGCCGCCACCGCTGCTGCCGCGGCTGACCGCACCGCCGCCGCTACCGCTGCCACGGACCACGCCGCCGCCACCGCCGCCTACCGAGCCGCCGCCCAGTTCACCGCGGCCCCGGCCCTGGTGCGGGTGCCCGCCGCCGCGGGCTGGGCCCTGCTGTCGGCCGACCGCGCCGACTGGGCGTCGGCGGTGGAGGGGTTCGGCACGGTGGTGGCGCTGCTGCCGCAGCTGGCCTGGCACGGCGCCGAGCGCGGCGCCCGCGAGCGGCGGCTGGGTCGCTGGCAGGGCCTGGCGGCGGCGGGCGCGGCCGCGGCGGTGGAGGCGGGCGACCCGGACCGCGCGGTGGAGCTGCTGGAGCAGGGCCGCTCGGTCCTGTGGGCGCAGGTCCTCCAGACCCGCACCGACATGTCGGTGCTCCACGAGCGGGACCCGGCCCTGCACGACCGGCTGCGGGCCGTGGCGGCGGAGCTGGCGGACGCGGACGCCCCGGACGGACCGACCGGCCTGTCCCCGGTCCTGGCCCCCGGCTTCCCGCACGACGACGCCCGGCACGAGCAGGCGCACCGCATCCGGCTGGCCGGGGAGTGGGACCGGCTGCTCGCGCGGGCGCGGGCGCTGCCCGGGTTGGCGCACCTGCTGCGCGTCCCACCACTGGCCGACCTGCGCGACGGCCTGCCCGACGGGCCTGTGGTCCTGCTCAACCTGCACGAGAGGAGGTGCGACGCGCTGGTGGTGCACCGGGACCGGCCGGTGGCGCACGTCCCGCTGCCCGACCTCTCCCTGTCGGAGGCCACCGAGCGGACCAACGCCTACCTGCACGCGCTGCGGGTGCTCGACGCCCCGAACTCCCCGGGCGGTCGCGCCGGCGCCAGGCAGACCCTGCCGGCCACCCTGGAGTGGCTGTGGGACGCGGTGGCCGAGCCGGTGCTCGACCACCTGGGCCCGACCGGCGGGGAGTTCCGGCTGTGGTGGTGCCCCACGGGACCGCTGACGCTGCTGCCGCTGCACGCCGCCGGCTACCACGACCCGGCCGACACCCCGGCCGGGCGCACCGTGCTCGACCGCGTCGTCTCGTCCTACACCCCGACGCTGCGCGCGCTGGCCCGCGCCGGCACGACCGGGCCACCCACCACCGCGGACCGGCGGGTCCTGGTGGTCAGCCTGCCCGAAACGCCGCCCACGCCCGGGACCGAGGCGCTGAGCCCGCTGCCGGGGGCCCGCGCGGAGGCCGAGTTCTTCCGGCGCGTGCTGCCCGGGGCGCACACCCCGCGTGTGGGGGAGGAGGCCACGCGCGCGAACGTCACCGCCGACCTGAAGACCCACGCGTACGCGCACTTCGCCTGCCACGGGGGACAGGACCTGCGCGACCCGTCCACCGGCGCGCTGTACCTGCGGGACGGGCCGCTGACCGTGCTCGACGTGGCCGGGCTGGACCTCGCGCACGCCCAGCTGGCCTACCTGTCGGCCTGCCGCACCGCCGTCGGCGGCACCACCCTGCCCGACGAGTCCATCCACCTGGCCGCGGCGCTCCAGCTGGCCGGGTACCGGCACGTGATCGCCACGCTGTGGACGGTGGCCGACCGGACCGCGGTCGAGGTGGCCACGGCGGTGTACTCCGCGCTGCTCGGCGACGCGGGTCCCCACGGTGCCGGTGCCGGTGCCGGAGCCGGTCCCCGCGCCGCGGACCTCGACCTGACCGACACCGCGCACGTGCTGCACCGGACCGTGCGGGCCCTGCGCGACGCCGCGCCCCGCGACCCGACGAGGTGGGCGCCCTACGTCCACTCCGGGCCGTGATCGGACGGCGCCACGCCCGCGCGCAGGCCGAGAACCGGGCCGGGTACGACGGCTTCACGGGCACGGCACCGACGGCCGGTTCGCGCGGACGTGCTCGGCCACCGCCGTGCGCGAGGGCGAGCGCAGCTTGTCCAGCACCCTGGACACGTGCGACTGCACGGTCCGCCGGGGCAGGGCCAGCTCGCCCGCGATGTCCGGGTTGGACAGGCCCTCCGCGACCAGGCGCGCGACGCGCACCTCCAGCGGCGACAGGGCCTGCCAGCCCGACCGGGGCCGGCCGGTCGCCTGCGGCGCGTCGCCCCGGACGCCGCAGGCCCGCCGGAGCCGTTCCGCGCGCCGCACGTCCCACCGCGCCGACAGGCCGGTGAACAGCTCCAGCGCCTCGCCGAACGCCGAGGTCACCTCCTGCGGCGACCCCGCGCCGCGGGCCAGCAGGACACCGGCGTCCACCAGCGCGGAGGCCAGCTCCAGCGGCCGTCCCACCGCGCGGTAGTGCGCGGCCGCGGTCAGCACGGCACCCGGGTCGCCGTGCACCAGGCCCCGGCAGTGCGCGGCGGCGGCGTGCGCGCGGGCCGGCCGCACCTCCTTGGCCGCCTCCTCCTCGCACACCTCCAGCGCCGTGCGCGCCACCTCCCGGTTCCCGGAGTCCAGCGCCAGGCGCGCGGCGTGGGGCAGCCACTGGTGGCGCAACATCATCCGGGCGAAGTCCGGTCGCAGCACCGGCCCGAGCAGCCGCAGCGCCTCGTCGGGCGCGCCCCGCTGCTCGGCCGCCAGCGCCGCCGCCACCAGGTAGAAGTCGCAGCTCTCCCGTTCGGCGCTGGTGGTCGGCGCGTGGGACTCGGCCGCGCGCAGGTGGGCGGCCGCCGCCCCGCGGTCGTCGCGGCGGCCCGCGATCAGCGCGGCCACGCCGTGCAGCAGCAGGGCGGCCGGTCCCGGCTCGCGCATCCCGAAGAAGGTGATGGCCGGGCCGTCCTCGGTCACCGTGTCCAGCTCCACCAGGGCCTCGTCCCAGCGCCCGGTCCAGTAGTGGTGCACCGCGGTGGACACCTGGAGGCCGGTGGGCAGGTCGTGGCGGGCGGCCACCACCCGCGCCGAGTCCAGCGCCTGCTCGGCCTCGGCCAGCCGGTCGAGGTTCTGGAGGGTGAACACCCTGTTGTCCAGCAGGTCGAAGCGCAGCTCGGCCAGGTCGGTGCGGTCGCCGACGATCACCAGCGCGTCGTCCACGTGGCGCAGCGCCCGCTCGTGGTCGCGGCGGATCGAGTCGAGCAGCCACAGCGTCTGCGAGACGTGCGCGACGGGGTAGGGCTCGCCCTCGGCCACCGACTCGGCGCGCACCCGGTGCGCGGTCCGCTCGGCCTCGTCGAGGTCGGCCAGGTCGCCGCGGCGGAAGTCGGCCAGCAGCGACAGGTGGCGGGTGCGCCAGATCGCCGGCAGGTCGGGCACCTCCAGGCCCTCGCGCAGCAGCGCGATCGCGGCCGCGGTGTCGCCGCGCCGGCGCCGCACGGCCGCCAGCAGGTGCCGCACCTCCGCGCGGTCGTCCGGGTCGGTGGCCAGCGCCAGCGCCTGCTCCGCCTCGCGCTCGGGGTTGCGCTCCAACCGGAACAGCACCCTGACCAGGGCGGTCAGCAGGCTCGCCCGCTGCGGCCCGGTGGGCAGCGGGCTGTCCACGGCCTGCCGCAGCAGGTCGACGGCGATCAGCGGCGCGCGGTTGGCCACGGTGGCGTGGTGGCGGACCAGCCAGCCCACCACCCACTCGTCGGGCGGCACCGGTTCGGCGGCCAGGTGCTCGGCCACCCGCTCGACCGGCGCGCCGATGCCGGCCAGCGCCTCGGCGGCGTGCCGGTGCAGCGCGGCCCGCACCGGTCGGGCGATCCCCTCGTACAGCGCCTGCCGCAGGTAGGGGTGGCGGAACGCCAGCTCGTCACCGGCCTCGACCAGCACGGTGGCGCTCACCGCCTCGTCGAGCACGCCCACCAGGTCCAGCGCCGACCGCCCGGTGACCGCGCACAGCGCGTCGACGCCGAACGCCGCGCCCAGCAGCGCGGCCGACCGGAGCACCTCGCGGGTGGCCGGGGACACGGGGGCCAGCGTGCGGTCCACCGCGCCCAGCAGCGACGACGGCACCTGGTCGATGGCGGCCCGGTCGACCTCGGCCACGCCGTCCACCACGCGCACGGCCCGGTTGCGGACCAGGGCGTGCGCGACCTCGTGGGTGTAGAGCGGGTTGCCCCCGGTGCGGCGGGCCACCTCGCGCAGCACCGCGTCGGGCCGGGCCCCCACCACGCGCCCGATCAGCTCCTCGGTCTCCCGCACCGCCAGCGGCTCCAGCAGGAGCACGTGCCCGCGCCGGGTCTCCACGCCGCGCCGCAGCTGGGCCAGCTCCCGCCGACCCGGGTCGGGGCGCGTCGCGGCCACCAGCAGCAGGGGTAACTGGCGGGTGGCTGCGGCCAGCCGGTGCCACATCAGCACGCTGGCCTCGTCGGCCCAGTGCAGGTCGTCGATGACCAGCAGCAGGGGGCCGCCCGCGCAGACCCGGTCCACCAGGGCCAGCAGCCGGTCGACCGCGACCGGCACCGGGTCGGCGGGGCCCCAGCCGCCGTGCGCGGGCTCGCTGCGCAGCCGCACGGCCGGGTCGGCGCGGTGCCGGTCCGGGGAGGTCGGGCTGACGTCGAGGCAGTCCATGATCACCTGGAGCGGGAACCGCCTGCCCGGCTCGTCGGCGACGGCCCACCCCACCTGGCAGCCGAGCCGAGCCGCGTCCGCGAGCGCCACGGTCAGCAGCTCGGACTTGCCGATCCCGGCCTCGCCCTCGACCCACACCGGCGCGCCCCGGCCGGCCAGCACCTCGGCGACCAGGTCGCGCAGCAGCGCGGTCTCCTCGGCGCGGCCGACGAACGCCTCCGGCGAGACCCCGTCGCGCAGCACGCGCGCCACGTGCGGTGGTACCGAGAACAGGCGGCGGGGCGCGTCCGCGTCGCCGGCCCGGGAACCGCGCGACGGCTCGGGCCCGCCGGCGGGCCAGGGCTCGCCCGCTGACCGGGGCTCATCGGCTGCCCGGACCCCCGCAGCCGTGGCGGACGGGCGCGGCCGCTCCGACGAGCCGGTCACGATCCGCTGGTGCAGGTCCCGCAGCGCGGGCCCCGGCTCGACGCCCTGCCCGTCCACCAGCGCCCGGCGCGCGTCCCGGAACGCCTCCAGCGCCTCCGCGTGCCGCCCGGAGCGGTCCAGCGCCAGCATCAGCACCTCCCACAGCGACTCGTGCCACGGGTGCTCGCCCACCAGCCCGGTCAGCTCGGCCACCACCTCCCGGTGCGCGCCCAGCTCCAGCGCCGCGCGGGCCCGCATCTCCAGGGCGCTGAGCCGCAGCTCGTCCAACCGCCGCCGCTCGACCTCGGCGAAGGGCCCCGGCACCCCGGAGTACGCCTCGCCCCGCCACCGGTCCAGCGCCTCGTCCAGCGCGACCCGGGCGGCGTGGTGGTCGCCGGAGTCCACCAGCAGCCGGGCGCGGGACCGGGCCCGGTCGAACACCTCGGCGTCCACCGCGCCCCCGGCCAGCCGCAGCGAGTACCCGGAGGTCTGCGACACCAGCGCGTCCCGCGCCGGGCCCAGCGCCCGCCGCAGCCCCGACACGTAGGTGTGCAGGCTGCCGACCGCGCTGGCCGGCGGGGCGTCGCCCCACAGCCCGTCGATCAGCTCGTGCCGGGAGACGACCCGGTTGGCCCTGGCCGCGAGCAGCGCCAGCACCGCCCGCTGCCGGGCCGGGCCCAGCGACAGCTCGTCCTCGTCGAGCCAGGCGCGCACCGGTCCCAGCACGCTCACCCGCACCCCGCCACCAGAAGTGGTCGACATCCCGATCCCCGATCCACCGCGATCCGCTCGTCAGCCCCTTGCACGAGGCCCGTCCCGAGTTGGTTCAAATTTCAAGGGTTCGTTCACCCGGCCGGCGGACACGATTCGTCGCCCTCGTTGTCGCGCGAGGGCAGAACAGGGGTAAGGACGGGCAGAACCGAGCGCCCGGTCTTCTCCCACCGCGCGAGGCGTGGTGGGGTCGGGGGACATCCCCGGTACCGGGGCGAACCTGGGGGGCTGGGACCCACGCGGTGCCGGTCCCCACGCGGAGGGTGCGATGGACGTGCGGTCCGATGGCGAGACGGGTGGCCTGGGGCGCACCTCCCCCCCGGAGCGCTTCGCCGGCGACCTGTTCCTCCAGCTGGCCCGGCGCGGCTGGCTGGTGCTGGAGCCCGTCCAGGCCCAGGGGGTGATCGGCGAGCTGGAACGCACCCTCGACGAGGTGCGGTCGCGGCTGCGCAAGCTGGACCTCTCGCGCAAGCTGCGCGACGCCTCGGGGGACGACGTCGCGCCCGACGTGGACCGGCTGGTGGTCGACGCGGTGTTCGCCGGACAGCTCAACTCCGACAGCTGGGAACGGGCGCTGGTCGAGCTGCCGAAGTACATCGAGGCCCTGCGGATCGCGGGGCGCAACTCCGGGAGGCGGCGGTGACCCCTCCGGAGCCCTTGCTGCCCGAACCACCCGTGCCCGAGCCGGTGGTCCCGCTGCCGGCCGTGCCCGGCACCGCGCTGCCCGGCGCCGAACCGGCCCGGGTCGACCTGGGCCGGGTCGACCTGGGCGTCGAGCTGGCGGACGCGCGCGCCGAGCTGCGCGACCACCTGGCGTGCGGCGACCACGAGATGGCCGACCTGCTCGGCGCCTGGATCGACGCGCTGCTCGACGAGTGGAACCGCCGCCGCTGCTGAGGTGTCCCTTCGGGCGTCGCCGGCACTGCCGGCGCGGCCGGGACGGTCGTTCGGGAGTGCTGTTGGCGGTGGTGGGCGACCGGTTCGCCGAGCGGGTCCTCGACGCCGACTTCGCCGATTCCGCGGGCACGATCTACGCCGCCGTGCTGAACCAGGCCCGGGAGAACTGCTTCGCCGAGGCCGACGACTCCTTCATGGGCGGCACCAACCCCACCGTGCGGCGGGCGTTCGGGATCGCGGGCTCCGTGGGCGCCAAGGGGCGAACCGCGCGGGTCGCCCGTTCACCCCGGACTGGGACGTGGCCGTCGACCAGGGCCGCTTCGCCGCCACCACCTGCCCGGTAGCGGCGGCAACTGGGGCGGCTCCCACCTGGTGGCGCCCGCACAGGGCGGCCACCAGCGGGAGGCGTACCGGGTAGCCGAGTGGCTGACCGCGCCCGAGCAGCAGAAGAGGCTGTTCGTCGACGACGGCATCCTGCCCACTACCGGGGACTGCGCGACGCCGAGGTGCGACCGGTGTTCGGCGTGTTCGGGCCCTACCCGGCGGCGCACACCGCGTGGCTGTCGCTGCACGACTGGGACCTGCTCGACGGGCCCACGGCGTTCATCGGGTGGGCCAACTACGCGGCGCTGTTCACCGACCCCGGCTTCTACAACGCGCTGGGCAACACGGTGAGCATCCTCGTGGTCGCCACCGTGCCGCAGCTGCTGGGCGCGCTGGCCGTCGCCGTGCTGCTGGACCGGCCGCTGCGCGGCAGCGCGGTGTGGCGCGCGGTGGTGCTGCTGCCCAACGTGGTGCCGGTGGTGGCGGTTGCGCTGGTGTTCACCCAGCTGTTCGGCCGGGACCAGGGCCTGGTCAACTGGGCGCTGGCCGGTCTCGGCTACGCGGCCGCGGTGTCGTGGGTGCTGTTCGTGCTGTGCGCGGTGCTCTCGCTGGTCAGCGCCGCGCTGCTGCGCCGCGTCGTGCGGGCGGGGTGCGCTCCAACGGGGCTCGTGCCACCAGGTCCTGTGCCGGCCGGGTCCGGCGGGGGCCGCTCCACCGCGCCCTGGCCCTGGCGGCGCTGCTGGTCGTCGTGGCGGCCTCGGGGTCCCCGCTGTACTGGTCGGTGGCGGTGGCCTCGCACGACAACGCCGCCATCTCCGGCCGCGTCCCGCCGCTGCTGCCCGGCGGCGAGTTCGCCCGCAACGCGCGCGAGGTGTTCGAGGCGGTGGACTTCTGGCCGGCGCTGCGCAACTCCGCGCTCGTGGCCTGCACGGTCACCGCCTCCAACGGGCTGCTGTCGACCCTGGCCGGCTTCGCCTTCGCCCACCTGCCGTTCCGGGGCCGCGACGCGCTGTTCGCCGTGGTGGTGGGTTCGGTGCTGGTGCCGGTGCAGCTGACCGGCGCGGTGCTGGGCACGCTGCCCGTGGTGCCGCTGTTCGTGCCGACGGCGGGACGCATCGTGGGCGGGGTCGTGCGGGGCGCGGTCAACGGTTGACCGCGCCCGGCGGGCGGAGCGGTTCGCGGCAGTCGGGACGGTGCCGCCGCGCGCCGCGCCGGGCGCACCCCCGCCCGCTCAGCGCGGCACGTCCGCGAGCGCGCCGCTGACGTTGAGCAGCTGGAGGCAGTTCGGCGCCTGCCGCCCGCTGGCCGGGGTCCCCGGCCTGGCGCAGGTGACCGTCGCGCTGACGGCGCTGTTCTCCGGCACGTCGATCGGCGTCACCCAGTGGTAGTCCTGGTTGCGGATGGTCTCCAGCGCGATGGTGGTCACCGTGCGCTCGCCGAAGACGATGGTCAGCACCCCCTCGTCACCCTGGTGGTTGGCCAGCACGAGGTCGGTGATGCGGAAGACCTTCCCGGCGGGCACGACGTAGCTGCCGGTGCCCTGGTCGCCGGTGTTGGTGCGGATCTCGATGGTGTTGGACATCTGCTCGCCGACGCCGGTGGCGTCGCCCTGGCCGGGCTGCTCCTGCTGCTGACCGCCCGGCGGCTGCTCGCCGGCCTGCTGCCCGGCCTGCTGCTGCCCGGCGGGCGGCTCCTGGGCCGCGGCCTGCTGCTCACCGGCCTCGACCAGCTCCGCGGCCCGGTCGTCGGCGGCCTCGCGGGCGGCGCTCCGCACGGCCGGGCGGACCAGCAGCAGCCACGCCAGCAGCAGGGCGAGCAGCAGCGCCAGCAACGCCAGCAGCCATTTCGGGAACACCGGCAGCTGGAGGAACTCGCCCTCCAGCTCCTCTGCCTGCGCGGCCTCGGCCGAGGCGGGCAGGGCGGTGGGCGTCGTGGACCCGGCGGTCAACCGCACCGGCCACGGCACCGGCGCGCCGAACCACAGCACCTTGCCGACGCGCACCCGCACCGGCAGCTCCACCAGCGTCCCCGGCTCGACGGGCTCGGGCCGCGCGGGCACGGTGGCGCGCAGCTGGTCGTCGGACTCGGCCGCGACCAGGGCGACCGCGATCGGGGTGTTGCCCTCGTTGCGCACTTCGACGTGGTAGCGCGCGCTGCGCCAGGCGCGGCGTCGCTCGGGCACCAGTTCCGCGCGCTGCTCCAGGAACGGCTCGACGACGACGGTGGTCTCGCTGACCACCACCGACTCCGGGCGCTCCGCCGGCAGCACGCGCACGCCCAGCGGCACCTCGCCCGCGCGCACCTCCGGCGACCTCGGCGGCCGGAGCAGGACGGTCACCTGCTCGGAGGTGCCGGGGTAGAGCGAGAGCCGCGCGGGCTCGACCGAGGTCCACGGTGCGCACTCGCCCACCACCTGGAACTCGTACGCCTCGACTATGTCGCTGTCGTTGCGCACCGTCAGCTTCGTGCTCGCCTCCGAACCGGGCGTGACAACCACGGTCGGGAGACCGAATTCGGTCGTTGTGGTCACCGGTCGAACGGTAGGCAGGGCCCAACCCCCCGCGTCAGGGAGGAAAGGGCACACCGCGGGCAAACAAGTGCACCGGCGACCTCCGCGTCCCCCGCGGTCCGCGCCGGGTGCGCAGGATGGCGGCACGAGGACCGCCGGGGCGGTCCCGCTCTCGCCAGGGAGGCGGTCATGACGAGGATCCCGGTCGCGGTGTACGCCGAGGACCCGGTGCTGCGCACGGGTGTCACGCACCAGTTGCGCCCGCGACCGGAGGTCGAGGTGCTCGACCCGCGCGAGCACGAACGCGCGCAGGTGTCGTTGGTCGTGGTCGACGAGGTCGACGACGCGGCGGCGTCGCTGCTGCGCCGCCTGCGGCGCTCGTCGGGCACGCGCACCGGGGTCGTGGTCGGCCGCTTCGACCAGGACGCCCTCCAGACCACCATCGACTGCGGCGTGGTGGCGGTGGTCCGCCGCGCCGAGGCCGACCAGGACCGCCTGGTGGCCACCGCGGTGGCCCTGGCCCGGGGCGAGGCGGTGCTGCCGGGCGACCTGCTGGGCAGGCTGCTGGACCACGTGAGCCGGTTGCAGCGCGGCGTGCTCGACCCCAACGGGCCGACACTGTCCACTTTGACCACTCGCGAGGCGGACATGCTGCGGTTGGTGTCGGAGGGGTACGACACCGCCGAGATCGCGACGCGGATGTCGTTCTCCGAGCGCACGGTGAAGAACGTGCTGCACGAGGTGACCACCCGCCTCCAGCTGCGCAACCGGGCCCACGCCGTGGGTTACGTGATGCGCCAGGGCCTGATCTGAGCCCTCCCGGAACCGCCGCCCACAGAACCGCCGCCCCAACCGAACCTCGTTGCCCGAACAGCCCAGGGGTCTTCCCGGACCCTGCCCGACCGGACCTCCCCGGCGCCCGCCGCCCGCGGCGACGATCGCCTGCGACAGGCCCGCAACCGGAGGTGGAACCTTGTCCAGAAGGGCGCGTACCCGCACCCTCGCCGCGGTCGCGGCGGCCCTGGTGGCGTGCGGGGGGATCGCGGTGGTGCGTGGTGTCACCGACCCCCTCGAAGCGTCCGGCCAGCCGGGTGAGCCGGTGTCCGGCCGCATCGCCTACGCGGGCACCGGGCACCGCAGCCTCGGCTACGCGGTCGACCCGCAACCCGACCGGCTCGGCCCGACCGAACCCGTGACGGGCGAGGGGCCGGCCCACCAGGACGACCACGTGTCCGCCCGGGGCGACCTGCTGGTGTTCACCAGCCTGCGCGACGAGCCGCGACCCCAGGTGTACGTGCGCGCCGCGGACGGCGGCGTGCGCAGGCTGACCGAGGGCCACGACGCGGCGCACCCGCAGCTCTCGCCCGACCTGCGGACCGTGGTGTTCGGCTCGCGCGGCGACCTGTGGCTGGTCGGCGTGGACGGCGGCGAGCCGCGGCAGCTCACCGACACCGGCTCGGACGAGTCGTGGCCGACGTTCTCCCCGGACGGCACGGAGGTCGCCTACTCCGGCGACCGCGACGGCGGGCGCGAGGTCTACCGGGTGCCGGTGACCGGCGGGACCGGCGCCAGGGTCACCGACGAGCCCACCGGTGACGCCGGCGAGCCCGCGTGGAACCCCGTCGACGGCCGCATCGCCTACACGCTGTGGGTGGGTGACGTGCCGCAGGTCCGGGTGCTGACCGGGACCGGGGTCGGCACCCCGCTGCTGGGCGGCGACCAGGCCGCGTGGCGCGGGCACTGGCCCGCCTGGCTGCCGGACGGCTCGCGCCTGCTGTTCCTGAGCCTCGACCAGACCTGCTCCTGCCCGGCCGACCCCAACGCGGTGAAGGTCTACCGGGCCGACACGGCACCGGGACTGCCGCTCACCGCCCCACCCGACCTCCTGCTGGGGGAGAACCGGCACCTGAGCTCGCCGAGCTGGCAGGTCGACGGCCCCGCACCCCGGCTGCTGGTCTCCCGCACCAGCGCCCCGACCTGGTTCACCGCCACCCTCCAGGACATCCGCCCGGACGGGTCCGACCCGCGCGACCTGGGCGTGGCGGTGCTGCGCGAGGACCCCGGGGCGGTCGACGACCCGAACCTGCTGTTCCACCCCGGGCCCGGCTTCGACCCGTGGGCGCACCGCCAGTCCTACTCGCCGGACGGGCGGCGGATCCTGCTGAGCCGGTTCGAGGACGAGGGCGGACTGCGGGTGCAGCGCCTGTGGCTGGTCGATGCCGACGGGGGCAACCCGCGCCGGGTGCCGGTGGCCGACCGGCAGCCCGCCGACTGGGAGTTCGACGCCACCTTCTCGCCGGACGGCCGGTTCATCGCCTTCGCGCGCCGCTCGCCCGGCGGGGTGCGGCCGGAGGGCTCCGCGAGCCGGATCGTGGTCGTCGACGCGACCACGGGCGCGGTGGCCGGTGTGCTGCGACCGCCGCCCGAGGTCGCGGAGCGCGAGGACACCCAGCCCTCCTGGTCGCCCGACGGGACCACGATCGCGTTCACCAGGGGCACCACCACCGACGGCCCGACCGGCGAGGTCCGCGACAACCACATCTGGACCACCCGGGCGGGCGCGCTGGACCGGCAGCGCGACCTGAGCGCGCTGGTGTGCGGCGGCGACTGCCGGGTCACCGACGACAGCCCGGCGTTCAGCCCGGACGGGCGCGAACTGGTGTTCAACCGGGAGTTCGACGGCCTGCTGCGGGTGACGCCGGCTGACCTCGGCTGCGAGGTGCTGCTCGGCGGCGGCTCGTGCGCCGGGCCGGTGAACGACCCGGCCGGGCCGTTCCAGCCGCGCGACGCCGCGTTCGCCCCGGACGGCCGGATCGTGCTGACCACCCGGCGGCAGGGCGACGCCCGCTCGCCGGAGGAGCTGGCCGTGCTCGATCCCGGCACCGGGGTGCTGGAGCGCGTCGCCACCGACCTGCCCGGCCGGCAGAAGGAGCCCACCTGGCAGCAGTCGGTCGACCTCGCGGTGGACGCGCCGCCGACGGCGTCGGTCGACGCGGGCGGGACCGCCTCGATCCCGGTGATCGTGCGGAACCGCGGCCCGGCGGCCTCGCCCGGCACCGCGCTGACCGCGGCCGTGCCCACGGGGCTGCGGCTGGTCGGGCTGCGCACGTCGGGCGGCGGGTGCGCGGCCGGCGAACCGCGCTGCGACCTCGGCGTGCTGGACCCCGGCGCGTCGGTCGAGGTGGTCGCCGACGTGGTGGGCGTGGTGCCGGGAGCGCACCGGCTGGGCTGGTCGGTCGCCGGCGCCGTGCTCGACGCGCTGCCCTCGGACAACGCCGACGACACCGTGCTGACCGTCGGCGAGCCGCCGATGACCACGACGACGCCCCCGTCCACGACCACCACGACCACCACCACGGCCACGCTGCCGCCGCCCCCGCCCGTCCCCGCGGCCGGTCCCGCCCTGACCGTCGCGGTGCAGCCCGACCCGTCCTACGTGGGCGGCCGGGCGGTGGTGACCTACACCGTGCGCAACGGGGGCGGCGCCCTGGCCACCGGCCTGCGGCTGGACCTCCTGCTGCCCGCGCGGGTGCCGGTGGCGACCCCGCCGCCGGGGTGCGCGCCGACCAGTTGCGCGCTGCCCGACCTCCCGGTGGGCACCACGCAGGTCGTGCGGGTGGTGCTCGCGCCCGACGCGGCGGTGCGGACCGAGGTGCGCGGCGTGCTGCGGACCACCGGCACCGACGCGAACCCCGCCGACAACACCGCGGCCGCGCCGATGACCGTGCTCCGGCCGAGGATCGTGGCGGTGCCGCCGATCGGCGAGCCCGGGTTCGTCACCTCGGTGCGCGGCGAGGACTTCCCGCCCGGCACGCCGGTCCGGCTGGACTGGTCGCCCGGCATCACCGCGGCGGCGGCGCCGGCGGTCCCGCGCGCGGACGGCCGGTTCACCGCGCAGCTGCTGATCCTCGCCAAGGACCGGACCGGGCCGCGCACCATCACCGCGACCGGCCCCGGCTTCAGCCCGGCCACCACGCCGTTCCTGGTGGTCGCCGGGTCCATCGGACCGCCGGACATGGTGTCGCGCCGGTGAGCCCCACGACGAGCAGGAGGTGATCGTGATCCACGAGGTGGACGAGGCGATCCGGCGGATGCTGACCGCTGCGGGCGTGCCCGGCGGCGGGGGCGAGCTGTCGTTCGACGCGCCGACCAAGGACTGGTCCGCGCGGCGCAACGCGCCCACGGTCAACGTGTTCCTGCACGACATCCGCGAGGACGTGATGCGCCGCCACGCGGGCGGCGCGGAGGTCCACGACGACGAGGGCGTGCTGACCGGGTGGCGCGGCCCGGCGCGGTGGTTCGAACTGGCCTACCTGGTCACGGCGTGGACCAACCGGCCGCAGGACGAGCACCGGCTGCTGTCGGAGGTGCTGGCGTGCCTGGTGCGCGTCGAGCGGATGGCGAACGACTGGCTCACCGGCACGCTGGCGGAGCTGGGGCTGGGCGTCATCCTCAACTCCGCCCAGCCGCCGGACGGGCGGGCGACCTCGGAGATGTGGTCGGCGCTGGGCGGCGAGCTCAAGCCGTCCATCGACCTCAAGGTCATCGCGCCGCTGGCCGGCGAGTGGACGCAGGCCGGGCCGCCGGTCACCGAGGGCGTGGTGCTGGAGGCGGCGGCGCAGGCCGGCGAGCGCTCGCGCCGGTTGCGCTACGAGGGGCCGTCCACCGCGGCGGGCGACGGGTTCGCCGCCACCCGTCCCCGGCCCGTGCCGGGCCCGCGGCGGCGTCGCGGCGGGGCGATCCGGTGACCGGGCTGGTCGTCGACCCGGCGCTGTCCGGGGACGCCGCGCTCGCCGGGAACGCCGTGCACGCCGGTGAGGCCGTGCCTGCCGGGGACGCGGGGGACGCCGTGCCTGCCGGGGGCGCCGTGCCTCCCAGGGACGCCGCGCCTGCCGGTGGCGCCCCGACCCCCGGGAACGCCGTGCCCGCCGGGGACACCCAGCCCCCCTGTGACGCCGCGCCCGCGGCCCCGGAGAGCGCGGACCTGGTCTACCTGTGGGCGCGGTTGAGCGCGGTCGAGTGGCGGGTGCGGCGGGCGGTCGAGGCGCGGCGCGCCACCGACCCCGCGCCCGACGACCCCTACCGCGGTCTCTACCTCACCCCCGAGGCCGTCCAGGCGGTGCTGGCCGCGCCGCGGCAGCCGCCGCTCCAGGCGCCCCGACCCGACCCGGAGCTGGACGCCCTGGCCGCGCTCGTGCCCCACCCCGGACCCCGGCTCACCGCGCTGGCCCGGGACTTCGGCCTCGACCCGGTCGACGTGGAGTTCCTGCTCGTGGCGATGGCCCCCGACGTGGACGCGCGCTTCGAGCGGCTCTACGGCTACCTCAACGACGACGTCACGCGCCGCCGGGCCACGGTGGGGCTGGCGCTCCGGCTGTGCGGCGTGCCGGTGGCGGGTCCGGGGCGCTTCCGCTTCACCGCCACCTCGCCCCTGGTGGCGGGCGGCCTGCTGGAGGTGCACGACCCCGGCTCGCCCGCGCTGTCCCGGGCGCTGCGCTCGCCCGACCGGGTGGTGGCCCACCTGCTCGGCGACGACGCGCCCGACCCGCTGGTGGCGGGCCTCGCGCGCCTCGTGCCCCGCGACGACGCCCCGGTGGCGGAGCTGCCCGGGCGCCTCGGCGCGGGCCTGCGGGCCGGGGTCACCCCGGTGCACCTGCGGGCCGCCGGCGGCGACGCGGGTCCGGTGGCGGTCGCCGCGCTGGCCGCCGCCGGTCGGGGCGCGGTGGTGCTCGACGTGGCGGCGCTGGCCGACCAGGAGCACCCCGAGCTCGCCGCGGTGGTCCGCGAGGCCCGGCTGCGCGGGGCGGGCGTCGTGCTCGGCCCGCTGGAGCCCCTGGTGCCCGAGCGGACGCGGCTGCTGCGGGAGCTGGTGGCGCTGACCGGCGACCTGCCGGTGGTCCTGCACAGCGGGCGGCACTGGGACCCGAGGTGGACCGCGCGGCCCGTGCTGTCGGTGCCGGTGGGGTCCCCGCTGCCCGCGCAACGGGCCGCCTGGTGGACGCGCGCGCTCGGCGGCGAACCCGCGTTCCTGCCCGACCTGGCCGGGTACCGGCTCGGCCCGGGGGAGGTCGACCGGGCGGTGGCGGTGGCCGCGGACCTGGCCACCGTGGAGGGTCGGCCGGTCGGCCTGGACCACGTGCGCGCCGGGGTGCGGGCCCAGAACGGGGCCGGCCTGGACCGGCTGGCCAGGCGGATCGTGCCGGCCGTCGGCTGGGACGACGTGGTGCTGCCCGCGCAGACCCGGCAGCAGTTGGCCGAGCTGGTCGTGCGGGCGCGGCACCGCGAGCGCGTGCTGGGGGAGTGGCGGATGCGCCCCGGCGGCGGTCGCGGTCGCGGCGTGGTGGCGCTGTTCGCGGGCGAGTCGGGCACCGGCAAGACCATGTCCGCCGAGGTCGTCGCGGCCGAGATCGGCATGGACCTGTACGTGGTGGACCTGTCGACGGTGGTGGACAAGTACGTCGGCGAGACCGAGAAGAACCTGGAGCGGATCTTCACCGAGGCCGCGGGCGTGCACGGGGTGCTGCTGTTCGACGAGGCCGACGCCGTGTTCGGCAAGCGGTCGGAGGTGCAGAGCGCCCACGACCGGCACGCCAACGTCGAGTCGGCCTACCTGTTGCAGCGGGTGGAGTCCTTCGACGGCATCGCCGTGCTGACCACGAACCTGCGGTCCAACGTGGACGAGGCGTTCACCCGCCGGATCGACGTGATCGCGGACTTCCCGGTGCCCGACGCCGAGCAGCGCCTGGCGCTGTGGGACCGGTGCCTCGGCCCCGCGGCGCCCCGGTCCGACGACCTGGACCTGGCGTTCTGCGCCGAGCGCTTCGAGCTGGCCGGCGGGTCGATCCGCGCCTGCGCGGTGACCGCGGCGTACCTGGCGGCGGCCGCGGACCGCCCGGTGACCATGGCCGACGTGGTGACGTCGGTGCGCCAGGAGTACCGCAAGCTCGGCCGGCTCCTGCTGGAGAGCGAGTTCGGGCCGTGGCACGCGCCGCGGTGACCCGTCCGACCCCGATGCGGAGGTTCCGATGCACGCCCACGACCACGGAGAGCGGGAACGGGGCCGCCACCCCGTCCGGCGGGTTCCGGCGGACGAGCCGGTCCGGCGCGGGCCGGAGGAGGTGCTGGAGCTGCAACGCGCCCTGGGCAACGAGGCGACGAGCAGGCTCGTCGCCCGGGGGCGGGAGGGGCTGCCGGTGCAGCGGGCCTCGCCGGACACCGCGGCGCGCGAAGAGATGCAGAGCAGGATGCGCGAGCGGGACGCGGCGCTCGGCGTCACCGGTCCGCCGAACATGGCGGAGACGTCGGAGTCCGTTCCGGTCGAGGGCACCGGCCTCACCTACGACGAGGTGATCATCCTGTGCGACCTGATGGGCGTCGACGCGCGGGCGGAGCCCGTCGCGCGGCCCGCGCCGCGGTTCGCGCCACCGGACCGGGACGCCCTGCGCGACGAACGCGGCATGCCGGTCGAGAACCAGGAGTGGTTCCAGGAGTTCGCCGACACCATGGGGCTGTCGATCTACGTGCGCCCGACCAACCCCGCGAGCACCGGGTGGTTGCGGGGCCTGGCGGTCCCGAAACCGCAGAAGATCAAGGCCAAGACGATCAACAAGCTGGACGTCGAGCTGGGCGCGGCCGCGACCAACGTCGGCCTGGTGGGGCACTTCCGCCCGCGGCAGCCGGTCCGGGGGGACGGCATGACCGACGCCCGGTGGAACGAACTCGTGAAGCGGCACGAGGATCGTGCGGAGCAGTTCGCGCTCCTGGAGAAGCCGATCGAGGCGCTGGAGGCGGAGGGGACCGTTGCGGTGCACAACGGGGTGCTGGGGTACCGCAAGGGCACCGGCGGGAAGTTCTGGCCGATCACCGGGGACCACGACGTGTTCGACATCCGCCACGCGGTCGGCGGGGACACGGCTCCCGACCAGGACCAGCCGATCCGGGAGCCCAAGCTGTCCGAGGAGGCATACCAGGCGTCCGTGCGCCTGATGACCAAGGCGGACAAGGGCGTGATGCACGGCGCGCACATGAGGTGGGAGCGCGGGAGCCCCGAGGACGAGAAGATGTTCGACAAGATCGTCACAGGCCACCTGCGGGGTGGCGAGCCGCTGATCTGCTTCTCACCCCACCGGCCCCCGCAGCTCGTCTGGGCGCCCGACCGCTGACCCCGGTGCCCCGCTCGGCGTCGGTGCCCCCGACAGGCGCCGGCGCTCCGCTCGACCCGCGCCCCGTTTCGACCCGCGCCCTGCTCGACCCGCGTCCCGCTCGACCCGCGCCCCGACGCGCATCGCGTCGGGGCGCTCCGGTGGTGGACCACCGCCCGGCGGGGTCGCGGAACCGTGCCCGGAGCCCGGTGGGCGATCAGGGGCCCAGCCCTTCCTCCTGGTTCCGCGTGCCGCCCCGGGGGGAGTCGGTGAAACGACACGCCGCCAGGTGCACGTTGCCCATGTCGGGTTCGATCAGCTGGGAGAGCGTCAGCTGCCCGTCGACCGTGATCGAGTGGCCCGCCAGAACCGGGTCGCTCAGGCTGGCCACCGAGACCGTGTTGGCGTGCGCCGATCCGGGGTTGAGCTCGACGTCGTACCCGGCCGCCGTGGGGGTGACGACCACCGGGTCCCCCGACACGGTGAGCTCGAAAGGCGTCTCCAGCACGACGTTGGGAGCCGACCTGCCCCCGACGTAGATCTCCGCGCTCCCGGCGGTCCTGCCCTGTTCGACGTTCGAGCCCGAGGCCCGTCCCTCCTCGATCTCCTGCCCGAGGCCGTCGGTGATCGTCTGACCGAGCAGGGTGTAGAAGTGGAGCCGGGTGCCGGCCGGCACCCTGAAGTAGCCGTCCGCCCGGCTCCAGCTGCCGTGGCCGCTGAGCACCACGCCGTCGGTGCGACCCGGGGTGGTGTTCGCGAACCACCTGTTCGCCGGGGCGGCGGCGGCGTTCGGGACCCACGGCCGCCGCTGGTCGTCGTTGCCCGACGACGGTGCGCGCTGGATCGCGCCGGAGTCGCCGGCACGTGTCCCGGTGTCGACCCGGCCCGCGGCCTCGGTGGCCGGTGGCGCGGACATGACCCGGGTCGCGTTCGACTCGGCCTCCCGCTCGAACCGGTCGGACGGGTCGGACAACCGCAGGCCGTTGCCCGCGTCGGTGCCGGCGACCGGCCCCGAGCGCTGCTGGACGACGTGGGTCAACTCGTGCGCCAGCGTGTGCGGATCGGTCCCGTCGGCGCCGATGACCACGTGGTTGCCCGAGGTGTAGGCGCGGGCTCCGACCTGCTGCGCCGAGCGCTGCGCGACGGTGTCGGTGTGCACCCGCACCTCGCTGAAATCGGCTCTGAACCTGGCTTCCATGTCCTGGCGCACGGGCTCGTCCAACGGGCGGCCGGCCGAGCCGAGGACCGACCGGACCTGGTTCTCCTGCTGCTGCTCGTCCTCTGCGGCGGGGGAACCGCTCGACGCGCGCAGGACGTCGATCATGCCCGCCACCGCCGCGTTGCCCACCTGGCGTTGCAGGGCGAGCAGGCCGCCCAGGGCGGGCACCGGGGGCGCGGGGGTCCGCTGCGCGTGGTTGCCGCACAGCTCGGAATCGTGTCGGTGGATGCTCAAGTGGTCGCTCCGCTCATGTGTGGACCGCACGGGCGTGATCACTGTCGCCCAGCCCGCGGTGTCGACCAATGCCTGCGAGGGCAGGGTCGGGTGCAAAGTCGCGGTAGGACGGGGTACGGATGTCCTTCCGGGCAACGGCTCTGCCCCCGGCCGGGGGCCGCGGGACCTGCCCGCGCGGGCGCGCCCGCAGCAGGCTGGTGGGGCAGCCGAGGACCGCAGAGCGGACGAGACAGGGGAGCGACCATGCCGCAGTACCTCTCACCAGGCGTCTACGTGGAGGAGGTCCAGTCCGGGGCGCGCCCGATCGAGGGCGTCGGCACCGCGGTGGCCGCCTTCATCGGCTTCGCCGAGCAGGGGCCCTTCCACCGGCCGACGCTCGTGTCGAACTGGAACCAGTACGTCCAGCTCTTCGGCGGTTTCACCGAGGACGCCTACCTGCCGCACGCCGTCTACGGCTACTTCGCCAACGGCGGCGGCGCGGCGTACGTGGTGCGCGTCGGCGGTGCCGCGACGGACGCCGACGCCGAGCCGCCCGCGCCCGCGCCGGCCGAGCTGGGCGGCCTGCACGTGGCGGCGCTGCCCGGCGCGGGACCGGACCTCTCGGTCGAGGTGGCCGACGCCGACGGCGAGAACCAGCCGGAGGACCGCTTCAAGCTGGTGGTCAGGCAGGGCGGCAAGGTGGCGGAGACCTACGACGTCTCCACGAAGAAGAACGTCAAGAACTACGTCGTGACGCAGGTGTCCGAGCGGTCCGGGCTCATCCGGGTCACCGAGCGGACCGGCGGCGCGCTCGCCCGCCCGGACAAGCAGCAGGTGGCGCTGTCCACCACGCCCGAGCCGGCGAAGGCCCTGGCCGAGCTGGACGCCCAGGAGTACCTGGGCGACCCGGAGGCCCGCACCGGCGTGGGCGGCCTGGAGAGCGTCGACGAGGTCACCATGGTGGTGGCGCCGGACCTGATGGGCGCCTACCGGCGCGGCCTGATCGACCTGGAGGGCGTCAAGACCGTCCAGCTGGCCATGATCTCGCACTGCGAGCAGATGGGCGACCGGGTCGCGCTGCTCGACGCGCCCCCCGGCCTCACCGCGCAGAAGGTCCGCGCCTGGCGCATGGAGGGGTCCAACTACGACTCCAAGTACGCGGTGCTGTACTACCCGTGGATCAAGGTCTTCGACCCGGCCAAGGGGCGCAACACCCTCGTGCCGCCCGCCGGGCACATCGCGGGCGTGTGGAGCCGCAACGACAACGAGCGCGGCGTGCACAAGGCGCCCGCCAACGAGGTCATCCGCGGCGCGGTGGACCTGGAGATCAACATCAGCAGGGCCGAGCAGGACCTGCTCAACCCGATCGGCGTCAACTGCGTGCGCGCCTTCCCCGGTCGCGGCATCCGGGTCTGGGGCGCCCGCACGCTGTCCTCCGACCCGGCCTGGCGCTACCTCAACGTGCGCCGGCTGTTCAACTACCTGGAGGAGTCGATCCTGCTGGGCACGCAGTGGGTGGTGTTCGAGCCCAACGACGACCGCCTGTGGGCCAGCATCCGGCGCAACATCACCGGCTTCCTCACCGAGCAGTGGCGGCGGGGCGCGCTGTTCGGCCGCACGCCCGCGGAGGCGTTCTACGTCAAGTGCGACCGGGAGAACAACCCCCGGGAGTCGATCGACCTCGGCCAGGTCGTGTGCGAGATCGGCGTGGCCCCGGTCAAGCCCGCCGAGTTCGTGGTCTTCCAGCTGGCGCAGTTCTCCGACAGCACCAGCCTCGTCAGCGAATGAGCCGCCCCGAGGGGGCGCGTGAACCAGAGAGGCGGCACCACCCATGGCAGAGGGCGATGCTCTTTCCACCCACATCTTCGGCGTCCAGCTCGGCGGGTTCACCGTCGAGTCCCTCCAGGAGGTCAGCGGGCTGACCGTCGAGGAGGACGTGGTCGAGGTCTCCCAGGTCACCGAGACCGGCAAGCCGGTGCTGCGCAAGCAGCCCGGCGCGCAGAAGGGCGGCGAGGTGACGCTCACCAGGGGCCTGGACCAGAGCGTCACGTTCACCAACTGGCTCAAGGAGACGCTGGAGAAGGGCGCGGTCACCGCGGCCCGGCAGGACATCACCATCGAGGTCAAGGACACCGAGGGCAACACGGTCCGCCGCATGACGCTCTACCGCGCGTGGGCCAGCAAGTGGGAGGGCCCCTCGTTCAAGGCGGGCGAGTCCAGCGCGGCCACCGAGAAGGTGACCCTCGTGTTCGAGGAGATCACGGTCGAATGAGGCGGCGGACGATCGCGCTCGACCAGCTCGACGAGCTGGTCGACCCCAGGGACGAACCGGAGCGCGCGACGGCGGCGGTTCCGAGCGGGCGCGGGGGCCTGCGCACCGAGTTCGACTTCGAGCTGCCCCGGGGCTACGTGGACCCCGACGGCGTGGTGCACCGGCACGGCCGAATGCGCCTGGCCACGGCCCGCGACGAGCTGCGGCCCCAGATCGACCTGCGGGTCAAGGAGAACCCCGGCTACCTCAGCGTGGTGCTGCTCAGCCAGGTCATCACCCAGCTCGGCGGCGTCCGCGAGGTCCACGCCGGGGTGGTGGAGCAGATGTACGCCACGGACATCGCCTTCCTCCAGGACTTCTACCGGCGGATCAACAGCGAGGGCCACACCAGGGCGGGCGTGTCCTGCCCCTCGTGCGGCACCGCGTTCGAGGTCGACCTCGCCGGTGGCCGCCTGGGGGAATCGTGACGTACGCGGCCGACCGGCTGCTCGAAGAGGTCGCGTACGTGGCCTACCACTTCCACTGGCCGCGCGAGGAGATCCTCGACCTGGAGCACCACGAGCGCCAGGGCTGGGTCCGCGAGATCGCGCGCATCAACACGAGGGTGAACGAGGGGAGGTGACCCGGTGGGGATCTGGGACCGGTTGCGGCGCGGGAAGCGCGTGGAGGAGGGGCCGGTGGCCGCGCCGGTCACCGCTCCGGGCGGTCCGGCGCGTCCCGCGTGGGACGGGGGGTGGCGTGCCCTGCCGCCGCTGGGTGGGGTGATCCGGCCCGGCGGTGTCGCGGTCGGGGACGGGTTGCGGTTCCGGGACGGGTTGACCTCGTGGCGGGACCACCGGTCGGTTGGTGAGCTGGGGCACTCGGTGAGCGCGAGCGCCCCGTCCGGGCTGGTCGGCGGGGTGACCGGCGCGGAGGTGGCGGAGCGGTCGCGGTACTCGGGCGGCGGGCCGCTGCTGGTGGCCTGGCGGTTGAGGGCCGGGCAGGAGGCCGGGGCGGTGGCCGGGCAGGCGGCTGGTCAGGTAGCCGGGGCGGTGGCCGGGCCGGTGGGGTCGGGGGCACCGGGTCCGAAGGCGGTGGGGTCCCGGGCTTCTGGAACCCGGGTTGCCGGGGTTCCGGCGGCGGGGGTTCCGGCGGTCGGGGCTCGGGTTTCCGGGTCTGAGTCTGTCGGAACTCGGGCTGCCGGAACTCGGGCTGCCGGTTCACCGGCTGCCGCGCCGGGAGCTGCCGGTGCGGGTGCGAAGCCGGTGGTGCAGAGGAGCGCGGTTGCCGGTGCGGCGGTGCCAGGGCCGGAGGCGGCTGGTGAGGTGGCGGCCGGTACTGCCGAGGTGGTGCGGCTGCGACCGGTTCCGTTGCGACCGGTCCGGCCACCGCTGACGGTCGCCAAGAGGCCGGTGACGCCGGTTCGGTCGCTCCCGGTGGTCGGGGTGGTGTCGCCGAAGGGGCCGGCCGGGGTGGGGGAGCGGCCGGAACCTGCTGCTCCGGCCAACACCGCCCGGGTCGCCAACACCGCCAGGTGTACCGACGCCACCAAGACCACCAACGCCGCTAAGGCCACCGACGCCGCCAAGAGCGCCGAGGGCACCAAGAGCGCCAAGGCCGCCGAAACCGCCAAGGCCCCTGGGGCGGCCGAGTCCGCCGTGCGGTCGGCATCGACCGCGCCCCGGTCCGCGCCGGTTCTGGGAGAGCCGTTGACGGCGATGCCGCCGACCGCCGGTGCGCCCTCCGGTGCGAAGGACCGCCCGGCGGCATCATCGCCTGCCGGAGGCCCGCCACCGGTGGTGCAGCGCAGCGCAGCCCCGAAGCCCGACCCGACGACCCGGCCCAGGCGGGGTACCGGCATCGGTGAACCCCTCTCGCAGCTGCCGTCGACCGCAGCACCGCCGGACACGGCGAAGGCACGTCGGTCGCCCCAGAGCGGCAGGGCGGGTGACGGCCCGGCACGGCCCTCCGGCCCGGAGGTGGTGCCGCCGCTGGGGCTGGACCGCCCGGTGCGGCGTTCCCTCGACAGCACCGCGTCGGCGGAGGGGTCCGGCCCCGCGCCCACGCCAGACCGGGCACCGGCCACCCCGAGCCCGGTCCGACTGCCGGTGGTCCCGATGACCCGCCTGCCGTCGCTGGGGCAGGCCACCGTCCAGCGGTCGGCCGCGCCCGACCCCGGCCGGAGCACGTCCCAGGACGAGGCACCGCGTCCACGAGTGCTGCCCCTGATCGCCGAACGGCCCCTCGCCACCAACACCGGAACGGGCCTGCCCCAGCCGGTGCAGCGCGCGGCGGCGCGGCGCGTGGTGCGCCCGCAGTGGGCGGGTACCGGGCGGGAACCGGCTGGTCCGGACCCCGCACCGGCGACCAGGCGACGGGTGGACCCCGGCACGGGAGGTGGTGTGCCGAAGGCGACCGGTTCCCGTGAGGCGTCCCCGAGGACGCGGTGGTTCGGGCGCTCTGAGGTGAAGCCGGTGGCTCGCGGACCGGTTGGTCCCGACCAGGCATCGCCGGCGGTGAGCCGCCGCAGGTCCGCGAAGCCCGACCCGGTGCAGCGGGGCACGATCCGGAAAAGCGGTCCGGCCCCGGCATCAGCGACAGCACCACCCACGGCCGTGCAGCGGGCAACAGCTCCGGAAGCGACCTCGACCACGTACGTCCAGCGGCACACCGGCGACCCGCCCGCGCCGGGGACCAGCGGAAAAGCGGTGGTGCGACCGACCCCGCCCCGCCCCCTCGACAGCGGCCCGACATTCCCGCCGATCGCCCACCCGAACCCCGACGGCGCGCCGACGGCTCCGACCCGGCACCGGACCTCCACCGCTCCGGGGCCCATCGCCAAGCCCGTCCCGGTGGTGCGGTGGACGTCGGACACGGTGGTGCAGCGGACCCGGAACGGCCCCGAGACGACCACCCCGCAGCGACAGCCACAGCAGCAGCCAACGCCGCAGCACCCGGTGAACGCACCCGGCCACCAGCCGACCCCACCCCACTCCGCCACCCACCCCGCCACCCCACCCCGGACCGAGGAGCGCGGCGACGACGGCAGGCCCGCCGTCCCCCTCGACCTCGACGACCTGGCCCGCAGGCTGCTCGAACCGGTCGGCCGACTGCTGCGCGCCGAGCTGCGCCAGGGCCGCGAGCGCGCCGGCCGACTGCACGACCGCCGCCGCTAGCCCGGCCCCGGCCCCAGGCCCTGCCCCGGCCGACCCGACCAAGGAGCACCCATGAGCGACGACGTCTTCGCCAGCAGCGTCTTCTTCCGGCTGACCATCGCCGACGACGACCTCGGCATGTTCCACACCTGCGAGGGTCTCGGCGCGCAGGTGGAGGTGGAGCAGTACGCCGAGGGCGGCAACAACGGGTTCACCTGGAGCCTGCCCTCGCGCATCACCTGGTCGAACATCACCATGACCCGCCCGGTGACCGGCGACTCGACGAAGGTCCTCAAGTGGTTCAACGAGGTCCTCAAGGAGGCCGACCGCGAGGACGGCGAGATCGTCGCGCTGGCCCCCGACCTGACCCCGATCGTCAGCTGGCAGGTCATGGGCATCATCCCGGTCCGCTGGCAGGGCCCCTCCTTCGACCCGAACCAGTCCCAGGCCGCCGTGGAGACGCTGGAGTTCGCCCACGAGGGCCTCCAGGCGTCCAGCGACGACTGAGGCGCGGGCAGCGGGAGGAGGACCGGACCGTGGCAGCGAAGTTCCAGGCCGGCGTCGCCAAGGCGGGCAAGGCCGCGAAGGCGTACTTCGGCTCCGGCCTCGTCAAGGCGCAGCTGGTGATCATGGAACCGCCGGCCAGGAGCGGCGCCAAGCCGGGTGGGCGGCTGGCCACGGTCAAGTTCCAGTTCAACCCCAACCGGTTGTCCCTGAGCAAGAGCGTCGAGTGGCGGCGCAAACCGGCGCGGATGGCGGGCCAGGCGTCACTGCCGGAGTTCGTCGGCAGCGGCCCGCGCTCGTTGAGCGTGGACGTGTTCCTGGACGCGACCTCCGAGCACGACAACTCGGTGGAGGAGGGGGTGGAGAAGCTGATGATCGCCTGCGTGCCCACGAAGGCCAGCCTGCGCAAGAAGAAGCCCGCCAGCCCGTGGGTGCGCTTCGAGTGGGGCACCGCCAAGTCGGTGTCCTTCGACGGCGTGCTGTCGAGCCTGTCGGTGGACTACTCGCTGTTCGACCCGGACGGCAAGCCGCTGCGCGCCACCTGCTCGCTGTCCATCGAGGAGGCGGGGGCCGACACGCCGGGCCAGAACCCGACCTCCGGTTCGCGCGAGGCCCGGCGCACGCACCGGGTGGTCGCCGGGGACAGCCTGCCGCAGCTGGCCTGGCGGGAGTACGGCGACGCCACCGCGTGGCGGGTCATCGCCGAGGCCAACGACATCGACGACCCCATGGTCCTGGAGCCCGGCAGGGAGCTGCTGGTCCCGGGCACGGTGGGCGGACCGGAGGAGGAGCGGTGACCACGCCGAACGAGCAGGGCGACAACCTCGCCGCCAGCGCGGTGATCAGCGTGAACGGCAAGGAGCTGCTGGACCGGGCGGGCCTCCTGGTCCGCTGCGTGGTGGACGAGAACGTCGGCCTGCCCGACAGCGCGGTGCTGACCTACCGGGACGACAAGCGGGAGCTGCTCCGGGCGGCCGGGATCTCCATCGGCGATCCGGTGGCGGTGTCGTTCGCGACGTCCGCCGTCACCTCCGCCGAGCGCGTGTTCACCGGCGAGGTCACCGGGCTGGAGCTCGACCACGACGGCACCGGGGTGTTCGTCGTGGTCCGGGCGATGAGCCGGGCGCACCGCCTGCTGCGCGGCCGCAAGGTGCAGGCGTTCCGCAACATGTCCGCGTCGGCGGTCGTGCGGAAGGTCGCGCTCGGCGCCGGGCTGACCGTGGGCAGGCTCGACCTCGCCAACGTCACCTACCGGCACCTCAGCCAGGCGGGCGTGTCGGACTGGGACTTCCTCCAGGTGCTCGCCCAGGAGCACGACGCCGTGGTCCGGGTGGACGCGCGGGGACGCCTGGAGTTCGTCAAGCTCCAGCCCGCGAGCAAGGCGCCGAAGGCGTCGGCGGCGGGCGACCCGCACGTGCTGAGGTTCGGTGACAACACCGTGGCGCTGCGCGCCGTGCTCACCGGCACCGACCAGGCCAACGGCGTCGAGGTGCGCAGCTGGGACGTCGCCGCCAAGGCGGCGCTGGTCGCGGTGCAGCCCAACACCCCGAGCCGGACCGTCAAACCCGGCCTGAGCGCGGGCCGGGCGAACGCGAGGTTCCCCACCAAGGCGCCCCTGCTGGTCACCGACACCCCCTACGCCACCCAGGCCGAGGCGACCCGCGCGGCGCGCTCGCTGGAGGCGTCCACCAGCGCCGGGTTCGGTGAGCTGGAGGCCGTGGTCAACGGCAGCCCCCGGCTCCGCGCGGGCGACCCCGTGTCGGTCGCCGACTACGGCGAGGACTTCAACGGCACCTACACCGCGACCGGCGCGCGCCACGTGCTGGACCCCGAGACCGGCTACTACACCACGCTGACGGTCAGCGCTTCCCCCGACCGGTCCCTGGCGGGCCTGGTCGCGGGCGGCAGCGCGCCCGCCCGCGGCCCGCGGATGCCCGGCCTGGCCACCGCGGTCGTCACCGACATCAAGGAGCCCGGCCGGGACCAGCGCGGCTGGGTGCGCCTGAAGTTCCCGTGGCTGGACGACAAGTACGTCACCGACTGGGTCCGCACCGTGCAGTGGGGCGGCGTCGGCGGCGGCGGGGTGTTCAGCCCCGAGGTCGACGACGAGGTGCTGGTGGGGTTCGAGCAGGGCAGCCTGGACCGCCCCTACGTGATCGGCGGGCTCTACAACGGGGTCGACAAGCCCTCGCCGCACGGCCGCCCGCTGGTGGACCGGATGCGCGGCAAGGTCAACCGCCGGTCCGTGGCCGCCCGCAACGGCAACCGGCTGGAGCTGCTGGACAGCCGGGCGCAGTCGGGCCTGCGGCTGGTCACCGGCGACGAGCGGCTGGAGGTCGTGCTCGACGACAAGCTCAACCGGATCGGCGTGTCCGTGCGCGGTCCCCGGGGCGCCGGGGTGATCAGCTCGCTGACGATGGACGCCGCCGGTATCACCATCGACGCGGGGATGGGCGTGCTCACGCTCAAGGGCAGCTTCATCAGGCTCAACTGACCACGTGAGGAGAGTGCCACCATGCCCCCGGTACCCGTCGCCCGACAGGGCGACAAGACCTCCCACGGAGGCACGATCGGCCCGCCGGTCGGCCCCGCGGCGGCCAGGCTGCCCACGGTGCTGGTCGAGGGCAGGCCCGTCGCCGCGGTCGGCGGCGTGCACGCGTGCGTCAAGCCGCCGGACCCCCTGCTGGGGCCGGGCAACCTCGTCATCCCGGACCCGCCGGTCCCACCCCGCACGGTGCTCGTCGCGGGCCTGCCCGTCGCGCTGATCGGGGACCGCACCACGTGCGGGGCCAAGATCGTGCCGCGCCTCGGCACGGTGCAGGTCGGGGGCCTGCTGTGAGCGCCGACTTCGTCGGCCGCGGCTGGGGCTTCCCGCTGCGGGTCGGCCCCACCGGCGGCATCGGCATGGTCGACCGCGACCAGGAGATCCAGGAGGCCATCCGGCTGGTCCTGGGCACCGCGCCGGGCGAGCGCCCGATGCGGCCGGAGTTCGGCTGCGGCATCCACGACCTGGTGTTCGCCGCGGCCGACGGCGCGACCGCCGGGCACGTCTCGCGCGAGGTGCGCGCCGCGCTGGACCGCTGGGAGCCGCGCATCGACGTGGCCGACGTGGTGGTGGCCTTCGACTCGGTCGACGTCGGCACGCTCTACATCGACATCCGCTACACCGTGAAGTCCACCAACGACCAGCGCAACCTGGTCTTCCCGTTCTACACGATCCCGTCCGAGGAAGGGGAGGCCGACTGATGGCGATCCCAGCGCCCAACCTGGACGACCGGCGCTTCCAGCAGTTCGTGGACGAGGCCAAGCGCTACGTCCAGCAGAGCTGTCCGGAGTGGACGGACCACAACGTGTCCGACCCCGGCGTCACGCTCATCGAGACCTTCGCGCACATGGTCGACCAGCTGGTCTACCGGCTCAACCGGGTGCCGGAGAAGAACTACCTGGCGTTCCTCGACCTGCTGGGCGTGCGGCTGTTCCCGCCGACGGCGGCCCGCGCGCGGGTGACGTTCTGGCTGTCCGCGCCGCAGGCGGAGACCGTGTCGCTGCCCGCGGGCACCGAGGTGGCGACGGTGAGCACCGAGTTCGCCGAGGCCACCGTGTTCGCCACCGCCGGGGAACTGCCGATCGTCCCCTGCGGGCTGGCGCGCCTGGTCACCCGCTCGGCGGCGGGCGAGCACGCCGACCGCACGCGCGACCTGGAGGCGGGCCAGGACGTGCCGTGCTTCCAGCCCGCGCCCGCGCCCGGCGACGCCACCCTGTTCGGGCTGAGCGCCGCGGTGCCGAACTGCGCGGTGGTGCTGAGGCTGGAGAGCCGCGTCGAGGGCATCGGCGTCGACCCCCGGCAGCCCCCGCTGGTGTGGGAGGCGTGGGACGGCGCGGACTGGGCCGCCTGCGAGGTCGACGAGGACGGCACCGGCGGTCTCAACCGGCCGGGCGAGGTCGTGCTGCACGTCCCCGGCGGGCACACCACCTCGGTGGTCGCCGGGCACCGCGCGGGCTGGCTGCGCTGCCGGGTCACCGAGCCGGTGCCCGGCCAGCCGTTCTACTCCGGGTCGCCGACGGTCCGCGAGGCCGAGGTCTACACCATCGGCGGCACCACCACCGCCGAGCACGCCGAGACCGAGGCGGACGTGCCGCTCGGCGAGTCCGCCGGCGTGCCCGGCCAGCGGTTCCGCGTGCCCAGGGCCCCGGTGCTGCTCGACGGTGACCCGGTGGTCGTCCAGGTCGCCGCGGGCGAGGGCTGGGAGGACTGGTCGGTCGTCGAGGACTTCGGCGCGTCCGGCCCCGACGACCGGCACGTGGTGCTCGACGCGTCGAGCGGCGAGTTCCTGTTCCCGCCGGCGGTGCGGGAGGCGGACGGGACGCTGCGCCGCCACGGCGCGGTGCCGCCCAAGGGCGCGGCGCTGCGGGTGCCGCGCTACCGCACCGGCGGCGGCCGGTCGGGCAACGTCGCGCGGCGGGCCATCTCGGTGCTGCGCAGCTCGGTGCCCTACCTCTCGGCGGTGGAGAACCGCGAGGCCGCGACCGGCGGCGTGGACGCGGAGACGGTGCCCGAGGCGAAGCTGCGCGCGCCCCAGCAGCTGCGGGTGCAGGACCGCGCGGTGACCGCCGAGGACCACGAGCTGATCGCCCGGCAGGCCGCGCCGTCGCTGGCGCGCGTGCGCTGCCTGCCGGTGGAGGGCGAGGTGGGCGCGGCGCGGGTGCTGGTGGTGCCCGACGCGGTGGCCGACGAGGGCGACCGGTTGCGGTTCGAGCAGCTGCTGCCCTCCGACGAGGTGCTGGCCGCGGTCGCCCGCCGGTTGGACGAGCGGCGCCTGCTGGGCACCCGGCTGGTCGTGGAGCCGCCGCGCTACCAGGGTTTGACGGTGGTGGCCCGGCTCACCGCGACCGACGTCGACCGGGCGCGCGAGGGCGCCCTGGCCGCGCTGTACCGGTACCTCAACCCGCTGCGCGGCGGGCCGGGGGGGACCGGGTGGGGCTTCGGGCGGCCGGTGCAGTTCGGCGAGGTGTTCTCGGTGCTCCAGGCGGTGCCCGGGGTGCGGCTGGTGGAGGAGATCCGGATGTTCCCGGCGAACCCGATCACCGGGGCGCGCGGCACACCGGTGGACCGGCTGGAGGTCGCGCCCAACGCGCTGGTGTTCTCCCACCAGCACCAGGTCGTGGTCGGTGCGCCGTGACCAGGGCCGCGCTGCCGGAGCTGCCGAGCAGGCACCCGCTGGGGGAGATGCTGCCCGCGCTGTTCGCGGAAGACGACCTCGCGCAGCGGTTCACCGCCGGGCTGGACGCCGTGCTGTCGGCGGTGCTGTCCACGCTGGACAACCTGCCCGCCTACCTGGACCCGGCGCTGGCGCCGGAGGACTTCCTGGCGTGGCTGTCGTCGTGGGTGGCGGCCGGGCTGGACCCGGCCTGGCCGGAGCCGCTGCGGCGCGCCCTGGTGCGGCGGGCGGTGGAGCTGCACCGGCGGCGCGGCACGGTGTCCGGGCTGGTGGATCGGCTGGAGCTGGCGCTGGGGGTGCGCGCGGAGGTGGCCGACGGGCCCGGGGTGGGCTGGTCGGGCACGCCCGACGGGCCGCTGCCGGGTCCGGCGGTGGGGGTGGTCGTGGTGCGGGTGTGGGCCGGGTCGTCCGGCCCGGTGGACCGGGGTCGGGTCGAGGCGCTGGTGGAGGCGGTGTGCCCGGTGCACGTCAGGTGCGTGGTCGAGGTGCTGGAGGGGCCGCCCGGGGGTGAGGGGGGATGACCGTGCGCTCGTGCCCCCAGTGCGGGGCGTCCGTCCAGGACGGCGACGAGTTCTGCGGCAACTGCGGGACCTACCTGGGGTGGTCGGCGGGTGGGGTTGATCGGGTTGCGGGGGACGACCGGGCTGTGGGGGACAACCAGGCTGCGGAGGCCGACAGGGCGGCGGGGTCCGACCGGGTTGCAGGAACCGACAGGGCTGCGGAAGCCGACCGGGCTCCAGCGGACGACCGGGCGGCGGAGGGCCTGGCCGCCGTGCAGGACCTGGTCGCCGGGCGGACCCCACCGGTCGAGGACCTCCTGGCGGGCGGCGTGGAATCGCTCTCGGACGGTGCGCGGGCGGGTTCGGCGGCCGGTGTCGGACCGGCGGTCGGGGAGTCGGCCGCCACCCGGCCGGGCCTGTGGGCCCGCTGGCGGGCCTGGGTGCGGTCCCGGTTCGGGAAGGACCCGGGGACGACCGCCGACCAGGGCACCGGAGCCGCGTCCGTGCCGACGGACTCGGCGGACGCGGCCCGGGTCCGGACGGGCGCCGGGTCGGCGGCCGTGGTCGCGGCGGGGCCCTCGGACGTGGTGCTGGGACCGGTGCTGCCGGGCCGGCCGGAGGCCAGGCGCCCGCTGCCCAGCACCGGCCCCGGGGTCGCGGTGGACGGCCCGCCGTGCCCGGTGTGCGGCACCACCAACCCGCCGGGCAGGCGGTTCTGCCGCCGGTGCGCCACCCCGCTGCTGCCGGCCGGACCGGCGGCGCGGGCCGCGCGCCGCCGCGGGCGGCCGCGGCGGCGAGGCGACACCTCCCGGTGGTTGCGCAGGCTGGCCGCGCTGCTCGTGGTCGCCGCGCTGGTGGTCGCCGGGGTCCTGTTCGCCCCGAGGGCGGTGGGGCTGTTCGAGGACCTGCGCGACCGGCTGGCCAAGCCCGCGCCGATCGCGCCCGCGCGCACCTCGGCCACCGTCGAGGTGCCCGACCACCCGGCCGCCGCCGCGGTGGACGGGCTGTCGAACCGGTACTGGGGCGCGCCCGCCGTGGGCGACGCGGTCGAGTTCACCTTCGACCGGCCGTTCCGGCTGCTGTCGGTGGTCGTGCACACGGGTGCCTCGGCGCAGCCCGAGCAGTTCCGCGAGCAGGCCCGGCCCACCGCCCTGGACGTGGTGGTGACCAGCGCCGGCGGTGCCACCCGCACGATCGCGGTGGCGCTGAACGACCAGCCGGGCCCGCAGCGCACCGACACCGGCATCAGCGAGGTCGTGGCGGTGCGCCTGGTCGTGACGTCCGCCGCCGGGTTGGGCGCCGGCCGGCACGTCGCGCTGGGCGAGGTCGAGTTCTTCCGCCGCCCGTGACCGCGGTCGGCGCGCAGGGGTTGACGCAGAGGGTTGACGCAGAGGGTTGACGCACGGAGGGAGCACACGTGGACATCGCAGTGGTCACCGGCTCGGCCGGGCTGGTCGGCGGCGAGGCGGTCCGGCGGTTCGCGCCGAGGTTCGACCTGGTCGTCGGCCTGGACAACGGGATGCGGCAGGAGTTCTGCGGCCCGGCCGGGTCGGTGGCGCGCGGCCTGGCCGAGGTCCGGCGCGTCGAGAACTACCGGCACCACGCGGTGGACGTGCGCGACCAGGCGACCGTGGACGAGGTCCTGCGCACCCTGGGCGCCGACGTGCGGCTGGTGGTGCACGCGGCCGGGCAGCCGAGCCGGGCGTGGTCCGCCCGGCAGCCGCTGGTCGACTTCGCGGTCAACGCGGTGGGCGCGCTCAACGTGCTGGACTCGGTCCGGCGGCACTGCGGCGACGCGGTGTTCGCCCTGGTCTCCGCCACCCAGGTGTACGGCGACGTGCCGGACGCGCTGCCCCTGGTGGAGACCGCGACCCGGTGGGAGCTGGACCCGGCCCACCCGTTCCACGAGCACGGCGTGGACGAGTCGATCCGGCTCGACCGGGCCGACCGCGCGTTCCTCGGGGTGTCGAAGCTGTCGGCCGACCTCGCCGCGCAGGAGCACGGCCGCCAACTGGGCATGAAGGTCGGCGTGTTCCGGTGCGGCAGCGTCACCGGTCCCGGCCAGGCGGGCGTGCCGGAGCACGGCTTCGTGTCGCACCTGGTGCGCAGCGCCGTGCGCGGGGTGCCCTACCCGGTGGTCGGCCACGGCGGCAAGCAGGTGCGCGACGTGCTGGACGTCCGCGACCTGGTGGACGCGCTGTGGGAGTTCTCCCTGGACCCCCGACCCGGCGAGGTCTACCACCTGGGCGGCGGGCGGGAGCGCGCCGCCTCGGTGCTGGAGCTGATCGCCCGCTACGAGCACCTGACGGGCGTGGAGGTGCGGTTCGACTACTCGTCCCGGCCCCGCTTCGCCGACCCCCGGTGGTGGATCAGCGACACCCGCAAGTTCCGGCGCGACTACCCGGGCTGGGCTCCCGCGCACGACCTGGACGACGTGCTGTCGACCCTGCACCGGCACTGGAGCGGGGTGCAGGAGGTCGTCGCCCCGGGGTGAACCGCGCCGGGGTGCGCGAGGGCGCCAACCTTGCGCAACTCCGGGAACACCCCCTTGACCAGGGGATCTTGCGGGGTGTTGAGTGATCGGCGGGCCCCTCTCCGCGCCCCCTCCACGCCGTCCGGGCTTCGTGAAGAAGTTTTGTAGACGCGTTTGAGAGCACGTGAAGCCACGCCTTCCACACTCGAAATCGGGGAAGCGGATCTGTGGGAGGCAGCGGTGGAACGAGTGCGGGTCGTCGTCCAGTCGGCGGATCACCTGAGCATGGCCGGCTTGACCAGCTACCTCGGCTCGCGGGCCGAGATCGTGGTCCTGGAGTGGGACCAGCGGGCGCGCGCCGACGTGGTCGTGGTCGCCGTCGACCGGATCGGCCCCGAGGTGCTGGCGGCCCTGCGCCGGGTCGCCGCCGACGCGGCCGCGCCGATGGTCCTGGTCCTCGACGAGGTGGGGGAGAAGGACGTGCTCGCCGCCGTGGAGTGCCGGGTGGTGGCCATCCTGCCCCGCAGCGCCGCCACCGGGGAGCGGGTGCTGCGCAGCGTCCTGGCGGCCGCCTCGGGCGGTGGTGTGATGCCGCCGAGCCTGGTGGCGGAGCTGCTCAAGCACGTGGAACGCCTCCAGCGGGAGCTGATCTCGCCGGACGCGAGCGTGCCGAAGCTGACGCCGCGCGAGGCGGACGTGCTGCGGTTGATGGCCGACGGCCTGGACACCGCCGAGATCGCCGGCAGGCTGTGCTACTCGGAGCGCACGATCAAGAACGTCTTCTACGGGTTGACCACCCGGCTCAACCTGCGCAACCGGCCGCACGCGGTCGCCTACGCACTGCGGAAGGGGATGATCTGAAGTGGACGAGACCCTGGTGGCGGAACGGGACCGGGCCAGGCTGCGCCGGGTGGTGGACCAGGTGCGGCGGGGGTTGAGGGGAGCGTCCGGCGCGCGTGGTGGCCGGTCGGAGACGGGCTGGGTGATGTCGGCGGACGGCGTGATCGGCGCTCCGGCGGGGGACGAGTAGACACCCCTGCCCGGGGGTGAACCGGGGGTGCGCCGGGGGTGCGCCGGAGGGCCGCGCGGTGGGGACGCGGTCCAACCGCCCCCGGAAGCCGTGCCCGGTGCCGGCCGTGTCAGGTGCCCGCCGGGCCAGGTGCCGACCGCGTTCGGGACCGGCCGGGCCGACCCGGCGTCAGCCGACCCGGGCGGTGGCCCGACGAACGTCCCACGCCGCGCCCAGGTCGCGGTAGAGCCCGACGGCTTCGCGCAACGCCACGCCGGCCTCCGACCCGCGCCGACCCCGGGCCAGCAGGACCGCGCGGTCCTCCAGCGTCTGCGCCAGCTCGAACACCCGCCCCACCGAGCGGTAGTGCGAGGCGACCTCGGCGAGCCCGTCCGGGTCCTCCGCCAGCACGCAGCGGCAGCGCCGCGCGGCGGCGGCCGCCCTCGCCTCGGTCGACTCCCGCGCCGCCTCGGCCTCGCACGCCTCCGCCGCGGCCCGCGCCGTCGCCCGGTCGCCACCGTCCAGCGCGATCCGGACCAGCTCGGGCAACCACTGGTGCCGCAGCATCATCTGCGCGTAGCGGGTGTCGAGGATGCCGCCCAGCAGCTCGATCGCCTCGGCGTGGTTCCCGTCCCGGTAGGACGCCGTGGCCCGCGCCACCACCAGGAAGTCGCAGTTCTCCCGGTTCGCCGCGGTCACCATCGGCACCGTGAGCCCGGCGTGCAGGTGCCGCCTCAGCGCGAGCCCGTCGTCGCGGTGCGCGGCGATCAGCGCGGCGACGCCGTGCAGCAGCACCAGCCCGCCCTCCCGCAACCCGAACCCGGTGATGCCGGAGTCGTCCCCGAGCACCGCGCCGAGCCGGTCCACCGCCTCGTCCCACCCGCCGAGCCAGAACCGGTGCACCGACGCGCCGACCTGGAGGGCCGCCACGGGCGCGCCGTGCCCGGCCACCTCGAACGCCAGCCGCAGCGTGTCGGTCGCCTCGTCCAGCCGGTCCAGGCACTGGAGCGTGAACACGCGGTTGTCCAGCAGCACCAGCCTCAGGTCGGTCAGGCTGAGGTCGGTGCCCACCACGTCCAGCGCCCGGTCCAGGTAGCCGAGCGCGCTCACGTAGTCGCGGCGGGCCGCGTCCACCTGCCAGAGCACCTCCAGGGACTGCCCGATGGCGAACGGGTCGGCCCCGCGCTCGCCCGCCTCGATGGACTCGCGCGCGCTCGCCGCCGCCGCGTCGAGGTCGTCGAGCCCGGCGCGCTGCACCAGCGCCTGCAACGACAGCAGCCGGGCCCGCCACGCGTCCGGCAGCACCGGATCGGCCAGCGCCTCCCGCAGCGAGGCCAGCGCCTCCTCCGGCCGCGACGCGCGGAAGGGCCCGTAGGCCATCGTCCACCGCGCCTCGGCGATCCGGTCCGGGTCGCGCAGCCGCGGCAGGGCCCGCCGGGCGTGGTGCTCGGCCTCGACGTCGCGGCCGATCCGGAACAGCACGGTGCTCAGGTGCGCGCGCAACGTCGCGGCGTGCTCGTCGGGCACCGCCGTGGACCGCAGCGCCCGCTGGAGCAGCTCGACCGCCACCAGCGGCGCCTCGTAGACCAGCGCGGGCGCGCGGGCCAGCAGCCAGTCCACCACCCACGACCCGGCGTCGCCGGGCGCGGCCAGCAGCTGCTCGGCCACGTGGTCGACCGGCGCGCCGGCCCGCGCGAGCGCCTGCGCGGCCTGCTGGTGAAGCGCGTTGCGCAGCGCCGCGGGCGTGCCCTCGTACAGCGCCTGCCGCAGTACCGGGTGCCGGAAGGCGATGCGGTGCCCGGCGTCGCGCAGCACCCCCGCCGCGGCGGCGTCCTCGAACGCGGGCACCAGTTCCGGCACCGGGCGGCCCAGCACGATCGCCAGGTCGTCGATCGCGAACTCACCGCCCAGCAGCGCGGCCCACCGCAGCACCTCGCGCGTCGGGGTGGCCACGAAGTCGAGGCGCCCGCCGACCGCCGACACCAGCGATCCCGGCGCCCGGTCGAAGGCGTGCTCGCGCGCCTCGGCCACCCCGGTGCCGACCACCACGAGCCGCTCGCGCAGCAGCGCGTCCGCGACCTCGCGCACGTACAGCGGGTTGCCGCCCGCCCGCGCGGCGATCTCGCGCAGCCCCGGTCCGGGCGGCGCGCCGACCAGCCCGGCGACCATGCCCGCCACGTCCGCCTCGCCCAGCGGCGCCAGGTCCAGCACCGTGCCGCCGACGGACTCCGCGACGCGCCGGAGCCGGGCCACCTCCGGCCGGTTCGGCACCGGCCGCGCCGAGCCCACCAGCAGCAGCGGCAGGCGCCGGGTCAGCCCGCCGAGCCGGTGCCACACCTCGGTGCTGCCCTCGTCGGCCCACTGGAGGTCGTCCAGCGCCAGCACCAGCGGCCCGTCCGCGCAGAGCTGCTCCACCAGGGCGACCAGCCGGTCCACCCCGCCCGTGACCGGGTCGCCGTCCGCGAAGATCGACCCGACCGGCTGCCGCTCGCGCAGCGCCCGCGCCACGGCCGCGCGCCGCGGTTCGGTGGCGGTGGTGTCGACGCCCAGGGCGTCCTGCGCGAGCCGGAGCGGGAAGCGGCGGTCCAGCTCGTCGGCGACGGCGTGGGCGACGGGGTGCCCGGCCGTCCCGACCCGTGCCAGCACCGCGGCCAGCAGCGCCGACTTGCCGATGCCCATCTCGCCCTCGACCCACAGCGCCCGACCGCGCCCGGCGGACAGCTCGTCGACCGCGCGCGCGACCTCGGCCAGTTCCGCGTCGCGACCGACCAGGACCGGCTCGTCGACCACGGCGGCGGTCGTCGGCTCCGGGTGGTGGGGGAGGACGTGACCGGTCGTGGACGCCCGCGGTGGCGCGGTGCGCGGGGCGGCGGGCCCACCGCCCGTGCCGGTGAGCACCAGCCGCTGCGCGGCGCGCAGCCCCGGTCCCGGTTCCACGCCCAGCTCGGCGGCCAGCACCCGGCGGGCGTCGCGGAACACCTCCAGCGCCTCCGCGCCGCGCCCGCTGCGGTGCAGGGCCAGCACCAGCAGCTCGCGCGCCCGCTCCCGCAGCGGCTCCTCGACGACCAGCGCGCCGAGCCCGGCGATCACGTCGGTGTGCGCGCCGACCGCCAGGGCGGCCTCGGCGCGCAGTTCCCGGGCGGTGGTGCGCTCCGCGGTCAGCTCGCGCCGCCGGGTCTCGGCGAACGGCCCGCTCAGACCCGCCAGCGCCTCGCCCCGCCACAGCTCCACGGCCGAGTCCAGCGGGTCGAGCGCGGCCTCGGCGTCGCCCTCGGCCAGCCGGCGCTGCCCCCGCGCGCGCAGCGCCCGGAATTCGGCCAGGTCCGAGGCGGCCGGGTCCCAGCGCAGCCGGTAGCCCGAGCCGGTGGACTCCAGCAGCCGCGAGGCCACCCCTCGGGTGCGGTCGGGCTCCAGGGCCTTGCGCAGCAACGAGATGTAGGTGTGGACGCTGCCCTCCGCGGTGGCCGGCGCGTCCTGCCCCCAGACGCCCGCGACCAGTTCGTCACGCCGCACCACCAGACCCGTGCGCAGCGCGAGCATCGCGAACACCGCCCGGGGACGTGCCGAGCCCAGCGGCACCTCCCGGTCCCCGACCCACGCGCGCACCGGCCCCAGCACGTCCAACCGCAACGACGTCATCCCGTCCCCTCCCCAAGGCTCCCCGATCACGCGGTGCGCCCCGCTCCCGCACCGCGACCGCCCTCCCGTCCCCGCCGCGCCCCCGCCCCTCCCCGAAGTCCCTCAGGCGGCGCGGCACAACCACGCCGCGGCCCGCCGCGCGTCCCACTCCGCGCCGAAGCCGCGGTAGAGCGCCACGGCCTCCTGCGCCGCCGCGGCCGCCGCCCCGCCGTCACCCAGCCCGCCCAGCAGCACGGCGGCGTCCTCCAGCGACTCGGCCAGCTCCACCGGCCGCCCCGCCCCCCGGTACCGCGCCGCCGCGTCGAGCACCGGGGCGGGGTCGCGGTCCACCAGTCCCCGGCAGCGCAGCGCCACCGCGACCGCCCGTGGGTCCGCCCGCGCCCGCTCGACCGCGCGCGCGGCCAGGTGGTGGTCGTCCGCCAGCAGCGCCAGCCGCGTCAGCGAGGGCAACCAGGGGTGCTCGGGCGCGATCCGGTGGGCGGCCAACACCCCGGACAGCGCCACGACCGCGTCGTCCACGCGCCCGTCGCGCTCGGCGAGGGCGGCCTCGGCGGCGGCCAGGTAGTCGTCCAGGAACTCGTCCCGCTGCCCGGCCGCGACGCGCAGGTGCCGCAGCGCCACGTCCACCCGGTCCTGGCGGGCGGCGATGAGCGCGGCCACGCCGTGCGCGGGCGGCACGGGCCCCCGGTCGCGCGGCCACGGACCGGGCGCGGGCTCCCGGTGGGCGTCGACCAGGTCGAGCGCGTCCGCCCAGCGCCCGCGCCAGTAGTCCTGCGTCGCGGCGGCGTGGTGGGGCCGCGCCACGCGCAGCAGCCGGTCGGCCTCGGTCAGCCGGTCGAGCTGCCGGAGGGTCAGCACCTTGTCGCCCACCAGGTCCGCGTGGACCTCCGGCTCGACCGCGACGGCCAGGGCGAGGTCGACCTGCCGCAGCGCCTCCGGGTGGTCGCGGTGCGCGGTGGCGATCCGCCACAGCCCGCGCCGGGCCTGGGCCGCGGCGAAGTCGTCGCGCACCTCCCGCGCCAGCCGCAGCGCGCGGTCCGCGGCGGCGCTCGCCTCGTCGCCGGGCAGCACGCCCGCCGCCAGCGCCTCCAGCCGCGCCCGCCAGACCGGGGGCGTGCCGGCGTCGGCGAGGGCGGCCCGCAGCACCTGCGCGGCCTCGGCGGCGCGGCCCTCGCGGTGGTGCGAGGCGGCCAGCACCCAGCGCGTCTCGGCGACCAGGTCGCGGTCCCGGGCGCGGGCCAGCGCGTAGCGGGCGTCGGCCTCGGCCCGGCCGCCGAGCCGGAACACCAGGCGCGCCAGCCGGGCGGCGAGCCGTTCCCGCGCCCCGGCGGGCACGTCCGACCGCCCGAGGACCGAGCGCAGCACCGCGATCGCCAGGTCCGGGTCGCGCGCCGCGACCGCCTCGGCGTTGGCGGTCAGCCAGTCCACCACCCACGGGTCCACGGCGGTCGGCGCGGTCGCCAGCTGCCGCGCGACCAGCTCGACCGGTGAGCCGGCCGCGGCCAGCGCCTCGGCGGCCCGGCGGTGCAGCGCGGCCCGGACCGCGGCCGGGGTGCCGCGGTAGAGGGCGTGGTGGATCAGGTGGTGCCGGAAGGCGAACTCGGCGCCCGCCTCGACCAGCACGCCCGCCGCCGTGGCCTCCTCGACCGCGGCGACCAGCTCGGAGACCGGCCGGCCCGCCACGACCGCCGCGTTCCCGGGCGCGAACCGGGTGCCCAGCAGCGCGGCCCGGCGCAGCAGGTCCAGGGCGTCCGCGGACAGGAACGCCAGCCGCCTGGTCAGCGCGCCCACCAGCGACGTCGGCATGTCCTCGCCCACCAGGTCCGCCTCGGCCACGCCGTCGCGGAACTCGACCGCGTTCTCCCGCAGCAGGGCGTCGACGACCTCCCTGAGGTAGAGGGGGTTGCCGCCCGCGCACCCGGCCACGCGGTCCAGCCCCTCGCCCGGCGCGGCGCCCACCAGCCCGGTCAGCAGCGCGGTCACCTCGTCCTCGGCCAGCGGCCCCAGGTCGACCAGGACGCCGGTCCGCACGACCGCGCGCCGCACCCGCGCCACGTCGTCGCGGTGCGGCACCGGCCGCGCCACCGCGACCAGCAGCAGGGGCAGCCGGTGCGCCAGGCGCAGCAGCCGGTGCCACAGCAGCACGCTGGCCTCGTCGGCCCACTGGAGGTCGTCGAGCGCCAGCACCAGCGGGGTGTCCGCGCACAGCTCGCCGACCAGCTCCACCAGGCGGTCGATCGCGGTCAGCACGGGGTCGTCCGGCGCGGGGGAGTCGCCGGCCGGGTCGAGCAGGTCCCGGGCCAGCCCGACCCGGCGCGGGTCGGCCGAGGTGACCGACACGTCGAGGGCGTCGAGGACCACCCGGAGGGGGAAGCGCCCGCCCAGCTCGTCGGCCGCGGCGCGGGCCACGCGGACGCCCGCGTCCGGCGCGCCGGCCAGGGCGGTGGTCAGCAGCGACGACTTGCCGATACCGGGTTCGCCCTCCAGCCACGCGGCGCCGCCGCGCCCCCGGCCCACCTCGGACACCGCGCGCCGCAGCAGGTCCAGCTCCCGGCGCCGGCCGACGAAGGGCGACAGCGCCGGCCGCGGCGGTGGGGTCGGGTGCGCCCGGGGCCGCGGCGCCCGGTGCGCGGCCACGTCGCCGTCGAGCACCCGGCGCTGGACCTCGCGCAGGACGTGGCCGGGCTCGATGCCCAGCTCGGTCGCCAGCACGTGCCGGGCCCCGCGGAACACCTCCAGCGCCTCGGCCTGCCTGCCGCCCTGGTGCAGCGCGGTCATCAGCAGCGCGTGCAGGCCCTCCCGCAGCGGGTGCTCCACCACCAGCCCGGACAGCTCGGCCACCACGTCGGCGTGCCGGCCCAGCCGCAGTGCCAGCTCGGCGTGCCGCTCCACGGCGGCCAGCCGCAGCTCGTGCAGCCGCGACCGCTGCGCCTCGGCGAACCGGCCGGGCACGGCGAACAGCGCCTCGCCCTCCCACAGCGCCAGCGCCGCGCCCAGCTCCGCCGCGGCCCGCTCCGGGTCGTGCCGCGCCAACGCCTCCGCCCGCTCGCGGTGCCGGTCGAAGCGGTGGACGTCCAACCCGTCCCGGTCCAGCCGCAGCGCGTAACCCGCCCCGGTCGAGGTGAGCACCACCCCGGCCGACCGCTTGGACCGCTCGGGCTCCAGCTCCCGGCGCAGGCCCGAGACGTAGGTGTGGAGGCTCGCCCCGGCGCTCGCGGGAGCCGCGTCGCCCCACACGCCGTCGATCAGCTCGTCCTTGGAGACCGCCTCGTTCGCGCGGAGCGCGAGCAGGGTGAACACCGCCCGCCTGCGCGCGGTGCCGAGGTCGACCTCCGCGCCGTGGCGCCAGGCGCGCACCGGGCCCAGCAACCTGACCACCAGCGACGCGGTCGTGCTCATCGACATCGGATCACCCCTTTCGTGGAAATAGGGGCCGGGTGGCGTGCTCTTGCTGATGGCGTACCTGCTCCGCTGTGCGCCGGTTGCTATCGAGGATGTGCCCGTTCGGCCACGTTATCACGGGAACGGATCGGGAAGAATGCTCACAACCTGCGTCTCAAAAGGAGGTTTCCGCAGATCAAATCCGTGTGTTCGGAAGTCCGGCCCGGTCGCGGCGATACTCTCGACGATAGTTTTACAGAAAACTCATCCGATTCCCCCGGGCTTGGAATCGGTAGGATGACCGTTTGACCGGGCACCTGCGGGAGATTGTCGGAATGGCCCCGGAACACCGGTTCGCGGGTGCCCCGACCGCGCGTCGCGCCTGCTCGAACGCTCGGTCGAGGCGATCGTCGGCGGCGACTCCACCACCCGGGTGGATCGGCGCGGAAGTCGGCGGCGGCGGCCACCTCCCCCGGTACGATCCCGCGCCGGGGAGCTTCGGGGGGAGCGGTCATGGGGCGGGATGTCCGGATCAGGGTGCTGGGGCCGTTCGAGGTGGAGACGGCGGACGGGCCGGTGGAGGTGCGGGGGCGCCTGCGGGTGCTGCTCGCCTCGCTCGCGTTCTCGGCCAACGAGGTCGTGCCGGTGTGGCGGCTGCTCGACCACGTGTGGCCGGGCGAATCACCGCAGGACCTGCGCAACGGGGTGCAGTCGTTGGTCAGCAGGTTGCGCCGCAAGCTCGGTCCGGGTCTGGTCGAGACCGGCGAAGGTGGTTACCTGCTGCGCGTCGACGCCGAGCAGCTCGACCTGCTGCTGCTGAGGGAGTTGGTAGCCTCGGCGGCGCGGGCGGCGCGCGACGGCGATGGCGCGCGCGAGTCGGCGTTGCTGCGGGAGGCGGTCGCGCTGTGGCGGGGCGGGCCGCTGGAGGACGTCGCCTCCCCGGCGCTGCGGGCCGAGGCGGGGCCGGCGGTCGCCGAGCTGTGGTTCGCCGCCCGCGAGCGCGTCCTGGACATCGCCCTGGCGGAGGGGCGCGAGCACGAGGTGATCGCCGATCTGCGCGACCTCACCGCCCGGCACCCGTTGCGCGAGTCGCTGTGGACCAGGCTCATGCTCGCCCTGCACCGGGTCGGGCGGCGCGCGGAGGCGCTGGAGGCGTACCGGCGGGTGTCCACCTCGGTGCGCGACGAACTCGGGCTCGACGTCGCCCGCGCGACGGCCGACCTGCACCGGGCGATCCTCGCCGACGACGAGGCCCTCGGTCCGGCGCCCGCGATCACCACCGCGGTGCCCCGGCAACTGCCCGCCGGCGTGCGCGGGTTCGTCGGCCGTGCGGAGGAGCTGACCGGTCTGGACCGGCTGATCGGTTCGCCGTCGACCGGCCGCGGCGCGCCGCCGATCGTCATCTCCGCCATCGACGGCACGGCGGGCATCGGCAAGACCACCCTGGCGGTCCACTGGGCGCACCAGGTCGAGCAGCAGTTCCCGGACGGGCAGCTGTACCTGAACCTGCACGGCTACGGACCCACCCCGCCGGTGGACGCGGCCGACGCGCTCGACGTCCTGCTGCGCTCGCTCGGCCTGGCCGCCGACCGGGTGCCGCAGGACACCGACGAGCGCGCAGCGCGGTGGCGCACCGAACTGGCCGCGCGCCGCGTCCTGGTCGTGCTGGACAACGCCCGCGACAGCGCCCAGGTGCGACCGCTGCTGCCGGGCAGCGGCTCGGTGGTCGTGGTCACGAGCAGGCGGAGGCTGCGCGGCCTGTCCGCCCGGGAGGGCGCTCACCACGTCACCCTGGGCCTGCTCTCGCCCGCCGAGGCGCTGGAGCTGTTCGCCGACAAGGTCGGCGCCACCCGCGTGGCGGCCGAGCCGGACGCCGCCGCGGCCATCGTGGAGCTGTGCGCGCGGCTGCCGCTGGCGGTGCGGCTGGCCGCCGACCACGCGGCCCGGAACCCGGAGTGGCCGCTGGCGTCGCTGCGCGACGAACTGGCCGGCCGTCGCGATCGGCTCGACGTGCTGTCGGCCGGCGACGACACCGACACCGACCTCCGCTCCCTGTTCGACTGGTCCCACCGCGCGCTCGACGCGGACGCGCGCGCGATGTTCGACGTGCTCGGGCTGCACCCCGGCGAGGCCGTCGGCAGGCACGCCGCCGCCGCGCTCGTCGACGCGACCCCGGGCGAGGCCGCGGCCGCCCTGGGGCGACTGGTCGAGGTCAGCATGCTCCAGCAGCGGTTGCCCGACCGGTACGAGTCGCACGACCTGCTCAAGCAGTACGCCCGGGACAGGGCCCGGACCCTGCCCGGCGCACCCGCCGCCGTGTCCCGCCTCATGGCGTTCTACCTGCGCACCGCGGAACTGGCCCGCTCCCGCATCAGCGCGGTGCCGCACCGGATGCGGGTCACCTGGGACCTGCCCGGCGCGCACACCCCGGACCTGGTCGACCACCACGCCGCCGTGGCCTGGTTCGACCGCGAACACGACACGATCGCCCACCTGGTCCTCGGTGCGGAGGACCACGGCCTGCACGACCAGGCCGCCACCCTGTTCCAGCTCTCGTGGCACCACCTCTACATGCGCGGGCACTGGCGCCGGATGGCCCTGATGGGGGAGGCCGCGGTCCGCAGCGCCGTCGTGGCGGGAGACCTGTTCCTCGAGGGCAAGTGCGCCAACGGCGTGAGCACGCCCTACGGCCACCTGGGGCGCGGTGACCGCCAGGTCGCCTCCTGCCTCGCCGCGCTCGCCATCTTCGAGGAACTGGGCGACGTCCACGAGCAGGCCACCTCGCTGCTCAACCTCGGTTCCGCCTACAACGGCATCCGCCGCTTCGGCGAGGCCGTGGAGCCGCTGCGCCGGGCCGCGCGTCTCTACGAGCGCTGCGGCGAGGAACTGTCCGTCGGCATGGCCCGCAACAACCTCGCGGACTCGCTGGTCGGCCTGGGCCGGCTCGACGAGGCCCGCGAGCCCGCGGTCGAGGCGTTGCGCACCTTCCGGCGCGGCGGGGAACCGGCACGGGTGATCTCGGGCCTGGAGACGCTGGCCGAGATCAGGGCGGCCTCCGGCGACCACCACGCCGCCATCGCCGGCTACCGGGAGGCGGTCGCCCTGGTGGACGAGATCCACGTGACCAGGCTGGCCGTCCCGTTGCGCGTGCGGTTGGGGCAGGAACTGGCCGCCGTGGGTGAGGTCGCCGAAGCGCGGCACGTGTGGCGCGAAGCCCACGAGCGCGGCTTGGCGAGCGGCGACCAACCTTCCGCCGACCAGGTCCGGGCGCTCCTGGCCGCCCACCGCTGACACCACGCCGGTCGCGCGAACAGCGCGGTGTCAGCGCCGTGCCGGCACCTCGCCCCCGATCCTCCCTAACGTTCCCCTCGAACGGTTCGGACCGAGGATCTACCAAGGGGAGGAACACATGCGTTTTCGCCGCACCGCAATCCTGCTGGGCGCGATGTCCGCGCTGGTGTCGACCTTGCTGACGCCCGGCGCCCAGGCGTCACCGCCGTCGGCGTCGGCGACCTACTGGCAGAAGTGCAGTCCCGTGAACGACGAGGCCAACAGGCACATGGGCACGCTCTGCATGGACGTCAAGGGGGCGATCGGTACGCAGGGGGTCGTCGGCATCGGCTACTGGCACGCCAACGGCGTGCAGAAAGCGGTCGACCTCGGCATCACCTACGTGGGCAACCCCAACCCGCCGCTGGTCGTCTACCGGGGTGTCGTGGGTGCCGGTGGCAACACCGGCACCCACACCCGCTCCAGCCACATCGGCTCGGGCTGCGTGGCCTACCCGGTCATGTGGTTCTCGTCCGGCTCCGGGATGGTCCGCCGCACCGGCAGCTGCGTGCACGTCTTCTGACCCGTGCGGGGGGCTCGGGGACGACGTGGGGGGTGTCGTCCCCGAGCCCCCGTGCGGCACCATCAGGGCGCGGTGCGGTAGCTCTCGGTGTAGTAGTCGCCGAGGCGGGCGCGGAACTCGTCGGCGTCGAAGGTGTCCGGGTCGTACTCGGGCCCGCTGGTCACCTGCTCCTTGGTCCGGTCGACGTGGATCATCCTGCCGTCGTGGTCGATGCGGGCGACCGCGCCGACCGGCAGCACCACCTGGTGGCTGGTCAGCCAGGTGCCGGTGTCGACCAGCAGGCAGTCGGCGGGCACCCGGGCGTTGGCCTCGTCCACCTTGCCGATCCGGCCGTCGACCGCCTCGACCTCGTACCCGAGCAGGCCCACGTCGGGGCGGTCGCGGTCGCCGACGGCCTCGTTGCGGGTGTCGAGGATCGCCACCGCGTCGCGCCAGATCCACGGGGCGAACGGGAACGGGTGCGGCTCCATCGCAGTCATGGTCGTCTCTCCTTCGTGCGGTGACCGGACGCCGGCCACCGGGAGGTGGTACCCGTTCCGGCGATCATGGGAACCCGCTCCCGGGGGATCGGCGGGTGCGATCCGGTACCGGGGGCGCCTGCTAGGCGCCCCGGCACAGGTCGTGGACCTCGGGCAGGGGCCGGAAGCCGGCCGACGCGTAGGTGGCGACGGCGCCGACGTTGGAGCTCGGGGTGCAGACCAGTGCGCTCGACGAGCCGAGCTCCCGGAGCGCGGCCGCCGCGGCGACGGCGATCGCGTGGCCGTGGCCGTGGCCGCGGTGGTCCCGGTGCACGCCCATCGGTTCGAGCAACCCGGGCCTGCCCGGACCGGCCGACCACACCGTCACCGCCGCCACCGCCTCACCCCGGTCGTCGCGGGCGACCAGGCACCGGGCCGACGCGTACGCCGGTCCGGCCGCCATCGCGCGCCAGCGCTCGTCGGTGAACGTCGACCTGTCGAACGACGCCCGCTGCACGGCGGTCCGCACGGGCGCCTGCTCCGGCCCGACCACCTCGATCCGCAGGCCCGGGTCCTCCACCGGCTCCGCGAGGTCGCGGCGCAGCGGCGTCCACGGCTCGTCGGTCCGCCAGCCCTCCTCGAACAGCAGGTCCCGGACCAGGGCGTCGGCCGGCGCGTCGACGTAGACCCGGCCCGGCACCAGCACGCCGCGCGCCGGCTCGGCCACGTCCTCGACCACCCGCCGCGCCAGCTCCTCGTCCCGCCGGGCGTCCGGCGCGGTGGTCAGCCGCAGCAGCTCGGGGTCGTCGAGCAGCCCGACGGCGAGGATCCGCCCGTCCCGGCTCCAGGTCCGGACCGCCGCGGCCGTCGCCTCCGCGCCGAACCGCCGGAACCAGCCCAGGTCGCCGGGGTGCAGCTGCGCCGGAGCCCCGTCGTGCTGCCACTCGCGCAGCGCGGCCAGGGCGCCGCTCGGCCCGTCGGCCCCCGGCTCGTCCAAGGTGATCGCCATACCCGGGATTCCACACCACCGCCGGGTGGCGCTCAGCGGGTGGTCGGCTCGGCTCGTCCGGGGTCCGGCCGGACCCACCGCCACACCGAGGGCGGGCGGCCGCCCCTGGGCAGGGCGGCGGCGTGCTGGGCGGTGCGCTCCAGGCCGGGCACGCGCTCCATGGTCCGGCCCAGGTTGGCGGGGTAGGGGCGGTCGCCGGTCAGGGACTCGGTGACGTCCAGGGCCTGCGCGGTGGTGAACTCGGGCCCGAGCAGGCCGGCGGTGAACCCGACGTCGCGCCAGAGGCGGTCGGCCAGGATCGGGCGGCAGTCGGCCACGATCCGGTCGTGGTCGAAGGCCAGCGGCGGCACGTCGGCCAGCGGCGTCCACGTGGTGGGGCCGCCGGTGAGCCGGCCCGGGTCGACCGCGGCCCACAGGGCGATCGACAGCGTGGGGCCGCGCGGGTCGCGGGAGGGCTCGTCGAACGTGGTCAGCTGGCCGGAGGCGGTGACCGCCTCCTCGGGCACGCCGAGCTTGTCGCGCACCGCGCGCCGGGCGGCGTCGCGCAGGCGCTCGCCCCGGCCCAGCAGGACGCCGGGCAGGGCGAGCTCGCCCGCGAACGGCTCCTGGGCGCGGTGGGCGACGCCCAGGAGCACGGTGCGCGCGGTCGGGTCGAAGCGCAGGGCCAGCACGTCCACCGACACCGGGGTCGACTCGATCATGGACCGATTGTCGCGCACGCCCGCACCGCGTAGCGGTCCCGGTCCGGGCCGCTGCCGGTGACCAGCACGGGCCGGCGCGCCTCGAACCAGGCCAGCGGGTCCGGCAGGTCCTCGGGCGCCGCGCCGCGGCGGGGCACGACCTTCAGCCCGGTCGCGTCCAGGTGCGTCACGGCCAGCCCGTCCACCCCGCCGCACGCGGCCACGGCGTACTCCAGCAGCTCCGCGTCCAGGTGGCCGGCCCGCCACGCGCCCTGGTAGTGGCCGGTGGCGTTGTGGCGCTCGGGGAACCGGGCCGCCACCGCCGGGTCCTCGGTCGGCAGCGGCCCGGCGCCGTGCCGGGTCTGGTAGGTCCGGGTCACCCCGACGACCGCGGCCGGGCGGCCGCCCAGCAGCTCGCGGGCGTTGTCCGGGGTGGTGGTGGACCAGGTGGTGTGCGGGTGGAAGCCGTGGTGCTGGTCGAGCAGCACGCCCTGCGCGCCCTCGAACACCAGCCGGCCCCGCCCGGCCAGCCGGCCCACCTCGTCGCCGCGGGTGATCCGGACCGCGTCGGCGAAGTCGCGGTAGAGCGACACCAGCTCGGCCACCGACGTGCCCGACCCGATCAGCGGCTCGTAGAACCGGGCCAGCGCGTCGAGCTTGCGCCGCAGCGCCGCGGGGTCGGCGCAGTCGCCGACCCGCGGCGCCGCGCCCGGCGCGCCCAGGACCTCCTGGTGCTCCACGACGTCGCCGGGGCGGGCGCCCGCCAGCAGCGAGTACCAGACCGTCTCCCCGATGCCCTTGCCGCACGAACCGTGCCGCGAGCGCCCCCGGGCGTCCTCGCGGGCGCGGTTGGCGCGGATGTGGAACGGCGTGGTGAGCAGCGCGCCGGCGTCGACCGACAGCAGCCCCAGCGGGTCGGGCACCCCCAGCCCGGCCAGTTCCCGCGACTCGCCGGCCAGGGCCATCGGCTCGACCAGCACGTGCCGGGACAGGTGGGTCGGCACGCCGGCGAGCGTGCCGGACCCGAACTGGCTGAACGTGTGGTGCCTGCCGTCCGCGACCACGTTGTGCGCGGCCTGCGCGCCACCGTTGAAGCGGACCACCGACACCGTCTCGCGGTCGTGGCACAGGGCGTCGACCACCGCGCCCTTGCCCTCGTCGCCGAACCCGAGGCCGACGACCACCACGTGCCCGTCCACGCCGTTCACACCCGCTCCGCTCACGTCAGGGTCACGTCGTCGGGACCGTCGAGCGCCGGGGGCGTGGCCGACCTGGTCAGGGTCTTGCCGCCGACGCCGACCAGCGCCTTGCCGACCGCCGCGCTCTCCGCCGCCGACCCGATCTCGGCCAGGTCCACCATCGCCTGGTCCAGGTCGACCACGCGCTCCTCCAGCCCGATCGTGGCGGCGATCAGCTCGCACACCGCGCCGGGGTCGTCGAGCTTGAGGAAGCGCTGCCCGAGGACGCCGCGCCAGTGCTCCGCGATCTCCGGGTCGTTGTAGTAGGCCGACTGGTTGGGCAGCACGTAGTAGACGTGCCAGCGGCGCTCCAGCTCCCGGTAGACCGAGACCGGGTCGATGTCCTGGTGCACGTCGTCGCCGATGATCCTGCGGATGTGCCGGGCCTCCAGCCGGGGCTTGTTCAGCTCGTCGCCGATGAGGAACAGGTAGCCCTTGCGGCCGCGCTTCTGCCAGGCGTCGGTGACCACGTGCCGGGCCACGAAGTAGGCGGCCAGCTCGTACGACTCGCTCTTCTGCCCGCCGCCACCGCCCTCCAGCAGGATGGTGCGCAGCTGCTCGTCCATCCGGTTGTCCGACTCGAACTGCCCGACCTGGAGCGGCACCCGGTCGCTGTCGGCGTCACCGATGCCGCCGAACATCAGCTGCGGGTCGGTGAGGTAGCCCTTGCGCTGGATGAGGCCGTGCAGCTTGCCGAGCTTGGTCTGCATCACCTTGGGCACCCGGCCCATCGAGCCGGTGACGTCGAACAGCACCGCGATGGGCGTCGAGTCGGCGTGGTCGGCCGAGTCGCGGCACTCGCGCACCGCGTCCTTCGGGTCCAGCGACGGGTCGGCCCGCCACTCGCTCCTGGGCTTGCCGCGCATCGCGGCGGTGTAGCCGAAGTCGTCGATGCCCTTGGCGGCGCGGAAGGTCTTGGCCGCCGCGTAGGCGTTGTCGTCCCACTTGCCGTGTCCCACGGTCATGCTCCTGTCGGGGTAGGGGGGAGGGCGAACGGGCGGAAGGTCCGCTCGCCGTAGAGGTCTTCGAGCAGGTCGTCGTACTCGGTGAGCAGGTCGGCGGCGTCGGGCCGCCGGGCCGGGTCGTCCTGCGCGCACCCGCGGGCGAAGGCGCGCTGCCGGGTCTCGTGCTCCGCCAGCACCCCCAGCATCAGCGCGTGTGCCATGTGGACGTCGGTGGCGGCGGTGACCGGCTGTCCGAGGTGGACCTCCGGCGGGTAGTCGACGGTCCTGCCGGTGGCCAGCGGTCGCTGCCCGCTCTCGACCGCGAAGGACCAGCCGACCAGCACGACGCCGTGCTGCTCGGGGTGGACCAGGACGTTCTCGGCGACGACCGCGCCGTGCACCAGGCCGATCCGGTGCGCGCCGGCGAGCGCCCGCAGCAGCCTGCGGTGCATCCACGCCCAGTCGCGCCCGTCCAGGCCGCCCGGGAACGCCCGCCGCACGTCCGCGAGCGTCACGAACCCGTCCACCAGGGGTTCGAGCACGGTGAACGCGCGCTCGCCGCGGGCCACCGGGCCGGAGCGGTCGACCAGGCGCGGGTAGTAGGGCCGCAGCCACCGGTGCTCGTCGGTGAACCGGGCGAGCGCGTCCAGCGCGTCCCACTCGGCGTGGGCCAGCGGGTTGAGCGCCGGGTTGCGCACCACCTTGACCACGTGCGGGCCGTCGGTGAGGTAGGTGTTCGCGACGCTGCCCACCGCGTGCAGGGCGGTGATCCGGTAGGCGCCGCGGTCGGTGCGCAGCTCGACGGACGTGCCGCGCCGCCACTCGTCGTGGAGCCTGGTCAGCTCCGCGGACGCGGCGTGGGCCCTGGTGTCGGCGGGCCCCACCCGGTCGGGGTGCAGCACGGCGGTCAGCGCCCGGTACAGCCGCTGCGCCTCCCGGTGCCGGGCGGGGTCGACGGGACCGAACAGGTCGGCCGCCGAGGTCGCCCGCTCGACCCGGTCGAGTGCTTCCTGCCTGGTGAACATGGTTTGAGTCTATACGACTCAAACCGGGGTTCGGGGTGGAATACCGGTGTGTGCTGGGTCACGTGCCCGTGCCGGGGTGGGAAGCACCTGCGGGCGTGACTACTGCCGGATCACCCCCGGTGCTCCATCGCGGTGATCTCTGAGCCAACAGGCTGAACCGGGCCCGATTCCGCCATCCGGCCGCAGCGCCGCTCCCATACTGGCCGACCACGGCCCCACCACGAGATCAGGAGATCCATGTCCGGTGACGACAGCGCGTTAGCGGGGTTCCGCGGGGTGACGACCGGCCTGGTCGACGAACTGGTGAAGCGGCCGGGTGGCCGCGCCCGGACGTTGCCGCTGGTCGTCGCGCTCGGGTCGCGCGGCACCGGCAAGACCGCCCTGCTGGGCAGGGTCCGCGACCGGTGCGCCGACGGGGTGCCCCTGGCGCTGCTGGACTTCGAGGACCCGGCCGGGGTCCGGCGGCCCGGCGCCGCCCTCGCCGGGATCGCCCTCGACCTGGGCCGGGACGTGCCGGGGGCCGACCGGATCGCCTTCCCCCGGCTGTGGCTGTGCGCGCTGGTGCTGGCCGGCGACCCGGGCGACCGCGACGGCGCGCTCGCCGAACTCCGCGACCTGATGAGCGAGGACCACCTGCTGGAGCGGCACCGGCCGCGGGTGCTGGAGCTGGTCCGGCTCGTCGGCGAACCGGACGGGCTGCCCGGCTGGGCCCCCTCCGCCACCGGGGTGCTGCTCCACGGCCTCGACTGGTTCTCCCGCCGGCGGCTGCTGCGCGCCGTCCGCCAGGTGACGCGCGGCGCGCCCCGCGACCCCCGCGACCTGCCGGCGGCCCTCGACCGGGTGGACCGGGGGTCGCCCGCCGACCGCCGCGCGGTCGACAACACCCTCTTCGACGCCTTCCTGGCCGACCTGCACCGGCACTTCACCGGCCGGGCCGACCACCCCCGGCGGAGCGCCCGCTGCGCGGTGCTGCTGGACAACGTCCACACCGGGGAGGGCAAGGCGTTCCTGACCTCCTACCTGGCCGCGCGCGAGCGGTCCGCGGCGGTCGGCGACCACGTCGCCGTGATCGCCACCAGCCGGACCTGGAACACCGACTGGGACGACGCCTGGCGGCGGCCCGGCACACCCGCGGGCGGCACCGCCCCGCTGCCCCTGCCGCGCACCCCCGAGGACGCCGAGCGGGACGCGCGCTCGGCCACCGAGTGGCGGCCCTGGTACCTGGTGCACCCCGGGCACCTGAACGCCGCGGACACCGAGGACGTGGTGGTCCGCGCCGCCGTGCCCGGCCTGCCCCGGTCCCTGCCCCACCGCCTCACCCGCGGCCACCCCGGCGGCCTGCGGATCGTGCTCGACGTGCCGGCCGGCCGGGAGAGCCCCGTCGCGCCACGCCGGCTGCTGTCCGCGCGGGCCTCCCCGGCGGGCAACGCCTCCCTCGCCGACGAGGCCCTGGCGCAGCTCCTGCGCGACCTGCCGGCGGAGCGGGTGGAGGACCTGGTCACGGCGAGCGCGGGACGCGGGGTGGAGTTCCTGCCCGACCCGACCGCGCCGGACGCCGGCCCGCCGGACGGCGGCGACGAGCTCCACGCGTTCCTGCTCGACCACTTCCTGCTCACCCTGGAACCCGACGAGAACGGCCCCCGCGTCGTGCTCGACCCGTGGCTGCGCACCCTGCTGCTGCACCGGCTCGCGCACCGCGAGGACCCCGCGCGCGGCTGGGACGCGGTGCACCGGCGGTACCGCGACCACCACGAGGCCCGGGGCCGGACGACCGAGGCCCGCTACCACGACCTCGCCCTGGGCGACGTGCGCTCGGTCGTGGCGCACCTGGCCGGCCCGTTCACCTCCGACGGGCCGCTGGACCAGCCGACCGCCCGGGGGTGGTTGCGGGAGCTGGACCTCATCACCGGCGCGCCCAACCGGCTGCCGCGCGACCACGACCCGCTCACCCAGGTCGAACTCCTCGCGGAGGGGGTCCCGCCGACCGGTCCGCACGGCGCGGCCCTGGCCAGGCTCGTCGCCGCGCTGTGGATCGCGGGCGACCCGCTCGGCGACCCCGAGGACACCCTGCGCGGCCGGGTCGAGCACGCCTACAGCCGGCTCTCCCAGCACAGCGGCCAGGGCTCGATCCTGCTGTACGACCGGGTGGAGAGGTACCGCGCCTGAGCGCGGGGGCGCCTGAGCGAGGGGGCGGCGGAGGGCGGGGGCGGCGGAGGGCGCCCGCCGCTCGGCCGGTCCGCCGTGAGCTGATCCGCTCACGGCGGAGAAAGCGGCGCCCGGAGCCGGGGTGGCGGCATCGTCGGGGCATGACCGACAACCAGAAGCAGCCGATGTTCGACCACCGGCTCCGCGAGCGGTACCTCGCCCAGCGGGTGCTCGTCCTCGACGGGCCCCTCGACGACGACAACGGGACGGTGCTCGCCACCCAACTGCTCTCCCTGGCCGGTGAGGACCCGGGCCGGGACATCGCGCTGTGGATCCACTCGCCGGGCGGCTCGGTCGCCGCGATGCTGGCCATCCGCGACGTGATGCGGCTCGTGCCGTGCGACGTGGCCACGTTCGCCCTGGGGCTGGCGTGCAGCGCCGGGCAGTTCCTGCTCTCCGCGGGCACGCCGGGCAAGCGCTTCGCCCTTCCCCACGCCAGGATCATGATGCACCAGGGCTCGGCGGGCATCGGCGGGTCCGCGGTCGAGGTGCAGGTGCAGGCGGACGACCTGCGGCACACCCGGGACACCGTGCTGAGGCTCACCGCGGCGGACACCGGCAGGCCGGTCGACGAGATCTTCGCCGACTCCCTGCACGACCGCTGGTTCACCGCCGGGCAGGCGCTGGACTACGGCTTCATCGACCACGTCGTGAGCGATCTCGGCCAGGTCGTGCCCGTGCGCACGCACGAGCTGGGCCTCGGCCTCGGCCAGAAGGCGGGGACCCGCGCATGAGCACCTACACCATCCCCAGCGTCATCACCCGCGGCGTGGGCGGCGAGCGGGTCATGGACGTCTACTCGCACCTGCTGTCGGAGCGGATCGTCTACCTCGGCACCGCGATCGACTCCGGCGTGGCCAACGCGCTGATCGCCCAGCTGCTGCACCTGGAGGCGGACAGCCCGGAGCGGGAGATCAACCTCTACATCAACAGCGAGGGCGGCGACCCGTCCGCGATGCTCGCCCTCTACGACACCATGCGCTACGTCAAGGCGCCGGTGACCACGACGTGCGTCGGCCAGGCGGTCGCGGCCGGAGCGGTGCTGCTGGCGGCGGGAGAGGCCGGGCGCCGCTTCGTGCTGCCCCACACCAGGGTGGTGCTGCACCAGCCCGCGGCGCAGGGCCGGGGCACCATCCCGGACCTCATCCTCCAGGCCGACGAGGTCGTGCGGGTGCGCACCCAGCTGGAGGAGATCCTCTCGGCGCACACCGGTCGCGGTGTGCCGCAGCTGCGGCACGACACCGACCGGGACCGCGTGTTCGACGCGCGGGGCGCCGTCGCCTACGGGCTCGCGGACCACGTCCTCGACCGCCGGGTCTGAGGACGTCGCCTCGGACCCGGTGGTCGGGGACGTGGCCGGCGGTCGGTGGCCGGCGGTCGGGGACTCGGCCTCAGGCGGCCAGGAGCACGGGCCCCGAGGGGCTGCGCCCCGCCGCGGGACCCGCGCCGCGGTCCCGCCGGACGTGGCTCGCGAGGCCGGTGCCGCGGTTCCGCCGGACGTCGCTCGCGAGACCGGTGAGCAGGTCGGCCAGGTCGACGCCGAGCGCGCCGGTGACCGCGGCGATCATCTCGCTGGAGGGCTCCTTGCGGCCGCGCTCGATCTCCGACAGGTACTGCGGCGAGATGCCGGCCCGCTCGGCGACGTCGACGAGGCGGCTGCCCCGCTCCTCCCTGGCCGCCCGCAGGCTCCGGCCCAGCAGCACGCGCCACAGCGGGTCCGGGACCCGTTCCGGGGTGCGGGCGCGCTTCTGGTGGAAGGGGAGGATGTCCGCCATACCGCCATCCTGACCCCCGTCCGGCGCCCGGGGAGGGGTTCCGCTCCCGGCGAAAACGCGGCCCGGGAGATCGTTACGGTGGTGTGTGCGTGAAACCCGCGAAGAACTCGCAGAGCTCCAGGCCCTGCTGGACGCCTCCCTGTCCCGCTCCACCTCCCACCTCCGCTCGATCGTCAGCGGGCACACCACGACCGCGGAGCAGCTCACCGGGGTCCTGACCGGCATGTGCACGCTCGCCCTGTCCACCGTGACGGCCAAGGGCGAGCCGCGCGTCAGCGGCGTGGACGGCCACTTCCTGCACGGCAGGTGGCACTTCGGCACGGCGCGCGGCGCCGCCAAGGCCCGGCACCTCGCCGCCCGCCCGGCCGCGAGCGCCGCGCACATGCGCGGCGAGGACCTCGGCGTGTTCACGCACGGCGAGGTGGAGGAGCTCAACCCCCGCGCCGGCGAGCCCGCCGCGGACTGGCCGGACCTGCTGGCCTACTTCAAGGGGTTCTACGGCGACGACGCCTTCGACTGGGACGAGGAGGTGGTCTTCTACCGGCTGCGCCCGCACTGGATGACCGTCTACGCGCCCGACCTCGCGAAGCTCACCGCCCCGTGAGGGGCGGCTCGGCCGGGAGCCGGTTCCGGCGGAAGGTCTCCAGCCCGGCGACGGGCGGAACGCGCCGGGGCTCCGGGTGCGGCCACCCGGCGGCCAGCAGGTAGAGCGGGGTGTGGCCGACGTTGTCCAGGCCGAAGCGGGTGGCGACGAGCGTGTCGCGGAACGCGCCCGTCTGGGCCGGGCCGAGGCCGAGCGCGGTGGCGGTGAGCACGAAGGTCTGGCCGAGGTGCCCGGCGTTGAGCAGGGACACCCGGTAGCAGCGGGGTGTGCGGTACTTGCTGTACATGCGGTCGATGACGGCGGTGAGCACCACGAGGAAGGGCGCGCGGCCGACCCAGTCCTGGTCGGCGCCCATGCGGGTGCCCTCCTCGGCGGTGAAGCCCCCGGCCAGCAGTTCCAGCGAGTGCTCCAGGGCGTTGTAGTGGTAGAGCCCGGGGGCGACGCCGGTGACGTCGCGGATGGCCAGGTAGCCCTCCAGCTCCTGGCGGGAGCCGCCGGCGGGGCTGGTGCGGCGGTACAGGGCGCCGACGCCGCAGTCGATGTAGTCGACGGGGCCGAAGGTGGTGGCGAGCAGGGCGGCGAGGGTGTCCAGGGGCACGGGGTCGTCGGTGAAGTCGCGGTGGGTGCGTCGGCGGTAGAGCACGTGGTCGTAGCGCGCGGCGAGGTCGACGGGTCGGCGGGGGAGCAGGACGCGGTCGGCGTCGGGGTAGCCGGTGAACATCGAGGGCAGCGGTTCGCGCGGGACGTCCGCCTGGTGGCTGTCGTCGTCGTGGTCGGCGCGCACCATGTCCTGGGTGGCGTAGTGGAAGAACGGCGCCTCGGGGGCCCAGGAGCCCCAGGCGCGGTGGACGTGGGCGTCGCGCTCGGCCTCGGGGGTGTCCTCGGTGAGCAGGAGGCCGACCTCGCGCAGGGCGTCCACGGCGGCGGCGAAGGTGTCGGGGGTGAGGTGGTCGAGCAGTTCGGCGGCCTTGGAGGGTTCCACCCAGTCGTCGAAGGCGGTGAGCACCTCGGCGACCACGGGGTGCAGCGCGGTGGGGCCGCCGCCGGGGTAGGGGTGGGCGACGAACTCGCCGTCGTGCCAGTAGCAGACCACACCGCGGGGGCGGCGCAGGCGCATGAGGTCCTCCGTGGTGGAGAGGGCTGTGGTGGCGGGGCCGCTGGGCGGGGCGGCTGGGCTGTGGTGGCGGAGCGGGGGGCGGGCCCGGCACGCGAGTCGGGTGCCCACCCCCTCGCTCAGCCGCTGGTCACTGGTTCTGCCACTCCCAGGCCCAGTACTTGGCGTTGCGGTCGCGCCGGACGACCTTCCTGGCCGTGATGTGGATGGTGCGCATCGTGTTCACCTCCTCGCGGGTCTCCGTGGTGATCGGGTGTCGAGAGGAATCCGCGGCCCTCCGGGCTCGCGGTCTCCACCATCCGCGAGGCGTCGGCCGGGCACCACACGGCTACCGCCATCGGATCGCCGAACCACTCGCGTGAGTGACGGAGCCCCTGGTGGCTCGCCGTTTTCCGCTCCGGTGAGTCGCGATCTCCCCGGTGGTGCGGGGAAAGCGGTCGTGGCCGCCGTCCGGGCCGCAGGGGCCTTCCGGACGGCTGTTTGCGGTGGTGGCGGCGGGGGTACGTCGACCGTGTGAACAACGCGCTCGACATCTCGGACCGGTTCCCGGAGCTGTCGGTCGACGGCTTCGTGGTGGACTACGAGGACGGCGACGACCCGGTGCTGCGCCGCCGCGACGGGTCGCTGGTGGACACGTGGCGGGAGAACTACCCGTACCCCGAGCGGATGTCGCGCGAGGAGTACGACCTGTCGAAGCGGTTGTTGCAGATCGAGCTGCTCAAGCTCCAGTACTGGATCAAGGACACGGGCCGCCGGGTGGTCATCGTGTTCGAGGGCCGGGACGCGGCGGGCAAGGGCGGCACGATCAAGCGGTTCACCGAGCACCTGAACCCCCGGGGCTCGCGGGTGGTGGCGTTGGGCAAGCCGACCGACCGCGAGCAGGGCGAGTGGTACTTCCAGCGGTACGTCGACCACCTGCCCACGGAGGGCGAGGTCGTGCTGTTCGACCGGTCCTGGTACAACCGGGCCGGGGTCGAGCGGGTGATGGGGTACTGCACCGACGAGCAGTACGAGCGGTTCATGCGGCAGGCCCCGACGTTCGAGCGGATGCTGGTCGACGACGGGATCCTGCTGGTCAAGCTGTGGTTCTCGGTGTCGCGGGCGGAGCAGCGGACGCGCTTCCTGATCCGGCAGGTGGACCCGGTGCGGCAGTGGAAGCTCAGCCCGAACGACGTGCGGTCGCTGGACCTGTGGGACGCCTACACCGAGGCGAAGGTGGCGATGTTCCGGGCCACGGACACGGAGGCGGCTCCGTGGACGGTGGTGAAGAGCAACGACAAGAAGCGGGCGCGGATCGAGGCGATGCGCAGCGTGCTGGCGCGGCTGGACTACACCGACAAGGACCCCGAGGTGGTGGGGGAGCCCGACCCGAAGGTGGTCGGTCCGGCGGCGACGCTGCTGGAGGAGGGCGAGGACGAGGCGTCGTTGAGCCCGACGCCGATCGCCCCGGTGGACGACCCCGACCACGGGCCCGGGATGCACCCGCCCGTGTGACCCGTCGTTCCGGTGGCCGACCGCCCGGGTGATCCGTTGCTCCGGGGGAGCGACCGCCCGCGCGGAACGCCGCTCCGGGACCGATGTGCCGGCGGGGCCTGCCGATCGGCCCCCCGCCGGCTACCCTGGGCGACGCGGTCGTCGCCGGCGTCCGCGATGATCATCCACATCGGACTGGGAGGCGCGAGGGTGTCGATGGCTCAGGAGGCCGGGTGGTGGCGCTCGGCGGTGGTCTACCAGGTCTACCCCCGCAGCTTCGCCGACTCGAACGGTGACGGGGTCGGCGACCTCAACGGGATCACCGCCCGGTTGGCCCACCTGGAGCGGCTCGGGGTGGACGTGGTCTGGCTGTCGCCGGTCTACGCCTCGCCGCAGGCCGACAACGGCTACGACATCTCCGACTACCGGGCGATCGACCCCGCCTTCGGCACGCTGGAGGACTTCGACCGGCTGCTGGCCGAGGTGCACGCCCGGGGCATGAAACTGGTCATGGACCTGGTGGTCAACCACACCTCCGACCAGCACCCCTGGTTCGTCGAGTCGCGCTCGTCGAAGGACAGCCCGAAGCGGGACTGGTACTGGTGGCGGCCGCCGCGCGAGGGCTTCGCGGTCGGTCGGGCCGGTGCCGAGCCGACCAACTGGGAGTCGTTCTTCTCCGGGCCCGCGTGGACGGCGGACGAGGCGACCGGCGAGTACTACCTGCACCTGTTCGACCGCCGCCAGCCGGACCTGAACTGGGAGAACCCGCAGGTCAGGCAGGCCGTGTACGAGATGATGCGGTGGTGGCTGGACCGGGGCGTGGACGGCTTCCGGATGGACGTGATCAACCTGATCGCCAAGGACCCCGCCCTGCCCGACGGCGCGCTCACCGGCACCGCCGGGCTGGGGGACGGCTACCCCCACTACGGCACCCGGGACCGCGTCCACGACTTCCTCCAGGAGATGAACCGGGAGGTGTTCGCCGGCCGGGAGGGCCTGTTGACGGTGGGCGAGATGCCCGGGGTGACCTGGGAGCAGGCCCGCCTGTTCACCGACCCGGCCCGTCGGGAGGTGGACATGGTGTTCCAGTTCGAGCACGTCTCCCTGGACCACGGCCCCGGCGGCAAGTTCGACCCCCGCCCGCTGGACCTGCGGCTGCTCAAGGGCTCGCTGGGCCGCTGGCAGACCGCCCTGGCCGAGGTCGGCTGGAACAGCCTGTACTGGAACAACCACGACCAGCCCCGGGTCGTCTCCCGCTTCGGCGACGACGACCGCTGGTGGCGCGAGTCGGCCACCGCCCTCGCCACCGTGCTGCACCTGCACCGCGGCACCCCCTACATCTACCAGGGCGAGGAGCTGGGCATGACCAACGCCCCGTTCGCCTCGGTCGACGACCTGCGCGACGTGGAGTCGCTCAACCACTACCGCGAGGCCGTGGCCGGCGGGGTGGACCCCGAGGTGGTCATGGTCGGGCTGCGCGCCATGGGCCGCGACAACGCCCGCACCCCCGTGCAGTGGGACGACGGGCCCCACGCCGGGTTCACCACCGGCACGCCGTGGCTGGCGGTCAACCCCAACCACACCCGGATCAACGCCGCCGCCCAGTACGACGACCCGGACTCGGTGTTCCACCACTACCGGCGGCTGGTCGAGCTGCGCCACACCCGGCCGGTGGTCGCCCTGGGCGGCTTCCGGATGTTCCTGCCCGACCACCCCCACCTGTACTGCTACGAACGCGCCCTGGACGACGCCCGCCTGCTCGTGCTGGCCAACCTCGGCCCGGGTGAGGAGAGCGTCGAGCTGGAACCGGGGTGGGCGGCCGAGCACGTCGTGCTGGCCAACACCGACCGGGTGCGGGTCAAGGCCGGTCGGGCGGAGCTGGGACCGTGGGAGGCGCTGGTCCTGGAGCGGTGAGCCCTGAGCGGTGAGCCCGGCACCCTTTGCCGTCCCGGGTGCCGGGGCACGGGGACCTCGCGGTCCCCGTGCCCCGGCCTCAACCCGCCACGGCTCTCGGCCTCGTCCCTCCCGCTGGGGCCCCGCCTCACCCCGCAGCGGCGGCGAACTGCGCCGAGTACAGCCGGTGGTAGGCGCCGTGCGCCTCCAGCAGCTCCTCGTGCGTCCCCTGCTCCACGATCCGGCCCGACTCCATCACCAGGATCAGGTCCGCGTCCCGGATCGTCGACAGCCGGTGCGCGATGACGAAGCTCGTCCGCGACGACCGCAGCGCCGCCATCGCGTGCTGGACCAGCGATTCGGTGCGCGTGTCCACGGACGAGGTCGCCTCGTCCAGGATCAGCAGCGACGGGTCGGCCAGGAACGCGCGGGCGATCGTCAGCAGCTGCTTCTCGCCCGCGCTGACGTTCGTGCCCTCCTCGTCGATCACCGTGTCGTACCCGTCGGGCAGCGTGCGCACGAACCGGTCCACGTAGGTGGCCCGTGCGGCGGCCACGATCTCCTCCTCTGATGCGCCGGGGCGGCCGTAGGCGATGTTGTCCCGGATCGTGCCGCCGAACAGCCACGTGTCCTGGAGCACCATGCCGATCCGCGACCGCAGGTCCGAGCGCCGCAGCGCGGTGATGTCCGTGCCGTCCAGCGTGATCCGGCCCGAGTCCAGCTCGTAGAAGCGAAGCACCAGGTTCACCAGCGTGGTCTTGCCCGCGCCGGTCGGGCCGACGATGGCCACCGTCTGGCCGGGTTCGGCCACCAGCGACAGGTCCTCGATCAGCGGCTGGTCCGGCCGGTAGGAGAACCCGACGTGCTCGAACGCCACCCGGCCCCGGCTCGCCTCGGGCACCGGCGCGTCGACCGGGTCCGGGGCCTGCTCCTCCGCGTCGAGCACCTCGAACACCCGCTCGGCCGAGGCCACGCCCGACTGCATCAGGTTCGCCATCGACGCCACCTGCGTCAGCGGCTGGGTGAACTGGCGCGAGTACTGGATGAACGCCTGCACCTCGCCCAGCGTCATCGCGCCCGAGGTGATCCGCAGCCCGCCGACCACCGCGACCGCCACGTAGCTGATGTTCGACAGGAACATCATCACCGGCATGATCAGGCCGGACATGAACTGCGCGCTCGTCGCCGAACCCACCAGCTCGTCGTTGCGCCGCCGGAACTCCTCCTCGGACTCCCGCTGCCGGCCGAACACCTTCACCAGCTGGTGCCCGGTGAACGCCTCCTCGATGTGCGCGTTCAGCGCGCCGGTGTGCTTCCACTGCGCCACGAACTGCGCCTGCGACACCTTGCGGATCCGGGCGGTCACCACCACCGACACCGGGATCAGCAGCAGCGCGATCAGCGCCAGCAGCGGCGAGATGGTGATCATCATGATCAGCACGCCCACCACGGTCAGCAGCGAGGTCAGCAGCTGGCTCAGCGTCTGCTGCAACGTGGTCGAGATGTTGTCGATGTCGTTGGTGACGCGGGACAGGGTCTCGCCGCGCGGCTGGCCGTCGAAGTAGCGCAGCGGCAGCCGGTGCAGCTTCGCCTCCACGTCGGCCCGCAGCGTCAAGATCACCCGCTGCACCACGTTGTTGAGGATGCGGCCCTGCGCCCAGCCGAACAGCGAGGAGGCCAGGTACAGCGCCAGCACCCAGGCCAGCACCTCGCCGAGCGCGCCGAAGTCGATGCCGGCGCCCGGCACGCCGCGCATCCGCGCGAGCACGCCGTTGAAGATGATGTCGGTGGCGTGGCCGAGGATCTTCGGCCCGGCGACCGCGAACGCGACGCTGACGACCCCCAGGGCGACCACGGCCGCGACCGTGTTGCGCTCCGGGCGCAGCCGCCGCGCGAGCCTCTTCGCCGACGGCTTGAAGTTCTCCGCCTTGCCCATCGGCATCCCCATGCCGGGGAAGTTCCCGCCCATCCGGGCGGGCGCGCGGTTCGTCGTGGCGGTGCTCATGCGGCCTGCTCCGGGGTTAGCTGGGACTCGACGATCTCGACGTAGGTGGGGCACGTGTCCAGCAGTTCGCGGTGGGTGCCGGTGCCGACCACGGACCCGTTGTCCAGCACCACGATGCGGTCCGCGTCGATGATCGTGGACACCCGCTGGGCGACGACGAGCACGACCGCGTGCGCGGTGTGCGGGCGCAGCGCCGCGCGCAGCCTCGCGTCGGTGGCCAGGTCCAGCGCGGAGAACGCGTCGTCGAACAGGTAGATGCCGGGCTTGCGGACCAGCGCCCGCGCGATGGACAACCGCTGCCGCTGACCGCCCGACACGTTCGTGCCGCCTTGCGCGATCGGGGCGTCGAGCCCCTCGGGCATGGCCTCCACGAAATTCCGCGCCTGGGCGACCTCCAGCGCCGCCCACAGCTCCTCGTCGGTGGCTGCGGGGTTGCCGTAGCGCAGGTTGCTCGCGACGGTGCCGGTGAACAGGTACGGCCGTTGCGGCACCAGGCCGATGCGCGAGCACAGCGCGTCCGCGTCGACCTCCCGCACGTCCACGCCGTCGACCAGCACCGCGCCGGAGGTGACGTCGATGAGCCGGGGGATGAGGTTGACCAGGGTGGTCTTGCCCGCGCCGGTGCTGCCGATGATCGCCGTGGTCCGCCCCGCCTCGGCCGTGAACGTCACGTCGCGCAGCACCGCGTCCGCCGCGCCGGGGTAGCGGAACCCCGCGTTGACGAACTCCACCTCGGCCCGCCGGGGCAGCTCCACCACCGGGTTCGGCGGCGGCGTCACCGACGACCTGGTGTCCAGCACCTCGTTGATGCGCTCGGCGCTCACCGCGGCGCGCGGGATCATCATCGAGATGAAGGTGGCCATCATGACCGACATGAGGATCTGCATCAGGTAGCTGAGGAACGCCGTCAGCGCGCCGATCTGCATCTGGCCCGCGTCGACCCGGTAGGCGCCGAACCACAGCACGGCCACGCTGGAGGCGTTCAGCAGCAGCATCACCACCGGGAAGATCAGCGCCTGCAACCGGCCGACCCGCAGCGCGGTGTCCGTCAGCGCCCGGTTCACCCCGGCGAACCGCTCGGTCTCGTGGGGCTCGCGGACGAAGGCGCGCACCACGCGGATGCCGGACAGCTGCTCGCGCAGCACCCGGTTGACCGCGTCGATCCGCTCCTGCATCAACCGGAACTGCGGGACCATCCGCACCACGATCAGCCCGATCGAGAGGGCCAGCGCGGGCACGCACACGAGCAGCAGCCAGGACAGCCCGAAGTCCTCGCGCAGCGCCATGACGATGCCCGCCACGCACGTGATCGGGGCGGCGATCAGCATGGTGCACACCATCACCACCAGCAGCTGCACCTGCTGCACGTCGTTGGTGGTGCGGGTGATCAGCGAGGACGGCCCGAACGAGGCGACCTCGCGCGCGGAGAACTCCCCGACCCGGTGGAACACGGCCGAGCGGACGTCACGGCCGAAGCCCATGGCGGTCCGGGCGCCGTAGTAGACGGCGCCGACGGAGCAGCCGATCTGCACGACGCTGACCAGGAGCATCCAGCCGCCGGTGGACAGGATGTAGTCCGTGTCGCCGGTGGCGATGCCGAAGTCGATGATGTCGGCGTTGAGGCTGGGCAGGTACAGCGAGGCCACGGTGCCGACGAGCTGGAGGACCAGCACGACGGTGAGTTCTCGCCGGTAGGGCCGCAGGTGTGTGCGGAGCAAGCGGGTGAGCAACGAACTTCCCCCATAGGAAACGGATCGTGTCTAATGTGTGCAAGGTAGACCGGTTTTATAAGAAACGCAACGTATCTAAGGAGCAGGGTGGCCGAACCGAGGTCGCGGCGTCGCGGGGCCGAGCTGGAGGCCGCGGTCCTGGACGCGGCGTGGGCGGAGCTGAGCGAGGTCGGCTACTCCCGGCTGACCATCGAGGCGGTGGCGAAGAGGGCGGGCACGAGCAAGCCGGTCATCTACCGCCGCTGGCCGAGCCGGGCCGAACTGGCCCTGGCGGCGTGGAACCGCCGGGTCCCGGTCTCGATGGCGACCCCCGACACGGGTGACCTGAGGGAGGACCTCGTCGGCCTGTTCTCCTCGGTGGCCCGCCGGGCGGACTCGATGATGAACGAGATGATCGCGGGCGTCATGGGCGAGGCGTTCCGCCACCCGGAGGTGGCCGGGATCCTCCGCGACCGCCTGACGTCGAGGTCGCCGCTGACCGGACCGCTGGACGCGATCGTGGACCGGGCCGTGGCCAGGGGCGAGCTCCCGCCCGTCGAGGTGCCTCACCGGGCGGCCCGCGTGCCGCTGGACCTGATCCGCAGCGAGTCCATGGCCTGCGGCGCGCCCCTGTCCGAGGACGCGGTGGCGGAGCTGGTGGACGACATCTACCTGCCCCTCCTGCACGGCCTCGCCTCTCGGCCCCTGCCCCAGGATGGCCCGGATCAACGGGCGGGGCGACCGGATTTGCGAGTAAAACCCCAGGCTGAATTCCCGGAATCCGGCCAAATCGACACAATCGTGTGATTGCGGGTGGGACTGCCGGGTCGAACACCCCCGCGCGCGACGGCGGTGGTGGTGCGGGCCTCCGGCGTTCCGAGGCGGGCGGGAGCGGTTCGTGGGGCGCCCGTCGCTCCGGGCACGGCGGAACCCCCGGCGCCGGGGCACGAGCCCGGAGCCGGGGGTTCCGCGGTCACGTCGAGCCGACCGTCAGACGGTCGTGCGCGACCACTGCTGGTTGGTGCCGGAGTTGCACGGGTACTGCTTGAGGATCGCGCCGTCCGCGGTGGAGGCAGCGGGTACGTCCACGCACTTGCCGCTGTGCCGCGCCCGGAGCTGGAACCAGCTGCCGTTGGCGACCAGCTGGAACTGCTGGTTGGTCCCGCTGCCGCAGCTGTACTGGACGAGTTCGGCGCCGTCGGCGGTGGAGGCGCTCACCACGTCCAGGCACTTGCCGCTGTGGCGGCTGGCGATGCGCCAGTAGCCGCTGCCCGCGTCCTGGAACTGCCACTGCTGCCAGGCGTTGCCGCCGTAGGTGTACTGGCCGACGCGGGCGCCGTCGTCGGTGTTCGGTTGCTGGACGTCCATGGTCTTGCCGCTGTGGCGGACGTCGAGGCGGTAGTGGGTCGGTGCGGGGTCGTTCCCGGTGTTGTCGCCCCACGCGTAGCGGAGACGGGTGGCGCCGGAGGCGTTGCGGACGGTCAGGTCGAGGTCGGTGCCGCTGCCGCTCAGGGAGTACATCGAGTACCAGTCGTAGCCGATGTCGCCGGGTTTGCCGCCGATGGCGGGCCAGTAGGTGCCGCCCATCCGGTTGTCGCGCATGACCTGGGCCATGGCGCGGATGTGGCGCACGAAGTTGTCGGTGCTGCCGGCGTCGCCGTAGTTGAGGCCGGTGGACATCGGCGCGCCGAACTCGGTCGCGACCGCGCGGGAGGCGCAGTTGCCCAGGCGCGCCTGGATGTGGCTCCGGAAGGCGTCGTAGGTCATCGGGCTGTAGAAGAAGGCGTAGTGGTGGAAGGACAGCAGCGTGGCGTTGAAGCGGCTGTCGTTGCAGACGTCGCGCAGGTCCTGGCTGTAGCCGGTGCCGCCGATGAGCACCCGGCCCGGTACCGCCGAGGTGTGGTAGCTGAGCCAGTTCGCGGCGACGTTGCGCCAGTCCGCCGAGGAGTAGCCGTGCGGCTCGTTCATCGGTTCGAAGTAGACGTTGCCGTTGGAGCCGTAGGTGTTGGTCACGCTGGACCACATCGTGTTCCACGCGGCGAGGTTGGTGATCCGGCCGCCGGAGGCGGCGCCGTCCTCCCAGTAGGCGAGGATGACCTTGAACCCGCGGGCGGTCGCGGCGTCGATGGCGCCGCGGTAGGCGTTCCACCAGGTCGTGTTGGCCACGGTGTGGGTGTTGATGGGCAGCCGGACGGTGTTGACCCCCAGGGTGGCGGCCATGTCGTCGTAGAGGGCGTTGGCCTTGGCCCGGACCGTCGCGTTGCTGTCGGACAGGTTCAGGCCCTGCACGACGAGCGTGCCGGTGCTGAAGTTGTCGCCCAGCACGGCCCAGTTCATCCCCCGGAACTGGCTGGTGGCGGCGGTGGCCGGCGCCGCGGGGGCGACGAGGCCCGCCGCGGTGAGCGCGGTCACCGCCAGGGTGGTCAGCGACCGGCGCCACGACCGGGCGCGCCGCGGTGGTCCTGGCGGGAGGGCGCCAGGCGCCGTGATCGGTGTCATGAGGTGTCCCATCACTAGAGCTGGGCGCGGGTCCACTGCTGGTTGGCGCCGCCGCCGCAGGTGTACTGCTGGATGTCGGCGCCGTCGCCGGTGCCGGAGTTGACGACGTCGAGGCACTTGCCGCTGTGCCGGGCGACGATCCGGGAGTAGCCGCCGTCGGTCTGCCACTGCCACTGCTGGTTGGTGGCGCCGCCGCAGGTGTACTGGATGACGTTCGCCCCGTCGGCGGTGGAGCCGCTCGCCACGTCCAGGCACTTGCCGCTGTTGCGGTTGACGATGCGGGACCAGCCGTCGCCCGCGTCCTGGAACTCCCACTGCTGGTTGCCGCCGCCGTTCCACGACCACTGCTTGATCTCGGCGTTGTTCGCGGTGGAGGCCGACACGACGTCCACCACCCGGCCGCTGTTGCGGTTGGTCACGCGGTAGGCGGGCACCGCGCCGGGCACGTCGGCCACCGGCAGGATCGTGCCGTGGCGGCAACCGGGGCACGTGATCTGGCCCAGGCCCGACCAGGAGTCCAGGTTCGAGCTGGTGGCCGTCCAGATGCCGCCGTTGGTGTACTTGTCGACCCAGACGCGCCACGAGCCGTCGGCCATCCGCAGCACGGCCGGCCCCTCGTAGCCCGAGCTCCACAGCCGGCCCCGGTTGGCCCACCCGCCGGTGAGGCTCGTGCTGGTCCAGTGCTCGATGTACTTGGTGGTCTCGTTCTTGGTGAAGGCGTGGTAGGTGCTGCCCGACTTCACCACGTAGGTGTCGATGTAGTTGTAGCCGAGGCCGCCCATCTGCGCCGGGGCGCTCCAGGAGGACAGCGCGCTGTTCTGGGCGGTGAAGACGTAGGGGCGGAAGCAGTCGGAGCACGTCGTCTGGGCGATGCTCACGATGATCCGGACGGTGCCGTTCTCGACGTAGAACTCGGGCGCCCAGGTGAACCGCGTGTTGGGGACGCCGGAGTTGACGCTCGTGACGTGCGTCCAGTTGACCAGGTCGGGGCTGGAGGCGATGTTGAAGTGCGTCGAGTTCGTGGTCCAGGACTGGACGGTGTGGGCGATGTAGTAGAGCCCGTTGTGCTGGATGACGCTGGGGTCGCGCAGCACGCCGGACGGGCCGCGGTAGTTCGTGTCGGCCAGCACGCCGAAGTTCGTGCCGTTGGTCGAGGAGTAGACCCAGAGCTCCTGGTCGGCGGCGGCGTCGCCCTTGAACGTGGTGTAGACGTAGCCGGGGGCGGCCTGCGCGGGCGACGCGACGGTCACCGCGGTGCCGGCGGCCGTGAGCGCCACGAGGCTGAGCCGGGCCAGCCAGCGCTTGACCTTCTGTCTGTTCACGGGTGATCTCCTGGGTCGGGGGTGTGCGCGGCGCGGCCGCGGTCGACAGAGGACCGTGCGGTGTTAGCGTGAACACGCAGCCGGGAGGGTGACCGGGATCGCGGCGAGCGGCGCGGCGGCGCGGCAGTTCCGGCGGGAGCCGGTGGTGGGCCGGGTGCGGTGGCCGGGCGCGGCGGAACGACCGTCCGGTTCGGACGGGGCCGGGGGCGCGACCTCGGCGGTGGCGCGGTCGCCCGGTGGTCGGCCCGGTTCACCCCTCCGGGATCAGTCGCGACGCCGTTCGCGGCCGGTGCGGCACACCGTCGTCGGGGCGACCGGGGTGGGGCGTCCGCGGCGGGAGGGTGAAGAGTTCATCGTTGATCTCCTCGGGGTGTCGACGACTGCCGGGCGATCGGCCGGCCTGGGGCACCGGCTCGGGTCGGTGGTGTCCAGCTGTGCGCGGGAGGCGCCGGTCGTCATGACCCGGGCGGTGGCCCGTCGGCGCCATGACACCGCGCTGCGGCCGTCGACTGGCGTCCGCGGCGTCCCGGTGGGGCGAGAGCCACGTATGTTTGCGTTAACATTCGAGGCGGTCATAGTGTGCGAGCAATGACGCGGCGGTGTCAAGGGTGTGACGTTCGGTCACCGCACGGCCCGGCCCGCCCGCCCGGTCGGCCCGAGGCGCGAGCCTCGGGCCGACCGGGGGTCACCTCTCGGCCGGGCCGGGTTCCCGGCCGGTGCACTCCCGGAGGACGTCCGCGCGGGTGCGCGAATCCCCGACCAGGTCGTCGCAGAAGGCGGCGACGTCGTCGCCGATGAGGTCCAGGACCCCCTTGCCGGTCGCGGCGCCCTCCTCGAAGAAGTCGACGATCCCCGGCAGCAGGGGCCCGTCGGGCAGGTCGACCGGTCCGACCTTGAAGAGGTACTGCTGGATCTCCCGGTAGACGATCCGGTAGTCCAGCGGGAGCGCCTTGACCCGTGCCACGTGCGCCCGCCACCGCTTCTTGTCCTCGATGATGTCCCGGATGCCCATCTCAGCCCCCCGACCGGCCCAGTTTCCTCGCGACGTTCCCGTTCAACCGCTCGCGCCACCGGTCGCGGTGGCTCCGGGCCCCTTCCCCGCCGGCCAGCGCCGCGCAGAACCCCTCGATGTCGTCGCCCAGCACGTCGCGGACGTCCTGTCCGTCGGCCGCCGTCTCCTCGAGCAGCCCCAGCGCGCCGTCGACGATCGGCACCAGGTTGCGACCCGTGAAGTCCGAGTAGGGGAGGAGGTGGGCCTTGATCTGCTCCCACGCCGCCCGGTGATCGGCCGGCAACGCCTCGGCCCGTGCTTCGAACCCCGTCCACTCCCTGGTCAGGTCACCGCCCGTGATGTTCTCCCAGAACGTCATGTCCCGCCCCTCTTGAGCTCGTCGATCCGCGATGAGAGGTACTCCCACTTCGCCCAGAACGTCGCCAGCTCCCTGCGCCCCGCGTCGTTGAGCGCGTAGAACTTGCGCGGCGGTCCCACCCCGGACGGGCGTTTCGCCACCTGGACGAGCCCGTTCTTCTCCAGCCGCAGCAGGATGGTGTACACCGTGCCCTCGACGACGTCGGTGAAGCCGAGTTCGTTCAGCCGACGCGTGATGGCGTACCCGTAGGTCTCCTCGCCGCCGATGATCTCCAGCACGCACCCTTCGAGCGTGCCCTTCAGCATCTCCGTCAGGTCGTCCACCGCGGGTCCTCCCAGTACTGCGTATTACTGAGTACCAGTACACGGTATCACGCAGTATCGGGAGGCGGAGGCGGGACTACATGCGTTCCGGTGCGGCGATCCCCAGCAGGTCGAGGCCGTGACCCAGCGTGCGGGCCGTGAGCCGGCACAGGGCGAGCCGGTTGCCGCGCACTGGTTCGTCGGCCTTCAGGACGGGGCAGGCTTCGTAGAACGCGGTGAAGGCGCGGGCCACGTCGTAGAGGTGGCCGCAGAGCCGGTGCGGTTCGAGGGTGGCGGCGACCTCGGTCAGGACGGCGCCGTGGGCGTCGAGCGTCAGGACGAGGTCCCGCTCGGCCGGGTGGAGCGCGGTGGTGGGGTCGACGGTGGTGTCCGGGTCGCCCGCGTTGCGCAGGATGGAGCTGATGCGGGCGTGGGCGTACTGGAGGTAGACCCCGGTGTTGCCGGTGAAGGAGACCATGCGGTCGACGTCGAAGGAGTAGTCCTTCACCCGCGAGGTGGACAGGTCCGCGTACTTGACCGCGGCGATGCCCGCCGACTCGGCGATCCGGTCCAGCTCGGCCGCGTCGAGGTCCGGGTTCTTCTCGACCACGACGGCGCGGGCGCGGGTGACGGCGGCGTCGAGCAGGTCCACGAGGCGGACGGTGCCGCCCGCCCGGGTCTTGAACGGCGTCCCGTCCGGGCCGAGGATCGTGCCGTAGGCGACGTGCTCGGCGCTGGTGCCGTCGGTGAGCCAGCCGGCGCGGCGGGCGGCCTCGAAGACGAGCTGGAAGTGCAGGGACTGGCGCGAGTCGGTGACGTAGACCAGCCGGTCGGCCCCGAGCTCGCGGATGCGGTAGCGGATGGTGGCCAGGTCGGTGGTGTCGTAGCCGTAGCCGCCGTCGCTCTTGCGGACCATGAGCGCGGCGGGTTTGCCCTCCGGGCCGGACACCTCGTCCGAGTGGAAGACCAGCGCGCCCTCGCTCTCGACGGCCAGGCCCGCGGCGACCAGTTCGTCCGCGGTGTCGGCCAGCATGGGGTTGTAGAACGACTCGCCCACCGAGTCCTCGGCGGTGAGCAGCACGGTCAACCGGTCGTAGATCGCTCGGAACGACCGTTCGGACTCGGTGATGATGCCCCGCCAGACCGCGACGGTGTCCGGGTCGCCCGCCTGGAGGGCGACGACGCGGGCGCGGGAGCGGTCGGCGAAGTCCGGGTCGGCGTCGAACTCGGCGCGTGCCGCCCGGTACAGGTCGTTGAGGGCGGACACCGCCGAGGCGCCCTCGTCGAGCTCGTCGTGGTGCCACGTGGCGTCCGGGTGCTCGTCGAGGTACTGGATCAGCATCCCGAACTGGGTTCCCCAGTCGCCCAGGTGGTTCTGGCGCACCACGTCCGCGCCGAGGAATGCCAGGACGCGGGCCAGGCTGTCGCCGATGATCGTCGTGCGGAGGTGCCCGACGTGCATCTCCTTGGCGATGTTGGGCGCCGAGTAGTCGACGACGGTCCGCCGCCCGCCTTCCGGAGCACCCGTGCCGAGGCGGGGGTCCCGCAGGCGGGCGGCGACCTGCTCCCAGACCGCGTGGTCGGTCACGGTGACGTTGAGGAAGCCGGGGCCCGACGGTGCCGCGGCGGCGACCGCGGTCTGCCCGTCGAGGTCGAGCGCGCCCACGATGTCGGTGGCCAGGTCGCGGGGCTCGACGCCGATGCGCTTGGCCAGGGCGAGGGCGGCGTTGCACTGGAAGTCGGCGCGGTCGGATCGTCGCACCACCGGGTCCGCCCCGGCCAGGTCCGCCCGGACCCGGCCGATCGCCTCCGACATCGTGGCGGCGACCCGCCCCGACAGCGACAGCACCTCGCGGTGGTGATTCACCTGGAACGTCCTCTTTCATCGAAACGGAATTCGGCCGGAACCCGTTCCACACGGCACCCCGGGTGCGAAACGGGTGCCCACAGTCGCCCGGTCCGGGTCGGGGCGCAACCGAAATTCGCGGGCCCCGGCCGGTGGTTCTCACGGCACCAGCACGACCTTGCCGGTGATCGTGCCGGACTCGGCCAGCGCCACCGCCTCGGCCACCCGCTCCAGCGGCACGCGCGCGGCCACCTGCGGTCGCAGCCGCCCCTCGGCCAGCAGCGCGAACACCGCCCCCAGGTCGCGGCCCAGGCGGGCGCGGAAGCCGGCCGCGTCGCGCTTGCCCGTCCAGATGTTGAAGAACTTCGCGGTGCGGCCACCGGGCAGGGCGTCCCACAGGAGCAGGCGGGCGAACAGCCTGAGCACCGGCAGGCGGGAGGAGCCCGGGGCGTCGCGCGTGGACGCGGTGCCGTAGGCCACCAGGGTGCCGCGCGGTCCCAGCAGCCGCCAGGAGTCGACGATGCCGGGGCCGCCGACGTGGTCGAAGACCGCGTCCACGCCGCCGGGCGCCAGTTCGCGCACCTTCGCGGGCAGCGCGGGGTCGCGGTAGTCCAGGGGGGTGGCGCCCAGTTCGCGCACCGCGTCGTGGTGGCGCGGCGACGCGGTGCCGATGACCCGCGCCCCGGCCAGGCGGGCCAGTTGCACGAGGGTGGAGCCGACGCCGCCGTTCGCGCCGTGCACCAGCACGGTCTGCCCCTCGGCGACCCGGGCGACGCCGTGCAGCACCTGCCAGGCGGTGATGCCGTTGACCACCAGCGTCTCGGCCTCGGCGGGGTCGACGCCGTCGGGCACGGGCACCAGGTCGGCGGCGTCCACCACGGCGTGGCTGGCCCACCCGCCGGTCTTGGTGAGCACGGCGAACCGGCCGCCCAGCAGGCCGGGGTCGACGCCGGGGCCCACCTCGGCGACCGTGCCGACCAGGTCGTAGCCGGGCACGAACGGGAACGGGGGCTGGTCGTAGTACTTGGCCCGGCGCATCTGCTGCTCGGCGAACGACACCCCCGTCGCCTCGACCCGCACCAGGGCTCGACCGGGGCCGGGGGTGGGGCGCTCGCGGTGGCGCAGCACCAGCCCGTCGGGTTCGACCACCCCGGGCAGCACGACCTCCAGCACCTGTCCGGTCGACGCGTCGTCCACGCAGCCTCCTCCATTTGTGAGTGGTCAGTCACTCAATCTAGGGAGAAGTAAACGGGCGAAATGCCTCCTTGTCAACAGGAGTGGTTGGTTACTCACTTAAGCCGGGTAGGCGCTCACCTCGGTCGCCTTCACCGCGGCCCACAGCCGGTCGCCCGGCTTGAGCCGCAGCTCGGCCACGGTCGCGGTGGTCACGTCGGCGAGCACGGGCGGCGCGCCCTCCAGCCGGACGCGGGTGGTGTGCGCGTGTTGCTCCACCCCGGCCACGGTCACCTCCCACGCGTTGCGCGGGCTGCCGCCGGGCCGCGCGGGGTGCAGGCTCACCGCGTTCGGCGGGAACACCACGTGCACGCGCCCGGCCGCCGGCGCGGCCACGGTCAGCGCGCCGCCCCCGTCCAGCGCCACCGAGGCGCCCGAGGCCGTGCCCCGGTAGAGGTTCAGGCCCACCAGGTCGGCGACGTAGTCGGTGCGCGGCCGGCGGGCGACCTCGGCCGGCGCGCCCTGCTGCACCACCTCGCCGCGCTCCAGCACCACCAGCCGGTCGGCCAGCACCATGGCGTCGAGCGGGTCGTGGGTGACCAGCAGGGTGTGGCCGGGGTAGTCGCGCAGGTGCCCGGCCAGCTCCGCGCGCACGTGCAGGCGGGTCGCCGCGTCCAGCGCCGCCAGCGGCTCGTCCAGCAGCAGCAGGTCCGGGCGGGTGACCAGGGCGCGGGCCAGCGCGACGCGCTGCGCCTGCCCGCCGGACAGCGCCCGCGGCCGGGTCCGCGCGTGCTCGGCCAACCCCACCCGCTCCAGCCAGCGGGCCGCCTCCGCGCGGGCCGCCGCCCGACCCGCGCCCCGCGCCCGCAGGCCGAAGGCGACGTTCTCCAGCGCGCTTAGGTGCGCGAACAGCAGGTAGTCCTGGAACACCACGCCGATCGGCCGCCGCTCGGGCGGCAGGAACACCCCCGGCGGCACGTCCCACTCCCGCCCGCCCACGCGCAGGTGCCCGCCGGTCAACCGCAGCAGCCCCGCCAGCGCGCGCAGCGCCGTCGTCTTGCCCGCCCCGTTGGGCCCCAGCAGGGCCACCACCTCGCCGGGCTCCGCGGTCAGCCCCACCCCGAGCCGGAACCGGCCGCGGTCGACCTCCAGGCGCGCGTCCAGCGTCACGACGGCCCGCTGACCCACCGGTCGCGCAGCGCGGCCAGCACCGCGACCGACACCACCAGCAGCACCACGCTCAGCACGATCGCCGCGTCCGGGTCGGTCTCCAGCGCCAGGTACACCGCCAGCGGCATGGTGGTCGTCTCGCCGGGGAAGTTGCCGGCGAAGGTGATGGTCGCCCCGAACTCGCCCAGCGCCCGCGCCCAGCACAGCACCGTGCCCGCCACCACGCCCGGCAGCACCGACGGCAGCGTGACCCGCCGGAACGCCAGCCAGCGCGACGCGCCCAGGGTCGCGGCCGCCTCCTCGTAGCGCGGGTCGGCGGCCCGCAGCGCGCCCTCCACCGAGATCACCAGGAACGGCATGGCCACGAACGCCTCGGCCAGCACCACCCCGGCCGTGGTGAACGGCAGCGACACCCCGAACCACTCGTGCAGGTACTGCCCGACGAGCCCGCGCCGCCCCAGCACGAACAGCAGCGCCACCCCGCCCACCACCGGCGGCAGCACCAGCGGCACGGTCACCAGCGCCCGCAGCAGCCCCCGCCCCGGCAGGTCGCCCCGCGCCAGCACCCAGGCCAGCGGCACGCCCAGCACCACGCACACCACCGTCGCCAGCGACGCGCACACCAGCGACAGCCGCAGCGCCTCGCCCACCGACGCGCTGAACAGCTGCCCCGGCAGGTCGCCCCACGGCGCGCGGGCCAGCAGCCCCGCCAGCGGCACCAGCAGGAACGCCAACCCCACCGCCGCCGGCAGCGCCAGCACCACCGGCAGCCTGCCGCGCGTCACGGCGCGTCGAACCCGAACCCGGCCAGCGCGGTCCGCCCCCGCTCGGACCGCACGTGCTCGACGAACGCCCGCGCCCCCGCCGCGTTGGGCGCCGCGGCCAGCACCGCGATCGGGTAGTCGTTGACCGCCGACCCCGCCTCGGGGAAGTCCAGGCCCTCGACCGCGTCGCCCGCGGCGAGCACGTCGGTGCGGTAGACCAGCGCGGCGTCCGCCTCGCCCAGCCGCACCTTGGTGAGCACCGCCTTCACGTCCTGCTCCAGCGTGTCCGGCCGCGGCACGACCCCGGCCGCCGCGAACACCTCCCGCGCCGCCGCCCCGCACGGCACCTGCTCGGCGCACAGCGCGATCACCGGCTCCTCGCGGCCGAAGTCCGCCAACCCGGTCACCCCCGCCGGGTTGCCCCGGGGCACCGCGACGCGCAGCCGGTTGCGCGCGAAGGTCACCGGCGACACCGCGTCGCGGACCTGGCGCATGGTGTCGGGGGAGGCCGCGGCGAACACGTCGGCCGGCGCGCCCTGCCCGATCTGCCGGGCCAGCCCGGAACTGCCGCCGAAGTTGAAGACCACGTCCGTGCCGGGGTTGGCGACCTCGAACTCCCGCCCCAGCGCGGTGAACGCCTCGGTCAACGACGCCGCGGCGAACACCGTCACCCGCTCGGGCGCCGCCGGCCGGCCGGGGGAGCCGCAGGAGACCAGGACCGCGGCGACCACCGCGGCGGCGACCGCCCGCACGCTCACGCCCCCGGGATCTCGACGACCACGTGGGTGGACTTGATCGAGGCGACCGCCACGCACCCGGCCTCCAGGCCCAGCTCGTCGGCCGACTCGCGGCTCATCAGCGACACCACCCGGAACGGCCCGGCCTGCATCTCCACCTGCGCCATCACCCCGTCCTTGACCACCCGCACGACGATGCCGCGCATCCGGTTGCGCGCCGACGCCGCGACGGTCGCGCCCGGCTCGGGCGCCTCGGCCAGGCGCCGGGCCAGCCCGGCCAGCTCGCGCCCGTCCACGCCCTTGCGGCCGCTGTCCAGCCGCACCTCGGCCAACCGGCCCTGCTCGACCCACCGGCGCACCGTGTCGTCGCTGACCCCCAGCAGGGCGGCGGCCTCGCTGATCCGCAAATTCGGCACGAACCGAAGTCTAGAACCGCACCTGCGGGAAAATCGACCTCGTGACGTGCACCGGTGCGACGCGGCCCCGGGTCGGCCGCTCCCGGGGGATCTTGGTTTCACCCCACCCACCCGGGGTAAGCCAGGCCCAACCAGCCAGATCCGGAGGACCGCCATGACCAGCGCGACCGAGCGCACCGGCACCCGCCGCCGTCCCGTCCAGGCGATCGCGCTCCTGGTCGGAGCGGTGTTCCTGCTGGTCGGGGTGTTGGGCTTCATCCCCGGCATCACCGCCCACTTCGACCACCTCGGCTTCGCCGGCACCGGGTCGCGCGCGGAGCTGTTCGGGCTGTTCCAGGTGTCGGTGCTGCACAACCTGGTGCACCTGCTGTTCGGCGTGGCCGGTGTCCTGGCGGCCCGCGCCGCGGGCGCCTCGCGCGCCTTCCTGGTCGTCGGCGGGTTCGTCTACCTGCTGCTGTGGGTCTACGGCTCGGCCGTGGACGCCGCGGGCGGGGCGAACTTCGTGCCCTTCAACGCCGCCGACAACCTGCTGCACCTCGGTCTGGGCGTCGGCATGGTCCTGCTCGCGGTGATCGCCACCTTCGCCGAGCGCTCCCGGGGCCGGTACCCCGGCACGGAGCAGCGCGGTCGGTGACGCCCGGTTGACGCCTCGGTGAACCGGGTCGCGTAAGTTCACCCCGGGAGGCGCTTGACTGGGAGGGCGTAGATGGCGAGTTCCGGACGACGGCGGCGGTTGGGGCGGGTGGACCCCTTCATCCTGTTCACCGTCCTGCCGCTGCTGTTGATCGCGGGCGTCCTGGTCTGGGGTGGCCTGTCCTGGGTCGGCGTGGTCGTCATCGTCTTCGTGGTGCTGCTGGTCCTGGTGGACTCGTGGACGAACCGGCCGTTGCCGTTCGACGTGCCGGACGAGGACGAGGACTACGACTACGAGCCGCCCCCGGCCGGTCGACGCGGCTACTAGTGGGCAGCCGGCGCTACCACCCGTAGCGTCGCTGCCCACCTCCCTGTCGGGGTGAGTCCACCCGGTCGGGAGAACGTCAGCCCCCTCCCGGCGTGCCGCCCGGCTACCGCCGGTCGCGGGGGAACGTCTCCGCGATCGCCGGGTCGAGGGACTCCGGTCGGGTGGGCGGGATGAACAGCTCCCGCAGCAGCAGGTCGCCCAGGTGCCGGGGGTCCAACCCGGACTGCCTGCCCCGCGCGGCGTGCGCCGCCCAGGTCGCCCACAGCGCCGCCCGCACCACCGCGCCCGGCAGCCGGCGCACCGGGCGCGGGTGCCCGGCCGCGCCGGCGACGCGGCCGATCATCCCCGACCAGGTCAGGTTCTCCCCGGACACCGGGATGTCCTCACCGGACGCCCGCTCCAGCGCGTCCACCGCCACCTCGGCCACGCACCGGGCCGTCGTGGCGGCGCTGCCTCCCGGCGGGGCCAGCAGCGGTGACCGCGACCGCGCCCACCGGTCCAGCGGGCCCGCCCAGTTCGGCTCCCGGTCCCGGGCGCGGCCGAACACGAACGGCAGTTCCAGCACCGCCACCGGCAGGTCCGGGCCCGCCGCCACGCGGCCGAGGCGCGCCTGCTCGACCCGGCTGCGGATGTAGGGGTGGCGCTCGGCCAGCCGCCAGCCGGGGTGCTCCCGGTGGAAGTGCGTGTAGTACGACCCGAGGACCACCGCCCGGGTCAGGCCCTCCTCGCGGGCCGCGGTGAGCAGCCGCACGACCGGGGCGACGTTGCCGCGGTGGAACACGGGGTAGGCGGGCCCGCGCGGCACCTCCCGGTCGTCCGCGCCCGCCGCGAACACCACGCCGTCGTGCCCGGCCATCAGCGCGCGGAACTCCGCGCCGCTCGCGCGCGTGGCGTCCAGGGTGTGGTCGACGCCGTCGCGCGCGGTCCGCGCCGCGGTCGTCGCCCCGTGCCCCACCGCCCGCAGGCGCTCCACCACGTGCTGCCCGATCAACCCGCTCGCACCCACCACCAAGACCCTCACGGGGCCGTGATGCTACGCCGGGACCGCCCCCGCGATCACGCTCCCGCGCGCAGGGTCAGCAGGGAGATCTCGCTGGGTGCGAACACCCGCAGCGGCGGACCCCAGAACCCGGCGCCCCGGCTGGTGTAGAGGCGGGTGCGCTCACCGTGGCGGCTCAACCCCGACAGCACCGGCTGCTGGAGCCGCACCAGCAGGTGGAACGGCCAGATCTGGCCGCCGTGGGTGTGGCCGGACAGCTGGAGGTCGACGCCCGCGGCCACCGCCTTGACGATCTCGGAGGGCTGGTGGGCCAGCAGCACCACCGGGTCCTCGGGCCGGGTGCCCGCCAGCGCCGCGGCCAGGTCCGCGCCGTGGCCGGGTTCGCCGGAGTGCGCGCCGGTCACGTCGTCCACGCCCGCGAACACCAGCCGCGCCCCGTCGCGCTCCAGCACCCGGTGCTGGTTGTGCAGGCTCGTCCAGCCCAGCTCGGTCAGGTGCTCCAGCCACGCCTGGGCGTTGCTCAGGTACTCGTGGTTGCCGGAGACGTAGAACCGGTGCGGCGCGCGGACGTCGGCCAGCGCGGCGGCCTGGCCCCGGCGCTGCGCCACCGTGCCGTCGGCGATGTCGCCGACGTGGACCACCACGTCGGCGTCCAGTTCGTTGACCGCCGCGACGGTGGCGTGCGACCAGCGGGTGCGGTCGATCGCGCCGTAGTGGGTGTCGGCGAGCACCACGACGGTGAGCCCGTCGAACGCCGCGCCCAGCCGGGGCAGCGCCACCTCGGTCCGCCGCACCCTCGGCACGCGCCGCGCCTCGTGGACGCCGTGCGCGGTCAGGGCCAGGCCGATCACCAGCAGCAGCACCGCCACGACCCGGGCCCGCAGCGGGTTGTCCACGCCCGCGACCGCCAGGACGAGCCGCAGCACGTCGGTGACCAGGGTCCAGGCGAAGAACACCCACGCCACGCCGAGCACCGCGTGCGCGACCCGGGCGGCGCGGTCGGTGTGCCGGCGGCCGTGCGCGCGGACCAGCAGCAGCGGGAACGCCACCGAGGCCGCGACGAAGAACGCGGTGCCCGCCCACTGCACCGGCCACGGCCACCGCGCGCTCGGCGCGAACAGGCCGAAGTACGGCACCCAGAACAGCAGCGCCGTCACCGTGAGCAGCACCACCGCGAACGCGACGCGGCGCCGCGCGGACGGACGGGGTGGCGCGCTGGTCGACATCGGGGCTCCTCGCCGTTTACGAACCGGTGGTCTGTTAACAGAGGCTAGCTTTCGCGCCGACCGCTGTCCAAAGCGGTTTGCCCACCCGCCTGTCGGCAATCCCCGGACCATGGTCGACGAGGACGACGTGCGCGAGGTCCGGACACCCGAGCAGGACGAGCGGCTGGAGGAGGTGCGGCGGGACATCGCCGAGGCCAGGTCGGAAGCGGTCGACCTCCGTGAGGCCACCCCCGACCCGTTCCCCGACTCGGACCCGCCGAACGAGGACGGCACCCCGGCCAACTGACCGGCTCGGTCCACAGTGGACATTCACCCGAATGGCGGTTGATTCCCGGCGAACGGGTCTGAATAGTGCGATCACCCGGCAGGCTGTGCCGTGATCGTCGTTCTACTCTGGGGGTAACCGGGCGTGGCTCGTCCAACCCGTGCCCCGGTGGACGGGGGACTCCTGTCGCCGGGGCTGTCCGGGCTGCGCCGCACGGTCCGGCTGACCTCGGCGTTCACCTGGCTGGCCGGCGTGGCGTTCGCCGTGCAGCTGGTGTTCGTCGGCGCCGGCCCCGCCCACCTGCCGCTCGCCGTCCTGGCCCTGGTCGTGCTGGCGGCCTGGTTGCGGCCCGGACGCGACTCGTGGGCCGTCGCCGCGGTCGAGGGCGTGGTCATCCTCGGCGCGACGCTGGTGATGCCCACCCCGCAGCCCGTCATCGCCTTCCTCTTCGCGGTCACCGTGCGCCGGGCCCTGCGCGTCGGCGCGGAGCGGTTCCCGGTCAGGGCGCTGCCCGCGCTCGTCGGCTACCTCGCCGGGCTGACCTGGTGGCTGGTCGACCAACCGGCCGCCGTCACCGGACCGCAGGTCGCCGCCAACCTCATGCCGCTGGCCGGGCTGGTCGTGGAGAGCCTGGCGCTGCACGAGGCGGTCCGCGCCACGCGGTTGGTCGAGCACGCCAACCGCACCCTCGAAGCCGTGGTGCGCGCCAGCCCCGTCGGCCTGGTGCTGCTCGACGAGGAGGGCAGGCCCGCGCTGCGCAACGAGCGCGCCCGGGAGCTGCTGGACTGGACCGGGGACCCGGCCGATCGCGTGCCGTGCCCGCACGGCCCCGACCTCTCCCGCTGCACCTCCGGCTGCCGCACCGCCGAGGAGGCCGTCGAGGTGGAGGTGCCGCGCCCCGACGGCGCCACCGGCGTCCTGGCCGTGCACGCGGTGCCGATCGAGCGGCGGACCCTGGTCACCGCCCAGGACGTGAGCAAGCGCCGGCGGTTCGAGGAGGTCCTGCGCGCCCGCGCCGAGCGCGACGAGCTGACCGGGCTGGCCGGCCGCGCCCACTTCCTGCACCTGGTGGACCAGGCGCTGCTGGCCGGCGAGGCGGTCGGCCTGCTCGTGATCGACCTGGACGGGTTCAAGGAGGTCAACGACGCCGACGGGCACGAGGCGGGGGACTGGTACCTGGTGTCGGCGGCCGAGCGGATCAACCGGGCCGCGGGCCCGGTGGCCGAGGCCGCGCGGCTGGGCGGCGACGAGTTCGCGGTGCTCGCGCCGGGGCACGACGTGCGCGACTCGGCGCGGCTGGCCACCCGCGTGCTGTCCGAGCTGGCCCGACCGCTGGCCGGCCTCGGGCACGACACGGCGATCCGGGCCAGCGTGGGCATCGCCGTGTCGCGACCGGGCATCGGCACCGCCGACCTGCTGCGGGACGCGGACACCGCGATGTACGCGGCCAAGCGGGAGGGCGGCGCGCGCATCCGGCTGTTCCGGCCGGAGATGGGCGAGCAGGTGCTGGCGCGCCAGCGCGACAAGGCCGACCTGCGCACCGCGGTGGACGAGGGCCAGCTGGTGCTGCACTACCAGCCGATCGTGGACCTGGCGACCTCGGAGGCCGCCGGCGCGGAGGCCCTGGTGCGCTGGCAGCGCCCCGGTCACGGGCTGCTCGCGCCCGGCGCGTTCATCGGCCTGGCGGAGGAGACCGGCCTCATCGTGCCGCTGGGCGCCAAGGTCCTCGCCGGGGCCTGCGAGCAGGCCATGCGCTGGCGCGAGGAGGGCCGCGGGCTCGGCGTGACCGTCAACGTCTCCACCCGCCAGCTCTCCGCGCCCGTGTTCCTGCCCTCCCTCGACCGGGTGCTCAAGACCACCGGCCTGCCGCCCACCCAGCTGACCATCGAGGTGACCGAGTCGGTGTGGGCCGACGAGGCGGCGATGCGCGGCCTGATGGAGGTCCGCGAGACCGGCGTCCGGGTGGCCCTGGACGACTTCGGCACCGGTTACTCCTCGCTGAGCTACCTCCAGCGGTACCCGTTCGACGTGGTCAAGATCGACAAGTCGTTCACCGGGAACCTCGACGACACCGGCCGCACCGCGGGCGTGGTCCGCTGCATCATCGACCTGGCCGAGGTGCTGGGGGCGCACACCGTCGCCGAGGGCATCGAGACCGAGGCGCAGGCGGACTGGCTGCGCCGGGCGGGCTGCGCCTACGCCCAGGGCTACCTGTTCGGCCGCCCCGACACCCCGGAGAACTGGGACAGCCACCCGATCGCGGTGTCCTGACCGCGCCGGCGTCCCGATCCTCGCGCGGAACGGGCGGAACCGCCCGCGCGCGGCTCACAACAAGGCGTGGTCGAGCGCACGACCGGGGCGGGACAACCGGTCACGACCGGCGCGGGGACGACCGGGACCGCCCCCGCGCCCCCTCAGGCCACCCTGGCCAGCGTGTTCCAGAACATCAGCTCGTAGGAGTGCAGCAGGCGGGCCGCCGGCAGGGCCCCCTCCGGGGTCCACCCGGTGGCCAGGACCGCGTCGAGGGCGGCCAGCGAGAGGGCGTCCAACTCCGGCGACGGGGTGGCGAAGAAGTCGAAGAACGCGCAGGCCGCGTCGTCGAATCCGTAATGCTCGCGCAGCCCGCCGGCGATCGTCGCGCAATAGCCGCCCCATTCCGCGAAATTCGCCAGAATCGCGAGCAGCGCGTCGTGCGGATTGCCGTCCAGGGCGAGCCTGGCCACGTACGACGGGTACGCCTGGCACCCCGGCAGGGGTCGGTACGAGGCCAGGTCCGCCCCGGTCAGGCCGCAGCCCGCGGCGAAGTCGCCGAGCTTGGCCAGCGCCAGCCCCTCGCCGCCCGCGACCATCGCGAAGAACTCGCGCTGCGGACGCTCGGTCGCCTGCGCCGCCAAGGTGAGGAACGCTCGCCAATCGCTGCGCACGATCAGGTGTTCCTCCGCCGCGAGGCCCCGCAGCGCGTCGAGCGGTGCCCGTCCGCCGGCGATCAGCGGCACCAGTTCGTTGGTCCCGCCGTCCCGGCGCACCTCCTCGCGCACCCGCTCCAGCAGTTCCCGCGCTTCGTCCGACATGATCTCCCCAGTGGCGACGGTGTTGGGCGCCAACCCTATCCTCTGGGTGAGGACGATGAAGACTCGGCAACAGGGGATTGACGCAACGTCCCGTTTACCGATCTCATGGCCACGCTTGTCGCAGCGGAGCCGAGCCGCAGAAGGAGAGTCGGGATTGCGCGTCGTCGCGGACAGGTCGGTCGAAAGCCGCGGAATCCCGATCGAAAAACCCGACCGGCTCTGGCTCGGTTACCTGGTTCTCGGTCTGGTGGCCGTGGCCGTCTACTACACCGTGCCGATCTTCGTCGGCCCGGTGCCGCTGCGCGTGGTCGTGTACTGCGCGGTCAGCGCGTCCGCCGCCGTCGCGGTGTGGTGGGGGATGCGCCGCAACCGGCCCGAGCACCGCGCGCCGTGGGTGCTGCTCGGGCTCGGGCAGGTGGTCTACGCCCTGGCCGACACCACGTTCTACGTCTCCCACTACGTGCTCCACGAGACGCGCTACCCCTCGGTCGCCGACGTGTTCTACATCGGCCACTACCCGCTGGTGATCGCCGGGCTGGTGGTGCTGGTGCGCCAGCGCCGCTCCGACCGCGACCTGCCCGGCCTGCTCGACGCCGCGTCGCTCACCGTGGGCGCGGGCCTGCTGTCGTGGGTGTTCGTGATCGGCCCGCAGACCCGCCTGGGCACACCGCTGCTGGTGGAGGTCGCGTCGCTGGCCTACCCGCTGATGGACCTGGTGGTGCTGCTGGTCTCGCTGCGGCTGCTGTTCGGCGGCGGCGGTCGTCGCGACGGGTCGTTCGTGCTGCTCAGCGCGTGGCTCGCGGCGATCCTCACCGCCGACACCGTCTACGTCATGCAACGGCTGGACCAGACCTACGCGGCGGGCAACTTCCTCGACGCGATCTGGCTGACCGGCAACCTGGCGCTCGGCGCGTGCGCCCTGCACCCGTCCATGGGCCGGATCGCGCAGAACGTGGACGCGCCCGCGCTGCGGTTGAGCTGGCCGCGGCTGACCGTGCTGTGCCTGGGCGCGCTGATCGGGCCGCTGCTGCTGATCCTCCAGCACGCCCAGGGCGTGCAGCGGGACGTCCCGGTGATCGCGGTCGGCTGCGCGGTGCTGTTCGCGCTGACCACGACCCGGCTGGCGGGCCTGGCGGTCGACCAGCGCCGGATCGCCATCACCGACGGGCTCACCGGCCTGCGCAGCCGCCGCTACTTCGAGGCGCGGCTGGCCGACGACGTGGCGCGGGCCGAGCGCGTCGGCGGCCCGCTGGCCGTGGTGATCCTCGACGTGGACCGGTTCAAGCAGATCAACGACCGGTTCGGGCACCCCGGCGGCGACCGGGTGCTGGTCGAGGTGGCGGACCGGCTGCGCGAGGTCGCCGGCCCCGAGCAGGTGCTGGCCCGCTACGGGGGCGAGGAGTTCGCGCTGATCACCACGGGTGTCGACGCCGAGCAGCCGACCCGGTTGGCCGAACGGCTGCGCCACGCCGTCGCCCGGGAGCCGATCGTCGTGAGCGACGAGTCGTCGGTGACGGTTACGCTCTCCGCCGGCACCGCCGCGTTCGCGCCCCACCACGGGTCGGCGTCCGCGCTGGTGTCGGCCGCCGACCGCGCGCTGTACCTGGCCAAGGACCTTGGTCGCGACCGCGCGGTGGCCGGTGGGACATCGGTCGCGGAGCAGCGGGAGGACGTCGCGGTGGACTACCTGGACCAGGTCGCGGACCTGGTTGACCTGCGGGTGGCGAGCCCGGGGCGCAGCGTGGCCATCGCCGAGTGGGCGCGGACCGCGGCCGAGCGCCTGGAGCGCGACGCCGGCGAGGTCCGCACCGCGCACCGCGCGGGGCGGCTGCTGGACGTGGGCATGGTCGTGCTGCCCGACGACCTGCTCACCGAGTCCGGCCCGCTGACCGACCAGCAGTGGCACCTGCTGCACGAGCACCCCGACAGCGGCGCCCGCATGGTCGGCGTGCTGCCCGACCACGCCGAGGTCGCCGAGGTCATCCGCCAGCACCACGAGCGGTGGGACGGCGCGGGCTACCCCAACGGCCTGCGCGGCGAGCGCATCCGCATCGAGGCCCGGATCCTGTCGGTGTGCGACGCGTGGGCCGCGATGCGCGCCGACCGGCCGCACCGGCGGGCGCTGACCCACGAGCAGGCGGTGCGGGAGCTGCGGGTGGGCCGGGGCGCCCGGTTCGACCCGCACCTGGTGGACGTGTTCCTGGAGCTGCTGGACGAGCACGCGGTGGGCGACATGGTCACCGGGCCGGCCGCGTCCCGCGAGGGCACCCGCCTGTCCTGAACCCCGCGCCGCGCCTCGATCGCCACGGACCCGGACGAGGTGCGCGCGTTCCCGGCGGGGCGGCGGGTCGTCACGGTGGCCACGATCGGTCCGAGCTGGACGCGTTCGTGGCGGCTCGGGCCGCCAAGCGGGTCGGGCCGCGGTTCACGCCGACCTCGATGGTCCCGTGGGACCACCCCGAGCTGGGCGACACCTGCTGAGGCTCGTCCTGTTCGACCTCGACGACACCCTGGTGGACACGCACCTGGCGATCAGCACCCCGCTCGCCGACTTATAGTCGACTTTTTGCGTGATTAAGTAGACATCTTGCAGAGGTTCTGCTTATGGTGTGCGCCGCGCCACACCACGTGACGTCCCTGCCCGCCGCCGGGGTCCTGTCCAACGAAGGGCTGAACCCATGCGCCTGACACCCCACCCCCGGCGCCTGCCGGCGCTCGGCGCGGTCGTGACGACCGCCGCGCTGCTGGCCGCCGCCGTGGTCGCGAGCGCGGACCCGGCCGGGTCGATCTCGGTCGCCGCGGCCCCCGGCTCGCCGTTCGACGTCCCGAACCGGGGCGCCGACGTGCCGTTCGTGGAGCACGAGGCGGAGCTGGCCGCCACCAACGGCACGCGCATCGGCCCCGGCCGCCGCCAGGGCACGCTGGAGGGCGAGGCGTCGGGGCGGCGGGCCGTCACGCTGTCCGGCCAGGGCCGGTACGTCGAGTTCACCCTCACCGAGCCCGCGAACTCCATCGACCTGCGCTACAGCGTCCCCGACGGCAACGGCGGCGCGGGCATCACCGCCCCGCTGTCGCTGTACCTGAACGGGCAGAAGTCCGGCAGCCTCACCCTGACCTCCCGGTACGCCTGGCGCTACGGCTCCTACCCGTACTCCAACGACCCGGGCCAGGGCCGCCCGCACCACCTCTACGACTCCACCCGCGCGCTGTTCCCGACCACCCTCCAGGCGGGCGCCAAGGTGCGGCTCCAGGTCGACGCGGGCGACACCGCGCCGTCCTACACCGTCGACCTGGCCGACTTCGAGCTGGTTGCGCCGCCCGCCGGCCGCCCGGCGAACTCCGTGTCGGTCACCGAGCACGGCGCCACCCCGAACGACGGCACCAACGACAGCGCGGCCTTCGACGCCGCGGTGGCCGCCGCCCGCGCCGCCGGCCGCGAGGTGTGGATCCCGGCCGGCCGGTTCACCGTCACCAAGCACATCACCGTCGACCGGGTCACCGTGCGCGGCGCGGGCCACTGGCACAGCGTCGTGACGGGCGACCGCGTCGGCTTCTACGGCCTGGGCGAGCCGTCCTCGTGCGGCCAGGGCGGCAACTCGGGCGTGAGCACCCGCGTCGGCCTGCACGACTTCGCGATCATCGGCGAGGTCACCAACCGGGTGGACTGCGACCAGACCAACGCCATCGGCGGCGCGCTGGGCGGCGGCTCGGTCGTCTCCGGCATGTTCCTCCAGCACACCAAGGTCGGGCTGTGGCTCGACGGCCCCTTCGACGGGCTGACCATCCGCGGCAACCGGGTCGTCGACCAGCTCGCGGACGGCATGAACCTGCACCGCGGCATCAGCAACGTGCTCGTCGAGCACAACCTGTTCCGCAACATCAGCGACGACGGCATCGCGCTGTGGTCCGAGCAGCAGGCCGACCACTCCAACACCATCCGCCGCAACACCGTGGTGGTGCCGATGAAGGCCAACGGCATCGCCCTCTACGGCGGCCGGGACAACGTCGTCACGGAGAACGTCGTCGCCGACACCCAGGACCAGGGCGGCGGCCTGCACGTCGGCAACCGGTTCTCCTCGGTGCCGCTGTCCGGCACCACCACGCTGTCGCGCAACACCACCCTGCGCGCGGGCGTGCTGGACTCCAACTGGCAGTTCGGCGTGGGCGCGCTGTGGTTCGACGCCCGCGACGGCGCCATGACCGGCCGCATCGACGTCACCGACACCGACCTGGTCGACAGCAACTACGAGGCCATCCAGTTCATCAGCGGCACCATCACCAACGTCCACTTCAACGGCGTGCGCATCAACGGCGCCGGCACGTTCGGCGTCCAGCTCCAGTCGCCCGGCTCGGCGTCGTTCACCAACGTGGTCGCCACCGGCCTCGGCCGCGCCGGCGTCTACAACTGCCTGGGTGAGGGCGCGTTCCAGATCACCCGGGGCGCGGGCAACTCCGGCTGGGACGGCCCGTCGTACTGCGGCGCGTGGCCCGAGCCGGTCTACACCGACCCGACCACCCCGCCGACCACGACCACCACCACCACGACGACCACGACGACCTCGGTGGTGCCGGGCGGCAACCTGGCGCGCGGCAAGCCCGTGACGGCCTCCAGCACCACCGGCGGCTTCCCCGGCGGCAACGCGGTCGACGGCAACACCGGCACCTACTGGGAGAGCGTGAACAACCAGTTCCCGCAGACCTTCACGGTGGACCTGGGCAGCGCGGTCCCGGTGCGGCGGATCGTGCTCAAGCTGCCGCCGGCCACCGCGTGGGGTGCCCGAACGCAGACGCTGAGCGTGTCCGGCAGCGCCAACGGCAGCACGTACGGCCAGCTGGTCGCCTCGACGGGCTACCGGTTCGACCCCGCGTCGGGGAACCAGGTGAGCATCCCTATCACGGGCAGCTCCCGCTTCCTGCGGCTCACCGTCACCGGCAACACCGGGTGGCCGGCCGCCCAGCTGGCGGAGTTCGAGGTGTACGCGAGCTGACGCGACGGGTGGGTGCTCGCCGGCCGTGCGGCGGGGGAGCACCCACCCCGTGTCCTCTTACGAGTGAAATTTGCCGTTCCCTATTGCTTCAGTGTTGTTCAAAAGCAACGTTCAGCCGCGCTCGGGGCGCGCGCCACCCACTGTTCACCACGCGGTCCTAACGTGCGGCCATGAGGAGAAGCCTGCTGGTCGGTCTGTCGGTGCTGGTGTCGGTCGGGGTCGCGGTGCCCGGGGTGGCGTCGCCCGACGACCGCCGCGACTGGGGGCGGGCGACGCTGACCGGGTTCGCCGCGCTGCCCGCGTCGACGTTCGTGCCCGGCAGCGAGCCGTCCGGGGCGGCGCTGGGGACGGCGCCGGTCAACGGGGTGGTGGCGCCGTTCGCGGACCAGCCGGTGCAGGGGTTCAGCGGGGTGCTGCGCAACGCCGACGGCACCTACGACGTGCTGTCGGACAACGGGTATGGCGCGAAGGCCAACAGCGCGGACTTCGCGCTGCGGGTCCAGCGGGTGGCGCCGGACTTCGGGTCGGGCGCGGTGGACGTGGTCGGGGGGATCACGCTGACCGACCCGCACGGGCACGTGCCGTTCCCGCTGACGCGGCCGGACCGGGTGTTGACCGGGGCCGACCTGGACGTGGAGTCGATCGTGCGGGTGGCGGACGGTTCGTACTGGATCGGGGACGAGTTCGGCCCGCACCTGCTGCACTTCGACCGGGCGGGGCGGTTGCTGGCGCCGCCGGTGCCGTTGCCGGGGGTGTTCGCGCCGGAGAACCCGGCGGGTGCGCCGAACCTGGGCGGCAGCAAGGGGTACGAGGGCCTGGCGCTGTCGGCGGACGGCCGGACGCTGGACGCGTTGCTGGAGGGGACGGTCGCGGGGGACGCGGCGGGCACGCTGCGGTTGAACGAGTTCGACGTGCGGTCGGGGCGGTACACCGGGAAGCGGTGGACCTACCGGTTGGACCGGCCGGAGCACGCGATCGGTGACGCGGTCACGGTGGACCGGAACCGGTTGCTGGTGATCGAGCGCGACGGGGCGCAGGGCGTGGACGCGCGCGCGAAGCGGGTGTACCTGGTGGACAAGCGGGACCGGGACCGGGACGGGGTGCTGGACAAGACGTTGGTGGCGGACCTGCTGGACGTCGCGAACCCGCGGGGGCTGGGTGGGTTCGGCAGGACGTTCACGTTCCCGTTCACCACGATCGAGGACCTGGTGGTCCTCGACGATCACACGATCGGGGTGTTGAACGACAACAACTTCCCGTCGTCGTCGGGGCGGACGCCGGGGAAGCCGGACGACAACGAGTTCATCACGCTGAGGTTGGCCGGGGATCTGGGCGCGGATCCGCGGGTGCTGCGGCGGCGGTAGCGGTCGAGCGCGCCGGGTGGGCGCGTTCCCGGTGCGGTTTCCCGTGGTCGGGTTTTGTGGTACGTGTCGGTGCTGCGGAGGGGGTGGCGGCGATGCGGTTCGCGGGGCGGGTCCGGGGTGTGGTGAAGCCGGTGGTGCGGTGGGGTGTGCAGCACGGGCTTCCCCGGGCCGCCCTGCTGGCCGCGGCTCGGCGGGGTGATCCGCAGGCGCGGTTGTTCGTGGCGTCGAACGAGTTGCCGACCGGGGCGTTGAGCGGGTTGTTCGATGAGATCCGCGGTGGCGGGCCGCTGGTGGAGGGCGCGTTCTCCAAGGTGACGGCGAGTCACGCGGTGGTGCGGGAGGTGTTGACGAGCAACGACTTCCGCAGCGGCATCGGGGCGGGGACGGGGGTGTTGGCGCGGTTGGCCGAGTGGTCGGCGCCGGAGGCGCTGCACCCGATGGTGCGGCCGTCGTTGCTGGTGGCGGAGCCGCCCGACCACACCCGGTACCGCAGGTTGGTGACGGGGGTGTTCACCGCGCGGGCGGTGGAGGGGTTGCGCGGGCTGGCGGAGCGGACGGCGCACGAGTTGCTCGACGCGCTCGACCCGAGGCGCCCGGTGGACCTGGCCGGGACCTATTGCGCGTTGCTGCCGGTCACGATGATCTCGGAGGTGCTGGGTGTGCCGCCGGAGCAGCGGCGGCGGGTGCTGGAGCTGGGCGCGGCCGCCGCGCCGAGCCTGGACACGGGGTTGTCGTGGGGGCGGTTCCGCCGGGTGGACGCGGCGCTGGTGGCGTTCGACGCGTGGTTGGCCGAGCACCTGGGGCGGTTGCGGGCCCGGCCGGGTGAGGATTTGCTCAGCCGGCTGGTGGCCGCGCGGGAGGACGGGGTGGGGCTGTCGGAGGTGGAGCTGCGGGCGACGGCCGGGTTGGTGCTGGCGGCGGGGTTCGAGACGACGGTGAACCTGTTGGGGAACGGGATCGCGTTGTTGCACGACCACCCAGGGCAGTTGGCGGTGGTGCGGCGTGATCCGGCGCGGTGGTCGAACGCGGTGGAGGAGGTGTTGCGGGTCGATCCGCCGGTGCTGTTGACGGGGCGGACGTGCGTGCGCGACACGGAGGTGGCGGGGGTGCCGGTGGCGGCGGGGTCGCTGGTGACGGCGGTGCTGGCGGGTGCGAACCGCGATCCGCTGGTGTTCGGGGATCCGGGGCGGTTCGACGTGTGCCGGGTCAACGCGCGTGAGCACATCGCTTTTTCGGCGGGTCGGCACCACTGCCTGGGTGCGGCGTTGGCCCGGCTGGAGGGCGAGGTGGGGCTGCGGGTGTTGTTCGAGCGGTTCCCGGGGTTGCGGTTGCTGCCGGGGGCGGTGCACCGGTCGACGCGGGTGCTGCGCGGGTACGAGCGCCTGCCCGCGGTGCTCGGCGGCTGATCCGGTGCCCGGCCGGCTTCGCCCGTAGCCTGGTACGGCACCCTCTTGTGCGATTCCCCCGGACCCCGCCGCGGTGGGACAGTGGCTGCCTGACCTCGGATCCGGGGGGCGGCGTGGGCGAAGGGCTGATCGGCGCGCGGGTGAGCCGCACGGAGGACCCGAGGCTGCTCACCGGCCGCACCCGGTTCCTCGACGACGTGCGGCTGCCGGGGATGCTCGAGGCCGCCGTGCTGCGCAGCACCCTGCCGCACGCCCGCGTGGTGCGCGTGGACACGACCGCCGCGGCCGCGCACCCCGGTGTGTTCGGGGTGGTGACCGGTGCGGACGTGCGGGCCGCGGTCGTGGCGCGGCAGCCGGTCGTGTGGTGGCCCGACCCGGGTGCGCCGATCCCCTCCGGCTACCCGCTCGCGGTGGACGCGGTGCGCTACCCCGGGCAGGGCGTGGCCGCGGTGGCGGCGGTGGACCGGGCGACCGCGGAGGACGCGGTCGAGCTGATCGAGGTCGAGTACGAGCCGCTGCCCGTCGTCACCACGGTGGAGCAGGCGCTGGCGCCGGGGGCGCCCCGCCTGCACGAGGACCTGCCGGACAACGTGGGCGCCCGGGTGCTGGTGGAGAAGGGCGACGTGGCGGCGGCCTTCGCCGAGGCGGAGGTCGTGCTGCGCGAGTCGTTCCGGTTCTCCCGGCAGCTGGGGGCGCCGCTGGAGACGCGGGGCGTGGTGGCGACCTGGGACCCGTTCACCCGGCGGCTGGACGTGTGGCTGTCGACCCAGGCGCCCGAGCTGGTCCGGGAGCTGCTCGGCGAGGTGCTGGGCCTGCCGGTGGGCCGGATCCGCGTGCGGACCCCCGACGTCGGCGGCGGGTTCGGCACCAAGTTCGACTTCTACGGCGAGGAGGTCGTGGCGGCGGTGCTGTCCCGGGTGACCGGCCGGCCGGTGAAGCTCGTCGAGGACCGCCGGGAGAGCTTCGTGGCCAGCTCGCACTCCCGCGAGCAGCGCATCGAGGTCGAGCTCGCGGCGCGGGCCGACGGCACGATCACCGGGATGCGCGGCACCCTGCACGGCGTGCTCGGCGGCGTGGTGGGCTCGGCGGGGCTGTCCCCGTGCTGGACCACGGCGGCGACGATGACCGGCCCGTACGACATCCCGGCCTTCCGGGTGGACGTCGTGGGCGTGCTGACGAACAGGTCGCCCTACGGCTCCTACCGGGGCTACGGGCTGCCCAAGTCCAACTTCGTGCACGAGCACATGGTCGAGGCGCTGGCCCGGCGCCTGGGCGTGGACGCGCACGCCGTGCGGCGGCGCAACTTCATCGCGCCGTCGGCGTTCCCGTACCCGGGCCCGGTCTTCGTGCACGACGGCGGGCGCTACGAGGAGTGCCTGGACCTGTGCCTGGGGGCCGTGGCGCGGGCGGGCTGGGCGGGGTTCGCGGCGGCGGCGCGGGCGCGGGGCGAGGCGGTCGGGGTCGGCTACTCCTTCCACACCGAGGTGTCGGCCTTCGGGCCGTCGCGCATCGTCAACCGGGGCGGCCTGCGGCACTCCGGGTTCGACGAGGAGGTGGTGCGGGTCGACTCCACCGGGCACGTGACCGTCCACACCGGGTTGAGCGCGATGGGGCAGGGCATCCACACCGCCCTGGCGCAGGTCGCCGCCCAGTGCCTGGGCGTGCCGCTGGACCACGTCACCGTCATCTCCGGCGACACCGACGCCTGCCCCTACACCGGGTACGGCACCGGGGCGAGCCGCGCGGCGGCCGTCGGCGGCGCGGCGCTGCTCACCGCGGCCACGCGGCTGCGCGCCAAGGTGCTGCGGATCGCCGGGCACGTGCTGGAGGTCTCGCCCGACGACCTGGACGTGGCCGACGGGGTCGTCTCCGTGCGCGGTGTGCCCGGCGCGGCCCTGACGCTGGCCCAGGTCGGCGACGCGGCCTACCGGCGGGTGGACGGCGCGCTGCCCGAGGGCGAGACGCCGACGTTGGAGGAGCGCGAGGTCTACGACCCGGTCAACACGGCGACCTCCTACGGCTGCACCGCCGTGCTGGCCTCCGTCGACGTGGAGACCGGCGTGGTGACCCTGCTCGGCCACCTGATCGCGCACGACTGCGGCACCGTGATCAACCCGCTGATCGTGGACGGCCAGCTCCAGGGCGGCGCGGCGCAGGGCATCGGCGGCGCCCTGTTCGAGCAGCTGTCCTACGGGCCCTCCGGCGAGGCGCTGACCCGCTCGTTCACCGACTACCTGCTGCCGACGGCCGTCGAGGTCCCGCCCTTCGGCATCGAGCACATGTCCACGCCCGCCGAGCACGTCCCGGGCGGGTTCAAGGGGATGGGGGAGGCGGGTGTCGTGGGCGCCGGTGCGGCCGTCGCCCACGCGGTGGAGGACGCGCTGTCCGACCGCGGCGTCACCATCACCTCCCTGCCGATCACCCCGCCGGCCCTGCTGGCGGCCATCCGGAAGGGCACCGGCCGGTGAAGGCCGCCCCGTTCGACTACGTGCGCGCCGCCACCGTCGAGGAGGCCGTGAGCGCCCTGTCGGGCGACGGCGCCAGGGCGCTGGCCGGCGGGCAGAGCCTGGTGCCGCTGCTGAACCTGCGGCTGGCCCGGCCCACGACCGTGGTCGACGTCAACCGGCTCGACCTGGACCACCTGCGCCTCTCCGGGACCGACCTGGTGCTGGGCGCCCTGGTCCGGCACCGACGGGTCGAGACCTCACCGCTCGTGCGGCGCGAGGTGCCGCTGCTGGCGGAGGCCATGTCCCACGTCGGGCACGTGGCCGTCCGCAACCGCGGCACGGTCGGCGGCAGCGCCGCCCACGCCGACCCGGCCGGGGAACTGCCCGCCGTCTGCGTCGCCCTGGACGCCACCCTCATCGCCCGGGGCCCCGCCGGGCCGCGCGCGATCGCCGCCCGCGACTTCTTCCTGGGCCCGCACCGCACCGCCCTGGCCCCCGGTGAGCTGCTCGTCGAGGTGCGCCTGCCCGTGCCGCCACCGGGCAGCGGCCACGCCGTGGCCGAGCTGTGCCGCCGCCACAACGACCCCGCCCTGGTCGCCGTCGTCGCCTGCGTCACCGTGTCCGAGGGGACCGTCACCGGGGCCCGCGTCGCCGTCGCGGGCGCCGGACCAACCCCGCTGCGGGCCACCGCCGCCGAGGCCCTGCTGGTCGGCCGCGCCCCCACCGCCGACGCCATCGCCTCGGCCGCCGACGCCGTCGCCGACAGCACCGACCCGCCCGACGACCTCCACGCCCCGGCCGCCTACCGCCGCGACATGGCGGCCGTGCTCACCCGCAGAGCCCTCCGACAGGCGGTCGCCCCGTGAAGCTCACCGTCACCCTCACCGTCAACGGCAGGCCGGTCGAGGCGACCTGCGAGCCCCGCCGCACCCTCGCCGACTTCCTGCGCCACGACCTGGGCCTCACCGGCGTCAACGTCGGTTGCGAGCACGGCGCCTGCGGTTCGTGCACCGTCCTGCTCGACGGCGCCACCGCCCGCTCGTGCTGCCTGCTCGCCGCCCAGGTCGACGGGGCGAGCGTCACCACCGTCGAGGGGATGGCCGACAACGGGGCGCTCAGCCCCCTCCAGGAGGCGTTCCGCCGCCACCACGCCCTCCAGTGCGGCTTCTGCACGCCCGGGATGCTGGCCACCGCCACCGAGCTGCTGCGCGACCACCCCCACCCGACGGAGGCCGAGATCCGCGCCGCCCTGGCGGGCAACCTCTGCCGCTGCACCGGCTACCAGCACATCGTCGACGCCGTCAGAGCCGTCGCCGAGTCGTCGGACTGACGCCTCGGCCGGACCGGGGGAGGTGTTCGCGGTGGTGACGCCGGGGTCCGGGTCCCGCAACGTGGTGTCGGGTGACGCGGGTGTGGTGGTGCAGGCGGGTGTGGTGCACGGGGGCGTGCACTTAGCGGCGCGGGCGAGGCCCGCGCCGGTGGTGCCGCGCCAACTGCCCGCCGCGCCCGGGGCGTTCGCCGGACGGGTGGGGGAGCTGGCCGCACTGGACCGCGCCCTCACCGGGACCGGCCCTGCGTTCGGGACCACGTCCGGCACCACGTCCGGCACCGCGCCGGTCGCCGCCCCGCCTGCCACCACCGGCACCGCCACACCCGCCACCAGCAGCAGCACCGCCACCGGCACCGGCACCGCCGTCCCCGACCCCCGAACCGCGACAACGCCCGGCGAGTTCCCGCCCGATCCACCACCAGGCGTTGCGGTGGTGATCTCGGCCATCGGCGGGGCGGGCGGGATCGGCAAGACCTGGCTGGCGCTGACCTGGGCCCACCGCAACCTGCACCGCTTCCCCGACGGACAGCTGTTCGTCGACCTGCGCGGCTTCAGCCCCACCGGGCGGCCGACCGAACCCGCCGACGCGGTGCGCGGCTTCCTCGACGCCCTGGGTGTCGACCCCGGCGGGCTCCCCGCGGAGCTGGACGCCCTGGCCGCGCTGTACCGCAGCCTGGTCGCCGGGCGGCGGATGCTGGTGGTGCTGGACAACGCCGCCACCACCGACCAGGTCGTACCGCTGCTGCCGGGCAGCGCGTCCTGCACGGTGCTGGTCACCGGCCGCACCACCCTGCCCGCCCTGATCGGCCGGCACGGCGCCCGCCACCTGCCCCTGGGCGTGCCCACCCACGCCGAGGCCCGCGACCTGCTGGCCCTGCGCCTCGGGGAGGAGCGGATCGCCGCCGAACCCGGGGTGACCGACGAGCTGATCGGGCTGTGCGGGGGTCACCCGCTGGCCCTGGCGATCACCGCCCGCCACGCCGCCACCCGCCCCGCCATCCCGCTGGCCGAGTTCGCCGCCGAACTGCGGGACCTCGGCCTGGACGTGCTCGACGACGACAACGACGACGACCCCGCCGCCGGCCTGCCCGCCGTGCTGTCCTGGTCCCTGCGCCACCTCACCGACCGGCACCGGACGGTGTTCGCCCTGCTCGGCATCGCCCCCGGCCCGGACATCGACCTGCCCGCCGCCACCTCCCTCACCGGCCTGCCCGCCGCGCGGGCGCGCAAGGCCCTGCGCGTCCTGGAGGACCACTCCCTGCTCGACCGGCACCCGCGCGGCCGCTACTCCATGCACGACCTCGTGCGCGCCTACGCCGCCACCACCGCCCACGAGCTGCCGGAACCGGTGCGCCGCGCCGCGCTGGACCGGGTGGTCGACTTCCACCTGCACACCGCCCTGGCCGCCGACCACCTCCTGTACCCCCGCTGGCCGCCCCCGGTCCGGCTCGACCCGCCCACCCCCGGCACCCGCCCCCACCCGCTGCCCGACCACCCCGCCGCGCTGGCCTGGCTCGACACCCACCACCCCCACCTGCTGGCCGCCCAGCACACCGCCGCCGCCCAGCACCGCCACCAGGTCGCGTGGCACCTGGCCTGGGCCCTGAGCACCTTCCACTACCGACGAGGGCACCGCCGCGACGACGTGGCCGTGTGGCGGACCGCCGCCGACTCCGCCGGCCACCTGCCCGACCCCACCCACCGCACCCTCGCCCACCGCTTCCTCGGCCACGCCCACGCCGCGCTGGGGCGGCACGACCAGGCCATGGACCACCTGCACCGGGCCCTCGCCCTGGCCGAGCAGCACCACGACCCCGCCCAACTGGCCCACACCCACTTCGCCCTCGTACGGGCGTGGCGACGCGAGGACGACGGGCGGGCGCTGGAGCACGCCCGCCACGCCCTGGACCTCTACCGCGCCCTCGACCAGCCGGTGTGGGAGGCCACCGCGCTCAACTCGATGGGCTGGCACGCCGCCCGGCTGGGCGACCACGACACCGCCCGAGACCACTGCGAGGCCGCGCTGGTCCTGTTCCGCCGTCACCGCATCCCGGACGGCGAAGCGGCCACCCTGGACAGCCTCGGCTTCATCGACCACCGCACCGGGCACCACCGCCGGGCCGTCGACCGGTACCGGCAGGCCCTCGCCCTGTTCCGCACCCTCGGCGACACCACCGAGACCGCCAACACCCTCGACGGCCTCGGTCACCCCCACGCCGCCCTCGGCCACCACGACGAGGCCCGCGCGGTCTGGCGGGAAGCCCTGGAGCTGTACCGCGACCAGGGCCGCGACGCCGACGCCGACCGCGTCCGGCGGCAACTCGACGCCCTCGACCCGACACCGGAACCGGACGCGGACGCGCGGAACGGGTGAGCGAGCGGGCAGATCGGCCCCGGTCAGGCCCGGTCAGGCCCGCCCGACCGCACCGCCACCCTCAGCGCACCGGGATGATCGCCCGCACCTGGAACACCCCGTCCGCCCCCACCTCGATCACCGGCAGCTGCCGCCCGACCGCGTTGCCGGTGGTGGCGTCCAGCGTGAACGGACCACCAGCGCCGCGCACCTGGTTGCGCTCGCGGTCGGAGCGCACCAGCTCCGCCCGCACGCTCCGGCGCGTCGGCGCCTCACCCGACTTCAACCCCACCGCGGCGCGGTTGACCACGTCCACCATCGCCAGCAACGCGTCGTGCATCATCACGCCCCAGCCGTCGGCCAGGTCGGCGGTGGTGAAGCCCAGTTCCTCGAACCTCGCGGTGAGCTGGTCGAACTCGGTGATGCCCATCTGCCGCGCCGCCGCCGGGTCCACGTGCGGGGCGTAGACGACGGCCAGGGGCGGCTGCTCCGGCCGGGGCCGCAGGTCGTCCCTGGTGCGCAGCATCGACGCGTCGGAACCGGAGACCAGCGTGATGGGCCGGTCCAGCGCGCAGGTGCGCCGCCGCAGGTTGCTGATCAGGTCGTCGAGCAGCACCGCGCGACCGGCGTAGAGCACCGTGTCCAGGGCGTCGTCGCTGCACAGGTCCTTGGTGATCTGGTTGAACTGGTTGTCCAGCGTCGCCTCGGTGTCGAACGGGTTCTCCACGGTGATCGCCAGCCTGCCGCTCGCCCCGGCCGCCTTGAACTCCTCGTGCAGCGTGGAGGTGTAGAGGTCGTCCTCGTTGTCGTCGTAGACGAGCATCGCCCGCCCGACGCCGCGCCCGGCCAGGTAGTCGGTCAGCACCGCGATCTGGTTGCCGGTGGTGGAGTTGACCCGCGCGAAACCCCTGATGTAGCGGGTGAGCTCGCCCGGCTGCGCGGGCGGCTCGACCTGGAACCCGGTCGCGGTGATCACCGAGGCGATCATCGGGACGTCGGCCTCCGCGAGCGCGCGGGCCGTGTGCTGGGCGTTGGTGGTGCTCTGGCCGACCCCGACCACGCCGACCAGTCGCTGCTCGTCGGCCAGCTCGACCAGCTGGTCCACCACCCGGCGCCACTCCTGCTGCGTGCTGCCGGGGTTGGCCAGCAGCAACCGGACCTTCGGCTCGCGCTTGTCCTGGTTCGCGGTCAGCTGGGCGACGTGGGCACCCTCCAGCTGGGCGCGGACCCGCTCCCACGTCACGCTGCCCACCTCGGTGGGCAGCAGCGGCGTCAGGACGGCGACCGTGACGTGCGACTGCCCGGCCACGCGCTCGTTCTCCGCCAGGATCCGCCGCTGCACGTCGGCGAGCCGGTCGTCGAACACGTAGGACCCGTCGGTGACGCCCACGCACTCGCCGCCCCGGTCGTGGACGCCCTCGCCGCACCGGGTGAACAGGTTCAGCCCGACCAGCACCGAGGCCCCGACCACCACCACCAGCGCCGCGGCGAGCGCCGCCAGCCTGACCCGCGCGGCGCGCCGGGCGCCCCGGGGCGTCGGCGGCGTGAAGTCGAGCTCCTCCGGCCTGGTCGAGGCCCGACGGCGCGGACCCCGGCTCGTCGGCGGGGTGTCGCCCGCCTCGGCCCTGGCCTCCCGCAGCGCGGCGGCCTTGAGGAAGTCGTTGCGCGCCACGCCCGGCTGCTGCGCCAGCGTCTTCAGGTCCCACGCCGCGCTGGTCCACAGCTCCGCGCGGTTCGCCGTGGACAGCGGGTCGTTGGCGGCCCACAGCGCCGCCACCACGCGGGTGATCGTCCGCCCCGGCTCCGCCGCGGGCGCGGTGAGGCCGGCCGCGGCCAGCACCCGACCGGGATCGGTCTCGTCGGTGTCCAGGTCGTTGGGCGCGGCGGTGACGGCGTCGAGCGCGGCGAACCACGCCCGCGAGTCGGGCAGCAGCCCCTCCAGCCACCGCACCACCGCGTCCACGTCCCGCAGCGCCAGCGCGTGGTAGTGGCGGTCGGACTCCCGGCCGTGCTCCCGCAACCAGGTGTGCGCCGCGGCCCACCGCGCGGGGTCGGCGGCCAGGCGGCGCAGCAGCAGGTGCCGCAACGCGGGCAGCAGCACCACGCGGTCCTCGTCGGCCCGACCGGGGTCGGCGGGCGGCCCGTCGCCCGCCCGCAGCACCGGCCGGCCAGGGTCGGGGTCGCGGACCTGGAGCGCGTCGGGCACCGGACCCGCGCCGCCGCGCGAGGACGGCACCAGGTCGCTGCCCGTCAGCTCGTCGGCCTGCTCCACGTCCCGGGCGGCGGCGCACGCCTCCAGCTCGGCCAGCGCCTCGGGGGACGCGGCACCGAGCAGCTCGCGCCGCAACCGCGCCTCGACCGTGACCGGGTCCTTGTCGACCGGGCCGCGCCACCGCGCGCCCAGCAGCCGCTTCACCGACGTGTCCTCACCGGTGTGGTCGCCGACGGCCTTCACCACCACGGCGGTGGCGGCGGGGTGGCCCCTGGTGAAGCGGTACACCTCGGCGGCGACCGCGCGGTGCGCGTTGAGGCGCGGACCGGCGACGTCGGCCACCATGTCCTTGACCTCGTCCAGGGTCAGGTCGCGCAGCGCCACCGGGTAGGAGTCGCTCTCGTACTCGCCCTGCCTGCGCAGCAGGTAGTCCTCGTAGCCCGCCTCCTCGGCGAACGGGATCTCGCCGTCCGGCTCCACGTGCCGGGCCACCCCGCCCGCGCTGGTGGCGACCACGGTCAACGGGTCGGGCTCGCCGCGGCGGGCGTCGGTCAGCGCGCGGTAGAGCAGGCGACCGGGCTTGGTGTCGACGTCGTCCAGCAGCAGCACGCAGTTCAGCGACCACGCGCGGGCCCCGCGACCCCGGCCGAACGCGGCCCGCAGGTCGGCCAGGAACGCCGCCCACAGCAGCTCGGTGGCCTCCTTGCGGTCGGCCTCGCCCGCGTCGTCGCGGGTCAGCAGGTTGAGCCGGGCCAGCTCGTCGTACGCCTTGTCGCCCGCGCCGTACCACTCCAGGCCCTCGCCCAGCACGACGCGGCGACCGTGCCGCCACGACACCAGGCCGTCCAGCACGAGGTTCGGCGCGTACCGCGCGGCCGTGGCCACCCCCGGCACGGCGCCCACCCCCGGCACCGCGCCGGCGAGGTCCTGCGCCAGGTTGTCCAGGAACGTCCGCAGCTGGTCGACGCGCCGGGCGTTCTCCAACGCCTCCCGGATGCGTAATCGGGCGGCGTGGCCCAGGGTGTCGACCTGCGCGGAGATGGCGACCTGGGCGGTGACGAAGCGCGGGAACGGGATCGAGCCGTACCCGGCGGCGTTGCGGTTGAGGTCGAACGCCAGCAGCGGCAGCACCTCCCAGGCCGTGCTGCTGCCCAGCTCGCCGCAGTTGACGCGCGCGTGGGGGACCGCGCCCCGCAGCCGGCTCTCCAGGGAGTCGAGCAGCGCGGTCCGGCCGCAGCCCTTCGGCCCGGTGAAGATCAGGACCGGCGTGCGGCGCGTGGTCGGCCACCCCTTCGGCTCGGGACGGGTCGTGAACTCCCGCACCAGGGCGGTGGCCCGGTCCCTGCCGTGCAGGTTGAACGGGTCGTCAGGCATGGTGAACCCCCACACGAACGAGCGCGAGCAGACATGATCCCGCCTCACCGGGGTCGTGTCACGGCTTTCGGCGCACTACCACGCCCGTGGCGGATCACCCTCCGCTCCGGCCCTGCCTGATCCGGGCGGGTGGTGCGCCACCCGCGGGTGGCGCACCACCGCCGTCACCTCAAGGGCTCGACGTACCTGCCGTCGAGGTGCAGGCTGCTCTTGGCCGCCAGCCCGGAGTAGGCGTAGTCGACCTTGATCCTCGCCGGCACCCCGCCCACCTGGAAGTCGATCTCCTTCCTGGTGAACCACAGGCGCCCGTCGCCCACCTGCTCGCCGTCGACGGACACCAGGATCTTGCCGGTCATCGAGCTGTGGTCGATCTCGACCTCGTGCTCGCGCTCGGCCACCGTGACACGCCAGACGTGGTCTGCTTCGCTCATCTCGAACCCCTGTCTCGTCCCAAGTGCGGTTCACCTACCCGATGCCGTTCGACCTCACACCTGGCTCGTCGGGCCACGGTCGGCACGCGGGCCGGCCCACGCGCAGCTCCTCCACCAGCGCGGCGAAGCCCTCCGCACCCCGACCCGCCCCTGGCCGGGGTCGATCCGTTCTCGAGCCGCCGCGCGCCCCGCTAGCCCTCGACGAACGTGACCGTCTCGGCGAGCGGCGCCCGGCCCGTGCGGGGGAAGCTCACCGAGGTGTCCTCGAACCCGATCGACACGCCGCAGAAGAGGACCAGCCCGGCCGGCGGCGACAGCACCTCCGCGACGGTCTCCCGGTACACCGACCAGGCCATCTGCGCGCAGCTGTGCAGCCCTTCGCCGCGCAGCAGCAGCATGACGGTTTGCAGGTACATGCCGATGTCGGACCACTGGGCCGGCCCCAGGTCGCGGTCGATGTAGCAGAACAGCGCGGCGGGCGCGCCGAAGCAGTCCCAGTTCCCGGCCGCCGCCCGCCGGCGCGCCTCCACGTCCCCGCGCGAGATGCCCAGCGCGCCGTACCGCTGCGCGGCGAAGGCCGACTGGCGCTCGCGGTAGGGGGACTTCAGCCCGGCCGGGTACATCTCGTACTCCCGCTCGTCCCAGTCGTCGGCCGCGGCCACGCGCTCGCCGGCCCGCCGCTTCAGCTCGGCCAGCGGCGCGCCGGTCAGCACGTAGACGTGCCACGGCTGGAGGTTCGACCCGGACGGCGCCCAGGCCGCGGCGGTCAGGACCCGCTCCAGCGCCTCCCCCGGGACCGGCCGGTCGGTGAACCCGCGCACGGCCCGTCGGCTCGTGACCGCCTCGTACACGTCCATGGTCCCTCGTCCCCTCTGCTGCCCGGTGCTCCTGGTCCGAGGACGATCGGGGGATCCCCGGGTGTGACAGGGCGAGCGGTCCGGGAGACGACGGACACAGCCGCCGGGCCGCGCGGCCGACCCCTGACCCCGGCGGCGGGCGGGGGGTGGGACGTCCACGGGACGCACCCGCCCGGCGTCAGCCCACCAGGTCGTCCTCGCCGGCCTCCTGGTCCCCGTCCTGGTGGGGCAGCACGGTGGCCAGGTAGGAGCGCAGCGCCGCGGTCGTGCCCACGTCGCGCCCCGCGTCCTCGGACAGGTACCAGCGGTGCACCAGCACCTCGTGGAACAGCTCCGCCGGGGCCAGCACGCCGAGCAGGTCGGGCGGCACGGCGGCCACCACCGGGTCGTACACCTCGCTGCGCCACAGGTGGCCCGCGGTGGCCTCGGGCACCGGGCGGCCGTCGCGCTGCTCCAGGTAGGCGCGGAACGAGCGCAGGTCGTTGAGCAGGCGGCGGGCCTGGTTCTCCTGGGCCTCCAGGCCGGTGAGGCGGAACAGCTCGCGGCGGTGCTGGCCGCTCTCGGCGACCCGGATGTCCACCCGCAGCCGGGCGCCGCCCCCGGAGGTGATCAGCTCCACCTCGCCGACGTCGAAGCCCAGGTCGTTGAGGCGGCGCAGGCGTTCGGCGACGCGGTAGCGCTGCTCGTCCAGCCGGAAGGACTCCTCGCGGGTGACCTCGTCCCACAGCGCCCCGTAGCGGCGCGGCACGCTGTCGGACACCTCGATCGGGTCCAGTTCGGGGGGCAGCAGGCCGCCCGCCTGGAGGTCCATCAGCTCGCCGCCGATGCGCTCGCGCGCCAGGTCCACGTCGTGGTGGCGCTGGCCGTCGGACAGCCGGGGGTGCCGCTCCACGGTCTCGGCGTCGACCAGGTAGGCGGCGAGCTTGCCCGCGTCCAGCCGGAACAGGGTGTTCGACAGCGAGCAGTCGCCCCAGAACGTGCCCGACAGGTGCAGCCGCACCAGCAGCTCCACCAGCGTGTCGACCAGGCGGTCGGCCGAGTGGTCGTCGCCGCGCGGGCTGGAGAACAGGTACCGGTAGGACATCGAGTGCTCCAGGTACCGGGTGACCAGGACGGCCTGCTGGTCGTCCGGGCGGTCCACGCACAGCCCCAGCACCGACACCGCCGGCATCCCCTCGTGCTCCAGCTCGCCCAGCACGGCGTACTCGTGGCGGGCCAGCCGCTCGGAGATCTCCTTGAGCGCGTAGACCCGGCCGTCGCTGGTCACGAACCGCACGACGTGCCGGGAGATGCCCCGCTGCGGCACGGTGAGCAGCAGGTCCTCGTCCCACTCCTCCAGCGGCCGCGCCCAGGGCAGCGACAGCAGGCCGGTCGCCTCGGTGGCGGGCGGGCGGAACAGGAAGCGCATCGGGTCCTCCCGTCGTGCGTGGACGAGCGGAAGGTACCCGTCGCCGGTGGCCGGCCGGGGTGTGTGACTGCTCACCGGCGTCCCGGTACGCGTCGGCCGGCTCCACCGGCGGCGCACCGGGGAGGGGACCGGTGCCGACCACGGGGAGCGGAAAGGGCTTTCGTCGAACGCGCACGTCGAATGCCGTCGAACGCGAACCGCTTGTGGGACAACACTTCCCATCTCCGCGCACGGCTGGTTACAGTGCGATTTGGGAGCGCTCCCAAAATATGTGGTCATCCTCAACGAGGAGGAGAGAGTGGCGCTCAAAGCCATCCCCGCGAGAAAGAACCTGCTCGCCCGCGCCTCCGCGACGGTCGCCGCCGTCGCCGGGCTGCTGGCGGGTGTGCTCACCGGTGTCGCCGACGCGCACGGCTCCACCACCGACCCGCCCTCGCGCAACTACGGCTGCTGGCAGCGCTGGGGCAGCGACTTCCAGAACCCGTCCATGGCCCAGCAGGACCCGATGTGCTGGCAGGCGTGGCAGGCCGACACGACGGCGATGTGGAACTGGAACGGCCTGTACCGCGAGGGCGTGGCGGGCAACCACCAGGGCCAGATCCCGAACGGCCAGCTGTGCAGCGGCGGCCGGACCGGCGGCATGCGGTACGCGGCGCTGGACAACCCCGGCCAGTGGAAGGCCGTGACCAAGTCGCGGCAGTTCACCCTGACCGTCACCGACCAGGCCCGCCACGGTGCCGACTACCTGCGGGTCTACGTCACCAAGCAGGGCTTCAACTCCACCACCCAGGCCCTGGGGTGGAACAACCTGGACCTGCTCACCACCACCGGTCGCTACGCGCCGGCGGGGCAGTACCAGGTGGCGGTGAACGCGGGCAGCCGCACCGGCCGCCACGTCGTGTACGTGATCTGGCAGGCCAGTCACTCGGACCAGTCGTACTACTTCTGCTCGGACGTCGTCTTCCAGTAGGGCGACCGCGATCGGCGTACCACGACGGCCCCTCGGCACCGCACCGGAGTGCGGGCCGAGGGGCCGTCGGTCGTGCCCGGTCGTCGTTCGGCGGCCCGCCTAGCAGGTGCCGTTCGATTCCTTCATGCCGTTGTTGGCGCCGGCGGTGCGGCTGACGATGCCCGGTACGCAGGTGGTCTGGTCGAGGGTGTAGGCGTAGGGGATGGAGACGGTGGTGGTGGACTTGACGTCGGGGCCG